>DATHTE010000001.1:0-42472 GCA_035463475.1 Vicinamibacterales bacterium
GAAACTCCTGATCGGGAGGCGAGCGGACGCTGATTGCCATCCAGAGCGTCGCCAAAATGTCTCCAAAACTCCGGTGGAATCCAGAGGATTGGGGAAGACTGCTGAGAACACGCAGGTTGCGACAAGGCGTTGGGACTCAAATTCTTAGAGCCAGAAGTGGCGCGCCATCAAGTAGTTGGAGATGGTCGCTCGTAGAATTCGAATCCCTGCCTCACCGCCAGTCTTCGCTCGTCTTCGACGAGCTTCGGCCAGGCAAGCCAGCCTGCACTCACCTTCTAAGGCCGCCGCTCAACGTCCGGCGAACAGCAACTGAGGAGGCGCAGCCGCGAGGCGGGGCGGGGGCGTTCGCCGGTGCGCTTCTCGAGGCGCGCCAGGTCGCGCCCGGCCGACGGGGCGTGCTGGACCCAGTGCGCCGCCGCGTCGAGAATCGCCCGGAGGACGGGGTCCTCCGGGTTCGCCAGGCTGTAGTGCACCCAGAGCCCCTCTTTGCGCCCCGCGACCAGCCCCGCGTGGCGCAGGTACGCCAGGTGCCGGGAGACGGTCGGCTGCGGCAGTTTCAACGTCTCGTGAATCTCGCAGACGCAGACTTCGCCTCCCGCGAGAAGACCTAAAATGCGCAGCCTGGTCCTGTCGCCCAGCGCCCGGAAGACGTCCTCGAGTTGTTCCAGTCGGTCCATCGTGGTCTCCGTCCCGGGAACATTATATTCGGCTTGACGTATATAATCCAGCAGGCTATATTCGCCTGAGCGAATGCACTTGGAGGGGGATATGTCTCAGACACAACAGGACCTCAAACAGGCGGTCAAGGAACGGTACGGCGCGGCGGCGGCGCGCGTCGCGGCCGAGGGCCAGACGAGCTGTTGCGGCCCGTCGTGCTGTTCGAGCGTTGACGCGGATCCGATCTCAAAGGACCTTTACGACGCCTCCGAGGTGCAGGACCTGCCCTCGGAGGCGGTGGCGGCGTCGCTCGGCTGCGGCAATCCGACCGCGCTGGCGACGCTGAAGGAAGGGGAGACGGTGCTCGATCTCGGCTCGGGCGGCGGGATCGACGTGCTGCTCTCCGCGCGGCGCGTCGGCCCGTCGGGGAAAGCGTACGGGCTCGACATGACCGACGAGATGCTCACGCTGGCTCGCGAGAACCAGCGCAAGGCAGGAGTGACGAACGTCGAGTTCCTCAAGGGGGAGATCGAGAGCATCCCGCTGCCCGACAACTCGGTGGACGTGATCATCTCGAACTGCGTGATCAACCTGTCGGGGGACAAGGACCAGGTCCTGCGCGAGGCGTTCCGGGTGCTGAAGCCCGGCGGGCGGTTCGCCGTGTCCGACGTCGTGCGGAGGGCCGACGCGAAGGTCCCGCCGGAAGTCGCCCGCAGCATCGAGCTCTGGGCAGGCTGCGTCGCGGGGGCGCTCAGCGACGTCGAGTACGCCACGAAACTGCGCGCCGCCGGCTTCACGCAGGTGGACCTCGAGGCCACGCGCGTGTATCACGCGGAGGACGCGCGCGCCCTCATCGAGGAGGCGGGGCTCGAGTACGACACGATCGCGCAGGCGGTGGACGGCGCGTTCTTCAGCGCGTTCGTGCGGGCGGTCAAGCCGGCCCGGCAGTGAAGATCCTGTTTCTCTGCGTCGCGAACGCGGCGCGCAGCCAGATGGCGGAGGGGCTTGCGCGGCATCTCTTCGGGGATGCCGCGCAGGTGGAAAGCGCCGGGAGCGTCCCCTGGCGCGTCCATCCGCTGGCGATTGCCGCGCTGTCGGAGCTGGGCATCGACATCTCCTCGCAGCGCTCGAAGAGCGTCGACGAGGTGAACGCCGGCGGCTTCGATCTGATCGTCACGCTTTGCGCCGAGGAGGTCTGCCCGGTCGTTCCCGGGAACGTCCGCCGCCTGCACTGGCCGCTGCCCGACCCCTCCTTCGCGGGGGACGAACGCGACAGGCTCCAGCACTTCCGCGACACGCGCGACGAGATCCAGCGCCGCCTGCTCGCCTTCGGGCGGGAGCACGGACTCATCTGAAGAGCAGAACGCGGAGGCAATCGAGGACCGCGCCGCGGAATCTGTTTTGCACAGCGCGGCCGCGTGTGGAAGTACGTCCTCGCGGCGCTCGGCGTGCTGATCGGGATCATCGCCATCTTCCTCGCCATCGCGCAGGATCAGTCCACGCTGCGCGTCGAGAGCCCGTACGGCGCGGCCGACCGGGCGTTTCCGCCATTTGCCGCCGCGCTGACGGGCGCCGCGATCACGACCGGCAACCGGTTCGAGGTGCTCGTGGACGGCGGGCGGATCTTCCCGCGCATGCTGGCCGCCATCGGCGGCGCGCGCGAGCGCATCAGCCTCGAGACCTACATCTACACACCGGGCCAGATCGCATCGCGGTTCGACGCCGCGCTCGAGCGTGCCGCCCGTCGCGGCGTGCGCGTGAACCTCGTCTTCGACGCGCTCGGTTCCCCCGATGTCGAGACCGAGACCCTCCCTCGCCTCCAGGCGGCCGGTGCGCGCATCGCGCTCTTCAACAAGCCAGCGTGGTACACGCTTGAAGAACTGAACTACCGCACGCACCGGAAGATCCTGGTCGTGGACGGGCGCATCGGCTTCACCGGCGGCGTGGGGATGTCCGACAACTGGGTGGGCCGTCCCGAGGACGGCCAGGGCTGGCGCGACACGCAGTTTGAAATCACCGGTCCCGCCGTGCGCTTCCTCGAAGGGGGATTCTCCGAGAACTTCGTCGAGGGAGCGGACCGCCCGGTCACGCCGGAGATCGGCAACCCGCTGCCGGAGGCAGGCACGTCGGATCAGACGCTGGTCGTCTGGAGCTCGCCGACCGGCGGCGGCAATGCGTTGAAGGAGCTGTACCTGCTCTCGATCGCCGCCGCGCGCCGCTCGCTCGACATCGCGTCGCCGTATTTCCTCCTCGACGAGTCCACGACCTGGGCGCTCCATCGCGCGATCGACCGCGGCGTCAAGATCCGCGTGCTCGTCGAAGGGGACGTCACCGACGCGAAGCCGGTGAAGTACGCGAGCCGCTACGATTACGAGCGGCTGCTGCAGAAGGGCATCGAGATCCACGAGTACCAGCCGACACTGATGCACTCCAAGACCGTCGTGGTGGACGGCGCGTGGTCGATGTTCGGCTCGGCGAATTTCGACAACCGCTCGCTGGAGCTGAACGACGAGCTGAACGTGGCCACACAGGAGACGGACCTCGCGGCCCGCATCACCGCGCAATTCGAAGAGGACCTCCGGCGCGCGCGGCGCCTCGAGCTGGACCAGTGGCGCCGCCGATCCCGGCTCGAGAAGCTGCGGGAGTGGGTCTGGTCGCACTTCGGGGAAGTCTTCTAATCTTGGACGGGGCTCCGCCCCGAACCCCGGCTCGGTCGCTCGCCGGGCCCCCAGCACCCCGCTCCGCTCCCGCGCGGGGCGCGCCGTGCGCGCCCTCCTCCCTCGGGCTCCGCCCCGGCTCCGGCTCGGTCGCTCGCCGGGCCCCGGCGCCCCGCTCCGTTCCCTCGCGGGGCGCGCCGTCCGCGCCCTCCTTCCCGGGTCACCGCCCCGAACCTCTCCAGAAACCGAACCCTGAACCCGTCGGACCTTTGGGTACGACTTTCAGCGAGACACGACCCACTCGCTAGAATACGGGGATGCCCCCCCGTCTCAGATTCGCGCCATCCCCAACGGGGTACCTGCACGTCGGGGGCGCCCGCACCGCCCTGTTCAACTGGCTGTACGCGAGGCGAAACGGCGGCACGTTCGTGCTCCGCATCGAAGACACGGACGTCGAGCGCTCGTCGCCGGAAATGACGGAGGGGATCTTCGAGGGGCTCAAGTGGCTCGGGCTGACGTGGGACGAGGGGCCGACGCAAGGAGGCGCGCACGGCCCGTATTACCAGTCCCAGCGTCTGGACAAGTACCGCGCGATGGCCACGCGGCTGGTGGAAACGGGCCACGCGTACTTCTGCTACTGCAATCCCGAGGATCTCAAGCGCGCGCGCGACGCGGCGGGCGGCGGCTGGAAGTACCCCAGGACGTGCTGCGCGCTGCCACCGGAACGCGTCGCGGAGCTTGAAGCCGCAGGCGCCCCGCGCGCGATTCGCTTCAAGGTCCCCGACGCGGGCGCGACCGCTTTCCACGATCTCGTCCACGGCGAGATCTCGGTCGCCCACGACAGCATCGAAGACTTCGTCGTCCTGAGATCGGACGGGCACCCGACGTACCACCTGTCGGTCGTCGTCGATGACATCGACATGGACATCACGCACATCGTGCGCGGCGACGATCACATCTCGAACACCCCGAAGCAGGTGCTGCTCTACCAGGCGTTCGGGGCGCCGCTTCCCGCGTTCGCGCACGTGCCGCTCATTCTCGGACCGGACAAGAAGCGGCTCAGCAAGCGACACGGCGCGACGTCGGTCATGGAGTACCAGCGTCGCGGCATCCTGCCCGAGGCGATGTTCAACTTTCTCGCCCTGCTCGGCTGGTCCCCGGGCGACGACCGTGAGGTTATGACGCGGGAGGAGCTGATTGCGGCGTTCACGCTCGAAGGGATCAGCGGCGGGAACGCCGTGTTCAACCCGGAGAAGCTCGACTGGTTCAACCAGCAGCACATTCTGCGCATGGACGCTCCGGAGATCGCCCGGCGGATCGAGCTGCCGCTTCGCGCGGCGGGCCTCTGGCGCGAGGAGTATCGTGGGGCACTCCGCAGCTGGTTCCTCGAGGTGATCGAGTTACTGAAGCCCCGGGCAAAGACGCTTGGAGACTTCATCGACCGCGGGCTCCCGTTCTTGAGCGAGCAGATCATCCGCGACCGGGCAGCCACCGAGAAGCACCTGTCGGATCCCGGGATTCGCGACCATCTCGCCGCGCTGCGGGCGCGCTTCGAGCAGATCGACACCTTCGACCCGGAGATCCTCGAGACAGCGCTTCGCGCCACGGCGGAGCAGCGAGGGATCAAAGCGGCGGCGCTCATTCACGCCGCGCGGGTGGCCGTCACGGGACAGACGGTCAGCCCGGGGTTGTTCGAAGTTCTTACGCTGATCGGCAAACGGAGGGTGCAGCGCCGCATCGAAGAGGCGGAGCGGCTGTCGAGCTGAGTGGCGCCGCGCTTACCCATGATCTGAAAATTCCCGGTCCCGCTCGCGAACCGGCTGGACCGTCAGTCGCCTCATCTGGCAAACCCTGTCCACTTGACGGTAGCGCACGGCGCAGATCTGCCCGGCCGCTTCCGATGGTGGTAAGCACCTACAAATCTCACAGGATCAACAACTTCGTGGCACCTCCGTTGCAGTCGTGCTGCCCACGGCGGAGGTCCGCGGCCCGCCCGGGTGCGCGGTGCCGCCGGCCGGAGGAGGCGACAGTGGCGAAGGAAGACCGCGGTTTCGCATCGATGGATCGTTCGAAACAGCGTGAGATTGCCAGCAAGGGAGGCAAGGCCGCGCACCAGAAGGGCACCGCCCACGAGTGGACCAGTGACGAGGCGCGCGAGGCGGGTCGGAAGGGCGGTCTCGCGAGCCACCGCAAGCGTCGCGAACGCATGGCAGCCCAGGGTGACAACGGGCAAGGACAGCCAGACCGCGAGGAGCCGACCGGTTTCGGCGGCGGCTCCGAATAGCGTCGGCAATCCTGGTTAATCGACGGGGCTCCCGCGCGCCGGCAGCGGCGCGGCGCGGCAGCCCCGGGCCTTCCATCTGCGCACTGCCGACGATCTCGGAAGACTCTTGCTGATCACCAACTCTCCGCAACGCACGATTGCGTGTCAGCCGGGTTTCGAAATTTGAAAGCGGTCACGTCCCTTTGCAGAGCAGTTTTGTGCAGACACCTTTTTACCCAGCCGAACTGTTCCAAAACACCTGGCATCGCGGGTGAGCCAGTTTCGCAGATGTCATTGCGTTGCGATCCCACGGTTTCGGCGCATTCTAGCTGCTTTGTACCAGCGCTGACAGGGCGCTTCCGGCGGCCGCAGGCCGCGCCTCGCGACGTTGTTGCGCGTTCGCGCAACCTTTATTGATGAGGCATGTTGCTTGCTTTGGTGACTCGGCATCAGGTGTGCCTGAGACAACCGTGGTCCTTGCTGGGCCGCCTTCTTTTTGCAGCGATGCGTCTGCTGCCAGGTTGAACCGATGTTGAGTTTCAGCGCTGGGCCCGCCACGGAGTGTCTCTGGGTCAGCGACGCCCTTCGATCGCGAGCCCCCGTCTCGTTGACTGCCAAGCGTGCCTTCGACGTCGTCGTCGCGGCGGCGCTTGTCCTCCTTCTGATGCCCCTTCTCGCCGCGGTGGCCGTCGTCGTGTACGTGACCAGCCCGGGGGGCGCGCTGTTTCTCCAGCCGCGCGTCGGTTATCTGGGACAGCCGTTCACGATGTTCAAGTTCCGCACGATGATCGACGGCGCGGAGAGGCAGGAGCAGCGGCTCGCGCGGACATCGCACAGAACGTTCATGAAGCTGAAACAGGATCCGCGCACGACGCGAGTGGGCCGCTTCCTGCGCCGGTACAGCCTCGACGAGTTGCCGCAGCTGTTCAACGTGCTTCGAGGAGATATGAGCCTGGTCGGCCCGCGGCCGCTGCTGCTGTCGGATCTCGAGAAGCTGCCGCGGCACCAGCAGCTCCCCAGGTTCGCGATGAAGCCCGGGATTACGGGGCTCTGGCAGGTCAGCGGCCGCAGCCACACGTCGGACGAACAGCGGATGCGGCTCGACCTCGCGTACGTCAACCACTGGAGTGTGTGGCTCGATCTGAAGATCCTCGCCCGCACCATTCCGGTCGTGCTTCGAGCGGAGGGGGCGATCTGATGGCGCTCGCGATGCGGTCCGCTCGCGCGGTCGAGCAGCCGGTGGCGGATGCCTTCAAGCGACACTGGTGGATTGTCGCGATCACCTGGGCGCTGACCCTGGCGGCCACCGCGTTCTTCACGTCCCGCCAGGTCCCCGTCTATCGCGCGAGCACGTCGCTTGCCGTGGCGCCGGACGCCGGGCTCCAGGATGCGGCCGACGTCCTGCGCAGTCTTGACACGCTGGATCGGCGGACCATCATCGCGACGTTCGCGCGGCTGCCGTCCACGCCCGAGAGCCGCGAGGAGGCCGCGCGCCTCCTGCGCGCGCCGCTCCGCGAGTTGGCCGACTACACAGTGCTCGCGGGCGTGACACCCAACACGAACATCATCCGCATCGATGTGGAGGGGCCGGACGCGGCGCGAGCGGCGGAGCTGTCCAACGCGCTCGCTGTCGTCGTGAGCCGGCGCGCGCCCGAGCTCTATCGCATCTTCACGCTGCAGGTCATCGAACGCGCCGTCCCCAGGAGCCGTCCGGTGCGTCCCGACATGCGCCGCAACGTGGTGGTCGGCGCGATCGTCGGCCTGCTGCTGGGTGCCGCGGCGGCGGCGGGCGGCTACTACCTGCGGCGAAAGGCCGCCGCAATATAGGCGACCAGCGTGTCCACGACAGCGGCGGCCGCGCGTCCGTTCGGCGGAAGCATCGTGCTGCCGGGGTTGCTCGCCGGCGGCGCCATCATCGCGGGCGCCGTCGCCGGGTACGTCGTTGCGCAGCAACCGGCGGACCTGCAGGTGCAGGTGGACTTCTCCTGGCCCGGCCTCGCGCTGCTCGCCGCGGCCGCTGTCACCGTTTTCGTCATCATCAGACACCCGACCATCGGCCTCGCCATTCTCGCCGCGCTCATCTATCTCAATGCGTCGGAAGTCCTCGTCCGCGAACATGGGTGGCCGTCGTTCCTCCAGCTGCTTGCGATTCCGCTCCTGCTCGCCGCGTGGGCCGACCGCCAGACCCCACCGCTGCGCGACGTGCTCGGGCTGCCGCTGACACGGCTGCTGGGCCTCTACGTGGTGGTCCTGCTCGCCTCATCGGTGCTGGCGCGCGACCAGGCGCTCGCGGACGATCGCTTCATCGAGCACCTCAAGATGCTCGTGATGTTCGTCACCATCGTTGCGCTGGCGTCCGCCCGGCGCCGGCTTCCGGTGCTCGCATGGACGATGGTCGCGGCGGGCGCGCTCCTCGCCGCGATCGGCGTGTTCCAGGCGCTCACCGGCGGGTTCGCCAACGAGTTTGGCGGGTTCGGCCGCATCAAGTACGCCCAGATCTACGGAACGGTGTTCGAGCCGCGCATCGCGGGGCCGCTCGGCGACCCGAACTTCTTCGCGCAAATCCTCCTCGTGCTCGTGCCGGTCGCGCTGGCGCTGGCGACGTGGGAACGGACCGCGTGGCGACGGGTGCTCGGCTACGCCGCCGCGGCCATCCTCGTGGGCGGCACGGCGCTCACGTACTCTCGCGGAGGGGCGCTCGCGCTGGCCTTGGTCGCGGGGCTATCGCTCGTGGACCGCAAGCACGGGTGGCGCGATCTGGGCGCCGGCGTGCTGCTGCTCGCGATGCTCGCCCTGCTGCTGCCCGACAACTTCATGCGGCGCGTGACAACGCTCGATCAGCTGATTTCACGGCCGGAGCAGACGCTGCGCCCCGACAGCTCGTTCGAGAAGCGGAAGCTGCTGGTGTCCACGGCATGGCGGATGTTCCTCGATCACCCCGTCGCTGGCGTCGGCGCCGGCAACTACACGACGCGGTTCGAGGACTACGCGGACGAAGTCGGCTTCGCGGCGCGTGACTACGACGATCCAGCGGAGCGGCATTACCCGCACAACCTGTACCTCGAGGTGGGCGCCGAAACGGGGGTCATCGGCCTCATCGTATTCGGCGCTGTCTGCGCGCTCGCGCTGGGCCGGCTGGTCCGCGCCCGGGAATCATTCCACCGTCAAGGGGAGGAACTGTCAGCCGGCATCGTGCGCGGGTTCGCCATCGCGCTCCTCGGGTATCTCGTGTCCAGCATTTTTCTCCACGGCCATTTTCTGCGTTACCTGTGGCTGCTTTTCGCCGCGGCCGCTGCGGCGCACCTGGCCGCACGCGAACGAGAGCCGGCCGACGCGCCTCGCGGCCGGACGGGCAGCGGAGCCCGGGCATGATCGCGCGCGAAGCGGCGACGGTCCGTGTTGCCCCGGTCAGGTCCGGTCGCACGGCTCCGATCGCTGCGCGGCGCCCCGTCGCGGTCATCGTCTCCCGCTTTCCCCTGATCACCGAGACGTTCATCCTGCGCGAGATCGAAGAGCTCGAGCGGCAGGGGCAGCCCGTCCTGCTGGTCCCGCTGATTCGGGAGCGCGGGCGCGTGGCACACCGTGAAGCGGGTCGCTGGATCGACCGGATGCTGTACGTGCCGTTCGTCTCGCGGGGCGTCATCGCCGCGAATCTCCGGGTGCTGTGGCGGCAGCCCCGGCGCTACATCGGCGCGCTCGTCGAGGCCGTCTCGGGCGCCGCGCACAGCTTCAACGTTCTGGTCAGGACGCTCGCGCTCTTTCCGAAGACTGTGTGTCTTGCGGTCCGCCTGCCGGAACACGGGGTCCGGCACGTGCACGCGCACTTCGCGACGTACCCGGCGGGCGCCGCGCTTGCCATCGCGCGCCTGGGCGGGCCGTCCTACAGCTTCACCGCGCACGCACACGACATCTTCGTGCACTGGCGTCACTCCTCGCTCAGGCGGAAGGTGTCCGAGGCGCGCTTCGTCAGGGCAATCGCGGCGAACGGGCGAGAACACCTGGTGTCGTGTTGTGGCGACGAAGCGGCCTCGAAGATCGACGTGATCCACGTGGGGGTCCGCCCGGAGGATTACGACGATAGCTCGCTGCCGGGCCGCGCCGCGGTTCCGACACTTCTCTGCGTCGCCGGGCTCAAGCCATACAAAGGACTCGCCGTCCTGCTCGAGGCCTGCCAGCGCCTGAAAGAGACCGGCCGGCGTTTCCACTGCGAGATTGTCGGGGATGGGCCGTTGCGCCCCGAGATCGAACGCCTGCGAGCGTCGATGAACCTGCAGGACTTTGTCACGTTGCGCGGCGCGCTCAGGCAGGACGAGGTGACGGCAATGCTCGCCGCCAGCGACATCGCGGTGGCGCCGAGCATCGTTGCCACGGACGGCCAGATGGACGGCATTCCTGTGTCCCTCATGGAGGCAATGGCCGCGGGCCGGCCAGTCGTCGCCTCCAGGCTCTCGGGCGTTCCGGAACTCGTGGACGACGGGGTGACGGGGATCCTGACGGAGCCGGGAAATGCGGCGGAGTTGGCGACCGCAATCCAACGTCTCCTGGACGACCCGCACCTGGCGGCCCGCATGGGCCGCCGCGGCCGCCGAAAGGTCTCCCGCGACTTCCGGCTGGAACGGAGCGTCCGCGCGCTCCTCGAGCGCATCGACTCGCACAACCCAGGCCTCGCACCGGAGGAGCACGCGCCCTGGCTCGACGCGATCGATGCCCTCGTGCCCGAGAGGGCGATCGGAATCCGGCGCGTTCGCGAGCGCCCGGACTCTACGGTCGTCGACCTGCTCGCGAGCGATGGCCAATCCGCCACCGACCTCGTGGTGAAGATTCACTCTGCGCGCGGCGAGGCTCTCCGCTCGAAGGAGCGCCGCGCCGAGCACGAGTTCTGCGTCATGGACCGGCTGCAGAGCATGGCGGAGCACGAGGATCCTGCGACGCCGGGAATCACGTTCTCGGTCGCACGGGTGCTGGACCGGGCGGGGCCGGCGTTGTTGCTCGAACCGTGCAGCGGCCGCCTCCTAGTCGATCTGGCACGTCAGGCGCGATTCGGCGGCAGGCAGCGTCGTGCCGCGCTCGTGGATGCCGTGAGGAATGCCGGCCACTGGCTCCGCGTGTTCCAGCAGAACGCCGGGAGCGGTGGTCTCGCGCGCGCAACCGTTCGCGCGCTGGCGGAGCAGGCGTGCTGCGATCTGAGCGCTTGCGAGGCTGCCGGAATCCTCGCTCCCCGCGAGCGTGCCCGGATCGAGCAGCGCCTCGAGGCGCTCTCATCGCTCGCGGCGACATCCGTCACCGGAAAGCGCACGTCCGGACATCACGGCGATTTCTGGCCGGGCAACGTCTTCGGCGCCGACCGCGGCATCTCCGTAATTGACTTCGAAGGGTTCCGCTACGGGTTGCCGTACGAGGACGTCGCGTATTTCCTCGTGCAGCTCGAGCTGTTCTTCCCGTACTTCCCGT
Organism: Vicinamibacterales bacterium; assembly: GCA_035463475.1. Lineage (GTDB taxonomy): Bacteria > Acidobacteriota > Vicinamibacteria > Vicinamibacterales > 2-12-FULL-66-21 > JACPDI01. The sequence goes on from DATHTE010000001.1 coordinate 11,029, forward strand.
ATCGGCGGATCCGGCGCGAGCTGCGCGACGCGTTCCTGGAAGGCTACGGCGGCGCGGAGCGCGTGGACCATTCCGTGTACGAGTTCTGCCGGCTCGTCAAGGCACTGCAGATCCTGTCCAACCATGCACGCCGGGGCGGGCTCGACAACGAATCCGGCGGACGGCGGAGTCGGCGCGCGCTGCGCCGCGTCGCGAGGCGGGGCTAGCATGGAGACCTTCAGCCCACTCGATGAGCGGAAGGCCCTGGGCCGCGAGACGATCCGCGCGGGCGCGTGGGCCATGACGACGCTCGCGGCCGGCCGCCTCGTGTCGCTCGCGTCACTGGTCTGGCTCGCGCGCGTGCTGGCGCCGTCCGACTTCGGGCTGCTCGCCTTCGCGCTCGCCTTCATCACTTACGCCGAGACGATCGGCGACCTCGGGACCTCGGCGGCGCTGATCTACTGGCCGGATCGTGACCGGTCGAGGGATGCCGTCGCACAGCTCACGTTCGTGATCTCGCTTGCCGCGGGCTTGGCGTGGTTCGCGCTGACGCTGGTCCTCGCTCCATCGGTTGCGGCCTTCTTCCAGAGCGAGCCGACGACGGATATCCTGCGGGTCCTGGCGCTGACCTTCCCGATCAAGGCGCTCGGCGCGACGCACGACGCGCTCGCGCAAAAAGACCTGCGGTTCCGCGCGCGATTCCTGCCCGAGGTGGGTCTCTCCACGTTCAAGGGTATCGTGGCGATCGCGCTCGCCAGCGCCGGATTCGGCGTCTGGAGCCTCGTCCTGGGGCATCTCGCAGGGGTGCTCGCGTGGACGGTGCTGTTGTGGATCGTCGTGCCGTGGCGCCCAGGCGCCAGCCTCCGGCTGGACCTGGTGCGTCCCGTGCTCACCTACGGCCGCGACATCGTTGCAGTCAACGTCCTGGGCGCCATCGTGCACCACGCGGACGTCATCGTCGTTGGCCGGATGCTTGGCGCGAGCGCGCTCGGTTTCTACCAGGTCGCCGGGCGGCTGCCAGACGTCACGTTGATGATGGTCGTGCGCGCCGCCGGCCGGATTCTGTTTCCCGCGTTTGCACGCCTGGGCGCCGACACGGCATCGCTTCGCGCCGCCTATCTTTCGGCGTTGAAGTACGTGTCGCTGCTCGTGGCTCCGGCCGCCGCCGCCCTGATGATCCTGGCCGGTCCGATTGTCCGCGTGTTCTTCGGCCCGGCGTGGGAGCCTTCGGTTCCAATCCTGCGCGCGCTGGCGGCATACGCCGGTCTCCGCGCGCTCGGCACCCATGCCGGAGACGTGCTCAAGGCCGTGGGCCGTCCCGGCGTGCTGGCATGGTTCGGCGTCGCCAAGGCCGCGATGGTGGTTCCGGCACTGATCCTCGCGGCGCGGATCGACGCGGCAGCCGTCGCCACGGCGCTCGCGGCTGTCACGCTGCTGTCCGTGTTGCTGAATCTCGCGATCGTGTCGAGGCTGCTGCGTGTGCGCACGGCCGACGTGTTTGCCGCCATTCGCCCGGCCACGGCGTGCACGATGGTCATGTCCATTGTGCTCGCGGCCTGGGTTCGCGCGACCGCGCCCGCGCCGGTCCTCCTCGTGCTCGGGGGCGGGCTGGCGCTTGGATGTGCCGTGTACCTGGCATTCCTGCGCCTGATCACGCCTGAGATCCCCGCAACGATCATGGGGGCGCTCGGCATCGGTCGTCCCTTCGGCAGATCGCCCGGCGAGCCGCGGACGGCAGCGGCGGGAGGACGCCAGTGAGCGGGATGGCCGCGGCGGGCCGCGCTGCGCGCGAGGCGGCACTTCGGCCGGGACTCCGCCTCCAGAAGATCGATCGGTTCGTGCTTCCAGCCGGTGACTCGAGGCGTGCGGCATTTATCGTCGATCGTTTGTACGTTGCGCACAGCCTGCGCGAGCGCCTGGCGTGGTCATGGCATCGCGCGAACGGTGGGCGGGCACTGGCGCATGCGGCAGAGAGCGGCGAGCTCACAGCAGCATCCCTCTCCGCGATCGCGACCGCCGAGGCGTGGCCGGCGCTGCCGCAGGCCGCGAGGTCCTGGATCGTTGATACGGACTATCACGGGAGCGCGAGGGATCGATCGATCGTGTTCGTGTTCGGCGACGACAGGAGTGAGCCCAGCCTGGTGGTCAAACGCGCGCGCGCGGCGTCGGGACGCGCGCTGCGATCGCTCGCGCGGGAGCGCGACGCGCTCGAAGCACTCCGGCGGGCGCTTCCTGCCGACCTCGCTGACACGGTGCCGTGCGTCGCGGGCTACGAGGCGGCGGACGGGTGGGAGTCGCTGGCACTGACCTGGCTGCCCGGCCGCTCCGCGTACGTGGAGATGCAGACCCGGCTCCTGCCGTCGGCGTCGGTCGAAGGGCACTTCCTGAGCGCCGCCTCGTGGCTTGCGCGCTTCCACGAGGCGACCAGCGTGCCGGGGCGATCCGTCGAACCCGCCTCCGACGCGAACGACGCCGCGAGCGGAGAGGGCGCAACACCGGATTGGCTGGCGCGCCTGCGCGACGCGTGCGCGCGCGCTCCGGTGCGGGCCGTTCGATCGCACGGCGACTTCTGGGCGCGCAACGTGCTGCTGGCGCGCCGCCGGGGGCTGGCCCGCATCATGGGCGTGGTGGACTGGGAGCAATCGTGCGACGCAAGCTCGCCGTTCGACGACCTGTTCCAGTTCGCGCTCACTTACGGGCTCAGCTACCCATGGTCGCGGTACCGGCGGGCCGAGCCGATCGAGGCGTTTCGGCGCACGTTCCTGGCCGACACGCGGGTCGCGCGCGCCGTTCGCGCGTATCTGCAGGCGTACTGCCGGGAGCGAGGTCTCGACGCGGCCCTTCTCGCGTCCTGGTTTCGGTGTTTCCTGCGCGAGCGCGCCTCGCGTGACGACTCTAAAGGTGACCTGTGGACACGTTTCGACCAGGCGATCGGGGCGGCCGGCCGCTCCGTGTTCTCTGGCTGATTGATTCGCTGGCGATGGGCGGTGCGGAACGGCTCGCCGTGTCGTTTGCGCGCGAGGCCGTGGCGTCGGGAATCGATCTGCGCGTCTGCTGCCTCAAGAGGATCGGCGGGAACCCGCTCGAATCGCCGCTCAGGGGCACCGGCGTGCGGTTCGACCTCCTCGACGCCGCCAACCTGCGCGACCGCCGCGCCTTCGCGCGGCTGCGGCAACTGCTGCGACAGGAGCGGATCGACATCATCCACGCGCACTTGATGTACGCCACGATTTGGGGAGTGGCGGCCGCGCGCCTTGAAGCCGTGCCTTGCGTGGCGACGCTGCACGTCGCTCCCGCCAGCGGCCCGGCATGGAGCCGCCAGCGGATCCGGGAGCGCCTGATGTGCGGCCTGCTGAACCGAACGCGGACGACCGTGGTCGCGGTGTCCGCGTCGCTTCGCGATCGGTACCTCCAGCGGCGCCTGCTCAATCCGTCCCGCGTGGTCGTGGTTCCGAACGGCGTCGATGTCGAGCGCAGCCCGATGAGGAACGCAGGGGCGGCCGCGCGGTTGCGAACCGGGTTTGCGCTGCCGCCCGACGCCCGCGTGCTGATGGCGACGGCGGTGCTTCGCGGGCCGGGCAAGGGACTGCACGTGCTGCTCGATGCGCTGCCGCAGGTGATCGCAGCCTGTCCTGGCGCGCGGCTCGTGGTCATCGGCGATGGACCGTCGCGTGCCGGGTTGCAGGCGCGGGCGCGGCAACTCGGGATCGAAACGGCCGTTCGGTGGGCCGGCGCGCGCGATGACGTGCCGGCGCTGCTCGCGGGCGCCGAGATCTTCGTGCATCCCACGCTCGACGACCCCTTCCCGACCGCCGTGCTCGAGGCGATGTCCGCCGGGCTCCCGATTGTCGCGACCGGCGTGGACGGCATTCCCGAAATGATCGACGCGGGCCACAGCGGCAGACTCGTACCCCCTTCGGATGCCGCCGCCCTCGCGTCGGCGCTGACGGAACTCCTTGCGGATGCCGGAGTAAGGGGCGCTCTGGGCACGGCGGCCCGCCGCACGGCTCTCGAGCGTTTCTCGACAGCCGTCTGGGTGAGAACGCTGCGTCAGCTCTATCAACGCGCGCTCGCGGCCAGCGCGGGCCTCGAACAGTCCGGACGCGCGCCAATGGTGGCCGCGCCGTGAGGATCGCCGTCGTCGAGTTTGCCGGCAAGGGAGGCATGATTCACTACGCCTACCAGTTGTGCGACGCGCTGTCGAAGGCGGGCGCCGAGGTGACGTTGCTCACGGATCGCCACTACGAGCTGGCGCACCTGCCGCACCGCTTCGAGGCGGACGCCATGCTGCGGCTGTGGGACCCGAAGCCGGACGGCTCGACGCGCCAGTCCCCGATGCGGCGCGGCGTGCGCCGCGCGCGGCGCGCTGCCAGGGCGTTGAGGTACTACCGCGAGTGGGTCCGACTGATCGCGCGGCTGCGGCGCGAGCGGCCCGACGTCGTCCAGTTCGGCGACATCCGGTTCGCGACCGACGTGCTGCCGCTCGCGGCCCTCAAGGCATCGGGGCTGCGCCTGGCTGACGTGTGCCACAACGTGAGGCCGTTCTCGTCGCGGCGGTCCGCGCCGATCCTGCGATCGTCCGCGCTGGGGGCGCTGCTCTACGCGCGGCTGTACTCGCGCTTCGATCTCGTCTTCGCCCACTTCGACAGGAACCGGCGTGCGCTCCAGCAGGCGTTCGGACTGGACGACAAGCGCGTGGCCACCATCGTCCACGGGAACGAGTCGGTGTTCGAGCGGCTCCGGGACCCCGGCGCGACGCCGGCGCGGTTGCGATCGGCGATCGGCCTCGAACCGGACCGGCCCGTTCTGCTGCTCTTCGGCACGCTGTCCCGGTACAAGGGGGTCGACGTCATGCTCGAGGCCATGCCGCGCGTGCTGGCGGCGCATCCACGCGCCTGCCTCGTGCTCGCCGGGTTCCCCGCGGCGGATTTTGACGTCGAAGCCTGCCGCAGTCTCGCCGCGGACCTCGGGGTGAGCGATTCGCTGCGCGTCGTGCCGCGGTACATCGCGTCGTCGGAGGTCGCGGCCTGGATGGAACTCGCCGCTGTCGCGGTGTTTCCGTATCACACGGTGTTTCAGAGCGGCGCGCTGCAGGTCGCGCTGACATTCGGCGTGCCGATCGTCGCCACGCGCGTCGGCGCGGCCGAAGACGTCGTGCGCGACGGCGAGAACGGGTTGCTCGTGCCGCCGGGCGATCGGGCCGCGCTCGCGCAAGCGATCACCGAGCTGCTGTCCGACGCGCCCCTCGCTGCGCGGCTGGGGCGCGCGGCGGCAGCGGACGCGCGCGGGCGGTTTGCCTGGGATTCGGTCGCGCGCACGATGCTCGAGGCCTACAGGCGCCTTCCGGGGGTTGCCTCTTGACGGTCGCCCTGGTCACGTTCGCGATCTGTCTCGCCGTGTGCGCGTACCTGTATTTCGGGTATCCGGCGCTGGTGTACCTCTTCGGACGGCTCAGGAACCGCCCGGTGCTCGCGTCGGACGGGGCGCTGCCCTCCGTGACGGTCATCATCCCGGCCTTCAACGAGGCGGACGTGATTGAGGCCAAGATCCAGAACACGCTCGCCTCCCGTTATCCGACGCCACTGCTCGAGACGCTCATCGCGTCGGACGGATCGACCGATGCCACCGTCCGGACTGCGCGCCAGTTCGCGGATGCGCGCGTGCGGGTGCTCGACCTGCCGCGGCGCGGCAAGGCGCGCGCCCTCAATGCCGCGGCCCTGGAAGCGCGCGGCGAGGTCCTCGTGTTCACCGACGCCAACTCGCTCCTGGATCCCGACGCCGTGCGACACCTCGCGCGGAACTTCGCAGATCCCGAGGTTGGGGGCGTGTGTGGCAACAAGCGCTTCCGCGCGGCCAACGGTGCCGACACCACCGCGGAAGGCGAAGGGCTCTACTGGCGCTACGACAAGTGGCAGAAGGAACAGGAAACCCGCATCGGGAGCATTTTTGCCGCCGACGGAACGCTGCATGCGGTGCGACGCCGCTTGTACGCGCCGATCGACGATCCCGCACAAGCTGACGACATCGCGATTTCAACCCGCGTGGTGTTGCAGGGCTCACGCCTGATCTATGAGCCTGCCGCCATCGCCTGGGAGGATGCACCCATGGAAGGCCGTGACGAATTTCGCCGGAAAATCCGAGTGACCAACCACAGCGTCCGCGCGCTCCTCAACCTGCGCAGCGCGTTGTGGTCGTCGGGGTTCTACTCGGTCGAGCTGATCTCGCACAAGTTGCTGCGGCATCTCGCGCCGTTCTTCATGCTCCCGCTGCTCGTCTCCAACCTCGCGCTCGCCGGCACGCACCCGATCTTCACGGCGGCCCTCTGGCTGCAGGTCGCGTTCTACGGCCTCGCTGCGGCCGGCGCCCTGCTGCGGGCCACGCCGGCCGGGCGTCTGCGACTGGTGAGCGTCCCGTACTACTTCATGCTCGTGAACGCTGCCGCCTTCTTCGGCGTGCTCTCGATCCTGGGCGGCCGCAGGTTGCACGCCTGGACGCCGCGGCACGGGCTTCGGGTGCTGCTCGCCGCGGCGGCGCTGAGCGCGACGGCGCTCCCCGCCTTCGCGCAGAGCGCGGTCCCCGTGGCCGTGCAGGTCCGGTTCAACGCGGCGTTCAACGACAACTTCTTCCAGGCCGCCACCAATGCGCCGGGCGAAGACGTCTGGGCCCGGTCCTTCGAGGCGCGGGTCGCAAAGCGCCCTACGAACGGTGAGCCGGTCCCGTTCGGCCGGTTCGAGCTGATGTCCTACAGCGGCCTTGAACGGGCCGGCGCGCTGGCTGGCGGGGTCACGCAGGACAACGACCGGTCGGGGTTCAGGATCGAAGGGGGCTACCAGTGGAACAGGCCCCGATTCGAGGTCGGCGACGAGTTCGAGCGGGCGGACATCACCGGGATCATCGGCGAGTACTCGAGACACGTGACCCCCGCCGTGGAGCTGAAAGCGCTCGGCGATCTGTTCCACGAGAGCTACGAGATCAGGCCGCTCAAGAACAACAACCTCTACAACCTCGGCGGCGCCGTCCGCTACCGCGGGTTCGGATCGGTGTTCTCTCCGGAAGTGGGCTGGCTGTGGGGGCGCAGGGACGCCGACGATCTGAACGAGGACTTCGACCAGCGGCAGTTCTACATCCAGGTCCGGTCGGCCGCGCTCCCCTCGACGTATCTCAGCGTGCGGTTCCGGCGCCGGGCCCGCGATTATTCCGGCGAACTGCCCGGCCTGAGCAACGTTGGACGCGAGGATCGCCGCAACCAGTGGACGATGTACGCGGACGTGACCGCGACGCCGCACGTGATCCTCAACCTGTCCTACTGGCACGAGCGCGCGCATTCGACGCGCGTGACGCGCGAGTTCAGCGCGCAGGCGATCGGGTTCGGGGCCACGTATAAGTTTTGAGGGGACAGTCACACTTTTCCCTGCAGCGATGGAAAAGTGTGACTGTCCCCGCTATGCTCTTCCGATGACCTCGGAAGATTACCGCCGCGCGACGCGTCTGCTCGCGCGGCGCGATCCTGTCATCCGCGATCTCATCCGCCGGTACGGCCCCTGCGGGATGGCCGACGCGCAGCGTCCCGATCACTTCGCAGCGATCGTCAAGTCCATCACCGCGCAGCAGCTCTCCGTCAAGGCCGCCAAGACGATCTATCAGCGCATCGCCGCGCTGTGTCCCGACTGCGCGCCCACGCCGGGCGCGCTCGCGTGCGTGACGGACGAACAGCTCCGCGCCGCGGGCCTCAGCCGGCAGAAGATCGTCTACGTCCGCGATCTGAGCGCGAAGGTGCTCGACGGCACGCTCCCGCTCGACGCGCTCGACGCCATGGACGATGAGGCCGCCATCGAGGCGATCACACGCGTGAAAGGGCTCGGCCGCTGGTCCGCGGAGATGTTCCTCATGTTCCGGCTGCATCGCCCCGACGTGATGCCGGTGGACGATCTCGGGATCGTCAACGCGATGACGCGGGCCTACCGCCTCCGCAAGAAACCGAAGCCGAAGCGGCTGTTGCAGATCTCGGAAGCGTGGCGGCCCTATCGGTCTGTTGCGTGCTGGTATCTCTGGAGGAGTCTGGAGAACACGTAAGCGAGCGGCCGCAGGCCGTGAGCGCCAGGAAATGCCGCGCGAGACGCGAAAGCGTCGAGCGCGAGCGCGCGGCGGTGAGGCCCCGCGCGCAGGTTGGCAACGCGGACAAGCGTCGGTCCGTTGGAGACCTGAATGAAACGCGCACTTGCCGTCGTCGGCTTTGTCGGAACCGTGATCCTGCCGCTCGCCGCGCAGCAGGACGACCAGAAGAAGAAGTGGGACGTCGCGCAGCCGCTCGGCCCGACAACGAAGATCGAGTTCGACACGGCCGAGGGGACGTGGATGAACGTCGATCTGAGCCCGGACGGGAAGACGATTGTCTTCGACCTGCTCGGCGACATCTACACGATTCCCGTGGGCGGGGGCTCCGCCACGCGCATCACCGCCGGTCCCGCGTACGATATGCAGCCGCGATTCAGCCCGGACGGCCGAAAAGTCGCGTTCTCGACGGATCGCGACGGCCTCTGGAACATCTGGACGATGGACGCGGACGGGCGCGGCGCGAAACAGGTGTCGTCGGAGCGCCGGTGGTTCGTCAACAGCCCCACCTGGTCGCCCGACGGCACCTACATCTTCGCGCGGCGCCACTTCGTGAAGGAACGCTCGCTCGGCGCCGGCGAGATCTGGATGTACCACGCTGGCGGCTCCGAGGGGCTACAGGTTACAGAGCGCAACGGCTGGCAGAAGGACGCGGGAGAACCGGCCGTGTCGCCGGACGGGAAGTACCTCTACTACAGCAAGGACGTCACGCCCGGCCAGACGTTCGAATACAACAAGGATCCGTACGGCGTGATCTACGCAATCATCCGGCGCGATCTCACCACGGGGAAGGAGCGCACGTACATCCGCCGGCCAGGCGGCTCGATCGCGCCGCGCCCATCGCCGGACGGGAAGCACGTGGCGTTCATCCGCCGCGTGGGGCTCGGGAGCGAGCTGTTCCTGCACGACGTCGCGACTGGCGAGGAGTATCCGATCTTCGACCGGCTCGACAAGGACCTCCAGGAGGCCTGGGCGATCCACGGCGTGTACGCGCAATACGGCTGGAGCTCCGACAGCAAGGCGATCGTGATCTGGGGCGAGGGGAAGATCTGGCGCGTGGACGTTGCTGGGAGAAAAGGGGAACCCGTCCCGTTCAACGCGCACGTCGAGATGACCATCAACGACGCGCTGCGATTCAAGCAGGACGTCGCGCCCGACGAGTTCCCCGTCCGCATGCTGCGCGATGTCGCCACCTCGCCCGACAGCAAGGCCGTCGTCTACACCGCCGTCGGCCGGCTGTATCGCAAGGAGCTGGGCGCCGGTGAGCCGGCGAAGGTGACGAAGGACGCGGCGGACTGGGAATCACAGTGGCTCGAGTTCGCGCCGCGGTTCTCGAGCGATGGCCGGTGGATCGTCTACACCGCGTGGAACGACCAGCACCTTGGCCGCGTCCGCGTCGTCGCGCCGGACGGCACAGGCATGCGTGATGTCGTGACAACGCCGGGTCACTACACGGACCCCGCGTTCTCGCCCGACGGCAGCCGGATCGTGTTCCGCGCGGTCTCCGCCGACGGCATTCGCGGCGAAACTCACGACGAGGAAACCGGCATCTTCATCGTCGAGACGAAGGGGGGAACGCCGCGGAAGGTGCGCGACGCGGGAGCGGAGCCGCAGTTCGACCATACCGGACAGCGCATGTACTTCAGGGAACGCCGGAACGAGAAGTTTGTCCTGGCAAGCGTCGATCTGGATGGCAGCGACGAGACCGTCCACTTCCAGTCGGACAACGCGACGCAGATCGTCCCTTCTCCTGACGGCAAGTGGGTGGCGTTCGCCGAGCGCTGGCGCGCGTACGTCGCGGCATTCCCGCGGACCGGGCGGCCGGTCGATCTCGGCCCGGCGGTGAAGGGCTATCCCGTCGCGCAGATCTCGCGCGATGCCGGCATGTACCTCCACTGGTCCGGCGACAGCCGCCTGGTGCACTGGGCGCTCGGCCCGGAGTACTTCACCCGCGACCTGTCGCGTACGTTTGCGTTTCTCGAAAGCAGCCCTGAGGCATCGCGGAGCGAAAGCGGCGCCCGCGCGGCCGCGGAGTCCCGACCTCCGGAACCCGAATCCAAAGGGGTACCGATTGGTTTCTCGATGCGGGCGGACAAGCCGGAGGGGACCGTTGCGCTGGTGGGCGCACGCATCATTACGATGGCGGGCAGCGATCAGAGGACAGAGGTCAGAGGCCAGAGGTCGGCGGCCGGAGATCAGGGGTCGGAGGCCAGGGGCCTGAGGTCAGGTCCGCGCGGTCAGGTGATCGAGAACGGGACGATCCTCGTGCGCGGCAACCGGATCGAGGCGATTGGCTCGTCGGTCAGCGTACCCGCCGGCGCGAAGCGGATCGACGTGCGCGGCAAGACGATCGTGCCCGGGCTCATCGACGTGCACGCGCATGTCGGAGGGGAGAATGACGGCATTCTCGCGCAGACCGCATGGCCGCTCGTCGCGAACCTCGCGTACGGCGTGACGACCTCGCACGATCCGTCGAACGACACCGAGACCGTGTTCACGAACGCCGAACTCGCGCGCGCCGGGTTCAAGCTGTCGCCGCGGCTGTTCTCGACCGGCACAATCCTCTACGGCGCCGAGACTCCGTTCAAGGCAGTCGTCGATTCCTACGACGATGCCCTGGCGCATCTCCGGCGAATGAAGGCGGTGGGCGCAATCAGCGTCAAGAGCTACAACCAGCAGCGCCGCGATGCGCGGCAGATGATCATCAAGGCGGCGCGCGAGACCGGGCTGATGGTGGTGCCCGAAGGGGGCTCGCTGCTCTACATGAACAGCACGCACGTGATGGACGGGCACACGGGCGTGGAGCACTCGCTGCCGGTGCCCAACCTGTACCAGGATGTCGTCACCCTGTTCGCGAAGAGCAGGAGCGGGTACACGCCGACCATGATCGTCGGCTACGGCGGCCTGTCGGGGGAGTACTACTGGTATCAGCACGACAACGTGTGGGAGAACAAGCGGCTGCTCACGTTCACCCCGCGCGACGAGGTCGAGCCGCGCTCGCGCCGCCGCACGATGGCGGCGGAAGACGACTTCAATCACGTCCTGATCGCGCGCGGCGCGAAGAAGGTCGCCGACGCCGGCGGGCTGGTGCACACCGGCGCGCACGGGCAGATCCAGGGCATCGGCATGCACTGGGAGACCTGGATGTTCGCGCAGGGAGGGATGTCTCCCATGGACGCGCTCCGGGCCGCGACCGTCAACGGCGCGAAGTACCTGGGCCTCGACGGCGAGCTCGGATCGATCGAGAAGGGAAAGCTCGCGGACCTCGTCGTGCTCGACCGCAACCCGCTCGAGAACATCCGTAACACAGACTCTGTGCGGATGGTGATGCTCAACGGCCGGCTGTACGACGCGGAGACGATGGACGAGATCGCGCCGACGCCGCGCAAGCGGCTCCGCTTCTACTGGGAGCGGCGCGCCTCGCCGCCGCTCACGAACGGTTCCGCCAGGTAGGTATCGCGCGGCAACACGTTCTTGATATAACTCCCCTCTTTGCCCGCCCCGTCGAAGGAGGAGCGATGGAAGCGAGCCGTGCGGTGGATCCGATCAGGGACGTCCTTGGCGCGACGGCGCGGGAGGTCGCGAAGCAGGAGCTCGTTCGATATATTCTGCGAACGCCCGCGTCCGAACGCGCCATGGCGCGCGCGGAGCGGGTCCTGCCGCTCGGAGTGGCCTCGAGCTTCCAGTTCTACGAGCCGCATCCCCTCGTGGTGCGGAGCGCCGCCGGCGCCCGCGTCGAAGACATCGACGGTCACGAGTACGTGGACTTCACCATGGGGTACGGCGCGCTGCTGACTGGGCACGCGCACCCTGCGCTCCGCCGGGCGGTGATCGAGCAACTTGCCCGGGGGACCCTGTTCGTGAGCCCGTGCGAAGACAACGCGCTGGTGGCCGAGCTGCTCGCCGCCCGATTCGGATTGCCGCAGTGGCGGTTCACGAACTCCGGAACGGAAGCCACCATGGACGCCGTCCGGGTCGCGCGCGGCGTCACCGGCAGGCACCGCATCGTCAAGGTCGAAGGGGGGTATCACGGCCACCACGATTCGGTCCTCGTTTCGACCAAGCCCCCGCGTGACGCGGCCGGTCCAGCGCACGCCCCCCGCCCGGTGCGATCGACCGAGGGGCTGCCGCCCGGTGTCCTCGCCGACACGGATGTCGTGCCATACAACGATCTCGATGCGCTCGACCGTATCCTCGCGCCGCGCGACGTGGCGTGCTTTGTCGTCGAGCCGGTCATGCAGAACATCGGCATCTGCAGGCCGATGCCTGGCTACCTCAAAGGCGTGCGCGACATCACGAGGCAACACGGCACGCTGCTGCTGTTCGACGAGGTGAAGACCGGCATCACCGCGGGCTGGCACGGCGCCGGGCGCGCTGAGGGAGTTGTTCCGGATCTGATCGCGGTGGGGAAGTCCATCGGCGGCGGCCTGCCGCTGGGAGCATTCGGCGGATCCGAGGAGTGCATGGACGCCATCACAACCGGCCGCGTGCTGCACGTCGGCACCTACAACGGAAATCCCCTGTGCATGGCGGCGGCGCGGGCCGTCCTCGCCGAGATCTGCACGCCGGAGGAAACCGCGCGCATCATCGAGCGGAACAGCCGTTTCGTCGCCGACTGCCAGGATGTCCTGTCGAGCCGCGACATGCCCGCGCACGTGGTGCAGTGCGGCGCGAAGGGCTGTGTCACCTGGTCGCGGTCGCCGGTGCGGAACTATCGCGACTACCTCGCGACGGATGTCGATCTCGCCTTCGCGCAGTGGATCTGGGGCGTGAATCGCGGCGTGCTCCTCCCGCCAGGGCTCGACGAGCAGTGGCTCCTGTCGGTCGCGCACTCCGATGCCGATCTCGATCTCGCGATGGGCGTGCTGACCGGGTTCCTCGGCGCGGTCGCCAATCCGTCCACGGTGGCGGCGAACTGAGCCTGGGCCGGGGCGCGTCGAGCGCCCTGGCGCCCAGCCTGGCGCCGAGCGCCCCGAGCCCAACTCGGGTTATGATCCCCCCCACACCGCAACCCCAATCATTCCAGGCAGGAGGCCTTATGGGCCGCGTTGTCCGTCCCATCGCTCGCCGGGAATTCGTGCGCGCCGTGTCCGCGGGTGTCGCAGCCGTGCCGCTTTTCGGGCCAGAGGGCCTCGCCCAGGTGCTGGGGCCGCGCAAGGCGCGCGTCGCCCTCGTGCGCACGTCGGAGCGTCGGCGCGGCGTCGCCGCGGCGATCAAGCTGTTCGACCCGCGCGGCATCGCGGGCAAGCGCGTCGTGTTGAAGCCGAACTTCAACTCGGCGGACGCGACGCCCGGCTCCACCCACAACGACACGCTCGCGCAGATTGTGACCGAGCTCCAGGCGCGCAACGCGCGCAGCATCACCGTGGGCGAGTCCAGCGGTCCGCCGCAGACGCGCGGCGTCATGGAGCAGAAGGGCATCTTCGATCTCGCCCGCGACCAGCGCTTTGACATCGTCAATTTCGAGGAGATTGCGGATCGCGACTGGGTCCCCTTCCCGGCCGCCGGCACGCACTGGCCCGAGGGCTTCGCGCTGCCACGCCTGGTGGTGGACTCCGAGTATCTCGTGTCCACGTGCTGTCTCAAGACGCACGGCTTCGGCGGCGTGTTCACGATGTCGTTGAAGCTGTCGGTCGGGCTGACGCCGAAGAAGATCCGCCGGCCGATGCACCGCTCGCCCGACATGCGGAGGATGATCGCGGAGCTGAACGCCGGTTATCGTCCCAACCTGATCGTGCTCGACGGTGTCGCGGCGTTCACCGACGGCGGCCCGTCACAGGGAGAGCTGAAGGTTGGCAACGTGATCATCGCCGGCGACGATCGCATCGCGGTCGATGCTGTGGGGCTCGCCGTGCTGAAGTCCCTCGGCGCGAACGAGGCGATCATGGGGCGCGGCGTGTTCCAGCAGGAGCAAATCGCCCGCGCGGTCGAGCTGAAGCTGGGGGTGACCCGGCCGGACGACATCGAGATCGTCACGGCGGACGCGGACAGCCGCGCGTTTGCGGAGCGACTGAAGCCGCTGATCGGGTAGGGTCTGCCGGTTGGTTCTGCCGAGAGGTTCTGCCGCGGCGTTTACGGCGGCGAACCTCTCGAGAGAATCGTCGGCAGAACCGTTCTGCAGGGCCCGCCCGGTGGAACCACCCGCAGGAACCTGTTAGTATTAGAGGTTCCTGCCCGCGCGAAGTTGGGAGGTCGTTCAACGGTAGGACACGTGGCTCTGGACCACGTTATCGGGGTTCGAATCCCTGCCTCCCAGCCAATAACCACATACTAATCAATAGCTTACAGGCAGCAGGCATCAGTGCCGGGAACGTGGCGTAGGACCACGTTCCCGCCCGCACGCCGCCGTTCGGCCTCGTCAAACAACTTCTGGAATTTGAAACACTTGCGGAGAGCCGCCACTGGCTTACTCGAGGACGTGAGACACAACTGAGACATCCCAGTCCGAGCGTGACCTGCGGATCTTTTTACCGGGGATGCAGCCGGCGGTATTCGCCGGGTGTGAGGCCCTGTTCCCGACGGAACTCCCTGTCGAACTGGCTCGTCGATCGGTAGCCTGCCGCTGCGGCGATTTCCTTCACGCTCTGGAGCGAGTGGTCGAGGAGTTCGCAGGCGAGACGCATGCGCGCCTGCCGGACGGCTGTCCGAAAGCCGATTGCCGTACCTCGCGCGCAGCAACTTTGAGACGTACTCCCCTGAAACCTGCACTTCCTCCGCCACCATCCGCAACGTCAGCGATGGCTCGCCGCATCGTCGCACGATCACGGCCATCGCGCGGTCGGCGCGCAGTTGCTGAAGCGACTTCAGCCTCCCGGTTGGCGTCCTCCGCCGGTTCGTCGACAAGCAGCGGATCAACGTGTGCCCCAGTTCGTCACGGGGAGGGTGCGCGCGGACCAACTCCGCCATCGCATGCTCCCTGGCGGCGGGATCGCCGTCGAGCGCCCGGAGCACGAAGTCCGTCACGATCGATCGCAGCATCAGGAAATCGGCCGGCGATTGCACGCGCGGTAAGGCGGCGACCATGCTCACGGCGATCTCCGAGCGTGGTCGTTTACCGTCGCACGCGGAGCCGGCGAGCACCTGGCAGACATTGGTGAACCTGTGAAGTTCATCGCCGAACGTCATCGCCGCCTCCGACGGCCCGCGCACGGCGCAACAACGCAATTCCGGCATCGGTCCAGTGCGCGGGGCTGTCCCCGGTGATTCGGCTGAGTCGCCGGAAATCCGGCATCGCGGTGGTCACGACTCTCGTCACCCAGTTCGGAAATTGTCAGCAAATATCCGCCAGCGTCTCCTGGAAGTGGAGGAGAGGTTCGCCGCTGTGTTCTGGAGGCTGGGCAGAGGAGAGGAGTCAGACCGTCACTTTCAGCAGGCAGTGGACGCGTTTGCTCGCGAGGGCGAGAGTCACGCTCCCGGGGCGCTGGACAGGTACTGGTTGGCGGCGCTGCTGGCACTCCGGGGCGAGACAGACCGTGCCTTGGCCTACGTGTCTGAGGCCGCCGCGGCGCTTCCCTCGTTCATCGCCCTTGTACTCAACGTCGATCCGGATTGGCAACATCTTCGAGACGATGTGCGCGTCCGCGAGCGCCTTCCCATGGCGTACTCAGGACGCCCACCCGACGCGCTGTCGCTGTGACGCTCTCGGAGGTGTGTCGAAATCAGGCCCGAGGCATCCGGAATCGTCCGGGAAGTCAATGTCCGTCTCAAGATCCTCGGCGTTGACGACATGTGCTCGTCGCTCCGAAGGTGCCAGGAAGAGCAAGTTCAGGCCCGACAGCAGGACGCCCGTGCGCGCCCATGTACGTTGCCTGCAACTCTGGGCTGTATCAGGAGGTCGCCGTGTTCAGCGAAGTGACATGTGTCATCTTCCTGAGCTGCGACGCGAGTGCGATGCCCATACCCCCAGCCATCGGAGACGTGTACAGGCCCGGGAAATAGCCGCCGGTGGCGACCGACAGCAGGGGGTGCGCCAGACCATTGGCGATCATAGCGAGCGCGAAGAACCACACCGGAAACAGGGCAACTCGGACGTGGTGCCGAATGCCCACCGCCGCAACCATCCATGCTGCCAGCCACATCAGATTGAAGGTCACGAAAAACTCACTGGACCATGGCGCGAGGCCGACGAATCGAGGCGCGCGCTCACAAAAGCCAGTGATGAACTCCTCGGTGAAGTGCAGACACTGCACCGCGATGCCGATCAGCAGAACATCAACCAGCATGTCGCAGCTGTCGGTCCGTCGCGTGTCAACGCGCCGAGCCACGGTCAAGGCCAACGCGACGCCGGCGATGATGTACAACGGCGCAAGGCCGACCATCACGCTGCGGAGGTCCGCATCCATCGATGTCACGTCACTCGCCTCTCAACACCGCCGCCGGGTGAATCCTCCACACTCTCGCGGCAGGAACGACCGTGGCCACAAGCGCCACCGCGACGAGCACGCCGGCCGTCGTGATGAGCACGACGGCGTCAGTGCCATCGGCTCGGGGTACCCTGCTCGCGATCAGGCGGATTGCCACAACTGCGATGACCAGGCCAACACCGAGCCCCGCCACGACCTGTCGCAGTCCCTCTCCGACGATGAGCCGCATCAGACGCGCCGCCGACGCTCCCAGCGCCATCCGCACCGCCAGTTCCCGGGAGCGCTGAGCCAGGCGATACGCCACGACGCCGTACAGCCCAGCGGACGCGAGCAGCAGGGCGACGGCTCCCAGCGACGTGAGCACGGCGGTTCCGAGCCGGACAGGCAATAGCGGCAAGGACGTGTACTCGTCAAGCGTCGTCGGACTGTTCAACGGCAGCGCGGGGTTGACCGCCGCGAAGGCCTGCCGCAGGTGCGGCATCAGCTTCTCGGGCGAGCCGTTCGCCCGAACGTGTAAGGTCACGAACGCACGGTGTTGCTGCGCGAAGGCGAGATACACGTGCGGCGGAGACGGGTCATCGAACGCGTCGAATTGGTACTTCCCGTTGGCCGCGACACCGACGACGGTGACGCTCTGTTCGCCTAGCTCGATGCGACTCCCGACGATGGTCCGGTCTGCCATGAAACGTTGCACAAACACCTCGTTCACGACGACGACTGGCGTCGAGTCCTCCGTGTCACGCGCGTCGATCGCGCGCCCCTGCCGAATCGCAACGCCGAGCGTGCGGAAATAATCCGGGCTCACCCGATTCGACAGAATCATCATGTTCTCGTTTGGCCGTGGCACGTATCCAGGTATCTGTGCCGGAAGCGCGCTGTAGCCTCCAAATCCCAACGGCACGAAGGTGGCGAGGGCGGCGGATCGCACATCCCGGAGTGCCCGGACATTCGCCAGGAGCCGATCCGCTGCCTGGATTCGGATGGTGGCCGTGTGATAGCCCGCCTGATCGAGGTCTGTGGATACGACCAACACCTCATCCGGCCGGTGCAGGCCCCGATCGATGGCCGACAGGTTTGAACTGGCACGCAGGAACACACCCGCGCTGGCCAGGGCCGCCAGTGAAAGGGCGAGCTGCGCGCTCACCAGGCCGGCACGCAGCCGGGCGGCATTCCGCGTGGCACCTCCGCGCGCCAGCCGCAGGTGCGGCAGCACGGCACTACGGAACGTTTGGAGGGCTGGTGTGACGCCGAACACCAACACCATGGCGGCTGACAGACCGAGCGCAAACACGATCGTGCGCCCGTCGGATCGTGTCCCGAGCGCCAGCGGGAGCGGCGACGACGGCATGAGCGCCGGTAACAGTCCCTGCGCCCACCGGGCCAGCAGGAGGCCGGCGGCCGCGCCGGCGACGGCGAGGAGGGCGGCTTCGATGATCAGCTGCGACAGGATCTGACGTCTGGAGGCGCCGAGGGCCAGGCACACGCCGATCTCGTAGCGGCGAGCGGCACCGCGCAGCATGAGGAGGTTCGCCACGTTGGTGCAGACGATCAGCGCAACCAATCCCGCGAGGCCGAGCAGGATCGTGAAGAGCGTCTCCAGCCGCCGCGCGACTCCCGTTTCGAGCTCGGTGACGAACGCGTCATGTCCGGTGTTTTCCGGGTACGTTTGTGCGAGGTGGCCGCTGATCGCTCTGAGCTCCGATCTCGCTCCGGCAAGCGCGCCTCCCTGACGCAACCGGCCGAACGTCTGCAGCCAGCGCACATCACGCGCGTGCAATGCGTCGGCTTCGCCAGTGAGCAGGGGGTGCATCGTGACGGGGACCCAGACGTCGAATGCGAGTCCCGCGATGGTTCCGGAGAAGTTCGACGGGGCGACGCCGATCACGGTGAACAGGACATCATTGATGCGGATACGACGTCCGAGTGCACCCACATCGCCACCGAACCGCCGTGCGGCTGCACGGCTGATGACCACATGCGGCGCCTGGCCCGGGGCAGCCGATTCGCGAGGGAGGAACGTCCGGCCGGCGGCCGCCCGAACACCCAGAACGTCGAAGTAGTTATCGCTGACGAGGACTCCCCAGGTCGATCGCGTCGCCTCGGCCGGTTCGCCAGCCCCGCGGATGCCAAACTGCCGGATTCCGAACGCCGCCAGGCCGCGCAGTTCTGTCGTGGCGTCGCGCCAGTCCGCGTAGTCAGGATAGGAGACCCGATCCTCTCGTTCCTGCGCGCGCGTGACCACACTGACGAGGCGATCGATCGACTCGACCGCTGGCAATGGCTGCCACACGAGGTGCTCCATCCACGCGAACACCGTTGTGGTCGGTCCGACGCCAAGCCCGACACAGAGCACAATGAGACCGCTCACGAGCGGGGCATGAACCACGGAACGCCAGGCCCGTCGAAGTGTGAACAGCATGGCCGTTTCTTCTACGCGATCCCGAGGATGTCGTTGAACCATGCGACGACGTGCTTCCACGCGAGGTAATAGACAGCCAGCGTGACCGGGAAGCCGATGGCAACGAGCCCAGGCGTCCAGATGATCCTGTCCAGTCCGAGCTGGATGGCGAACGCGAGCGGTGCCAGCACGAACGCCAGGAGTGATCCGAAGACCCCGATGGAGACGTCTCGGTATCGCCGCACCCACACGAGGAGCGCGTTCCACAGCCCCCATGCGATCGGCACCAGGCCGATTGGAAAGATGAGGACGTCCTCGACGTGAAACCCATGGACCGTGGGGTGCTGGACGGCGATGCCCACGATGACGAGAGGCACGACCATGGTCGGCAGCGCGGCGCCGGCCATATAGGCGCGCAAGTACGGGTGCATGGTGACCTCAGATGTGAAGCAGCAGCATTCCGATGGCCGACGGTCGCAGCACACAGGACAGCACGACCAGCGCGGCCAGAATCCAGTCGACCGCCGAGGCCGATGGATGGGAGCCCTCCTGAATTCTGCGTTCCACGCGCGGCCAGAGATCGGCCGCGGGCAGCTGGCCGTCGGGCACTGGCAGCTCAGCGCGCAGCAGCTGTAGAACTCTTTCGTCTGACACCGGAGTCATGGCTGAATCCCTTCTTTGGCAAATGCGCTCTTGAGGAACCTCATCGCCCTGAACGCTCGCGCCTTCACCGCGCTCCGCGAAATGCCAAGCGCCTGCGCGATCTCGTCGTGCGGGCACCCCTCGATGAGTGCCAGTTCGGCAACGATACGGAGTTTCGGCGGAAGCTGACGGAACGCTCGATCTACCCGCAGGTGCAGGTCACGGCGCGCCGAGGAGTCGGACGGCGGGTCCGACGTCACGACCAGCGTCCCCCGTGCCCGCCGAACCTGACGCAGATGGTCGAGCGCCACATTCGAGGCGATCCGTCGCGCCCATGCGCCAAAGCTGCGTTCGGGATCGAAGCGCGCACGCGCCCTGTGAATCCGCCAGAACACTTCGACCGTGAGATCGTCCGCGGCGGCGGCATCCCGGAGCAGGCGCACGAGCCACCGACGGACCTCAGGGTAGAACTGGTGGAACAGCAACTCGAACGCTTCGGGGTCCCCCTTGGCGAACCGCTCCTGCAGATTCATCCTGGTACCTGTCTTACGGTCTTCGGACGGCTTCTGGTTGCATCCGGCCCTTTTTGGTCGGTCGAACGCCGCGTTCGCTTCGTGGGAGTGACGCCCGGCCCGGCCGCCTCATGTGCGCAAAAAGAGGCGAGCGCGAAACCTAGCGTAACGATTCGTAATCCCTCTCGCTAACCGCAAGTGACCGTTGTCAGCCAAAGCGCTGCATGCATCCTGAAACCGCGGCCGCGGCGACCATGAGTCAGACAGCACTAGGCGAGTTTCTGCGCGTCTGTCCATGGGTGTCGGCTTGCCGACACGCCCGTGTGCCCGAGCGTTTGCCGCTGCCGTGGTTCAGAAGCGAGGAGTGCGTGGCTCTTCGCCGAAGAGCAGCTGGCGCAGTCGTGCACCTACACGTTTAGCGCCGCGTCGGCCACCGTGGGCGCGGCCGCGTCCGCCGACAGTGTCACTGTGACGGCCGCGAATGGCTGCGTCTGGGACGCCACGAGCAACAGCGGGTTCCTGACGGTGATGTCCGGCGGATCCGGCAACGGCAACAGCACCGTCGTCTACAGCGTCGCCGCCAATTCGAACAAGACGTCGCAGCGGACGCTGACGATTGCCGGGCAGACCTACACGTGACGCAGGCGCCCTTGTTCGGCGACGTCCGACTTCGACGGCGGCACCTCGAGCACACGATCCTGTCGCTGTTTCTATCGTGAACGGTCGCGCTTCACGGCGGTGCGTAGGAGGCCGGTATGAAACAGGAGATTATGATCGCCGGGAGCCATTGCTACGGCCTTCGATCAAGAGGTGTGGATGCTCGACATCGCGATGGTCGAAGCGGAAGTCCTGTGGGGACGTGAACTGGATTCAGCACAAGACGCACTATGCGGGCCCCTTCGGTCCGTCGGACCGGAGCGGCGGATTCTCGCTCAGCGACGGTCAATTGTCAGCGATCGAGCGCCCGTCGAACTCGAGTGAGGAGGGCGTGTGCCGTGAACGGCTTGGCGAGGAGGTCGGCGTGATGCAGCACCGTGCCCTCGAGTGGCTCGGCGTACCCTGACGTGAACAACACGCGGAGGTTGTGGTGATTGGCCCTAATTCGCTGTGCGAGTTCGACGCCGTTCAGGTTCCCCTTCCGTCTCTTATCGGCACCGAGCGGGCAAAACTCAAGGACTGCACGCGCGAGGTCGGCGTGCGGCTCGCCGTCGGTTCCGCGCCGCGGCAGCTCCTGGCCAGCGTGCTCCCGGAGGGTGTGCTGATCGCCGCCATCGGCATCGCGGTCCGCGCGGCGGCCGGCATGCGCTCGCGCGCGTGGCGGCGACATTCTTCGGGCACCTGCAACTGCCAGGGGCGCTTCCCGTGGTCGGGGGGTGCGGCGGTGCTCATCGTCGCGGCGATCGTGGCTTCGCTCATGCCGGCCGCGCGCGCATCACGTGTGGACGTGCTGCAGGCGCTCCGATCGGAGTAGCCGACCGATGAAATAGCTGGCGGCGTGGTTTTCTCCGCATCCAACACGGAGCACACATGACTCGCACACGAACGCACGAATCGCCGGATTCACGTTCCTGTTGTCCATCGCGGTCGGCATCACGAGTATTGGTCCTGTCCACCCGGGCGACCAGCGGAGAGGGTTGCCGCGCAACTCGCAGGCATGGCCCAGCATGCGACAGACGTGGGTCTTGCCGTCGTGCTCATCCCGTTGATGAAGCTCTCGGCCTGATGCTAGCCGTGACACTCTACGCGATCACGCGAGAGCAGGATTCCGATCTGGCACTGCTCGCCATGATCTGTCGCGTCGCCGAAGGCATCGCCGGCATGGACGTGTCGAAGACGCTTGGGCTGCTCTGGCTCGCGACGACAGCCGGAGCGACGGGATCCGACGCGGGGCAGCGGCCGCGCTCGGCGCATACGTCCTGAAGACGGACGCGTGGAGCGCAATCCTAAGCGCAACCTTCTTCGCCGTGGGCAGCACGCTCTTCTCTTGGCTCCTGCTCCGCGGCCGGATGATCCCGGTCGCACTTGCCTGTCGATCCTGCTCATCGTATGCCTCCCTGCAACTCGCCGGACTGCTCGGCGCCCCGGTCGCCTCGCTCATGTGGCTTCCAATGTTGCTGTTCGATGGTCGGACCGGGCGCGGATCGCCTGACCGATCCCGTGGTCGCGGTGCGGTCCCCACCGGAGGGTCCGGAGGATGAGCATGTCAAGCGTGCCCTGGAGCAGTTCAAGACGCTGGTCGTCGCGGCTCTGACCATAGGTGTAGACAATCTACGACTATAGACGTAGATTGTCTACAGCTTGGTTCGGGCGGCGCGGGGCCGCACTTCGTCGCGCGTGCGTCCGTCTGAGTGCCCGGACGCGGACTCCCTCGCCCCGCGAAAATTCACACCTGTTTCCCGGAGGTCGGGATGACACCTGCCAAACGCGTGGGCCGGACGATAGGGGTGCTGTTGCTCGTACATCTGGTAGGGGGCCTGACGCTGCCGTACATCGTGCTCAACGCGGCGATCGCACCAGGCTTTCTCGCCAGTGCCGCAGCGCACGCGTTCCAGGTGCGGACGACTGTGCTCCTGTTATTGGCGAGTGGCGCCATTACCCTGGGCATCGCGATCACGGCCTGGCCGGTCTTCCGCCAGTATAGTGAGAGGCTGGCGCTCTGCTTCCTCGCGCTCGCGATCGCGAACTTTTCTTTGCAGGCGGTCGAGAGTGGCACCGTGCTCTCGATGCTGTCTCTCAGCCAGGAGTACGCGGGCGCGGGCGCTGACGATGCCGCGGTCCAGACGGTGGCGACGGCGGTCGCGTCCGCACGGTGGTGGGCGCACCTCACGCAGCTCATTACCGTGGTGAGCTGGCTGTTCGTGCTCTACGCGCTGCTATGGCGCACCGCGATCGTTCCGCGCACGCTCGCGGCCCTCGGGATGATTACCACTCTGCTCCAGATCGCGGGAGTGCCCCTCCGCGCATTCCTGGGCTACGAGATCCTAGTAGAGATGGGCATGCCCCTGGCTCCGGTCCACACGGCGCTGGCACTATGGCTGATGGTCAAGGGGTTCGACGAACGGCGCACCGGCGTGGCGACCTGACGCTGATCTTCTGGCAGCCCGAACGGCTCTCGCCGAACGCAGGGTCGACGGTCCAAAGTTGACCGACCCCGCGTCTGCGCCAGGGTGACGACCATTCCGCCCTCGGGTGCCTGCTGCATTCTGTCTCGCTCGTCTTGATATGGGCGCCCGTCCCGTCGAGGAACCGGAACTCGAGCGCAGGCTTGGCGAGCGATCCCGAGCGTATAGGATAGAGAGAAGGTCTCCGCGATTTGCTCGATGATGACGTGCACTCGCTGGCGTTCATCTAGACAATACCCAAACGCGGATACCGGCTCATCGCCGGTCATCGACCCCGCGCATGTTCCGCTTCGCACGAAATCACCCGCGGTGCTCGTTCTGCCGTTTCGGGACCTGACGGAACGCAGCGATCAGCAGTATTTCTGCGACGGACTTGCGGAACAGATTATCAATGGGCTCGCGCGGGTGCGCGGCGTGCGAATCATTGCCCGGCAATCGGCGTTTCCCCTTCGCGAGATCGCCTCGCGCGCGGGAATGAGATCCGTCGTCCGGCCCGTGCGCGATTCGGGATGCTCCCGCGCGACGCGATCGCGCTCGTCTTCGGCCGTGGGCTAGTGCTCACAGCTTTCGGCGGCGCGCTGGGGCTCGCGGGCGCGCTCGCGCTGGGTCCGGCGATCCGCGGGCTGCTGTTCGGCGTCCAGCCAACCGATCCCCCGACGCTCGTGCTTGTGCCGGCTGCGCTTGCTGGCGTCGCGCTGCTCGCCTGTTCGCTGCCCGGCCGCCGCGCGGCGCGAATCGATCCGCTCGAGGCGCTCCGTCTGTAAGGAGCGGGTGATTCTTGACCGCCGGCCGCCACCGCAGCTCTCGAAGGCGGCCGCGGTTCTCGAGGCAGGTGGGACCTTGGATCGTCGAGCGATCCGAGAGTCGGGAGGCCACCGACGGCTGCCGAACCGGCGGTTACGAACTCGTCTGGCGACGAGCCGAGCGTGCACTGAGCGGTAGCAACATTATGAAACAGCACGCGGTCGGTCACTTCCGACCGCGAGACTGGTGTGTGCTGCCGGTGTGGGCAACCACGCAGGTGACTTCGCGCGCGGTGCTTCGGCCTCAAGGTGAGCGGAACAAGCCGCCACACCACAGCCGAGTCGCCTGAGACACAGTGAGACAACTTGCGCGGGAACGGAGCGAAACGGAGCGACGCACACGAAAGTGCCGCCAGAGCGTGTAGTCCGCGTCGAAGTTCCGCCCGAACTCGTACCCGGCGCTCACGGATTGGTACTCGCGGGTGGTGTATTCGAGCGTGAGCGCAACCTGTCTGTTGCGAAAGTCCTTCTCGAAGAGCTTGTATTCCTCGGTGTAGTCCAGTTCCGCAGATACCCGGTTGCGGAGTATAGGTGAAGCGTTGCGATGGTCAATCCAATTTACGGGGAGATGCGCCATGGTCTGGTTGAGACGCGCTGGGATGAGCATGACGGTCGCTGCCTGCCTGCTGTGGCCCGGATCGGTGAGCGCACAGGAGATGCCGAGCGAGTACAAGACGGTTCTCACCGAACTGGGGAAGAGCGGCGATTTCAAAGAGGGCGTGCTGAAGGTGAACATCCCTCGGAATGATCTGCGAGTCACGGTCAATCAGAGGCCGGCCCCTACCCCGTTTGGGTTCGGCGGATGGATCGCGCTGACGAAGGGCAGCGACGGCGGCGAGGTGCTGATGGGCGATCTCGTCCTGACGGAGGACGAAGTGAACCCGGTGATGTCCGCCGCGTTGAACAATGGGCTCGACGTCACGGCGCTGCACAATCATTTCTGGGAACAGCCCCGGATCTTCTACATGCACGTGCACGGCATGGGGAGCGCTGCGGAGCTGACCCGTCGCGTGAAGCCGGTCATTGACCTCATCGATCAATCGGCGAAGCGCGCTTCGGCCCCTCCAGCACCCGCGGTGGCGTCCACAGCGACATTGAACACCGCTGCGCTCGCGAAGATCATCGGACACGACGGTGAGCGGAGCGGGCCTGTCTACAAGATCACGATCGGCCGGCCTGACATCAATCTGCGCGAGCACGGCGCCGCTATCAACGCGCGAATGGGATTGAACACCTGGGCAGCGTTCGCGGGCACTGATGCCGACGCCATCGTGGCGGGGGATGTTGCGATGCTCGAACACGAGGTGACGCCCGTACTGAAAGGGCTACGCGGCAACGGACTCGATGTCGTCGCGATTCACCACCACATGACGGGCGTGCAGCCGGTCGTCATCTTCCTGCACTACTACGGCGCAGGGCCAGCCGCGAAGCTGGCGCAAGGGGTCCGTGCGGCGGTCGATGTGCTGGGAAAGGGTCCCGGCAGGCATTAGCTCGGAGGCTTGTTCCGGCGGTGGCGATGCATCGAGGCCGCTGCTGCCGCCACCGCCGGCGGGAACACCACCGAACGGCTGAGACGAGTGAGACACAATGAGACATTTGTGCGTGAACAAAGCAGAACGGAGGGGAACGCACTGAAGCGGCAAGGCCGAAAACTGGAACAAAACAGAGCGAACCGGCACGGACCGCAACCCATTCACCGCCCTCTGGACCACCTTATCAGTGTTCCGAATCCCTGCCTCCCACCCAGACTCTTTGTGAAATCTTTTGCTGCCGTCCGCGCGTCGAGGACGTCCCCCTGAGAGCCAGCGAGTTGTTCGCGCGGCATGAAATGGCAACAGACGGGCCAGTTTAGGTCTGTTTCCGGCTCGTGTTGCGCGCTCGGATGACACTCCGAGATGTCACGCGCGCCGACGCTCCTATGCCGATCTCAACTACGCGACAGCACCTGTATCAACGGGTTTGGAGTGAGCGCATCGTTCGCGTTTCACCAGCATCAGGCACCAAGCGGGGCTCGCGCGCCGCAGCGATCAAGAGGTTCGAGCATCAAGACTTCTTTCGCCCGATGGACTGGCAGTACGCGACGAGATAGTCGATCTGCTGGCGGCTGAGACTGCGCCCCCAGGGCGGCGACTGCGGCGACCGTCCGATGGCAGCGCTCCCCTCGGCGATCACCTTCCTGAGCAACGCCGGGTCTCGCGTGTTCTTCGAGACGCTCATGTCAGGCGGGGGTGGATTCAGGTTCGACGCATTCTGACCGTCGCCCTTCCCTTCCTCGCCATGGCACGTCGCGCAGTAGTGGACAAAAAGGTGTTTGCCTTGGCTCTCGGTGTACGAGAGGTCGCCGGCGCGTTCCTCGGCGCGAATCGCGTCGAGCATCGGATCGCCCGGCGCGCTCCGTGGACCGGCTCTGCACCCAGCCAGCAACCCGAGCGTAAGCGCGCCGTACGCCGACCATCGCCAAGCGTGGAGTTTCATCGCGCGCCTCCGGTGCGCGCCTCCGCAGACCCACTGTGCCCGAGGCTGCTCAGATACGCGGTGAGCGCACGCACATCGAGGCTCGACAGGCCGTAGTCGGGCTGCAGCGTCCCCGGCTGGTAAGCGGTCGGCGTTGTCAGCCACGCCGCAATCCATCCAGGCTTCAGCCGCGAGCCGGCCGTCGACAGCTCCGGACCGACGTACCCACCGGTAGTCCCGAGCTGATGACACGCGGCACATCCAAGCTGAGCGTACAACTCCTGGCCACGCCGCGCTTCGGTAGTGGTGAAGCTCGCGTCGTACTTTTCGAGATTGTCATCGAGAAACACGGTCGACAGATAGTCAGCGAAAACGTTCGCCTCATCGGGTTGCATGTGGAAGACCGGCATGCGCGCTTCGACGCTCACCCGCACGGCGCCCGGGTTCAAAAGATACATGGCAAGGTAGTCCCGCCTTAACTGGCTGCCGATGCGGTCCAGGGGCACGGTCGAGAGGTCACCGCCAAAGCCACCGACGCTGTGGCAGCTCAGACACCGGTAGCGGGACACCAGCTCGCCGAAGCGGCCGGCTGGCCGGTACGGCTTCGGCGGCGGGGGCTTCAGCACGTACGACGCCGGCAGGTCGGCTTTTCGAAGGCTCGCAAGCGCCAGCGTCATCCTCGCCGCGTCGGCCGGCGTGAAACCGAACGTGGGCATCGATGACGGTTGGCCGAGCGCATCGGGCGTCAGCAGCTTGAGGAAGATGTAGTTCTCGGCCGTGTGCCGGACGATCGTGCTGCCGTACGGCAGCTCGTCGGGGTCGCGATCGGCGACGCCTGCCAGGCTCGGCCCAACCCGGCCGAAATCCTTAATCGCGGGCAATCGATGGCAGCTGACGCAGCCCCGTCGCTCGAACACGGCACGCCCGGCGGCGATCGCGCGCGCATCCTGATAGGTCACCGGCGGCGGCTCGGGGCCGGCACCCGCCGACCTGTATTCCTCGAGCAGGAACGCTGTGAGGTCCCGCCACTGATCATCGTTCAGGCGGTACTGCAACATCGGCGTGTCGGGCTGGACGCGGTGCGGATCCTTCAGATAGCTGAACAGCCAGCTGCGCCGTATCTTGTCGCCGATCCGCGTCAGCTCCGGTCCCATGGTCCCGCCGCGGCCGTTGACGGCGTGACAACTGACGCACCGCAGTTCACCGAACAGGGCGCGGCCGCTGGCGGTGTCGGCTCTCTTCCAGTCGACGCCCGTGCTGTCGAGCGGCACATGAGCCTGCTGTGACAGCAGGAAGGCTTGCAGGCTCGCGATTTCGTCGGCTGACAGGCGGAAGTTGCCCATCCTCGATTGCGCGAGATAACTCTTCGGATCCTTGAGCCAAGAGGCCAGCCACCCGGGGAGTACCTTGTAGCCGATGCTCTCGAGCGCCGGACCTCTGAACGTCAACCCCTCGAAGCCGGGAATCTCGTGACAACTGAAACAGCCCGACTCGATGATCAGCCGTCGACCTTCGGCGAGCCTGGGCGCATCGAGCGGATCGATCGATCGGTGACACGCGCCGCAGTTGGCTTCGATCGTCTCGAGGGGACGCATCGGGCGCGTCATGAACGGCTGCGGCTGATGCGCCGCATTGCGGTAGTCGGTGGCCTGTCCCTCGCCGTCGTGGCACGGCGTGCAGCCGAATCGATCGGACGGGTGTGTCGTCAGCCAGGCGCCGGAATGGGTTCGGTGCGGTTGCGGCGCGGTCGCGAACGCCGGGTCATCGATTCCCAGGTGGCACGTGCCGCAGCGATCGACGCGCCCCAGATCGGGCAGCCAGATCTGCCGGAGCCCGCCGACGCGCGCCGACTCGGCGAGTTGATGGGGGTTCTTGACCGTCGCTTCCAGACGCGCGAAGTCGGCCTGCGTCGTGCGCCACTCCGCGGCCTGTTCGTAGAACAGCACCCACGAGAAGATGAGGAGGAACGCCAGACCGAGGCAGGCGAACGCAACGTGGAGCCGAACCGGCGCGGCGTTCTTCAGTTCCATGGCCAGACCCACGCCCAGTTCGGCCCACGAAACAGCGTGCCGATGATTGTCAGACCGACGGAGACAATCACGAGGACGGTGAAGACCGTGTTGGCGACGCGCCGGTCCGGGGCAAACCAGCGTCCCGTCCCCGCCATGCTGCGATCGACATAGGGCAGGATCACGAGCGTCACCACGATCAGCGTGGGAACGATCACGCCGCCGACGAGCGCTGAGTAATGTACGAGCTCCTGCAACCCGAGGAAGTACCATGGCGCCTTCGCCGGGTTCGGCGTGCGAGTTGGGTCGGCCATCTCTTCGAGCGGTGCCATGAAGACGAGCGACAGAACGTGGAGGACGACGACGACCGCCAGCGTCACGAGCAGTTCGCGGAACAGCAGGTGCGGCCAGGCGAACACCTCGTCGTTCGGGTCGCGCGCCTCGACCGACGCGCGCGGCCTGCGGCTGAGCGCCATCAGTCCGTGCGTCTTGGTCGAAGCCGGGAAGACGCCGGCGGCTTCCTCGGCCGGGGCCGGCACGGCGTGCACGTCCGCGCCGCTCAAGCCGTCCTTCCGCACGCGCCAGACGTGCAGCGAGATGAGCATCAGCATTGCCAGCGGCAGCATCACGCAGTGGAGCACGTAGAAGCGCAGGAGCGTCATCGGCCCGATGACGTGCCCGCCGAGCAACAGGAACTTCAGCCGGTCACCGACGAGCGGCGCATACGCGGCAATGTTGGTGCCGACCGTGATGGCCCAGAACGCCAGTTGATCCCACGGCAGCAGGTACCCGGTGAACGACAGCGCCAGCGTCAGGATCAACAGCATCACGCCGACGACCCAATTGAACTGGCGCGGCGCCTTGTAGGAGCCCGTCCAGAACACGCGGCACATGTGGAGGAAGGCGATGACCACCATGGCGTGGGCGGACCATCGATGCATGTTCCGCAGTACGATGCCGAAGGTCACCACGAATGCGAGGTCCTTCATGCTGCGGTACGACTCGGGCGGGTATGGCACGTAGTAGAGCATAAGCGCGAGCCCGGTCACCGACAGGATCAGGAACAGGATCACGGTGATCAGGCCGAGCGCGAACGTGTAGGTTGGACGCAGGACGTGGCGGCTGACACGCGCCGGGTGGATGTGGAGAAAAATGCTCGAGATCATCACCGCGGCGCGGTCCTTGTCGGTCACCGGCCAGCCGATGCGCCAGAACGAACGTCCGACGTTGTTCAACCACGAGGAGGTCCGTTGTCCGAGCGTCTGACTCACGTCGGCTGCCCCTCAGGCCCGGAGCCGAAATTCCGGGCCAACGATTTGATCCTGATCGACGATCAACTGGGCGCGGGGTGAGAGGCTGATCGCGTACCATGCGAGCGGCTGCGGCGCCGGCCCGTGCACGACCCGGCCGTTCTCGTCGAACCGGCTGCCATGGCACGGACACTCGAACCCCTGCCCGATGTGCTTCACGTTGCACCCCAGGTGCGTGCAGACCGAAGAGATCGCGAAGAAGCCGTCGGCGCTGTTGAAGACGTACAACTGCCGGTCCGACAGGAACGTCACCGAGCCGGGGGGAAACTCCGCGGGCGACCCGATGCCGAACCGTCGCGACGGCTCGTACAGGACGTTGGGCAGGAGAAAGCGGAACGTCGCCGCCAGGAAGCCGGCCGTGGCGGCGCCGATGCCGAAGCAGCCCATCACGAACGCGCGCCGCCGTTGGAGATCAATGCGGTCGTCGGTCATCGCGGCACCTCGCCCATCGCCTCGTGATACAGCCCGAGCGCGGTCTGCGGCGACTCGTCGATCTCGAGCGACTCCATGGTGATCGCGCCGGTCGGGCAGCGCTCGGCGCACAGCCCGCAGCGGATGCAGCGCGCCTCGTCCTTCACGATCGCTCCCATCTCCGCGTCGGGACCCAGCATCGCGCGCACGGCGTCCAGATTCGGATCCGGCTGCAGCTGCCAGACCGGCACGAGCACCAGGCACGCCTCGGGACAGATCTCCACGCAGCCGCTGCAGAGGATGCATCGGTCCGAGTCGAAGATCGTCTCAACGTTGCACCATAGGCAACGCGACGCCTCGAGGCGGGCCTGTTCCTCGCGATACCCCTCCTCCACCTCGCGGAAGCCCGTGCGACGCGCGACCGGCAGGACGGGCACATCCTGGCGCGGGATCCGGTCGTAGTGATCGCCGGCGCGGTTCAGCTCGATCCGCCGGAAGCGCGCGTGCACCCGCGGCACGGTGCCGCCGCCGAGGGATTCGTGGATCGCGAGTGCCGCCCGCTTGCCGTCGGCCTCCGCCTCTATCACGATGCGCGGCCCAAACGCCAGATCGCCGCCGCAGTACACGCCGGCCATCGTTGTCGCCAGCGTGGCCGGATCGACCTTGACCAGCCCGCGCGGCGTGATCTCAATCGCTGAATCGGCCGACAGGCAGGCGGTATCTGGCTGTTGACCGACCGCCAGAATGATCGTGTCGGCCTCGAGCCGGCGCTCGGTGTTGGGCGTGAACGATGGATTAAACCGGCCGTTGGCGTCGAACAACGACGCGACGTCGAGCGTTTCCAGCCCGACGACACGCCCTTTCGTGCCGAGAATCGCCTTCGGCCCTACACCCGGCACGAGCGTAATGCCCTCTTCCTCGGCCTCGCGCACTTCGTCGGGATGCGCCGGCATCTGTTGCCGCGATTCGAGCGAGACGAGCTGCACATGCCGCGCGCCGAGGCGCAGCGCCGTGCGGGCGGCGTCGATGAACGCGTTGTCGTAGCCCCACGTCTGCAACAACTGCTCGGCGCCGCCGGGGAGTTCCGGACGTCCTTCCGATGCCGCGTACCGAAGGGCCGTCCGCGCGACGTCGATCGCGACGTTGCCGCCGCCGATCACGATGACCCGCTCGCCGAGCGTGACGCGATAGCCCAGGTTGGCGTTCAACAGAAAGTCGACGCCGTTGATGACGCCGTCGAGATCCTTGCCGGGGATGTCCAGCTCGCGGCCGCGCGACGCGCCCAGGGCGAGAAAGACGGCGGCATAGTTGTTCCGCCGCAGATCGGCG
>DATHTE010000002.1:0-37275 GCA_035463475.1 Vicinamibacterales bacterium
CGCGGGGCGTTGGGGCCCCCGCAAGCGACCGAGCCGGGGGGTGGGGCGGAGCCCCACTTGAAGATGGATTTCGTTCTCTTTTACCTGTTCGGCGGCGTGGCGGTCATCGCGTCGCTGCTCGTCATCGGGCAGCGTAACCCGATGTACAGCGTGCTGCTGCTGATCGTATCGTTCGGCGGGCTGGCGGGGCTCTACGTCCTGCTCCAGGCGCCGTTCGCCGCGGTGACGCAGATCATCGTGTACGCGGGCGCGATCATGGTCGTCTTCCTCTTTGTCGTGATGCTGTTGAACGTCCCGCGCGAGGAACCGCCGCCGCCGGGGCTGGCCTCCGGCGCCGCCGCACGGCGGTTCGGCGTGCTGCTCGCCCTGGCCCTCGTCGCGGAACTCGGCTGGGCGCTCGGGCGGCTCGGCCCGCGCGGCATGACGACGGACGCGGAGGCGGTGGCGGCGGTGCAGTCGGTGCGCGCCGTCGGCCGCGCGCTTTACACCACGCACGCGTTCGCGTTCGAAGCGACCTCGGTGCTGATCCTGGTCGCGATGGTCGGGGCCGTCGTGCTGGCCCGAAGGGAGCCGAGGGGCTGACGTGCCGGACCTGAACCACTACCTGATTCTGTCGGCGGTCCTGTTCTCGATCGGCACCGCCGGCGTGTTCCTGCGGCGCAACTTGATCACGATCCTGCTGTCGATCGAGATCATGCTGAACGCCGTGAACCTGACGTTCGTCGCAGCGGGGCGCTCGCTGGGGTCGGTGGACGGTCAGATCATCGTGTTCTTCGTGATGACGGTGGCGGCCGCCGAGGCGGCCGTCGGGCTCGCGCTCGTGATTGCGCTCTTCCGCCACCGCGAGACGCTGAGCCCGGATGCGTTTTCGGAGCTGAAATGGTAGCGCCTGCGCCCCGCGCGAGGCGCCGGAGGGGAGCCGCGAGCGGAGAGCGAGCGGCCGCCGAGCGCGCGCGAGCGGGGGCGGGGCCCCGCGAGCATTGGAGAATACTGACGCCTTGTTGAGCGCGATTTTTCTTCTTCCGCTGATCGGCTTCGTCGTCAACGCGTCGCTGGGGCGCCGTCTCCCGAAGGCCGTCTCGGGCGGGCTGGCAACCGGCCTGATGTTCGTGTCGTTCGGCGTGTCGCTGTGGGCGTTCCAGCAGATGGCGTCGCACGGCGCCGTCGTCGAGACCCTGTTCACGTGGATCCCGTCCGGGGATCTGCAGGTGCCGTTCTCGCTGCGGCTGGATCCGCTCGGCGGCGTCATGATCCTCGTCGTCACCGGCGTCGGGTCGCTCATCCACCTGTACTCGATCGGGTACATGCACGAGGAAACCGACTCCGAGTACGCGCGCTACTTCTCCTACCTGAACCTGTTCGCCGCCTTCATGCTCGTCCTGGTGCTCGGCGCGAACTTCCCGGTCATGTTCGTGGGCTGGGAGGGGGTTGGGCTGTGCTCGTACCTGCTGATCGGCTTCTGGTTTCAGAAGCAGACCGCGTCCGACGCGGGGAAGAAAGCATTCGTCGTCAACCGCATCGGCGACTTCGGCTTCCTCCTCGCGATGGTGCTGATCTTCACGACGTTCGGGACGCTCGACTTCCAGGAGGTCGCGGCCGCGTCGTCGCGCTGGGCGCCGGAGGCGGCGGTGGGAACGATTACTCTCGCCACGCTTCTGCTGTTCCTCGGCGCGACCGGCAAGTCCGCGCAGATCCCCCTGTACGTCTGGCTGCCGGACGCGATGGAGGGTCCCACCCCTGTCTCCGCGCTGATTCACGCGGCCACGATGGTGACCGCCGGTGTGTACATGATCGGCCGCAACGCGGTGCTGTTCAGCCACGCGCCGATCACGATGGAGGTCGTCGCGGTCGTGGGCATCGCGACCGCGCTGATGGCGGGCACGATCGGCCTCGTGCAGAACGACATCAAGCGCGTCCTCGCGTACTCGACGGTCTCGCAACTCGGGTTCATGTTCCTGGCGATGGGGGTGGGCGCCTTCGCCGCGGGCATCTTCCACCTCTACACGCACGCGTTCTTCAAGGCATTATTGTTCCTCGGCTCCGGCGCGGTCATCCACGCGCTGGCGGGGGAGCAGGATCTGCGCAACATGGGCGGGTTGAAGCGCGATCTGCCCGTGACGTACTGGACGTTTCTCATTGGCGCGCTCGCGATCGCCGGCGTGCCGCTCCTGTCCGGGTTCTTCAGCAAGGACGAGATCCTGTTCCGCACGTTCGCGGGCGGGCACCGCGTGTTGTGGACGGTCGGCGTCGTCACGTCGCTGCTGACGGCGATCTACATGTTCCGGCTGGTGTATCTGGCCTTCCACGGGCCTTCGCCTTCGGCGTCGGTCACGCGAGCGGGAGCGCCGTCCCCTTCCGCGCACGGCGGAGGTCACGGTCACGCCGCCGCGCACGGCGCCCACGGGCACCTGCATGATGCCCCACCCTCGATGGCGATTCCGCTGATCCTGCTCGCGGTCGGGTCGGTCGTGGCCGGCTACGTTGGTGTGCCGCACGCGCTCGGCGGCGGCAATCACATCGAACGCTTCCTCGAGCCGTCGTTCGAGGTGAGCGAGCGGGAACGAAGCGTCCGCCTCGAGGCGGACACCGCGGCCGACGCGCACCCCGAACAGACGGGCGCGCATGGGAACGCGGCGGGTGAACCTGCGGCGGCCGGCGTCGACGAGGGCACCGAGCTGACCCTCATGGGCATCTCGAGCGGCATCGCGCTCTTCGGCATCGGGCTCGCGACCTTCTTCTTCCTGAAGCGGCGCGACCGCGCCGATGCGGTCGCGCGCGCGCTGCCGGGCCCGTATCGCGTGCTGCTGAACAAGTACTACGTGGATGAGATCTACGACGCGGTCCTCGTGCAGCCGATCAAGCGGATCTCGACCGTGGCGCTCTGGCGCGGGATCGATGCCGGCCTGATCGATGGCACGGTGAACGGGGCCGGCGCCGTCATCCGGGGCAGCAGCGCCGTGCTGCGCCGGCTGCAGACCGGATCGATGCGGACCTACGCCGCATCATTGTTCCTCGGGGTCGTCGCGATCCTGGGGTACTACCTGTGGTGGTAGGCGAATGACGATGCTGTCGCTGATCGTGTTTCTGCCGCTCGCGGGGGGCGTGGTGGCGCTGCTGCTGGGCGACCGGGAGGGACGCCGCGACGCGCTCGTGCGGTGGTTCTCGCTCCTTGTTTCGCTCGCCGTGTTTGCGCTGACGCTCCTGCTGTGGCTGCGCTTCGATGTGTCGGCCGGCGCCGCCGAGTTCCAGTTTCTCGAGCAACGCGAGTGGATCCGCGACTTCGGCATTTCGTACCACCTGGGAGTGGACGGCATCAGCCTGCTGCTCATCGTTCTCACCGGGTTCCTGACGCCCGTGTCGCTGCTCTCGTCGTGGGGCTCGGTCACGAAGCGGACGCGCGAGTTCAACTTCTTCATGCTGGCGCTCGAGACCGGCATGCTGGGCGTATTCGCGTCGCTCGACCTGTTCCTCTTCTACATCTTCTGGGACGCGATGCTCGTGCCGATGTACTTCCTCATCGGCATCTGGGGCTACGAGCGGCGCGTGTACGCGGCCGTGAAGTTCATCCTCTACACGATGGCGGGCAGCGTGCTGATGCTCATCGCGATCATCGGCCTCGCGTACCTTCACAGCACGGCGACCGGATCGTACAGCTTCGATCTGCTCGCGCTCTACGAGCTGGACGTCCCGCGGAACCTCGCGTCCTGGTTCTTCCTGGCGTTCACGCTCGCGTTCGCGATCAAGGTCCCGCTGTTCCCGTTCCACACGTGGCTGCCCGACGCGCACGTCGAGGCGCCCACCGCCGGATCGGTCATCCTCGCCGGCGTCCTGCTGAAGATGGGCACCTACGGCCTGGTGCGCTTTTCGTTCCCGCTGTTCCCGGAGGTCGCCGCCGAGTTCGCGCCCTACCTGGCGATGCTCGCCGTCGTCGGCATCGTGTACGGCGCGCTGGTGGCCATGGTGCAGCCGGACATGAAGAAGCTGGTCGCGTACTCCAGCGTCAGCCACCTCGGTTTCGTCGTGCTCGGCATCTGCGCCCTGAACGTCCAGGGTATGCAGGGCGCGGTGTACCAGATGATCAACCACGGCGTGAGCACCGGCGGCCTCTTCCTCGTGGTCGGCATGCTCGCCGACCGGCGGCACACGCGCCTCATCACGGAGTTCGGCGGGCTGAAGAAGGTGATCCCGCAACTCGTCGGCGCGTTCATGATCATCACGCTCGCCTCGATCGCCATGCCCGCGACCAACGGGTTCATCGGCGAGTTCCTGATTCTCGTCGGCGCATGGCGATGGGATCCGCGGTACGCGATCGTTGCCGCAACCGGCGTGATCCTGTCGGCTGTCTACATGCTCTGGATGTTCCAGCGGGTCAACTACGGGGCGGTCACCAAGGAGGAAAACGGCCGGCTGAAAGACTTGTCGACGCGCGAGTGGACGATCCTGGCGCCCGTGGTCGCGCTGTGCCTGCTGATGGGGATCCTGCCCGCGCCGTTCCTGCGCGCCATGGAGCCGTCGGTCACCCGCGTCGTCGAGCGCGTGACGAACCGCCAGCCGGCCGTGGTGAAAATGGGGTCAGACCCCATTTTCCGCCAGTCCGGCGAGAAGATAGGGTCTGACCCCGTTCAAGGTGCACCTGGTGTCGACTGATTTCCCGGCGATCATCCCGATCCTCATCGTCTCGCTCTCGGCGTGCGCCGCGATGGTGGCCGAAGCCTTCAGGCGCCCCGGAGAGAGCATGCCGATCGGCGGCCTCGGGCTGATCGGCCTCTTCGGCGCCGCGGCATCGTCGATTTTCCTGTGGAACAGGGACGCCGCCGGGTTCGGGGTGATCCGGGCGGACAACTTCGCGCTGTTCTTCAACCTGGTGCTGGTAGCGGTCGGCGTGCTGACGATCATGCTGTCGGGCCAGTCGGTCGAACGCGAGCGGCTGCCGCAGGGTGAGTACTACGCGCTGACCCTGTTTTCGATTGCCGGCATGATGATGATGGCGGCGGCGACGGACTTGCTGGTCATCTTCCTGGCGCTCGAGATCCTCTCGCTCGCGGTGTACGTGCTGACCGGCATCCGGCGCGCGAGCGCCGTCGGGGCGGAAGCGGCCTTCAAGTACTTCCTGCTCGGGTCGTTCTCGTCGGCGTTCTTCCTCTACGGCATCGCGTTCACGTTCGTCATCACCGGCAGCACGCGCCTCGAGACCGTCGGGATGGAGCTGGCGGCGCGATCGATGCAGCCGGGCATTCTGACCGTGCTCGCCGTCGGGCTCCTGCTCGTCGGCTTCGCCTTCAAAGTCTCGGCGGTGCCGTTCCACATGTGGACGCCGGACGCCTATGAAGGGGCGCCCACGGTGGTGACCGGTTTCATGTCCACCGGCGTCAAGGCCGCCGCCTTTGCCGCGTTCGTGCGCGTGTTTCTCTCGGCGTTCGAGCCGATGCGCGGCGACTGGGTGCCGATGCTCTGGGCCATCGCCGTGGCCACGATGATCATCGGCACGGTGGTCGGCGTGGTGCAGAGCAACGTCAAGCGGATGCTCGCGTACTCGAGCATTGCGCACGCCGGGTACGTGCTCGTCGGCCTCGTCGCCGCCAACACGGCGGGGAAGGCGGCCGTGCTGTTCTACCTGGCGGCGTACGCGGTCACGAACCTCGGCGCGTTCGGCGTGATCGCCGTGCTCGGCACGCGCGACAACCGCCACGACGACATCCGCGATTTCGCGGGGCTGTTCAATCGCCGCCCCGGCCTCGCGGCGCTCATGACGGTGTTCTTGCTGTCCCTCGGCGGCTTCCCGCCGATGGCCGGTTTCATCGGCAAGTGGTATGTCTTCTCCGCCGCCGTCTCGGAAGGGTATTACTGGCTGGCGATCATCGGCGTGCTGACGAGCGTGGTCTCCGTGTTCTACTACCTGCGAATCGTCGTGATGATGTTCATGACGGAGGGGCCGGAAGCCGCGCCCTTGCCGGTGGTGTCTCGCGCGGGCATGGCCGCCCTGGCGATCGCGATGGTCGGCGTGTTCTACCTCGGCGTGCTGCCCACCCGGCTCCTCGAGATCGCGCTTTCGTCGGTCAGCACGATCTTCTAGCCCTTCGGAACCGCGGAGCGCGCGGGGGAGGCGGAGAATCCGCCCCGGCCGGCTGGCCCGATTCGTCGGGCCCCCCGCGCTCTGCGTTCCCTGCGGCCTCTGCGGTTACCCCGGCCAGTTCGCCGGCACCTCGAACTCTGTCGGAATGGCGAGGACGGGGACCGGCGCCAGCGTAAGCACGCGGTAGGCGGTGGAGCCCACGGCCGGCGCGAAGAGCCCGCCGGCGCCCCGCAGCCCCATCACGATCAGCGACGCCTTGCGCCGGATCGCGAGCCTGGCGATTTCCTCCGCTGGCTCGCCGCCGAGAACCGTGGTCTCGACCCGCAAGCGCGCGCGCAGCGACGCCGCGAGCGCTTCCAACGCGTGGACCCCCTCCGCCGTGCTGGCGTCGGTCGCGGCCTCCGCGCGATCGCGCCAGCGATCGTGGGCGACCACCGGCCGGGTAACGTGGACGAGCACGACGGGCGCCTTGAGGGTGGCGCCGATGCCCGCTGCCACGTGCGCGCTCCGCGCCGACGCATCGCTGAAATCGACGGGGGCGATCACGGGGCCCCAGCCGTTGAGCGAGCTTCCTCCCCCTGGAATGGCGAGCTCCGGCCGAAGCGGCACCGCAACCACCGGGACTCGAGTCTGGCGCAGCACCCTCTCGGTGGTCGAACCGAAGAACAGCTTGCGGTACCCGGTGAGCCCGTGCGTGCCCATCACGATCAGATCCGCGCCCTCGCGCGCGGCCAGGCCGAGAATCTCCTCCGCCGCGTCTCCCTTTCTGACCACCATCGTGGGCGGCGGGGAAGGGATCCCACGGGGCTCGCCGGCAAGAATGGCCTGGAGTTCTTCCTCCGCCTCTTTCTGCAGGTCCATCTCGTGGGTCGAGGCGGCCGCCGCCAGCAGTGGATCGTTGACGTGGAGGATCACGAGCCGGCCCGCGAACCGATCGGTCACCGCCCGGGCCAGCCGCAGCGCCATCCTGGAGTGCTCGGAAAAGTCGATCGGGCAGATGACGGTCGGGCCGGTCATGATTGCGTGAGCGCGGCGAGCAGCAGGTTGTCGTCCTCGGGCAGGACCGTCCGCAGATCGAGCACGACCGCGTCGCGCTCGATTCGAGCGATCACGGGCGGGCGCGCGTGCCGCAGTCCCGAGTAGAGCGCGTCCGGCGTGAGACCCTCGCGCGCGATGACGACGAGCACCGTCGGCAGCTCCGAGCCAGGCGCGCTGCCGCCCCCGATCGTCGATACCCCATCGCGCACCTCGGTGCGGTAGCCGGCGCGACGCAGCCCGTCGGCCATCGCCGACGCGCGCGCGGAGATGTGGTCCCGCGTCATCGCGATCATCCGCGCGACGGGGATCTCGTCCCTCGCGCGGTCGATCGCATACGCCTCGAGGGTCCCTTCGAGCGCCGCGTAGGTCATCTTGTCCACGCGCAGCGCGCGCATCAGCGGGTGCTTCCGAATCCGCGTAAGCGGCTCGCGCCGCCCGGCGATGATGCCCGCCTGCGGTCCGCCGAGCAGCTTGTCTCCACTGAAGCAGACCACGTCCGCGCCCGCAGCGACACTGCGGGCGGCATCCGGTTCGCCGGGCACATCCGAACCGAAGGCTGACCCCAGATAGCCGCTTCCCAGATCCTCCGCCACCGGAATGCTGAACCGGCGGCCGAGATCGACGAGTTCTTCCAGCGTCGGCCGTGCCGTGAAGCCGCGCATCTCGAAGTTGGACAGGTGCACGCGCAGGATGAGACCGGTGCGGTCCCCGATCGCGGCGGCGTAGTCTGACGCCCGGGTCCGGTTCGTCGTGCCCACCTCGCGCAGGGACGCGCCCGACTGGGCGAGGACGTCCGGCACGCGGAACCCGCCGCCGATCTCCACCAGTTCTCCGCGCGAAACGATGACCTCGCGTCCAGCGGCGAGCGCCGCGAGCACCAGCATCGTGGCCGCCGCGTTGTTGTTGGCCACGACGGCGGCCTCCGCGCCGATCAGCCGGCAGATCAGCCGCTCGGCGTGGGTATCGCGCGTGCCCCGCGCGCCCGCCTCGAGGTCGTACTCGAGGTTCGAGTAACCGGTGGCCACCTCCATCACGCGTTGCGCCGCCGCGCGGGAGAGCGGCGCGCGGCCGAGGTTCGTGTGTACGACGACGCCCGTCGCGTTGATGACCCGGCGCAGCGAGGGTCCGGCGAGTGCCGTCAGGCGGTCGGCCAGCTTCGGCTCGATCCGCGCCGCCGCCTGCTCGGCGTCAACCGGCGCGTTGGCCGACTCCGTCGCGACCGCGCGACGCAGGTCGTCCGTTTCCGCGCGCAGCGCGTCGACGACGAGCGCGCGCCCGTAGCGCGCCTCGAGCGCGCGCACGCCCGGGCGCTGCCGGAGCTGTTCGATCGACGGGATCGCGCGGTAATCTGGCATTCGAGGCGGATTCAGGATACCATCGGCCAATCCGCCACCACATCATTCAACCGCCTCACGCGACGATGACCGACGTGCCGACAAGCGACCGGGCGGCCGATACATCCGGCAGCGAGCGCCCAGCGACGCGTCCACTGGAGCGGTTCTGGCCGTACGTCGAGCTGCCGGAACAGCCGACCGACGAGGAGCTGGCCGCGCTCGATCCCGATCTCCGAGAGGTGCTCTTCGGAATTCCACCCGGTCCGTTCTCGATCACCGTCGTGTTTTCGCAGCTCGAAGGCGCGGACTACGCGCGCGCGCTCGAGATCGCCAGACACAGCGCCGAGTACAAGGAAACCGGCCGGGGCACGGCGCTCCGTCACCGTGCGCGTTTCCTGCCGAGCGACGCGCTGAAGCTCCGCGATCTTTTCGAGATCGTCGGGAACGACGATCGCACCGAGGTGCTGATCGACGACCGCCCGGTGCCGTACGCGCGGGAGCTCTGGCTGCCGCTCGTGTGGTTCCTGATCCGCTGAGCCATGCCGGAGCCGAACGACATCCAGCGGGACCTCAAGCTGCTGGAAGCGGAGCTGAAAAAACTCGAAGCCGAGTACAACATGTTTTTCGCCGGCCGCCTCCCGCGGCCGCCGTGGGAGACCCGCGCGCGCGTCGAGTCGATCATCAAGCGCTGGGAGCGCGGGCAGATCCAGACATCGATCGATCGCTTCCGCTTCAACACGCTGCAGACGCGCTTCGTCACCTTCGCGGACCTCTGGGACCGCGGTCTGCGCGCGCGGGAGGAGGGACGCCCCGGGCCGTTCGGGCTCCCGCAGCCGCCGGCCGCGGAGCCGAAGAAGGCAGAGGAGCCGGAGAAGGCCGAGCCGAAGGTCGTGTTCGCGACGTCGATGCACGATCCCTCGCGGGAGATGGACAAGCTCCACTCCCTCTACGACTCGCTGATGGACGCGCGCCGGCAGGCGGGGGATGACGTCGTGCCCTTCCACAAGTTCACGGCGCTCGTGAAGGAACAGGTGAAACGCCTGAAGGGCGGGGGCAATGAAGAAGTCGCGTTCCGTGTTGCCGTGAAGGACGGCAAGGTCAGCTTCACGGCGCGCGGAGTGAAAGGGAAGAAGCAGTCCTGAAAAACGAAAAAGGCCGGAGCGCGTGAGCGCCCCGGCCTGAGCAGGTCCGGCCGAAGCCGGAACGTGCGAATGCTAGCTCGCCTTGGTGACGTTGCCGGCCTGCGGGCCCTTGGGGCCGTCAACGATTTCGAACTCAACCGTCTCGCCTTCTTCGAGCGTCCGGTACCCGTTTCCCTGGACCGCGGAGAAGTGGACGAAGACGTCGCTGCCCCCCTCACGCTCGATGAAACCGTAACCCTTGGCGTTGTTGAACCACTTGACCTTGCCTGTGATGCGCATCGTGCTTGTCCTGTCTTGCAGACGCGGCCATTTGTGCCGCGCCGATTTTCCCGGCCGCCTTGAACGGCCCGGGGCCCAAAAAAAAAGACCGCGAGTACGCGGCCTCGTCGTACTGCGCTGGCCCGCCCAGCGACACTAAGATATTCGCAGTTAGCTCAGGGATTGTCAATACATGCGTGCACTCTTAAGTGTTTCCGATAAAACAGGTTTGGTGGACCTGGCCCGGGGCCTCGCGGCGCTTACGGTCGAGCTCGTGTCCACCGGCGGGACCGCCCGCCTGCTCCGAGAGGCCGGGCTTGCCGTCGTGCCGATTGCCGACGTGACTCGCGTGCCGGAGATGCTGGACGGGCGCGTCAAGACCCTGCACCCCGCCGTTCACGGCGCCATCCTCGCCCGGCGGCACCGCCCGGACGACATGCAGACGATCGCGGCGCACGGGATCACGCCGATCGACCTCGTCGTGGTCAACCTGTATCCGTTTGCCGCGGCGGCGGCGCGCGCCGACGTCGACGTGCCCGCGCTCATCGAGGAGATCGACATCGGCGGCCCTTCGATGCTCCGCTCGGCGGCCAAGAACTTCCAGGACGTGCTGGTCGTCGTCGATCCGGCGGATTACCGGCGAGTGCTGCAGGAACTCGCGCGCGAGGGGGGCGCGACGCAGGAGTTCCGCCTGGAGCTGGCGCGCAAGGCGTTCGCGCACACCGCGGCGTACGACGACACGATCGCCGCGACGATGGCGGCCATCGACGTTCGCGAGGGGCGGTTCACGCGGAGTGTTGCCATCGAAAAAGGGACGCTGCCCGCGGCAATGCGCGTGGGGCTCGCGCGGGTGCGACCGCTGCGGTACGGCGAGAACCCGCACCAGCCCGCCGCGTGGTACCGGCAGGACCTGAAGGCGGGGTTCGCCACGGCGAGCGTGCTGCAGGGCAAGGAGCTGTCGTACACGAACCTGCTGGATCTCGACGCGGCCGCGCGCATCGCGCTGGAGTTCGGCGAGCCGGCCGCGTGCGTGATCAAGCACACGAACCCGTGCGGCGTCGCGACGGGGGCCACCATTGCCGAGGCATACGTACGCGCGCGCGAGGCGGATCCGCTCTCCGCGTTCGGGGGGATCGTGGGGCTCAATCGGCCGCTGGACGGCGAGACGGCGAAGGCGCTCACCTCCACGTTTCTGGAAGCGGTGGTCGCGCCCGCCGTGCTCGAGGACGCGCGGCCGGTTCTGGCAAAGAAAGCCAACCTGCGCGTGCTGGAAGCCGACTTCAGGGCGTTCACGGCGCACCGCGTGCGCGACCTGCGATCGATCCTGGGCGGGGTGCTCGTGCAGGAGCGCGATAGCGTCGAGGAGGCGCGCGCCGCGTGGCCGGCCGACGGACTCAAGGTCGTGACGAAGCGGACGCCTTCCTTCGTCGAGTGGGAGGCGCTGCGTTTCGCGTGGCGGGTCTGCGCGCACGTCAAGTCGAACGCGGTCGTCTTCACCGGCCGTAACCGGACGCTCGCCATTGGCGCGGGGCAGATGAGCCGCGTGGACGCGGTCAAGGTTGCCGTGATGAAGGCTGGCGGCGCCCTGCCGGGCTCCGTCGCTGCCTCCGACGCGTTCTTTCCGTTCCGTGACGGCCTGGACGCGATCGCCGAAGCGGGCGCGACCGCGGTCGTGCAGCCCGGAGGAT
This sequence comes from Vicinamibacterales bacterium, assembly GCA_035463475.1. Lineage (GTDB taxonomy): Bacteria > Acidobacteriota > Vicinamibacteria > Vicinamibacterales > 2-12-FULL-66-21 > JACPDI01. The sequence continues at coordinate 11,534 of DATHTE010000002.1, forward strand.
CGGTCCGCGACCCGGAGGTGATCGCGGCCGCCGACGAGCACGACCTCGCGATGGTGCTCACGGGCATCCGGCACTTCAGGCACTGAATGACCCGCACACGGCTCCTCGTCGCGCTGCTCGCGGCCGCCGCCCTTCCGTATCTCGTCGGCCTCGGCGATTCCTCGATCTGGGACGCGAACGAGGCGTTCTACGTCGAGACGCCGCGCGAGATGATCGAGGCGGGAGACTTCATCAACCCGTCGTTCAACTACCTGCCGCGGTTCAACAAGCCGGTCTTGAGTTACTGGGTGGTCGCCGCCTTCTACCACCTGTTTGGCGTGTCCGTCGCGGTAGAACGGATCCCGATCGCGCTGTCCGCGTTCGTGCTGATGGCGGCGGCGTTCGGCATCGGGCGCGCGCTGAAGTCGAGCGAGGCGGGGCTGTGGAGCGCGATTGCGCTCGCCACGAGTCCGCGCGTGCTGATGTTCGCGCGGCGCATCTTCATCGACATGTGGGTCACGATGTTCCTGGGGTTGACGCTGCTCGCCTTCGTGCTGGCCGAGCGGTACCCCGAGCGGCGCGATCGCTATCTCCTGTTGATGTACGTCGCAGCGGGTCTCGGGACCTTGACGAAGGGGCCCGTGGCGATCGTGCTGCCCGCGCTCGTGTTCGGAGTCTACCTCGCCGTACAGCGCCGGCTCGGCGACCTGCGCCGCATGCGCTTGCTGACTGGCGCGATCGTGGTGCTCGCCATTGTCGCGCCCTGGTACGGGGCCCTCTACGTGCAGCACGGCTGGGAGCACATCGTCGGGTTCTTCTGGGGGGAGAACGTCGCGCGCTACGCCGACGCGGTCGCCCCCTCCCGCGGCGTGCTGTTCTACCCGCCGGTGGTGTTCGGCGACATGTTCCCGTGGTCGCTTCTGCTGGTGGCTGCGGCAGTACGGTGCCTGGCGCCAATTGTCCGGAACCGAGGACAATTGGCGCCAGGCACCGATCTCCGGCTCCTGCTCTGGGCCTGGATCCTCGTCATCGTCGGCTTTTTCACCCTCTCCGCGACCAAGCAGGACCTGTACATCTTTCCAATCGTCGTTGCCGTGGCGGCGCTGGCGGGGGACCTCCTGGGCGACGGGGATCGCGGCACGCGCCTGACGCGCTGGATGCTCGCGCTTGCCGGCGTCCTCCTCATCGTCGCGGCGGCGTTCGTGCGGCGGATGTTCGGCGGGGGAGGGCACGTCTACCAGGTGGATGGCGTCCTACCCATCGTCGTCGCCGCCGGCATCGCCGGTGCCGCTGCCGCGACGCTCGCCGTCCGGCGCCGGCTGTTCGCCGCTGCGTTCACCATCGCCGGCTGCCTTGCGCTCCTCAACTGGATCTTCGTGCTGTGGACGCTCCCGTCGTTCGAGCGATACAAGCCGGTGCCGCCGCTGAGCGAGGCCATCCGCGCGCGGGCAGCCGAGGACGCCGCCGTCGTGCACTACAACGTGGCCCTGCCCAGCATGGTCTTCTACCTGCGCCGGCACGTCGATCAGGTCTTCGACGACCCGGAGGCGCTGATCAACAAGCTCGGCGACGCCAGGGAGTTCTATCTCGTGCTGAGGACGACGGAGTACGAGGCGCTGCGCGGCGAGATGCCGGTCCCGGTCTGCGTGGTCGATCGGCGTCCGTTCTTCGACGTGAAGCTGAACACGCTGCTCGCCCGCGAGGAACTGCCGGAGGTCGTGCTGATCACGAACCGGTGTCCTTGATGTGGGCGCGGCGCAGCACAGTGCGCCCTTTCAGATGGCCGCGAGCAGTTCTTCCGGCGTGACGACGGCCGCCCCGAACTTCCCGACCACGATGCCCGCAGCGCGGTTGGCGAGCCAGGCGGCGTCCGGGACGGAAGCGTCCGCCGCGAGGGCGGAGGCGATCGTCGCAATCACCGTGTCTCCCGCGCCGGTGACGTCCGACACCTCCCGGGCGGTCGCGGGCAGCTCGTAGTCGCGCTCGTCGTCGAGCAGCCACATGCCGTGCTCGCCGCGCGTGATCAGCACGCCGGCGCACCGCGCGCGGTCCCTGAACGCCTTCGCCGCGGCGCGCGCGTCCTCGGCGGTCCGGATCCGCATCAGCGCCACCGCCTCCGCCTCGTAGTGATTCGGCGTCACGAGCGTCGCGCCCGCGTAGTAATCCACGTGCGGCACCTTGGGATCGACGAGGACCGGCACGTCCAGGTGCGCGGCGAGCTCGATCGTGCGCGCCGCCAGTCTCCGCGAGACGACACCTTTGAGATAGTCGGAGATCACGACGACGGATGCGATCGACACGTGGCGCTCGACGTATTCGAGCATGGCCCGCTCCGCCTCCTCCGCGATCGTGCCGTCCGTCTCGTAGTCGATCCGCGAGACCTGCTGGTTGCGGCGGGTCACCACGCGCAGCTTGCGCGTCGTGATCCGGTCGGCGGACGAGATCACCCCCTCCGACGAGATCTCGAGGCGGGCGAGCTCCGCCGCGAGCCGGGCCGCCGCGTCGTCGGCGCCCACCACCCCGGTCAACAGCGGTTGCGCCCCGAGGGCGCGGATGTTGTGCGCGACGTTGGCCGCGCCGCCGAGGCGGTACTCCTCACGCTCGAAGCGCACGACCGGCACGGGCGCCTCCGGCGAGATGCGTTCAACGTGGCCGAACAGGAACTGATCGAGCATGACGTCGCCAACGATCAGGATCGGGCGTCCGCTCAGGCGTGAAACGAGCTGTCGGGCGGCGGCGTGGTTCATTGCCGCGCGGGGTGCGGCGCAGGTGCCTCCACGGCCGCGCGCGCGCGGTCGGCCGCGTAGGGAAGCGTGACGAGGACGAGGAGCAGCATCAGGAACTCTGAGTCGCCGAAGTTGTACTCGAAGAACCCCGCGGCGAGCATGCTCGCGAGCGCGGCGAGCGCTCCCGCGGCGAGCGACGGCATGTCGGTCGCCCGGAAGCGGCGCCACAGATCGCGGACGGCGACGACGAGGAACCACACCCAGGCGGCAAGCGCCGGCAGCCCGCGCTCGGCCGCGATCTGGAGCGGCACGTTGTGGAGGTGCGGGTTCATGGCGTTGACGGCGGAGGCATCGCGGTACTCGGCGTACACGCGCGGGATCATGTTCGGCCCGACCCCGGTGAGCGGCCGATCCTGCACCATGCGCGCGCCGGACCGCACCATGGCGACGCGGTCGCGGTTCGACGGGTCGTTCACGTCGAACATCGAGTACACGCGGTCGGTGACGGTCGCAGGCGCGAGCGCGACGAACAGCGCGGCGACGATCGGCAGCACCGCGATCATCCGGAAGTCGCGCAGCGAGAAGAGCACCGCCAGCCCGACGAACGTCCCGACCCAGGCGCTGCGGGTGAGCGTCAGGCTCAGCGCGACGAGGAGCGCCGGCATGACGAGCGCGGTCCAGATGCGGTCGGACCGTCGGAAGAGCAGCCGCGCGGTCGCCGTGACGACCACGAGCATCAGGAGGCCCGAGTAGGTCATGTAGTGACCCATCGCCCCCTGCGGCCGCCGGCCGAGCGTGTCGAAGTCGAGGATGCCGTACTGCACGACCCCCGCGATGGCGCTGACGCCGCCGACGGTGATGAGCACGTCCGCCACGCGGAGCGCGCGCGTCCCCTCGGCGAGCCGATAGACGGCCGGCACGATGAGGAGCAGCAGCAGCTGCCGCGAGTCGATGAAACTCGCGCGCGGATCGATCGAGAACGCCGCAGACACCAGCGTGAAACCGGCGTAGGCGACCAGGGGCCAGAACATGCCGGGGAACGCCGGACGCTCGTGCCGCTTGACGAGCGACGCCGCCCACAGCGTGAGGCACAGGGCGAGGAGGATGTCCGCCGCGGCGATCGACAACTGCAGGGCGGCCGCGAAGCCGAGCAGCGCGATCAGCGCGCCATACTCGAGACGATCGCGCGGCGACTCGCCCGCCGTGAGCGTAAGGCTGGACATCGGAACGCTCTATTATAGTCGGCAGTGCGCCGGATTCTCGTCGTACGCGCGGGCGCCCTCGGGGACACGCTCATGGCCACGCCGGTCGTGCCGGCGCTGGCGGAGCGGTATCCCGATGCGCGGATCGACTTCCTCGCCAGCCGCGCGGCGGTCCCGCTGCTTCGCGGCGTGCCGGGGATGTCCGCGGTCCTCGGCCTGCGGCAGCGCAACTGGCCGTACTGGCTCTCGCCCGAGAAGCTCGCGCTGGCGCGGCAGCTCCGGCGGGCGCGCTACGATCAGGCCATCGTCCTCGAGCATGGCCGTGGCTACTACGAGCTCGTCGAGCGCGCAGGCGTGCCGCGCATCGCCGGCTTCCGCGAGATCCCGTTCGACCCGGCCCTCCACAGCATCGCCAACAATCTCCGGGCCGCCGGCTTCGACGACTACGATCGACGCTCGTGGCAGATGCTCGTCACGCCGGGCGAGGAGATCGGCGACACGATCGCCACGCTCCGCCGCGGACGCGGCGGCGCCCTCGTCGGCCTGCACGTCGGCTACGGGCCCGCGCGCCGCAAGAAGGACCAGGAGCGGCGGCTGCGCGGCTGGGCGCTCGAGAACTTCGCGTCGGTTGCCAGGTCGCTGCGGGAGCGTGGCGCGACCGTCGTGCTCACCGGCGCCGCAGAAGACCGGCCGGCCGTCGAGCGGCTCGCCTTCATGTTGCCGAGCGACGGAGTTTTCGATTTGGCAGGCCGGCTGACGCTCGGCGCGACGGTGGCGCTCGTCCGGAATCTCGACCTGCTGATATCGGTGGACTCGGGCCCCGCTCACATCGCGGCGGCGGTCGGTACGCCGCTCATCGTGCTCTGGGGGCCGGGCATCCTGGAACAGACGCGGCCCGTGTCCACGCTCGGATGGGTGGAGATCGTCCGCGAGCCGGTCGCCTGCGCGCCGTGCTACGGCACGCCCATGATGAGGGTCTGCCGCCGCAACATCTGCATGGAAGGCATTACGCCGGCGCGCGTCATCGCGGCCGCGGAGGGGGCGCTCAGGGTTCGACCGTCGCTTCGTCCACCAGCATGACCGGGATGTCGTCCTTGATCGGATACACCCGTTTGCAGGTCGCGCACTTCAGGGCGGTGCCGTCCTTCACCAGCTCCACCTTCGTCTTGCAGACCGGGCACGCGAGAATGTCGAGTAGTTCCTTGTCCACCGCCATCCGGACACCTCTGCCGAGATGTTACCAAATCGTCCCGACGGCGACGGTGGTGGCGCTGCTTGCGCTGCTCACCGCATGCGCACCGAAGCTCAAGGTGCCCGAGATGACCGGCCCGCCGCTCACCAACTTCACGGGCGCCTACGAGGAAGCCACCGCGGGTTGCACGCGGGTGCGGAGCGTCACCGCGGAGCTGGGACTGTCGGGGCGCGCCGGGCGAACGCGAATCCGCGGGCGCGCCCTCGTGGGGCTCGTTGCGCCAGACGCCGTCCGCATCGAAGGGATCGCGCCGTTCGGGCCGCCGGCGTTCATCCTCGTCTCGACGCAGGAGAACGCCACGCTGCTCCTGCCGCGGGATAACCGCGTGCTGCGGCACGGACGTCCGGACGAGATCGTCGAGGCACTGGCGGGCGTGCGGATCGATCCGGCGGGGCTCATCGCGGCGATCAGCGGATGCGGGCTCCCGCCCGCTGATCCGTCCGGCAGTCGCACCGCCGGAAACGACTGGGCGTCGGTGACCACCGCGTCCGGCGAGGTTGCGATGCGCCGCGAAGGCGGGCGATGGCGCGTGAGGTCCGCGTCACGGGGAGGCCTCACCATCAGGTACGACGAGCTCGGTCCCACGTTTCCGGCCCGGGTCACGCTCATCGTGCCTGGCCAGGGAAGCGACGTGGTCGCAGAGGTGGCGATGCGGGTATCGCAGCTCGAGACGAATGTGGACCTCGGTCCCGAGGCGTTCGCGGTGGAGATCCCTGCCGATGCGGACCCCCTGACGCTGGCGGAGCTGCGCGAGGCGGGGCCGTTGGGAGAGAAGCGGTGAAACGCGCTCGCCTCGTCCATGCGCGCGCGCACGCGAAGATCAACCTCGATCTGCGCGTGCTGGGCACCCGCGCGGACGGCTTTCACGAGCTGCGCACCGTGTTCCAGTCACTGGAACTGCACGACGTGCTCGCGTGCCGCGCGCGAAAAGGAGAGTTCGCCCTGCGCTGCCGCAATCCGCACGTACCGCGCGATGAAACGAATCTCGTCTGGCAGGCGGCCCGCTCGCTCTGGAAGGCGATCGGCTATCCCGGCGAGCCGCGTGACACGGTCGTGACGCTCGACAAGCAGATCCCGGTGCAGTCAGGGCTCGGCGGCGGCAGCGCCGACGGGGCCGCGGCGCTCGTGGCGCTCGCGCGGCACTGGATTGCGGGTCGGCACACCCTGGACATTCACCTCCTGCGCGACCTGGCGGCGGGGCTCGGCGCCGACGTGCCGTTCTTTCTCTGGGGAGGCACGGCGCTGGGGCTCGGCCGCGGCGAGGAGATCTATCCGCTGGTGGACCTGCCGCGCCACTTCGTGGTCCTGTTGATCCCCTCGTTCGGCGTGTCCACCGCAGAGGCCTACGCCTGGTACGACGAAGAGCGGGCCTCGGGGCTCCGCGACGAGGGTCCGAGGGACCTCCAGGTCCTGCCGGTCCCGTGGCCGAGCCGTGCGGCGCAGATGATCAATGACCTGGAAGGGCCAGTCGCGCGGCGCCACCCGGAACTGGCGCAGGTCAAGCTGCAGCTCCGGCAGGCGGGGGCCGTCGGGGCCTCGATGTCGGGAAGCGGCTCGGCCATTTACGGGCTTTTTCGGACGCGTGCCACGGCGGCTGCGGCGGCCGCCACCGTGAGGCGTCCGGGGTGGCGCGTCCTGCTGACCCGGACGCTCTCGCGCCCCGAGTACGAGCGCGCGGCGCGGCCGCGACTTGCCCAATAGCCGTTGATTCCGCTACACTTACTGATTCGTACGGTATCCGTGGGCCCACGCGTAAGGCACCCCACTGACTTGACGACAAGCGGTCGGCGACTGGTGGCGTGAGGATCGGGGTGTCGAGCTGACCTCCGACGGCTGGTGGGGCGTGGCCAAGCGGTAAGGCGCGGGACTTTGGATCCCGTATTCGAAGGTTCGAATCCTTCCGCCCCAACCACTGTTCCAGCATGGCACGCCCACGGCGGGACGACACGACGGATATGAGCCGAGGACAGCTCAAGGTGTTCTCCGGCAGCGCCCACCCGGCGCTCGCGCGTGAGATCGCTGATTTTCTCGGCGTGTCGCTGGGGCATGCCCGGCTGCACCGGTTTCCGGACACCGAGGTGGCGTTCCAGATCGACGAGAACATCCGCGGGACGGACGTGTTCGTGGTGCAGCCGACCTCGAAGCCGGTCGACGAGCACCTCGTCGAACTGTGCGTGATGATCGATGCGTTCCGCCGCTCGTCGGCGTCGCGCATCACGGCGGTGATGCCGTACTACGGCTACGCGCGGCAGGATCGGAAGGACAAGCCGCGGGTGCCGATCTCCGCGAAGCTGGTGGCGAACCTGCTGAGCGCCGCGGGCACGAACCGCGTGCTCACGATGGACCTGCACAAGGCGCAGATCCAGGGGTTCTTCGACATCCCGGTGGACCACCTGTTTGCGGCGCCGGTGATCATCGAGTACCTGAGCCGCCTCTCGACCGACGGCGTCACGATCGTGTCGCCGGACGCGGGAGGCGCCGAGCGCGCGCGGGCGTACGCGAAGCGGCTCGGCGCGGAGCTGGCGATCATCGACAAGCGCCGCAGCACGGAGACGGGCGCGGCCGAGGTGATGAACGTGATCGGCGATGTCGGCGGGCGCACCTGCATCCTGCAGGACGACATCATCGACACGGCGGGGACGATCGTGAAGGCGGCGCAGGCGCTGACGGAGAACGGCGCGGCGCGCGTGATCGCGTGCGCGGTGCACGGCGTGCTGTCGGGACCGGCGATCGAGCGCATCGAGCACGCGCCGATCGAGAAGCTGATCATCACCAACACGATCCCGGTGGACGGCAGCGGCGCGCAGTCGAAGAAGCTCGTCGTGCTGTCGGTGGCGCGCCTGCTCGGGCAGGCGATTCGGAGCATTCACGAGGAGACGTCGGTCTCTTCGTTATTTGTCTAGGCCGAAAATGGGGTCTGACCCCATTTTTACGTTTTTCGTAAATCGCCAATCGCGCGAAGGCGCGGAGGCTATAGGGCCCGCGAGCACTGAAGGAAGCAGACAGACATGGAAGCAGTTCTCGAAGCACAGAAGCGTGACACGTTCGGGAAGAACGAGGCGCGGCGCCTCCGGGCCAGGGGCCTGATCCCGGGCGTGCTCTACGGCGGCGCGAAGACGGACGTCACGGCGGTCGCGGTCAACCCCAAGGAGCTGATGCGCATCCTTCACTCCGAGTCGGGCGTGAATACGCTCATCAGCCTCAAGCTGGATGGCAGCGACGCGCGCGTGCTCGTCAAGGAATACCAGCTCGATCCGATCGAGCACAAGCTGCTGCACGCCGACTTCTATCGCATCGCGATGGACAAGATGCTCACCGTCACGATCCCGATCGTGCTCCGCGGCGAGGCGAAGGGGGTCAAGCAGCAGGGGGGCGTCGTGGACTTCGTGCACCGCGAGATCGAGATCGAGTGCCTCCCGACCGACATCCCGGAGAAGGTCGAGGTCGACGTCAGCGAGATGCTCATCGGCCAGAGCATCCGCGTGCGCGACCTGCCCGAGAACCCGAAGTGGCGTGCGATCAGCGAGCCCGACATGATGGTCGTGCACGTGGTGGCGCTGAAGGCCGAGCCGGAGCCGGAAGAGGCCGCCGCAGCGGTCGCGGCCACGCCCGCGACCCCGGCCGAGCCGGAGGTCATCAAGAAGGGCAAGACCGAGAAGCCGGAGGAAGAGAAGGAGAAGTAGCGCCTGCGGCCGGCTAGCGAGCGGGGGTGGGGCCCCGCAAGCATTGAGAGAAGCTCCCAGTGAAGCTCGTCGCAGGTCTCGGCAATCCCGGCCGGCAATACGCCGGCACGCGGCACAACGTCGGCTTCGAAGTGGTGGACACGCTCGCCCGGCGCCACGGGCTGGCGTTCGACGGCGCGCCGGCCGACGCGCTGATGGCGAGATGGCGCACACCGCTCGCCGACGGCGGCGTGCTCCTGGTCAAGCCGCTGACGTACATGAATCGCAGCGGCTACGCCATCGCGGAGCTCGCGCGCTACTTCCGGGTCGAGATCGCCGACATCCTGGTGATCGTCGACGAGATCGCCCTGGAGCTCGGTCGCCTGCGTGCCAGGGCGCGCGGATCGGCGGGCGGCCACAACGGGCTGAAATCGGTCGCCGAGCAGCTCGGCACCGAGGAGTACTCGCGGCTGCGGATCGGCGTGGGACCGCCCCCCCTCGCCGGGCTGCCGGGACCGGGCCAGGCCGAGCGTCGTGACCTCGCGGATCACGTGCTGGCGAGATTCGAAGCGGACGAGCGGCTAGTGATCGAGGACGCGATCGCGCGCGCCGCCGACGCGGTCGAGACCTTCGTTGCCTCGGGCATCGAGGCGGTGATGAGCGCGTACAACCGGAAAGAAGATGGGCAGGAAAGTCAAGCTTAGAAGGCAGAAGGCGGAAGGCGGAAGGCAGAAGGCGGAAGGTAGAAGGCGGAAGGCGGAAGGCAGAAGGCGGAAGGCAGAAGGCGGAAGGCAGAAGGCGGAAGGCAGAAGGCAGAAGGCAGAATCAGGACTGCTCGACTGAACGACTGATCGACTGAATTTCCCTGCTCCTTGCTGTCACCGAAGGGTGGCGGCCGTGAGACCAGAAGGAGACCCATGGCACAGAACCGTCAGTACGAAATCGTCTACATTGTGGCGCCCACGGCGTCCGAGCAGGAGCTCGCCGACGTCCAGGCGCAGGTGGAGTCCGCCGCGCAGCGGTACGGCGGCGCCATCGAGAAAACGGAGAACTGGGGACGGCGAAAGCTCGCATACGAGATCGGCCGCCACAAGGAAGGCACCTACGTCCTCCACGTCGTGAACGGGCCGGGGGAGATGGTGAAGGAGATCGAGCGCCGGCTGCGCGTGTTCGATTACGTGATCCGGTACCTGGCCGTGCGGATCGACGAGGACATGCGGATGGCGGAGCGCGCCCAGGCCGAGCGCAAGGCGGAGACGGCGCGGCGTCGCACCGCGCGCGGGCTGCCGCCGGAGCCGGAGCCGGTCGTGCCGTCGTCCATCGAGGATGAGGGCCAGCAGGAAGAGGCGGAGGTCTAGCGATGGCTGAAGGACACGGACCGGGCGGCGGCCGCGGCGGGCGCGGCGGCGGGCGCGCAGCGGCGGGCGGAGACAAGGACAAGGGACAGCGGCGCGGCGGGTTCTTTCGCCGCCGGCGGGTCTGCCGCTTCTGCACAGAGAAGATCGATTACATCAACTACAAGGACGTGAAGATGCTCGCCCCCTTCGTGCCCGAGCGCGGCAAGATCCAGCCGCGGCGGATCTCGGGCACCTGCGCGACGCACCAGCGCAAGCTGCAGACCGCCATCAAGCGCGCGCGGCAGCTCGCGCTGATTCCTTACACGACGGAATAGAGCAATGGAAGTCATTCTCAGAGAGCACGTGGACAAGCTGGGCCGGCGCGGCGAGGTCGTGAAGGTCGCCGAGGGCTACGCGCGCAACTACCTGCTGCCGCGCAGGCTCGCGCTGCCCGCCACCGAAGCGAACCGGAAGCACATCGAGCGCGAGCGCGCCAAGTTCGAGGCGAAGGAGGCGACCGAGCGCCAGGCGGCCGAAGCGGTCGCCGAGCGGATCGCCGCCGTGGACATCTCCGTCTCGCGGCGCGTGGGGGAGAACGACACGCTCTACGGCTCGGTCACCGCCGCCGACATCACCGACGCCCTGCACCAGCAGGGGATCGAGATCGATCGGCGCAAGGTGCAGCTCCATGAGCCATTGAAGCAGCTCGGCGAGTTCACCGTCCCGGTGAAGATCCATCGCGACGTCACCGCGCAGGTCAAGGTGCGCGTGGTGAAGGAAGAGACGGCGTGATCAGGAGGTAGGAGACAGGAAGCAGGAGGCAGAAGGCCGGAGACAGAATACTTCGCCGCGGCGGCTGGAGCCGCCGCCGTGTTCATGGCGCGGGCATATGCCCGCGGCTACCTCCTACCTCCTACGTCCTACCTCCTACGTCCTACCTCCTGACAAGTTCTCTCCCGTTTGCTACACTCGTCCCCTCCCCGGTCATGCCTGAGTCTGTCGCGGCTCCCGAACGCACGCTTCCGCACAACCTCGAGGCCGAACGCTCGGTGCTCGGGGCGATCCTGATCCACAACGACGCGATCAACGCCGCGGCGCAGCTCATCGACTCGCACGACTTCTTCCGCGACGCGCACCGGCGCATCTGGGACAAGATGGTCGCGCTCAGCGAGAAGAGCCTGCCGATCGATTACGTGACGCTCAAGGAGGAGCTGTCGCGCTCCGGCGAGCTCGACGAGGTGGGCGGGCCGGCGTACATCACCGCGCTCGTGGACGGCGTGCCGCGTTCCACCAACGTCGATCAGTACGCGCGCATCGTCAAAGAGAAGGCACTCCTTCGCAGCCTGATCCACTTCGGGAATCGCATCGCCTCGAGCGCGTACGTTGGGGAAGACGATCCAGAGACGCTCGTGGACAACGCAGAGCGATTGATCTTCGACATCGCAGAGCGCGGGATCCACGGGGGGTTTGTAGCGGTACGCGACCTCGTGCACGACAGCTTCGCCAGGATCGAGCTCCTGCAGCAGCGCAAGGGGTTCGTCACCGGCGTGCCGAGCGGGTTCCACGATCTGGACCAGCTGACGGCCGGGTTTCAGAACTCCGACTTCGTGATTGTGGCGGCACGGCCTTCGATGGGTAAGACGTCTCTCGTGCTGAACATCGCGCAGCACGTCGGGTACGAGGGCCACACTGTCGGATTCTTCAGTCTGGAAATGTCCAAAGAGCAACTCTTCCTCCGCCTGCTTTCCGCGGAGGCCGGGATCGAGTCGTCGAAGTTCCGCGGGGGATACCTGAGCGAGCGGGACTACGGCCGCCTCGGCGCGGCGATGGGCAAGCTGTCGGAGTGTCGCATCTTTGTGGACGACACGGCGTCGATCGGCGTGCTCGAGATGCGCGCGAAGTGCAGGAGGCTGAAGAAGGAGCACGGGCTCGACCTGGTCATCGTCGACTACATCCAGTTGATGGCGGGACGCGGGCGCTTCGAGAACCGCCAGCAGGAGATCGCGTCGATTTCGCGATCAATCAAAGGCCTGGCCAAAGAGCTCAACGTGCCGATCATCGCGCTCTCGCAGTTGAGCCGCGCCCCGGAGAGTCGCGGCGGCGACCACCGCCCACAGCTTTCCGACCTTCGCGAGTCCGGAGCATTGGAGCAGGACGCCGACCTCGTGCTGTTCATCTACCGCCCTGAGGTCTACGACAAGGAAGGGGCCCGCCCCGAGGAGCAGGGAGTCGCCGAAATCATCATCGGCAAGCAGCGCAACGGTCCTATCGGGACGGTCAAACTGACGTTCATCCATCAGTACACGAAGTTCGAGAACTACGCTTCTCCCCAGTGATCGATCGCCGCGCCCGTTCTGCACTGACGCGGACGCGTTCGGCATTCGGCATTCGGCCTTCGGCATTGCAGTGATTCGCCCCACCCTCGCGCACGTCGATCTCGCCGCGCTCCAATCCAACTTCCGCGCGATCCGCGCGCTCGCCAACGAGCCCCAGGAACAGGGGTCGCCGGGCGTCATTGCCGTCGTCAAGGCGAACGCGTACGGGCACGGCGCGGCGCGCGTCGCCAGGGCGCTCGAGGACGCCGGGGCGACGATGCTCGCGTGCGCGGACATCGAGGAGGGCGTCCTGTTGCGCCAGGCCGGCGTGCGTGCCCCGATCCTGATCTTTGGTGCGTTGAGCGTCAGCGACCCCGCCGCGATCTTCGCGCACCAGCTCACGCCGACCGTCTCCACCCCCGGGGCGGCGCGCGCGCTGCAGGAGGCGGCGCGGTCGCGCAACACGACGCTGCATTGCCACCTGAAGATCGATACCGGCATGAACCGTCTCGGCTTCCGGCACGACAACCTGGCCGGCACGCTCCCGGAGGTCCTGGCCAGCCGCAACCTCGAGTTCGACGCCGTCTACACGCACTTCGCAACCGCCGACGACATGGAGTCGCCGATGATGGAGGAGCAGCGCGTCCGGTTCGAGCGCGCGTGCGCGGCCATCGGCCAGCTTGGCGGCGCCATCCGCGCGCGCCACGCGGCGAACAGCGCGGCGTTCCTGCGCGACTCCCGCGCGTGGTACGACTTCGTGCGTCCCGGATTGCTGCTCTACGGCGTCGTGCCGCCGCCCGTCTGGTCGACGCTTTCGCTGAAGCCGGTGCTCTCGCTGACGAGCCGCGTGGTTGCGGTGAAGGGGGTCCGCGGCGACGAGGGGATCGGGTACGGTCTCCGGGACGCCAGCCGCGAGCCGCGGACGATCGCGGTGATCCCCGCCGGCTATGCCGACGGCCTCGATACGCGGCTGTCGGGCCGTTTCTTCGTGCTCGTCCGCGGCCAGCGCGCGCCAATCGTCGGGTCGGTGTGCATGGACATGTTGATGGCTGACATCACGCACGTGCCCGGCGTCGCGCCCGGCGACGACGTGATCTTCATCGGCCAGCAGGGGGACGAACGCCTGGACGCCCGCGAGATGGCGGCCGCGATCGGCACCATCCCGTACGAGGTGCTGTGCCGGATCGGCGCCCGCATCGAGCGGGTATACGACTAGGAATTTGGTGATTTGGTGATTTGGTGATTCGGTGATTTGGTAATCTGAACCTGACGCAGATCACCAAATCGCCAAATCGCTAAATCGCTAAATCGCCAAATCACCAGATTCGCGAGCCTGTGAAACCGCCCAAAACCGTCTTCGTCTGCCAGGAGTGCGGCGCGCAGTCGCAGAAATGGCTGGGGCGCTGCCCGGACTGCGGCGCGTGGAACTCCCTCGTCGAAGAGCGCACGGCGCCCGCGGCGGAGGCGGGTGCGGCGGCGGCGCGCTACGCGCTGGCGGCCAGCGGCGCCGGCGCGCGTCGGTATGACGAGATTGACACGGTCGTGTCCGAGCGCCTGTCCACGGGCATCGGCGAGTTCGATCGTGTGCTCGGCGGCGGCCTCGTGCCCGGTTCCCTCGTCCTCCTCGGCGGCGAGCCGGGGATCGGCAAATCCACGCTGCTCCTGCAGGCTGCGGCGCTCTTCGCGCGCAACGTCGGGCCGGTGCTCTACGCGTCCGGCGAGGAATCGGAGCACCAGATCAAGTCCCGCGGCGAGCGGCTCGGCGTCGGGGGCGCCCCCCTGTTCCTGCTGGCGGAGACCTGCCTGGAGCGAATTCTCGAGGAAATCGCCCGGCTCCGTCCGGCGATGCTGATCGTGGACTCGATCCAGACCGTGTTTTCGCTGAGGTTCCAGTCCGCGCCCGGCAGCATCGGCCAGGTGCGCGAGGCCGCGACGCAGCTGCTGTTCACCGCCAAGGGACAGAACATCCCCACATTCCTGGTCGGACACGTCACCAAGGATGGCGCGCTTGCCGGCCCGAAGGCCCTCGAGCACATCGTCGATGCCGTGTTGTACTTCGAGGGGGAGCGCCATCATTCCCACCGAGTGGTCCGGGCCGTGAAGAACCGGTTCGGCGCGATCAGCGAGCTGGGCGTTTTCGAGATGACCGGGGCCGGTCTCCGTCCGGTCGCGAACCCGTCCGCGCTGTTCCTCGCCGAACGGCCGGTCAACGCTCCCGGGTCGGTCGTCCTGTGCTGCATCGAGGGTTCGCGGCCGATCCTCGTAGAGGTGCAGGCGCTGGTGAGTGCTGGTACCTACGGCAACGCGCGCCGCACGGCGAACGGCATTGACCAGAACAGGCTCGCGTTGCTGCTGGCCGTGCTGGACAAGCGCGCGGGCATGAACCTGTCCGCCGATGACGTCTTCGTCAATGTTGCCGGCGGAATGGCGGTCACCGAGCCTGCCGCGGACCTCGGCGTCCTGGCCGCCGTGGCCTCGAGCCTGCGCAACCGCCCCGTGCGCGCCGGCACGGCGGTCTTCGGCGAAGTGGGGCTCGCGGGAGAGGTGCGCGGAACGCCCCAGGCCGCGCTTCGCGTGAAGGAAGCGGCGCAGATGGGGTTCTCCCGCCTCGTGCTGCCCGAGACCAACTGCAGTCCGGCCGACCAGGGTCCCGGCGACCAGCGTTGCGAGCTCGTGGGGGTGAAATCGGTTTCTGAGGCGCTGGACGAGCTGATTGCGTGGTAAAAAAGGGCCATGGTCTGGTCCGGTGTGGCCCGGGCGTTGTTCATCTCGGCGGTCGCGTACGCCGCGGCCATCATTCATCCCCTCAACGCGCCGGCGCTGCCGAACCTCGCGTTCGGCGCGGCTCTCGCTGTTCTGATCGTGCTCGCCGAGTGGGGCCTGCGGCAGGCATCGATCTCGACGGTGCTGGCCGCTCTCATCGGCGGCGCGATCGGCCTCGCCATCGCGAGGACCACCGTCGCGGCGCTCTACTGGACCGACGCGACCGATCATCGCGTGCAGTTCCTCCACAGCTTCCTGCTCCTGGTGCTGCCGTACGTGGGAGGAGTCGTCGGCGCGCGTCACGGCGAGTGGCTCCACCCTTCGCGCCTGCTGGCGCTCTTCCGCGAGGCGGCGCCCCAGCGGCGCTACAAGATCCTCGACACGAGCGTGATCATCGACGGACGCATCGCGGACATCTGCGAGGCGGGGTTTCTCGACGGCACGATCGTGATTCCCCAGTTCGTCCTCAAGGAGCTGCAGCTGATCGCGGACTCCGCCGATTCCCTCAAACGGAACCGCGGCCGGCGGGGCCTCGACATCCTGCAGAAGATTCAGAAGATGGCCGGGCTCGACGTCATGATCTCGGACGCCGATTTTCCCGAGGTCCGCGAGGTGGACCTGAAGCTGATCGAGCTGGCGCGGACCACCCAGGGGAAGATCGTCACCAACGACTTCAACCTGAACAAGGTCGCGCAGCTTCGCGGCGTGTCGGTGCTGAACATCAACGAGCTTGCGAACGCGCTCAAGCCTGTGGTGCTGCCCGGCGAGTTCATGAAGGTGTTCATCCTCAAGGAAGGCAAAGAATACAACCAGGGCGTCGCCTACCTTGACGACGGAACGATGGTGGTCGTGGACAACGCGCGGAAGATGATCAGCAAGACAATCGACATCGTCGTGACGAGCGTGCTGCAGACGACGGCGGGCAAAATGATTTTCGGCCGGTACATCGAGGCGGTGCCTCCCGCGCAGGCGCAGGTGGCGGGTGCCGCGGTCCCGGCCGTGGCGCCGCCGGCGGTGGCGACCTCCCCGGCGCAGCGCACGAAGTAAATGGGGTCAGACCCCATTTTTACGTTTCTCGTAAGTGGCGCTCGCGACCAGCGCTTACCTGCAACGTAAGATCGCGGTCTGATCCATGCCTCCTTATCACTGGTGGCGAACGGTGTTCTTGCTCATCCCCGCCATCAGCATCTACACCATCGTGCTCGGGACCGTGTCGCTCGCGTCGGCGCTGGTGGACGCCGCCGGCGGGCGGGCGAGCCCACGCTGGCGCCGCGGCCGCGTCGCGCACTGGTGCGCGCGCGCGTGGGCGCGCCTGATCCTCGTCACCACTGGCGTTCGCGTCACGTTGCGCCAGTCGCCGACGGTCGAGGAGCACGCCAGCTACATCTTCGCTTCGAACCACCAGAGCATCTACGACATCCCGATCCTGTTCGCCTCGCTGCCGTGCCAGCTACGCATCGTCGCGAAGGCGTCGCTCGGCCGCTTCCCGTTCCTCGGCTGGCATCTCCGCTGGACGGGGCACCTGCTTGTCGATCGCGATCGGCCCGGCCCGGGGATTCTGAAGAAGATGGCGCGGCTCGTCGGCGATGGCGCGTCGCTCATCGTCTTTCCCGAGGGCACGCGGAGCCGCGACGGCAGCGTGGCGGCGTTCAAGGGCGGACTGTTTCTGCTCGCGATCGAAGCGGGCATGCCGATCGTGCCGGTGAGCGTCTCGAACAGCCGGCACGTCATGCTGAAAGGACGCCTGATGACCTGCCCCGGCCACGTGACGGTGACGGTGCACGACCCGATCCCGACCCGCGACCTCCAGCGCACTGACGCGCGCGCGCTCGCCGGACGCGTGCGCGAGGTCGTCGCCAAGGACGTGACATGACGATTGACGAGCTCATGACGGAACTCTCGCGCATCGACGACCAGGTGCGGAACATGGTGGCGCCGCTGAGCGATGCGCAGGGCAATTGGCGCCCCGAAGGGGGACGCGGCTGGAGCGTGACGCAGAACCTCCAGCATCTCGCGAAGACGAACGTGCTCTATACCGATTGCATGCGCGCGGGGCTGCGGCGGACGGGCACGACCCGGCCGGCGGGCAACGTGGACCTGCGGTCCATCCCGGGGAGGTGGGGCCGCTGGTTCATCGGAGTCATGGAGCCGCCGCCGCGGTTTCGCGTGAAGACACGCCCGATAGTGCAACCGGCGCCGGCCTTGCCGGTACAACAGGCGCTCGCCGAGTTCGTCGGGTCGCAGGATGCCGTGCGCGCGTTCGCGCGCGAGGTGTCGGAACAGGACCTCGGTGCCACGTTCCGGAGCCCGTTCGGGCCGCTGCGGTTCCGAATCGGCACCGGCCTGCTGGTGCTGGCCGCGCACGATCGCCGTCACGTCTGGCAGGCTCGCCAGGTGACACTCGCCGAAGGGTTTCCTCGGGCCTGACGCTCGCGGGATGCCGCACGGCAATGGGCGTCAGTCCTGCCTGAGCACCGCGGCAGGGTCCAGCCCGAGCGCCCGCCGCGCCGGCAACCACGCGGCGAGGAGCGCCGCGAGAAGGAGCAGGACCGCGGCCATGGCGAACGAAGCAGGGTCGCCGGCCCCCACTCCGAACAGCAGGCTGCGCAGGGCGCGGGACGCGGCGATTGCGGCCGCGGCGCCGACCGCGATTCCCGTCGCGACCGGCATCGCTTCGGAGGCGACGAGCCGCATGACGTCCGGGTGACGCGCTCCGAGCGCCACGCGCACGCCGATCTCACGGGTGCGGCGCGTCACCGCGTAGCCGATGACCCCATTCACGCCGGTGACGGCGAGCAGGAGCGCCATCAGCGCGGACGTGGTGACGAGCGCTGCGGTCAGCCTGTCGCCGGCGAGCGCTTCCCCGAGATACGCGTCGAGCGTCGTCGCCCGGAAGACCGGAACGTCGGCACGCACGCTGCGGGCCTGGCGGCGCACTACCTCGACGAGGGGTCCAGGATCACCCGCGGTGCGTGCGACGATCGAGATCCGGCGGGCCGGTTCCTGCGACAGCGGGTAGAACACGAGCGGCACGGGGCCGGCTCGCAGGGCCGTGATTGGCCCGCCCCTGACGACCCCGACGATCTCGAGCCACGTCCCGCGGGAGTCCTGCATCCTGCGGCCGACGGCGCGGCCGCCGAAGTATCGCCGCGCGAGCACGTCGTTGACGATCGCCACGCGCATCGTGCCGGCCGTGTCCCGGGCGTCAAATGCGCGCCCGGCGACGAGCGGGATGCCTAGCGTCGCGAAGTAACGCCCGTCCACCATGTTGACGTGAAGCTCGCGCCCTTCGCCGGGACGCAGCACGTACCCCGGGATGGTGAAGCCCCGGCGTCCCCCGCTGCTCAGCAGTGCGAGGCTGCGCGCCAGCGTTGCCTCTTCGATACCAGGAATACTCCGCAGGCTCTCGAGCAGCGCCGCGTAGTAGGCGCGGGTGTCGTCGTCCGTGAATCCGGCGCTCGGCAGTTCGATCGACGCCAGGACGGCGTGCCGTGTCGCGAACCCGAGTTCCGCCTCGAAGGCGCGCGCCACGCTGCGCGACAGCAGGGCCGCACAGACGATCAGTACGAAAGCCAGTGCGACCTGCGCCGTCACGAACCCGCGGCGAAGGCGCGTGGCGCCATCGCCGTCCCCGACGTTCCGGCCCCCGGCCAGGACCGAGGTGCGTCCCGGCCGCGCGGCGTGGAGCGCAGGCGCGAGCCCGAACAGCAGGCTGCTCGCTCCGGCGAGCGCGGCAGCGAACGCGACCACCACGCCGTCCACTTCCACCGCGAGCATCCGTGCCTGCTCCGGCGGAAAGAACGACGGCAGCGCGTCCGCGGTCCACAGCGCGAAGAGCACGCCAAGGGCGCCCCCCATAGCCGCGAGCAGCGCGCTCTCGACAAGGAGCTGCCGGATCAGACGGCTCCGTCCGGCGCCGAGCGCCACACGCACAGCCAGTTCGCGCGCTCGCGACGTGGCGCGAGCGAGGAGGAGCGCGCCCACGTTCGCGCAGGCAATCAGCAGGACCAGCGCGACCGCCGCCATCATGACGCCTGAGATCAGCGAGACCTCGTCGCGGAACGCCGGGTGCAGCCTCGAATGCCGGAGCACCACGAAGGGACGCGGATCGGCCGGATGCCGCAGCGTGCCGCGGTTCGTCGCCGGAAACTGATCCGCGAGCCGCGCAGCAAGGGCGGACGCCTGGGCCTGCGCCTGGGGGAGCGTGACACCCGGCCGGAGCTTCCCGACGATCGACAGCGAACGGCTGCCACGGGCGCTCGCGGTCTGGGCCGGAGGCGCGAGGGGGAGCCAAACGTCGTACGGATGGCCGAGGTCGATTCCGCTGAAGCCCGCGGGCGCGACGCCGACGATCTCAACGGTCCGGCCCGCGATCTTCGCTGTCGCGCCGATCACCTCCTGCCGTCCGCCGAGCGCGCGCTGCCACAACTCGTGGCCGATGACCGCGACCTCCGGAGCGTCGGCCGACTCGTCGCGGGACGCGATCAGGCGCCCGGCCGCCGGCTTCAGCCCAAGCATCTCGAAGAACGTTCCGGACACGGCGCACACGCCGACCCGTTCGGCCGCCTCACCGAGTGACAGGACCGCCATGCCGCGATCCTCGTACGCCGCGAGCGCCGTGAAGGCGGACGTGTCGTCCTTGAGCGACAGGTAATCGGGATAGGAGGTGCTGCCATACGGTCCGCTGCTGAAGTCACTCGTGTACGCCGCCACGAGCCCCCGTGGGTCCGCAACCCCGGCTGCCGGACGCAGCAGGAGCGCATGCACGAAACTGAAGACGGTCGCGTTCGCGCCGGTGCCGACCGCCAGCGTCAAGAGGACGATCGCCGTGAAGCCGGGGGCTCCGAGGAACCCGCGGAGGGCGAAGCGGACATCCTGCAGCACGGAATGCATGCGGTCGCCGGCTGCCATGCGCGTGCCAGGACAGGGGCGCGTCAAACGTCACGGATTCGGGCGAATCGAGGCGGTCGCGCGCTCGCGGGCGGCGGGACCTGTCCGTCTTCGGGCACCCGTGGCGCAAAGCCGGACGCGGCCAGCCCCAGAGTAGAATCGAACGCCTGAGAGACGATGACGATCACCGTCGTTCCTCCCCTCGACCACATCATCACGCTCGCGGTGCTCGGCCTCGACGACCTCCACGTCCGCGAGCGGGACGAAGTGCTCGACGAGCCGCTCGCCGAAGCCGCAGCCAGACTACGCGGAACCGCGGACGTCGAGCCGCACATGGCCGCGACGCGTTCGATGTACCGCAAGGTGGGGATCGATCCCACCAAGACGCGTCCATCGTCCGAGGCACTGCTCAGGCGCATCAAGAAAGGCGAGGGGCTTCCGCGGATCAACACGCTCGTCGACATCTGCAACTGGTGCTCCGCCGAATTCCAGCTGCCGTACGGGCTGTACGATCGCGAGCGGATCCTCGGGAACGTCCAGTTCCGCCTCGGCGACGACGGGGAGGAGTACCGGGGCATCCGCAAGGACACCGTGCATGTGGCCGGCCGCCCGACGCTGGCGGACAGCTCGGGCGCGTTCGGGAACCCGACGTCCGACTCGGCGCGGACGATGGTGACCCCCTCGACGACGCAGGCGCTGGTCGTCGTGTTCGTGCCCCGCGAAGTGCCCCGCACGGCGATCGAGCGGGTGATTGACGCCACGGCTGAGCGGGCGCTCCGCTTCGCGCACGGCGCCGAGGTGTTCCGACAGATCGTCCCGTCCGCGTGAGCGCGTTATAATTGATGTTTTCTCACCGACATGTACGTCGTCGCGATCATTGCCGCGGCCGGACAGGGACAGCGTCTCGGGGCCCAGGTCCCGAAGCAGCTGGTGAGCGTCGCGGGCCGCACGCTCCTGCAGCGCAGTGTTGACGCGTTCGCGCGCTGCGCGCGGGTGAACGAGATCATCATCGCGGCGCCGATCGGTGCCGGGCCGGAGTTTGCCGGCGTCGTCGAGACGCATGGCAAGCCGCTGCGGCAGGTGGCCGGAGGAGAGCGCCGGCAGGATTCGGTGGCGAACGCGTTCGACGCGGCGCCTCCGTCGGCGGACATCATCGTCGTGCATGATGCGGCCCGCGCGTTCGTCTCGCCGGAGCTCATCGATCGCACGATCGACGCGGCCGCGGAGGCGGGCGCCGCCATCGCGGCCGCGCCGGCGCGGGACACGGTGAAGCGCGTCGCCGTCGAGGGCCGGCATGGCGCGGTGATTCGCGAGACCATCCCGCGCGGCGAGGTGTACCTCGCGCAGACGCCCCAGGCGTTCCGGCGCGCCGTGCTCGGTGACGCGATCCGTCGCGGGCGCGCGGGGGCGGAGGCCACCGACGAGGCGATGCTGGCCGAGCAGGCAGGCCATCCGGTGCGCATCGTGGAGAGCGACGAGACGAACATCAAGGTCACGACGCCGCAGGACCTGGCGATCGCAGAAGCCCTCGCGGCAGATCCGCGTTCGGCATTCGGCATTCGGCGTTCGGCATTCCGAGTGGGCGTCGGGTACGACCTGCACCGGCTCGTCGAGGGGCGGCCGCTGGTGCTGGGGGGCGTGACGATCCCGTTCGATCGCGGCCCGCTCGCGCATTCGGACGGTGACGCGATCTGCCACGCGCTCACCGATGCCGTGCTGGGCGCGGCGGCCGCGGGAGACATCGGGCGTCACTTCCCGGACACGGATCCGCGGTGGAAGGACGCCAACAGCGTGTTCATGCTGCAGGCGGCGGTGCAACTCGCCGGAGAGCGCGGGCTCCAGGTGGACAGCGCCGACGTCGTTGTCATCCTGGAGCGCCCGAAGCTCGCGCCGCACGTCGATGCAATGGTCGCCAAGATGGCGGAGACGCTCGGAGTGCCGGCCGATCGCGTGAGCGTGAAAGCGAAGACCAACGAGGGGGTGGACGCAGTGGGCCGCGGCGAGGCGGTCGCCGTCCACGCCGTCGCGACCCTCCGGTCCGCGTGAACGATATGAGAGTCCGCTTTGCTCCCAGCCCGACGGGGCACCTGCACGTCGGCAACGCGCGCACCGCGCTGTTCAACTGGCTGCTCGCGCGCGGGCAGGGGGGCACCTTCATCCTGCGCGTCGAGGACACCGACGTGGAGCGATCCACGCGCGAGTCGGAAACGGCGATTATCGACGACCTCCGGTGGCTCGGGCTGGAGTGGGACGAGGGACCGGACGTGCAGGGTCCGCACGGGCCGTATCGGCAGTCCGAGCGGCTGCACCTCTACGCCTCGTACGCGAAGGACCTCGTGTCGTCCGGCCAGGCCTACTACTGCTTCTGTTCGGCGACGAGGCTCGAGGCGGAGAGGCAGGCGGCGCTCGCCGCCGGTCGTCCGCCCCGCTACTCGGGCCGATGTCGATCGATCGCGCCCGAGGAGGCGGCGGCGCGCGTCGAGGACGGCGCGTCCGCCGTCGTCCGGTTCAAGGTCCCGCAGACGGGAGAGATCGCGTTCCGCGATCTCGTGCGCGGCGACGTCCGCTTCAACGTCGAGGTGATCGGCGACCCCGTGCTCGTCAGGTCCGACGGCCGGCCGGCCTACAACTTCGCGGTTGTCGTGGACGATGCGCTGATGGAAGTGACGCACGTGGTGCGAGGCGAGGACCACATCTCGAACACGCCGCGCCAGCTTCTCCTGTATCGAGCGCTCGGGTTCACCCCGCCGCACTTCGCGCACCTCGCGCTCGTCATGGGACCGGACCACACGCCGCTGTCGAAGCGGCACGGCGCGACGTCGGTTGCGGAGTTCCGCGAGAAAGGCTATCTGCCCGAGGCGCTCGTGAACCACCTCGCGCTCATCGGCTGGTCTCCGGGTGAGAACGAAGAGCTGCTTCCCGTGCGGGAGCTGGCGCGCCGCTTCTCGCTCGAGGCCGTGGGGCACAGCGCGGGCGTGTTCGACGAAGAGAAGCTGGCCTGGGTAAACCGGCACTACATGAAGCTCGCCGATCCGCTGCGCATCGGCGCGGAGGCGATGCGGTATTTCCAGCGTCTCGGGTTCGTGCGAAAGACCAGCCCCGTGGCGCTCGATTTCATTGCGTCGCTCCTGTCGATGGCCGCCGGGTCCGTTGACCGCCTGAACGAGATTCCCGCGCGGGTGCGGTTCGTCTTCGACTACGACGCCGCCGCGGCGCTCGGACGGGAGGACGTGCGGAGCGTCATCCACGAGCCCGGCGCGCGGGACGTGATCGACGCGCTCGCGGCGGAGCTCCGCTCGCGCGATCGGCTGACAGACAAGGACACGTTCCGCGCCGCGGCCGCGAAGGTGCGCGAGCGGACGGGACGGAAGGGGCGCGCGCTCTTCCACCCGATCCGCGTCGTGCTGACGGGAGAGCCGGCGGGACCGGAACTCGACCTCGCTGTGCCCGCGATCGACCGCGGTGCGTTGTTGCCCCCCGACGCCGGCGTGCGCGCGATCCTCGGCTGCCGCGAGCGCGCGGAGTCGTTCGCCGCGAACGCGCGCGCGCTGTTCGGCGAAGCCCCCGATCGCTCGGGCCAGTCCGAGCCCATCACCGATCGGTGAGGCGGGCCGTCACTCTCTGCGAGCCTACGGGTGCTGATCTACGGTGTCAATCCGGTGCGCGAGGCGCTGAGGCGCGGGCAGGTGTCGCGCCTCCTGGTGCAGCAGGGCAGCGGCGGCGGCCGGCTGCAGACGCTGCTCGATGCGGCGCGCGCGGGTGGCGTCCGCATCGAGACCGTCGAGCGCGCAGCGATCGACCGCGCGGCGCGGGGCGGGGTCCACCAGGGAATCGTCGCGGTGATCGACGAGCCGAAGACGTGGACGATCGAGGGTCTCGTCAACCGCGCCACCGGCCCCGCGCTCATCCTCGTGCTGGACGGGATCGAAGATCCGCAGAACCTCGGCGCGATTCTGCGCGTGGCGGACGCGGCCGGGGCGAGCGGGGTCATCCGGCAGACCCGCCACGCTGCTCCCCTCGGGGGCGCCGCGGCGAAGGCATCGGCCGGCGCCGTTGCGCACGTGAAGATCGCTGACGTGGTCAACATCGCACGGGCGATCGATGAGCTGAAGGAGGCCGGCGTGTGGACCGTCGGCCTCGATGCCGGCGCCCCGATGACCTATGACGCCGTGGACTTCCGGCAGCCGACGGCGGTGGTCCTCGGCGCCGAGGGCCCGGGGCTGCGGCGGTTGGTGAAGGAGCGGTGCGATCTGCTGGCGTCCATCCCCATGCGGGGCCACGTCCAGAGCCTCAACGTCGCCACCGCGGCGGCCGCCGTGCTGTTCGAGGCGGTCCGGCAAAGGCGTTAAGCCGTTGGGACTTGCGCGACTGGCACATTCCGTGCTACAAATGCTGTTTTGTCTGGCTGGCGTAGCTCAGTCCGGTAGAGCAGCTGATTTGTAATCAGCCGGTCGGGGGTTCAAATCCCTTCGCCAGCTCCAGGAAGCAGCGGCGCCCGGCCCTTAAACCGGGCATTTTCCGCAGGTTAGCGCGTAAGGAATCATCCAGACATCGTAGCGGGTGAGCTCGGCACAATGCGGCGCGCGACGTCGCGCGCCTTCGCTGAGCCGTCCCTGCGAGCGGGTCCGGCGAGGTAGCAAAGCGGTCAAATGCAGCAGACTGTAAATCTGTCGCCCCAGCGGCTTCGAAGGTTCGAATCCTTCCCTCGCCACCAGCCTTCGCTCACGCTTGCGAACGGCGCGCGTGAGCTCCCGCTGGCAAGCCGCGCGAAGCTGTCCGCCGTAGCGCGAGCGCGAAGGGCGGACCACAGGACTGGCTGGTGAGCTTTGGCTACCGAACGTGGTGAGCGACTGCGTAGCCGAGCGCGATCCGTTGTGGGCGGGCTTGCCCGCCGTAGCGCCGGAAGGCGCAGCGGGAGCCGCGAGGGCGGGAGTAACTCAGTGGTAGAGTCACAGCCTTCCAAGCTGTTGGTCGCGGGTTCGATCCCCGTCTCCCGCTCCAGCCTTCGCTCACTCGTGCCGCAACGCGTGCGCTACGGCTGGCAGGCCAGCCTTCGCTCGCCGGAGCCGCGTTGCGGCGGAGGTGACCTGCGGCAGGCGGGCCATGCAAAGGCTGGCACGTTCGCGAAAGCCGTGTGGGGATAGTGAAGCCGATGTAGCTCAGTTGGCAGAGCGCGTCCTTGGTAAGGACGAGGTCACCGGTTCAATCCCGGTCATCGGCTCCATCCGCCTCCGCTCGTCTGGGCCGCTGCCGCAGCGGAGACGAGCTACGGCGAGATGCCTCGCCGAAGCTCGAAGAGCGTAGGCGGACTTCGCTGACGCTTGCGATCGGACGCGCGAGCTACGGCTGGCAGGCCAGGCGAAGGCTCTCGGCCGAAGGCGCCAAGCGGCGGACCCGCGAGCACTGCGAGCCGAGAGCGGATAGCTGAGAGCTGATAGCCGAGAGCTGATAGCGATTGCTGAGACCCGAGAGACGACATGGCGAAAGAGAAGTTCGATCGTTCCAAGCCTCACGTGAACGTGGGGACCATCGGGCACATCGACCACGGGAAGACGACGCTGACGGCCGCGCTGACGAAGGTGGCGGCCGAGAAGGGCTGGGCGAAGTTCGTGTCGT
>DATHTE010000003.1:0-78879 GCA_035463475.1 Vicinamibacterales bacterium
GCGGCTGGCGTCGCGGGCGCGACGGCAGGCGGCGCCGGAGGTAGCGGAGGTGCTGCCTGCGCGGGCAAGGGTGCGGGTGCGTGAGGCGGTGTGGGAGCCACGGGCGGCGCAGGCGGAACCGCGAAGTGCCAGAGCATGTCGCTGCGATTCAGCCGGTGCGCGATCTCGAGCTTCAGCGATCGCGCGGGAAACACCCAGCGGCTGCGCGGGAATTTTCGCTCGAGCTGCTCGATCGTCTGCAGCGCCGCGGCCGCATCTCCCGACTGGTACAAGCTGTGTGCGAGCCAGAACGCGGCCTCGTCTCTCGCCGGCTCCGACGGATCGCCGTATGCCGCACGCAGTTCGGCGACCGCGCGGCGCCACTGCTCGTCCGCGACGAGGTCCTTCGCGCGCGCCATCCGGGCCGAATCGGCCGCCGGCGCGGCGGCTGCCACACACGCCGCCATCGTCAGCGTCAGGGCGGTCGCAGTCACGCTCCATCGCTTCGTCATATGCGTCCTGTCCTCTATGACTCGAGATCCATGCGCACGAGCAGATCGCGGCGTCGAATGACGCGCTGGATCCGCTCCAGCTCGGGCGTGTCCGCCTCCGACGTCAGGGACGCCTGGAGCAGCACGCTCTCGAGATCGCCCAGCAGATCGGCCAGGCGCGAAGCGCCGTGGTCCGCCGCCGAGAGCCGGAACAGTCGCGTCTCGGGCAGCAGCGACGCGGCGAGTTCCCGCTCGTATTGCCAGTCCTTCGCGGTAGCAGTTCCCGCGTCCTTCATCGCCAGCCCGAGGACGACGAGCTTCGCCCGGCCGAAGTGGCGCATCGCGGCCGCTTCCAGCGCCGCATCCGCAGCATCCGGCCTCTCCGCGCCCGCGACGACGGTTTCTGCCGGACCGAGCGCGCGACGCTGCCAGATGAGACCGAGCGCGATGCCGAGCACCAGGAGCGCGGCGAGCGGGATCCAGGCGCCGCGCCACGTGTGGCGGTCGATCGGCCGCGCGTGCCGCTCGAGGTACGGCGGCGCATCAGCGGCGGCCTCGAGGGCGGCGTCGAGGCCGTGCATGAAGGCCGCCCAGTCGCGGTGGCCGCGGGCCGCTTCGGCGCGCGCCGCGAGGGCCGCGCGGACCTGATCGAACTCCGCGAGGATTGCGGTGCACTCCTCGCACGTCCGGACGTGCTCCTCCAGCGAGGCGCGCTCATCCGGCGGCAGCTCGCCGTAGAACAACAGCGTCAGGGACTCGCTCGACGCGCGCAGGCAGCTCGTGCTCATGTCCGTGCCCGCCAGTTGTTCGCGCCCGGGGCAAGTTCGCGGGTCTCCGCGCCAAGCGAGGCCCGGTCGCGCAGGTTGCGCAAGACATGCCGGAGCCGGTGCACGGCGGAGTGCAGCTGCCGCTTCACGGTCCCCTCCGCAATCCCCAGCGCGCCGGCAATATCCAGCAGCTTCATCCCTTCAAAGTGGCGCATCGTGAAGATGATCCGCTGCTGCGGCGGTAGCTTGTCGACGGCCGCCTCGACCGCTCGCCGCAGCTCGGTCGCGTAGGTCTGCTGTTCCGGTCCCGGCTCGTCCGCAGCCACTTCAGGCACCCTCTCGTCGTCTCCAGCGCCGTCGAGCGAGACAGAGGGCGTCCGCCGCCGGCTGTGGTCGATGCACGCGTTCATCGCGATCCGATAGAGCCAGGACGTGAACTGCGCGTCCTGGCGGAAATGTCCAAGGGAACGAAGCACCTTGATGAAAACGTCCTGGGCGATGTCGTCCGCGTCCTGATGATTGCCGGCATATTGAAACGCCACCCGATACACCATGGCCCGGTGACGCTCGACCAGGGTCACGAAGGCGGCACGATCCCCGCCGGCCGCTCGAGCAACGAGGCGAGCGTCGTCCATCAGGCGCTAGGGATAAGACGGGGACGGGCGAGCCAGGGTTGAGAGGGGCCCCTTCCTCCGTCAGCTATACTGGTGAGATGCCTACGGTCCTCCGGAGCCCGCTGATCGCCAACGCCCTGCGGCGGAATGTGGCGATTATCGCCCACGTGGACCACGGCAAGACGACGCTGGTGGATGCCATGCTGCACCAGAGCGGCGTGTTCCGGGCCAACGAGCGGGTGGCCGAGCGCGCCATGGACAGCAACGAGCTCGAGCGCGAGCGCGGCATCACGATTCTGGCCAAGAACACCGCCGTCCACTACCCCCACCCCGAGACGGGGGACGAGCTGCTGATCAACATCGTGGACACTCCCGGCCACGCCGATTTCGGCGGCGAGGTCGAACGCACGCTTTCGATGGTGGACGGCGTCCTGCTGCTCGTTGACGCCTCGGAGGGACCGCTGCCGCAGACGCGCTTCGTGCTGCGGAAGGCGCTGGAGCGCCGGCTCGTGCCCATCGTCGTCATCAACAAGATCGACCGCGGCGACGCGCGCCCGCGGGAGGTGCTGAACGAGGTCTACGACCTCTTCATCGACCTGGATGCGACGGAAGACCAGCTGGAGTTCCCGGTGCTGTACACGAGCGGGCGCGCCGGCACGGCCTCCACTGAGCTGGAGCGGCCAGGACAGGACTTGCGGCCGCTGTTCGACGCGATCGTGAACACCGTGCCGCCGCCGCACGGCGACGCAGGCGCGCCGCTGCAGATGCTCGTCGCCAACCTGGACTCGAGCGATTACCTGGGGCGGATCGCGATCGGGCGCATCTTCAACGGCGCCGTGAGGATCGGAGACGCGATCGCCGTCTGCAAGCTCGATGGCGCGCGCCAGCAGACGCGCGTGACGAAGCTGTACGCCTTCGAGGGGCTCCGCCGCGTGGACATCGAGCGCGCCGCCGCCGGGGACATCGTCTGCCTCGCCGGGATCGAAGACATCATGATCGGCGAAACCGTCGCGGATCCCGAGACGCCGCTGGCCATCCCGCCGATCGCCGTGGACGAGCCGACCGTCTCGATGATCTTCGGCGTCAACACCTCCCCGATGGCGGGACGCGACGGCCAGTTCGTCACTTCCCGCAACCTGAAAGACCGGCTGGAGCGCGAGCTGCTCGGGAACGTGTCCATCCGCGTCGAGCCCACCGATTCGCCCGAGCAGATGAAGGTGCTCGGGCGCGGCGAGCTCCAGCTGTCGATCCTTCTCGAGATGATGCGGCGCGAAGGCTATGAGCTGCAGGTCTCGCGGCCGGAGGTGGTCACGCGCGAGAGGAACGGCACCCTCATGGAACCCGTCGAGGAGCTGGTCATCGACGTCGCCGAGGAGTTCCAGGGGGTCGTCATCGCACAGGTCGGCACGCGTCGCGGCGTGCCCACGAAGATGATCAACCATGGAAGCGGACGCGTGCGGCTCGAGTTCCGCATCCCCGCCCGCGGCCTGATCGGGTTCCGGTCGCAGTTCCTGACCGACACGAAAGGCACCGGGATCATGAACCACATCTTCGCGGGATGGGAACCGTGGCACGGCGCGATCCCGGCTCGTCCGACCGGCGCGCTCGCCGCGGATCGCCCGGGCATCGCGACCGCTTACGCGATCTCGAACCTGCAGGAGCGCGGCGAGATCTTCATCGAGCCGGGCACGCTGGTCTACGAGGGGATGGTCGTCGGCGAGAACTCGCGCTCTAACGACCTCGACGTCAACGTCACGAAGGAAAAGAAGCAGACCAACATGCGCGCGTCCACCGCCGACGAGGCCATCCGCCTCATCCCCCCGCGCAAGCTCGGTCTGGAGCAGGCGATCGAGTTCATCAACGACGACGAGCTGGTGGAAGTGACGCCGCAGAGCATCCGCGTGCGCAAGAGGGTGCTGGCGGCGAACATGAGGCCGAAGGCGAAGGCTGAATAGGCTTCAGGGTTCAGGGTTCAGGCTTCAGGACTTCTTCCCCGGGTCGCCCGCCGCCGGTGAAGGGGCCGAGCGCCTCGGCGACGAACTGTCTCTCCGGCTGCGCACCGAGAATCTCCACCTGATCGTTCACCACCGTCTTGGGCACGCCGCTGATCCGGTAGCGCCGCACGTCCTCGGGGAACTCCGCGGCGCCGACCGACGCCATCGTGACCTTGTCGCTCGAGATCGCCATCCGCATCGCCAGGCTCACGGCCCGCGGACAGTGCGGTCAGGTCGGTGTGACGAACACCCTGAGGTGGACCGGCTCGCTCACCGCGTCGAGAAGCTCCGCGCTCGTCTCGCTGAGATCGGCCTGTTCGACGCCGCCGATGAGGAGGATCGACTCGAGCAGCGACGAGAACTCGTAGCCGTGCGGCGCGCCGAAGAAGCGGATGCCGGGATCGTGCGGCTGGCCGTCGCCATTGGTGCCAAGGACCGCAACCGCCGGCACTCTATCGATGCCGTACCCCGCCGCCACTTCCTTCTCCAACAGGAAGTTGTGCTCTTCGACGGTGATCTTGTCGCTGATCCTCGTCACTTCGTCGAGGACCTGCTTCGCGATGTCGCAGGTCTCGCAGTTGAGCGTCTGTGTGAAGAAGACGAGCTTCACCGGGTTCTTCAACTCGGCGAATGTGCCCTGCAGTAGCTTCAGGTCCGCGTCCGACAGTAAGGCCACGAACCTATTTCATCATCCCGAGAGCCGAGAGGCAATTAGAGCCTCTGCGACCTCGCTCTCCCAGGGCAACTCAGGCTTGCCGAAATGCCCGTAGTTCGTCGTCTGCCGGTAGATGGGCCTGAGGAGGTTCAACCGCTCGATGATCGCCGCGGGGCGGAAATCGAACTCCCGCGCGACCAGGTCCTCTGCCGCGCTGGCATCACCGCTGTTGAAGGTGTCCACGCGGGTCGAAACCGGGCGGGCGAGGCCGATGGCGTACGCGACCTGGATCTCGGCGCGCCTGGCGATGCCACACTTGACGATGTGCCGTGCGACGTGGCGGCAGAAATAGGCGCCGCTGCGATCCACCTTTGAAGGATCCTTGCCGCTGAACGCGCCGCCGCCGTGCCGCCCGACGCCGCCGTACGTGTCCACGATGATCTTGCGGCCGGTCACGCCGGCGTCCGCGGTCGGACCGCCGATCACGAAACTCCCGGTCGGGTTCACGTCGAACCGGATCGCACCCGTGTACCAGCCGTTCAGCGCCCGCGGCGCCAGATCGTCGATCACGTATTCGCGAATGGTCTTCTGATCGGCGTCGGCCGCGTGCTGGGTGGAGACGAGCACGCGGTCCACGGCCTTCGGCCGGCCCAGCTGGTAGCGAACGCTCACTTGCGCCTTCGCATCGGGCCGCAGCCATGGATAGCGACCGCTGCGCCTGTCCTGCGCGAGGCCACGCGTCAGGTTGTGGGCGAGGAGGATCGGCAGCGGCAGCAGTTGGGGGCTCTCGTCGGTGGCGTAGCCGAACATGATCCCCTGGTCGCCTGCCCCCTGCTCGTGCTCCTGCGATGTTTCCGCGTCCACACCGCGCTTGATGTCAGGAGACTGCTGCGTGAGGTTCTGCACGACGCGGACCCCCGCGGCGTTGAAGCACTCGGCGGGGTCGGTGTAGCCCACCTCCTCGATCGCGCGGCGCGCGACCGCCTCGCAGTCCACCTGCGCGTTCGAGGTGATTTCCCCGGCGATCACCACCAGGTCCGCCTTGCACAGGACCTCGCACGCCACGCGCGAGCGCGGGTCCTGCGCCAGGTACGCGTCGAGAATGGAGTCGGCGATGTAATCGCAGACCTTGTCGGGATGCCCCTCCGAGACCGACTCCGACGTGAATGTGTAGACCGACGCCTCACACATGGCCGCCGTCGCTCGCGAGGCCGAGGGTGGAACCCTCGAGACCGTAGGTCTCGCGTTCGAGCTGGAATGGTGGCGTCACGTGAGCGCTCCTGAGTCGGAACGCCACGACTTCCGCGTTGGGAGCGGCCGCGTACTCGAGCAGCAGCGCGTCGCGCCTCTGCCGGGCCGCCTCGATGTCGTCGGTTCCCAGCGATCGGCGCACTCGCTCCTGGCGCCAGCCGTCGTAGACGACGGTGAATGCCACCCACCAGAGGCGGCCGTTTCTCCAGAGATGATGGTTCGGATTGGAAAGGGGCATGTGGTGTTTTCTCCTCAGCGGGCCCTCCAGCCAGCCACTGAAAAAACACCCGGAGTGCGCGCCAGGCGCGCCGGACACTTAATTGTCCCGTCCGGGCTTTCGGGACCGCATCTCCGGCAGCGTTCGATGGGACCGTCGCTGGCGGAAGGCACCTTGGGATGTCCGCCCCAGGTTGCCGGGCCCACTCTTTGCCAAGTGGACCGCTCCGGATGTCTGTCCAGACTATACCCGACAATCGCCCCACGCCTCAAGCGGGGCTCGTGTCATAAGGGGACAGGAGTGGGGGGAGAAATACAGGGTCAGGGTTCAGGGTCAGGGCCTGCCTCGCCGAAGCGTACGCGGGCCAGACGCGAAGGCGGGTTCGGGTTCCCCGCCCCGGTGCTTTCGGTACCAGGCCAGGATGCGGTCAATCGCGTCGGCCACATGGGCGGTTTCGCGCAGGCCGTGCCCCTCGCGCGGGTAGCGGACCATCACCGTCTCCACGCCGACGTCCTTGAGGGCGATGTAGAACTGCTCAGCTTCGGCCACCGGGACGTCGTTGTCGTTCTCGCCGTGCAGGAACAGGGTAGGAGTCTTCACGTCCTTCGCGTAACGCAGGGGCGAGCGCTCCCACAGCGTGTCGATCAGCCCCTTCTCATGGGGATATCCCCCGAACTCCACGGCCAGGTAGTCGTGGTAATACGCCATGTAGTTGAAGCTCACGAGGTTCGAAATGCCCGCGAGCGGCGCGGCCGCCCGGAACCGGTCGGTCTGCGTGATGAGCCAGTTCGTGAGCTGGCCGCCGTAGCTCACGCCCTCGACGAACAGCGCACCGCGATCGATCCACGGGTACTTTGCGATAGCGGCGCTGACGCCGCTCAGCACGTCCTTCGCCTCGCCTCCGTTCTGATCTCCGAAAATCGCGTCGGCAAACGCCTGCCCGTAGCCCGTCGATCCCCGGTAGTTCACCATCAGCGTCGCGAAGCCCTCGCCCGCGTAGATCTGCGCCTTCGCGTTGAACCAGGGCCCCTGCTGCGCATGCGGGCCGCCATGAATCGCGGCCACCAGGGGGTATTTGCGCGCGGGTTCGAAAGGGACCGGCTTCGTCACGAACGCCTCGATCTCGAGGCCGTCGAAGCTCTTGAACCGGAACGCCTCCACGGTCGCGATGGCGCGCTCGCGAAGGAAGCCGTTTTGTTCCTGCAGCGACGTGCCGATCAGCAGCTGTGATGGGTGGTCGCGTGTGGTCAGCGCGGCCGCGATCGTGTCGCCCGCGATCGACCACGCGCCGATCGAGCCATCGATCGGCAGGCGGCGGTCGCCCCGGTAGAGCGCCGTCAGGCCGCGCTCCTGCACCGTGAACGCGACCTCGGTGCCGACCCACTTCGGCGCGCCATGACGGTTGTCGATGCCGGCCGCCGCTTCGCGCCGCTCCGCCCCGGCAGCGTTCATGACGTAGACGTGCGTATCCTCCATCGTCGTTTCCGACGACGTGCGATCGCGCTTCGTCGCGAGGAACGCGATCGAGCGCCCGTCCGGAGACCAGCGGGGGTAGTACTCGGCGCTCGGCGTTCGCGTCAGGCGGCGTTCGGCGCCGTCGCTGACGCGCACGGCGTAGAGGTCGTAGTTGAAGACGCGATCCGAATGCGGCTCGCGGTTCGAGACGAACAGGATCTCCTCGCTGGTGGGAGACCAGTCGATCGAGTGTTCGTAGTGCTCGCCCCGCGTGAGCTGGCGGACCGTGCGCGTGGCGAGGTCGACGACGAAGATATGGAGCCGCCGGTTGTCGTTGAACGCGAAGTCGGCGGAGGAGGCCGGCGGCTTGTACAGGTAGCGCGTGATGACGATCGGATCGCCGCCCGGCTCCTCGTCTGCTGGCGTGGAGGAGACGAACGCGATTCGCTTGCCGTCGGGCGACCACGCGAACGCTTCTCCCTCCGAAGGCAGGGGGTGGTTCGTGCCGCTCACGATCGCGACGCGTTCGCCCGGTGCGCTGACGACGTCCGAGGCGCGGCGTGCGTCCACGACGGAGAGCGCGACGCCCCCGTCCGCGATCCCGAAGTACGCGAGCCGCGCGCCATCGCTCGACCAGCGCGGGTTCCACGCGGACGCGTCGTGTGCGCCGACACGGAACGCCTTGCCGCTCGCGACGTCGGCAACCCACAGCTCTGGATAGGGCGTCCCTGGCCCCTCGGCGTTCTGGACCGTGTAGGCGACCCTCTTCCCATCAGGCGAGAGTTGCACGTCGCCAACGGAGCGAAGCCGGTACAGGTCGCGTGTGGTGAGCGGCGGCGCGCCGGCCGCCGCGAGAAGCGACCCGGCGAGGATGGTGTGACAGGCGAGCAGCCGGAGCGTGCGCCTCATTCTGCGAGCGCGGGAGTACGCCCGTCGAGCATGGTGTCCAGTTCCGCCGGCGAGAACTGCAGGCCCACGAAGAACGGACCAAACTCGGCATACTCGGCGCTGGCGCGGTCGAACCGCATCTCGTGGATCAGCTTCTTGAAGACGACAGGATCGTCCGCGAAAAGATCGACTCCCCACTCCCAGTCGTCGAGACCCATCGAGCCGGAGATGATCTGCGTGACCTTCCCCGCGTAGTGGCGGCCGATCATCCCGTGCTCGCGCATCATCGCCGCGCGGTCGGCGAACGGTTCGACGTACCAGTTCTTGAGCTCGCCGCGGCGCTTGTTCATCGGATAGAAGCACACGTGGCGGCGGCGCGGCACTTCGGTGAACAGCCGGCCGTTCACGCGCGCCCTTTGCGATTCCATCTCGCGGTCGAACGCCTCGTCGTATTGTTCGCTCCCCTGCTGCAGCCTCCTGGCCTGGAGCTGCTCGTGGATCTTCGCGGTCATGTCGTACATGCCCAGCTCCACCACCGAGACGTACGACGACGTTGGCTCCAGTAAGTCGAAGAGCGGCACCCGCGCCAGGGCAAGCTGGGCTGCGGAGAGATCCTCGACCGTGCGGCGGAAGTGCACGAGCATGAGGTCCCCTTTATGCCCCAGCAGCTGCACGAGCGCGCTGCCGCCCGCCTCCTCGCCGGAGGTCGCAATCGCGGCCACGGCCTGCTCCGCGGCGTCGCGCCGCTCCCCCGCCGAGAGCTGGCGCACTTCGGGCCACTTCACGCGAAACATCTGGTGGAGGATGCTCCACCCTTCGAGCGTCTCGGGAACGAACGGATTGTGCATGGCTTAAGCGGTGCCCGCGCGCGCGGCCGTCATTCGGTCAAGGCTCCCGTTCATGCACGACGCTCCCTCCCACGATCGTGACCACGCTCGTCGTGGCGGGAAGCGCGGCCGGCGGCGCGGTGAAGATATCCTGCGAGAGCACCGCGAGATCCGCAAGCATCCCGGGCGCGATCGCTCCTCTCTCCTGCTCGGCGAACTGCGCGTACGCCGAGCCCCACGTGTACGCCTGAACGGCCTCCTCTCGCGAGAGCGCCTCGTCCGGGTTGTTCGGATGCGTGGTCGCCCAGGCGATGTTCTGGAACGGATTCGCCGGACCGTCGCTCCCCAGCGCGAGCACCACTCCGGCGCGAAGGACGGACTTCAGCGGCTGCATGCCCGCCTTCCGCGCCTCGCCGAAGCGCGCCGCCAGCTCCGTAACCGTGAGGTGCGACGGGTTCTGGACGAGGATGACCCCGAGCTTCGCCGCGCGATCGAGCAAATCGGACACGAGCAGGTCGCCGTGCTCCAGGCGCGCGCGGCGGGACTGCCATCGCAGCGGCGAGCCGGCCGCCTGCATGGCCGAAAAAACGAGGTCGATGGCCCCGTCCCCCGACGCATGCAACATCACCTGCTCGCGGCTGTCCAGGGCACGGCCGAGCATGGCGGTCAGCGGCGGCGGCTTGAAGTTCGGCTGGCCGCGCCACCCGCGACGGTCCGCGTAGTCCTGCCGAAGGAACGCCAGGCGCTCGACAGGCGTGCCATCCACGATCCACTTCGTGCCCCACACGCCGAGCATGGATGCTGCCGGGGCCGGGGCTGTATTGGCCGGTGGCTGCCACCGGACGGGATCCTCGAAGGGAAACCGCACGAGCCGCACGCGAATCGGCAGCGGGACCTCTCGCAGCGCGGCGGCAACGCGGTCCGCATCGCGCGCGATCATGAACGCCTGGACGCTCGTCACGCCCCAGCCGGACAGCTCCGCGGCGAACTTCTTCCATGCCTCAACGAGGCCCGTGTCTCCCGACAATTCGTGGACCGTTCGTTCGATGCGGTACTCCGCGTACTCGTGCGCAAAGCCGCTGAGCGTCCGATCGTTTCCGCCCTTACGGAGACGCGTGAAGAACCCGCCCGGAGGGTCGGGCTCGGTCTCCGACAGACCGAGCTGCTTCATGGCCGCGGTGTTGAAGAAGGTGCCGTGGCCGGTCCACGCGCGCAGCAGCACCGGATGTTCGCGCGACACCCCGTCGAGCCCGAAGCGTGTCGCCTCCGCATCGTCGATGAGCGTGGGGCCAATCGTGCCGAAGATCCACGTGCCCTTCTCCGCGACCGACGCAGCTTCCTTGACGAGCGTCAACAACTCCTTGAACGTTGGATCGGGAAACGGCTCGTCTCCCTGGGCGAGCCGCACGCCGGGCGGCGCCGCAGTTGGGTGCGTGTGCGCGTCGTTCAAACCCGGGACCACCACGCGCCCCTGGGCGTCGATCACGCGGGTGGCTGGACCCCTGAGCTTGTTGATGTCCGCGTTCGAGCCGACGGCGGCGATGCGCTCGCCGCGAATCGCGAGCGCGTCCGCCCACGCGATCTGCGGCGGCGCCGCGGAGGGCTGCGCGCCTGGCGTGGGGAGCGGGACCTGGGCGGCGAAGATCTTCGCGTTCACGATGACCACGTCGGCTGGCGGAGGCGCTGGCGCCTGCTTCTGCGGCGGCGGCCGGCGGGGGCGGCGCTGGGCCGGTTTCGCAGGCCGCTGGGCGGCGAGCAACTCCGGAAGGGCGAACAGCGCAGCCAGACAGAAGGGGAGGAGAAGATGCTTCCTCATCCGCGAAGTATAATCGCCCTCCTTGGCCCTGGAAGGAGACGCTATGCGAGTTCGCCCGTCGGTGGTCCTGGCAGTTCTGCTGGTTATCTCATCCGCTGCGCCGATGGCGCAGCAGGCCGCCACTCCGGAGAAGCCCCTTCGGTCGCCGGACGTGATTTACGTGCCGACGCCACAGGAGGTCGTGGACGCGATGCTCGTCCTCGCCGGCGTGACCGGAAAGGATGTGGTGTACGACCTCGGGTGCGGCGACGGGCGCATCCCGGTGACGGCCGCGAAGATGTACGGCGCGCGGGCCATCGGGATCGACATCGATCCGCAGCGGATCCAGGAAGCGAACGCAAACGTCAAGAGCGCCGGCGTGGGGGACAAGGTCAAGATCCTCAACGCGGACCTTTTCGAGACCGACATCAGCCCCGCCACCGTGGTGACGCTCTACCTGCTTCCGTCGCTGAATCAGAAGCTCATCCCGAAGCTCAAGCAGCTCAAACCCGGCACGCGCGTCGTCTCGCACGCGTTCGACATGGGAGACGAATGGCCGCCGGAGAAAACGCAGGAGATCAACGGACGAAGGATCTTCCTCTGGACCATTCGATAGGCCGGGCGTCTGGCCCTTCGCTTGCTCGTCGTCTGGCGCAGGAGGACGCTGATGCCTGCGCCAGAAGACGAGACCCAGCAGAGAGTGAAGGGCACGCCGAAGCCCGCCGACGCGAGCGCGCCCGATGACGCTCGCGGGACAGCACGTGGCGAAACGGGCCGCGGTGAACGCCTCGACGACTCCCCCGAAGCTCGGATGATGCGTGGCGGCACTCTCACCACCAGCAATCCCCTGCCGCTTCCCCCCGACATGGATCGCGCGGACTTCGACGAAATCGACAACGCCGCCGCCGACGAGGCGCGCAACGACGTCAGGCGGCGCGAGCGGTCTGCCGATTAGAGATCGACACGGACGTGGGGTCCGCCTTCAGGCGGACCCACGTCGCCGCCTTCCGGCGGGTCACAGAACTCGACGCCAGTTCGCGTGTCTAACGTCACAGAAGGGCCGCGGACCCGCACAACGGAGGGCAACCATGCGATCGGGCTCTGTCCTGGTGTCGGTGTTCGTCCATGCGCTTATTCTCGTCGCGGCGCTGATCGTTCCGCTCGTCGCGACTGCGGATCTTCCCGACGTGCATCGGCCGCTGGCGCCGTACGTGCGCGTCTATCGCCCCGCGGACATTCCGCTGCCCGCGGACACTCTGAAACGCCCTGCCCCTCAGCGGACCAACCGGCCTGCGCCTGCGCGCGCGCCCGACGGCATCCTGCCGGAGAAGCCGCGGCCGGCGGCCGACGGCGACCGTGTTCCGTTCAGCGTCGACGCTCCAGTCGGCGAAGGGTTGCCGCGGGGCTTCGGCGGAGGCGACACGATCACCGCCGCTCCCCCTCTGCCTCCACCGCCACCGCCGCCGCGGCCGATTCCGCCGCAGCCGGTCGGCGGCCGGATCACGGCGCCCGCGCGCGTCGCGTACGTCGCGCCCCACTACCCGCAGATTGCGCAGACGGCGCGCGTTCAGGGCGACGTGGTGCTCGAAGCGATCATCGGCGTGGACGGCGCCGTGCAGAACCTGCGTCTTGTGCGCTCCGCGTCGCCGCTGCTGAACGATGCCGCGATTGCGGCCGTTCGCGAATGGCGCTACACGCCGACGCGGCTCAACGGTATTCCGGTTCCGGTCGTGATGACAGTGACCGTGAGCTTCAGGTTGCGATGAAACCGGGCCCTCGCCTACACTCCAGCGTCTCCCCAGAAAGGCGGATCACGTGCGACAATCCAGGTCCTGTTTCTTCGGTGCGGCGTTCGCGCTCACCGTGACGTTCGCACCAGCCACTCTCTCGGCCCAGGTTCCCTCCTGGCCCTCACCAGAAGAGGAAGAGGAACAGTACATACAGACGCGAATCGCGCACGGCCAGTCACACGCGTCGGGAATGCGGCCCGAACTCGGGCCGGTGATCCTCGGCAACCCGACGCGGGCGGTCGTGGTCCTTCGCGTGGGCCTGTACTACTCATTCACGCCGACCGGCACGTACTCGGAGTTCTCAACGCTCCACCATCCGTTCGTCGATGTCGGGCACACCGCGGGGGACGTGCACGTCATCGACCGCGCCACGGGCAAGCAGATCATCGCGACGACGGCCGGCGCCGCCGTGCGCGTGGCGCACGACGGCACGGGATACCAGGTGTCGATCGACGGCACGTTCCTCGGCACGTTTGCCGGGCCGATCTTCTTCCGACCGGTCTCAGCCGAGAATCGGTTCCGCGTCGAGAGCATCCGCCGCGGCGCCAGCTTCGCCAGCAGCTACGTTCCGCTGTACCGGGGCGCGATCGAGATCGCGCGCGACAGGTCCACGGCCGCGGGCCGCGTGAACGTCGTGAACGTCGTCGCGCTCGAGGACTACGTGCCGGGCGTGGTGATCAACGAGTCGCTCTCGTCGTTTCACGTGGAGGCGTTGAAGGCGCAGGCGGTGGCCGCGCGCGGGTACGCGGTGGCGAACGTGGGACGGTACGCGGCGCTCGGCTACCCGTTCGATATCGTGGACTCCAGCTCGTCGCAGGTGTATCGCGGCGCGGTCTCCGAACACCCGAAGGCGGTGCAGGCCAGCCAGGACACTACCGGCCTCGTCGCGTCCTATGCCGGGCGGATCATCTCGGCGCTCTACTCGTCGTCGTTCGGCGGGCACAGCGAGAACAACGAATGGATCTTCAACAGCCCGTCGAACCAGCTGCCGGGCACGAATGCGGAGCCGTACCTGCGAGGTGTGTACGACGGCGACGGCTTGCCGCCGGATTTCAGCAGCGAGGCGGGCATCGACGCTTTCTGGAGCGTGCAGCAGCCGTCCACGTTCGACGAGTGCGACCGCGTGTCGAACGCGAGGAACCGCTTCTCGCGTTGGCGGATCGTGCTGACCGGCCCCCAGATCAAGGCGCGCCTGACCGGCACGCGCTTCGTGCTGATCTCCGGTGATCTCACGGGCGAGGTCGCCGACGTCGAACTGCTGCAGCGGATGGCCGGCTCGGCGCGCGCGGCGGTCGCCCGCATCACGCTCGCGTCGGGGATCGTCGAGGTGCGCGGGTGGGACAACCTCCGGTTCGTCCTCGGCAGGACGGCCGTGTCGACGCCGGCGATGTGCGCCGCCACCGCCATCGTAGCCAGCTTCACGCTGAACAACCCGAGCGTGATCAGCGTCGCGCGTAACCCGGACAGTACGTTCAACGCGCTCACGGCGTGGGGCGGCGGCTGGGGGCACAACGTCGGCCTGAGCCAGTACGGATCGAACGGTCGGGCGCACGCGGGCCAGGACTTCCTGCAGATCCTGAAGGGCTATTACACAGGCGTGGACATCGGCGCCTACCCGATCGACATCGGCCGCGATCCGGGCACCGGCGCCCCGACGCTGCGCCAGGAGTTCTTCGCGCCGAACGCGCGGGGCACGCTCGTGGTGCGCCCCAGCGCGCTCAAGGGGCTGCGCGTTCACATCAACGGCGAGCACGACATCGTGCTCGACGCGGCCGCGCTCGACACCGACATCGTCTCGGTGGACGTCTCCGCGTACCTTCGGCCCGGCATCAACACGGTGCAATACAGCCCGGTCGGACGGACGGGCAGCGCGACGGTGACGGTGGTCGTCGAATAGCCTCCGCTGACGGTCGCGCGTGCTAGGATTTGGCATCCCTGCATGGCCCGCGCGACCGTCCACGATCTCAAGACCCTCATTCTCTCTTTTCAGCCCGTTGTCGCGATCGACAGCGTCGAAGAGGAGCGCGTCGAGTCCCTGGTGCGCGAGGTCGCGGCAGAGCTGCGGCTGCCGCTGTTCCAGTGGTCCATCACGCAGGGGTTCGTGCGCGACGGCGCGAACCGGCACCCTACTTTCGGCACCACCGACGCACTCGGCGCGCTGCGGCACATCGAAACGCTGTCGGTCGAGGCGATCTTCCACATGCGGGACCTCGCCGTGCACCTCTCGCGTCCCGACGTGCAGCGCGCGTTTCTCGACGCCGCCACGAAATTCTCGAAGACCCGCTCCACCATCGTCCTGAGCGGCGTCCCCGCGGAGGTTCCGCCAGCGGTGGCCACGATGGTCGTGCATCTCGAGCTGCAGCTCCCGTCGCCCGACGAGCTGCGGTTGCTGGTCGGGAGCGTCGCGGCCGCGATGAAGGCGAGCGGAAGGCCGGTGACCGTCACCCTCGAGCCGCCTGAGCTGGACGCCCTGGTTCTCGCCATGCGCGGCCTCACACTGAACCAGGCACGACAGGCGCTCGCCTATGCCGCGCTGACCGACCGACGCCTGTCGGCGGAAGACATCGGCCGCATCCTCGAGCGCAAGGCGCAGATCATCCAGGACGGTGGCCTGCTCGAGTACTATCCGGCTTCCGACAACGCGTTCCAGATTGGCGGCTTCGAGCGCTTCCGCGAGTGGCTCGCGCGATCTCGCGTCGGCTTCGAGTCCGAGGCGCGCGCGCTGAACCTCAGGCCGCCCCGCGGCGTGCTCGTCGTGGGGGTGCAGGGTTGCGGCAAGTCGCTCGCCGCGAAAGTGATCGCGCGCGAGTGGCGCATGCCGCTCCTGAAGCTCGACGCGGCGCGGCTGCTGGACAAGTTCGTCGGCGAGTCCGAAAAGAACCTGCGGCGCGCGCTCGACATGGCGGAATCGATGGCGCCCGCCGTGCTCTGGATCGACGAGATCGAGAAGGGATTCGCGACGGGCAGTGTCGAGGCGGACGGAGGCCTGGCGCGGCGCCTTCTCGGCAGTTTCTTGACCTGGCTGCAGGAACACCGCACGCCGGTGTTCGTCGCCGCCACCGCAAACGACCTCTCCGCTCTGCCTCCCGAGCTGATGCGCAAGGGACGGTTCGACGAGATCTTCTTCGTCGACCTCCCGGATCCGCGGACCCGCGAGGCGATCCTCCGCATTCACCTCTCCCTGCGGCACCAGGATCCCGCACGCTTCGACCTTCCGGCGCTCGCCGCGGCGTCCGAGGGTTTCTCCGGCGCTGAGCTCGAGCAGGCGCTGGTCGCGGCACTGTACAGGACGCTGTACGAAAAACGCCCACTCGACACGTCCCTCCTGCTCTCGATGCTGCGCGCCACGGTCCCGTTGTCCGTTTCACGGCGCGAAGACATCGCGGCGCTGCGGGCGTACGCCGCCGGCCGGTTCGTGCCCGTCAAGTAGAAACCCGGCTAGCACCGCTTTTGCTGTTCGCCGACCCGGGATCTCAGGCTGGGACAAGCGCGGCCGTTTGCGGGACGTTGCCGCCACCTCCGTACTGGGCGACGACACAGGACCTGCGCCCGACCGCGCCATCGAGGATTCCGCGCAGGCGGACCGGCCGAAGGAGGAGAAGTCATGACCATGCGCGATGACGGAACGCCGAACGATCCGCGCGCCATTCCGGGTGGCACCATGCCCTCGCGCACGCCAGGCGCGACCGGGCCGTCGACCCGCGAAATCGGACGGGGCAACGAAACCGACGCGACCGACTGGCGTATCCGTCAGATGGAGATCGTAGGGAGGGTCGAAGACGGGCTGTCAAAGGAAGAACGTAAAAGGGAAAAGTGAAAAGTGAGAAGGCACGAAGGAGAATTCGTGCCTGTTTCGATTTTCGTTTTGCGTTTTTCGATTCTTATGGCGCTGGCCGGATTCGCAGGATCCGATCGTCTTCCGATCCCGGGTTCCCGCGGCCGTCGCGGTTGCTGGTCGTGAAGTAGAGGAAGCCGTCGGGTCCGAACACCACCTCGCGCAGCCGACCATAGCGCCCTTCCAGCAGCCGCTCCTCGCCTACCACCGTCGTGCCTCCCGCGTCGAACCGCACGCGGTGAAGGTGCGCGCCGCGCAGCGTCGCGAAGAACAGGTTGTTGGCGAACGCGGGAATGCGCGTGCCGCGATAGAACGCCATCCCCGACGGCGCGATCGACGGGTCGTAGAAGAGGACCGGCGGCTCCATGCCCGGTCGCGTCTGTGAGCCGACGATCTCGGGCCAGCCGTAGTTCGCGCCGGCGCGAATGCGGTTCACTTCGTCGAGGCCGGTCGGCCCGTGCTCCGTTTCCCACAGCTCGCCCGTGACCGGACTGAAATCGATCCCCTGCGGGTTCCGATGGCCATACGACAGCACGGGGGATGAGAACGGGTTCGCGCGCGGCGTCGTCCCGTCGTCGTTGAAGCGGAGGATCTTCCCGGCGAAGGAGCCGAGTTGCTGCGAGAGCGACGTCACTGCGGCGTCCCCCATGGTCATGTAGAGGAGACCGTCCGGTCCGAACTTGAGGCGCGAGCCGTCATGGATGGCCGCCCCGGGCACGTCGTCCAGCAACACGGCGCGCTCAGCGAGCACGCTGTTCACCTCGCGATAGCGGACCAGCCGGTTCGCCGGTTGTCCGCCGGCGTTCGCGGTGTAGACGAGGTACACGAACCGGTTTGACGCGAAACCCGGGTGGAGCGCGATGCCAAGGAGGCCCGCTTCGCCGGTCGCATACACATCCGTCAGGGTCAGCGCGGCGGCGGGCAGCACCTGGCCGTTCTGGATGATGCGGACGCGGCCGGGACGCTCCGTCACGAAGATGCGACCGTCCGGCGCGAACGCCATCGCCCAGGGCACCGTCAGGTTTCGGGCGAACGTCTCGACGAGAAAGCGGATCCCGTCGCCCGCCGTGAAGACGTCCCCTGTCGCGGGGGGTTCACCCGTCGGGTTGCCCGGCTGATCGGTTGGCGGAGTCGCGGGTCCGTCGGGCGCGCACGCGGCCTGTGGCTGCTGAATCGCCAGGATCAGCGCGAAGGGTGCCAGGT
Source organism: Vicinamibacterales bacterium (assembly GCA_035463475.1). Classification (GTDB taxonomy): domain Bacteria; phylum Acidobacteriota; class Vicinamibacteria; order Vicinamibacterales; family 2-12-FULL-66-21; genus JACPDI01. The sequence continues at coordinate 17,762 of DATHTE010000003.1, forward strand.
GCCTGAGCATCGTGCAGGCGAGCCCATGCATTTGTCCTGCCTTCAGCCGGCCCCTATAAAACGGGCCTGCCCATGAAACCGATCGGCGCCCTCGGTCGTCATAACGAATGAGCCGCGCCTGTTGGCAAGTATGTCTACGAGTATGGCAGAGAAGGAAAGGCAGATGCCCGCCCGTCCGAGACTCGAGTACGACGTCTGTTCGCGCTGCAACACGCTGTTCGACGACCAGGGGGAAGGCGGCTGGTGGTTCGAGGCCGGACAGTGGTGGCATGAGTGCGCCCCCGAACGCCCCGCGAAAGTCGTCGTCCGTCGGCTCCCGCGCGTCGCCTGACTGGAGTACTCGCGAGAAAAGAACGGGGACAGTCATCGTGCGTTCCGCAGCGGGATTTCGGTGACTGTCTCCGATTTCGTCCTGCATAATCCCGCTGATGGCCCGGGGAATCCTCCCGGTCTGCCTCCTGCTTACGACCGCAGCCTGTCTCGGCACTGGCACGCGCGTCGTGTCCTTGCCGGATCCCTCGGTCCGTCCCGTCGCCAACATCCGCACAATTTCCGACTATCCCGTGGCCGCCGCATCCATCGTCGAGGTCCTCGAGCGTGATTTCGGGTTTCGGCGCTTTCCGGTGGCGTTCTACTTCTGCCCCGATCGGCAGGCTTTCGAGGAGATGCTGCTCGACTCCGGCTACGACGCAGCATTCGCCCGCCAGACGGCGCGGACAATGGACGCCGTCGGCGGCTATCGGCGGGTACTGCTTAACGAGAGCGCCCTCGAGCGACAGGACTGGCCTGGTCGCGTCGCCTCCCTCGCCCACGAAGTGGGTCATAGCTTGCAGTACGAGTGGGGCGGGGGCCAGCGCCGCACGTCGGACCAGTGGCTGCGTGAGGGGTTTGCGGAGTGGCTCGCCATGCGCGTGATGGACCGGCTCGGCGGCGTGACCTACGGTCAGGTCCGCCGCCAGTACGCGGACGCGCTCCGGCGCACACGCCGCGCGCGCTCGCCCCGTCTCGACGAGATGGTCACTTTTCGCGAGTGGGTGGAGCTCGCCAGCCGCCAGGACATCGCGCCCTACGCACAGGCGTTCCTGTCCGTGGACTTCCTCATCGAACGTCACGGCCTGCCCGCGGTGGTGGACTATTTCGAGCGCTTCGCGCGCGACCAGGATCGCGAGTCAAACTTCCGCGCGGCGTTCGGAGAGAACCTCGCCGCGTTCGAGTCGGCAGTGACGGACGCGCTGTGGCGCTAGCCCGGTTGGTGCCGGAACTCCGGCGCGTCAGCCGGGTTGGCGAGCCCGAACAGGGGAAAAAGCGCCCAAATACGTGCGAATGCCGACTCTTGCCGGCGGCACCGGCGTTGCGATCCGTAGGGTGACTCCTCGGTCCAGTCAGCGAGGGGGCGTTGCCAGGAGGGCCATCATGCGGATCGAGCGCCATGACATCCAACACTGCCGCTGGGCGGAACAGACGCTGCTCCTGGCCGAGCCGTACTGGCTGAACGCGTGGGACTTCCCGTGGAGCTGCCGGCGCGACGGCGAGCCGCGGTCCGTAGAGGACACGCGCGTCTGCCGGACCTGCGTGCGCTGGGAATCGCGTCAAGAAGATCACAAAGAGACGCGGTAGGCGCCATCGTTGCCAAAAGGGCACGAAGGCCCACAAACGATCTGAACCGCGAAGCCACCAACGCCACTAAGAAAAAAGATCACAAGGGAAATCGCTTTTAGGGAAATCCCCTTAGTGGCCTCTTTCTCTGTGACCTTCGTGGCCGTCGTGGTTTGCACGATAAGGTCTTTAATCCCCGACGGCACTTGTATTGACGCGGGCGCGAGGCGAGACCGGCGAGTCGATGGCCGCGGTGAGCGCCTGTGGAGCGCCGCTAGCGCAAGGCGAAGCCGGACCGCGCTGCGCTGGCGCCAGAGTCCGGCTTGGGGTCTCGGCAGCCTTCGCCAAGGCTTCGGCGGCGGGCCGTAGCTTCAGCGGAGGCCCGGGGACCCAAGCCTGACAAGCGAGGGGCCGGAGGGAACCGCCGCGCAGCGGCGGCCGGGAGCGCTGAGCCAAGCGAGCGGCCCCGGCGCGCGAACAGCGGCTATCGGCTCGCCGGAATTTCCAGCGTACCTGCGTCAACACAGCGCGCTTCGGGGCGTTTTGGGTCTAATGTCCCGTCTAGGTCTTGGCGCCGGCGACGCGGCGGGCCTCCTTCAGCTCCGCGCGCCCGGGCGTGTCCCCCTTCTTGCAGATCGAGACCAGCTCCTCGTAGTACTGCTTCGCCTTCGCCTGGTCGCCCGTCAGAGCCGCCGCGCGCGCGGCGCCGTAGGTGGCGCGGAACCGGTGCGGCTCCTTCTTGGTCACACTCTCGAACTCGGCGAGCGCTTCCGCCGGGCGTTTCAGCTCCAGCAGCATCTCCCCGAGAAGTTCGCGCGCGGGCGCGAGCGGTCCGGGTGAGATCGCCGATTTGTCCGTCGAGTCCTCGAGGACCACGGCTTCGCGTTGCAGCCGAAGGGCGTCATCCGCGCGTCCTTCGGCGAGCGCGGTCCAGGCCTGCGCGGACCTCTGCTGAATCTCGACCTGCTGCCCCCAGTAGTCGTCCTTTTTCTCCACGAGCGCCGCGTGCAGCTCGGCGAGCTTGCGCGTTTCGGCGGCCGCCGCGGACGCGTCTCCTTTGCGTGACGCACCGATCGCCCGCGCGTAGTGCGTCATTGCGTCGACGAAGGGGAACGCGCTCGGTCTCGGCTGGAGCGCCGCCGCCTCGCTCCACGCGCCGCGCTCGAGCGCGAAGCGCGCCGGTATCGCGGCGAGCGCGAACAGCCCGACCTGCCCGTACTGCTCGGCCATGTTCACCTGCGCCGCGATCTCCTGCAGCTCGCCCAGCACGCGGCGTGCGGAGGCGTCCTGCGCCGTCTGCAGGTAGGCGTACACCTGGTAGTCGAGCGCGTGCAGCACCTCGGCGGCCGACTTCGCCTTGCGCGCCGCCTCCGCCGACGCACGATTTGTCGCGATCGAGTCCTCCCAGTGCCCCACGCGCGTGAACGTGTGCGACGGCATGTGGAGCGCGTGCGGTGCGTCCGGCGCAATCTGCGCGTAGCGGCGGGCGGCGGGGAGCGCGCGCTCGGCGAGCGGCGGATGGTCGTACGCGTGAATCAGGTAGTGCGCAACGCCGGGATGATCCGGCTGCTCCGTGAACAGCCCTTCGAGGATCGCCGCGGCCTTGAGCTGCTGGCTGTACGTCTTGTCGCTCGGCAGCGCCGTCTGGTTCATGGCGAGCGCGTAAAAGGCCGCTGCCTCGCGATCCTGCGGGTTCGCGTCGTAGAGGCTCTTCATCGCGCGCTCGTAGTTGACGATGCGCGTCCGCTGGTCGGTGGCCTCGAAGTTCTTGTACAACTCGCCGACCGCTGCGATGTACGCGCGTTCGCGCGGCGTCTTCGCGTCCATCGCCGCGGCCTTCTGCGCCGCCGTACGGCCCTCGTTCAGGGCCGCGACCGGCCGGGCGCCGCCGAACGGGTTGCCCCACCGGCTCATCGCAACCCCCCACCAGGCCATGGCGCATCCGGGGTCCTTTTCGCCGACGCGCGCGAACGCCTCCGTGGCGGCCGCGAACCAGAACGAGTGCAGCAGTGCCACGGCGCGGTCGAATTCCGCGCGAATGGCGGGGGCGCATGACGTTTCGAAATGTACCCGACCCAACCTCTCCGGGGGCTGGCCGGTTTCGTGCTGGTGCTGGATGGCTGGTGGGGTCTGGACGCTGGCGGACACGGACGTTAGCACGAGCGCAAACGAAATCTGAGCGAGCATGGCACCTCCTGCGCGGCTCAGGACTGGTTCGAGCCGCGGATTCTAGCACCGGTTGGGCCTTGGAGGCATACCCCACTAGAATCTCCCCCCATGAGAACCGCCCCCCTCGCCCTTGCGTTGCTCATCGCGGCCGCTGGCCCGTCCAGTCGCGCCATGCTTGTCGCTCAATCGAGGACCGCCACCGCCCCGCAGCAGGCCGCCACGTCCGCTCCGGAGGTCGACGCCATCAAGCTGCTGAAGTGGCGGCCGATCGGTCCGGCGAACAACGCCGGGCGCGTCTCCGAGATCGTCGGCATCCCGGGCGATCCGTCCACCTTCTACGTCGGCGCCGCTGCCGGCGGCCTGTTCAAGACCACCAACGGCGGCGTGACCTTCACGCCGATCTTCGACGACCAGCCGAACGTCTCGATCGGCGCGCTCGCCATCGCGCCGTCCGACCAGAACATCCTGTACGTCGGCACCGGCGAGGGAAATCCGCGGAACAGCGCCTCGTTCGGTGAGGGCATGTTCAAGTCGGTTGACGCGGGGCGGCACTGGAAGCAGATCGGCCTCGCGGATACCGGCAAGATCGCCCGCGTTGTCATCGACCCGCGCAACCCGGACATCGTCTACGTGGCGGCTCTCGGGCACACCTGGGGACCGAGCGAGGAGCGCGGGCTCTTCAAGACGACCGATGGCGGCAAGAGCTGGAACAAGATCCTCTATAAGAACGACCTCACCGGCTGCTCGGACGTCGCCATCGACCCAACGAACTCCAACATCGTCTATGCGGGGATGTACACGCACCGGCGCTGGCCGTGGTACTTCGAGAGCGGCGCCGGGGAGACGGCGCTCTACAAGTCGGTTGACGGCGGCGCCACCTGGACGCGGCTGTCCGGGCCGGGCAACACGCACGGGCTGCCGAAAGGCCCGATGGACCGCATCGGCGTGGCCGTCGCGCGCAGCAATCCGGACGTCGTCTATGCGATCAGCGAGACGAAAGAGGAAGGGGAGCTCTGGCGGTCCGACGACGCCGGCGCCACGTGGCGAACGGTCAACCGCGATCCGAACATCAACTTCCGGCCGTTCTACTACAGCGACATCCGCGTCGATCCGAACGATCCGGACATCGTCTATTCACTCTCCGGTCCGCTGCTGAAGTCGGAGGACGGGGGCCGGACGTTCCAGCGCATCGCGAACAGCGTGCACGGCGATCACCAGGCGCTGTGGATCGACCCGACGAACAGCCGGCGGATCCTGAACGGCAGCGACGGCGGCTTCCACGTGTCGTACGACGCCGGGCGCACGTGGGACCTCCTCAACAACGTCGCGATGACGCAGTTCTACCACATCAACTTCGACATGCAGACGCCGTATCGGATCTGCGGCGGCCTGCAGGACAACGGCACGTGGTGCGGCCCGAGCCAGAGTCTCAACGGCGAGGGCATGCGCAAGCTGGATTGGTACACCGTGGGCGGCGGCGACGGGTTCTGGGCCGTGCCGGACACGGCGCGCCCGTGGCTCGTCTACAACAACCTGCAGGGAGGCGTCATCAGCCTCACGGATACGCGGACCGGCGAGTCGCGGCCGATCAACCCGTATCCGGCTGGCATCGGCTCGAGCGGACAGTGGATGGCGCCGCAGCGGTACCGCTTCAACTGGAACGCACCGATCGCTCTCTCGCCGCAGGATCCGCAGACGGTCTACTACGGCGGGAACGTGCTCTTCAAGACGACGGACTTCGGCGAGTCGTGGGAGGTCATCAGCCCCGATCTGACGACCAATGACAAGGAGAAGCAGAAGTCGTCGGGCGGCACGATCGTGACCGACAACACCGCAGCGGAGTTCCACTGCACGATCATCTCCATCGCCCCCTCGCCGCTCGATCCGAACATCATCTGGGTGGGGACCGACGACGGCAACGTGCAGGTCACGCGCGACGGGGGCAAGACGTGGAGCAGCGTCGCCGGCAACATCAAGGGGCTGACGCCCAACGCGTGGATCGCCACGGTGGAGGCCTCCCATCACAACGCCGGCACCGCGTACGTGGCCGCGAGCCATTTCCAGACGAACGCCGATTACGCTCCCTACTTCTTCAAGACGAGCGACTTCGGAAAGACATGGACGAAGATCACGGGCGGCATGCGCGCCCGCGGCTGGAGCCACGTGATCCGCGACGACCCGAAGAACCCGAACGTGCTGTACGCGGGCACCGAAAACGACGTCTACGCGTCGTGGGACGGCGGCAACCGCTGGGCGTCGATCCGGAACGGCATGCCGGCGGCGCCGGTGCGCGACCTGCTCGTCCATCCCCGCGAGCACGACGTGATCGTCGCGACACACGGCCGCGGCATCTACATCCTGGACGACGCGCGGCCACTGGCGGATCTGAGCGAGGCGCTCAAGACCGAGGCGCACCTGTTCGAGATCCGCCCCGCCACACGATTCGTGCTGTTCAACCGGGACGGCAACCTCGGCGATCGCGAATGGATCCTCGACAGTCCCGAGCCCGGCGCGTACATCAACCTGTTCGTGACGCAGCCGTCGGATGCGGTGACGGTCACGATCGCGGATCGTGCGGGCAAGGTGGTGCGCACGCTGCGCAACGTCAAGGTCGCGGCGGGCGTGAACCGGATCTCGTGGGACCTCCGGCACGATAACCCGGTGCCGCCGCCGCGGCCCCGGGCGGGGCAGCAGCCGCCGGGACCTCCGGGGGGCGTGCCGCCCGCCATCGCGCGCCGTTTCGGCTTCGGCGCCGCGGGACCGTTCGTACTGCCGGGTGAGTACACGGTGAAGGTAAAGGTCGCGGGTCGCGAGCTGACGCAGGCGGTGAAGGTCGCACTCGATCCGCGCGTCGAGGCGAGGGAGACCGAGCTGACCGAGCAGCTCGAGACCGCGTTCACCGCCCTGCGGCTCGTCGCGCGCGTGAACCAGATCGTGGATCGCACGGACGACCTGCTCGAGCAGCTCCGGTCGCTGCACGACCAGCTCCGTCGCGAGACGCCCCGGCCGATGACCACGAGCACGCAGGAGGAGAACAGCAACGGCGGCGCGCCGCTGCAGGCGTCCGCGCAGCCGCAGGCCGCCGGCGGAGGGCTCACCGCCGACGTGCAGGCGGCGATCGACGCGCTGAGAAAGTTCCGCGACGAGGAGCTCGCGCGGCCACTGCCCGGCCTGGGCTACCGCCAGTATCCGCGGCTGCGCGAGGACGCGCAGGGCCTCGCGGGCTCGATCCAGCGCGGGCTCCGGGCGCCGAACGCCGGCGAAAAGCTGCGACTGAAAGAGCTGACGGAGCTGACCGACCAGGCCGCCTCGAAATTGAACGGCATGATCGGCGGCGAAATCGCGCGGATCAACGAGGCGATGCGCAGCCGGCCTCGGATTTCGACGGAACCCGTGAAGTAACCGCACGGGTCAACAAAACGGGGACAGTCCCCGTTTTGCTGCTTGACCCGAGTGTCGAGTTCAATGCACGAGCCGGTTTTCGTGTGAAGATCCCAGACACTTTTTCGACACGGGGTTGTTCACCAGAACTAGGCAACCGCCTGGTTGGATTGAGTTTGCGCCGCGTGCTCGGCTGTGGTACGGCGTTCGCACAATCCGCGGGCAGCGGGGCGAGTTGGAGCCGCGTTCCCGAGCGGCGACCGAGTTCTGAAGGGAGTTCGTTCACAGCCGCCGGACGGACACCATCTCGCTCCTTCATGCCGCGTCTGCGCTCGAGGCTCGCACAGGTTCTTAGCCGCAGCCGAACCGTCCGGCTGACCGTGTAGAGCGCAGACCACCGCGTTTGCAGCCGCACGGTCGGCCACGATGGCAGGCCCCCCTAGAGGGCCTGCCATCACTCTTTTTGGGTCAGTTCTGAAACAGCTGGTTTAGCGGACTCGAGCGACACTTGCGTTGACGCTCGTCGGCGCCCGCTCCGTGTCTTCCCCGGGGCAGGTCGTGCAGAATGTGCTTGTGCAAGACCTTTCGCCGCTGTTTCTGTCCCTCTTCCTGTTTGCCGCACCCGGCCAGCCCGCTCCGGCAGCCCCGGCACTCGACACTGCCTCGGTCTCCCGCTTCGCGGAACTGGCCCTCGCGTGCGTCCACAAGGAGTATCCGAACAAGATCGCGCACGTGCTATCCAGCGACGCGGACGCGCGGCCGCCGCGCGAGCTGACGCCAGCGTTTTACGGATGCTACGACTGGCACTCGTCGGTGCACGGCCACTGGCTCCTCGCGCGGGTCGCCCGGTTGCACCCGGACGCGCCATTTGCCGCGCGGGCACGCGAGGCGCTCGCCAGGAGCCTCACTGACGCCAACATCGCCGGCGAGGTGCGCTACCTCCGGGGCGCCGGCCGCGTGTCGTTCGAGCGGCCGTACGGGCTCGCCTGGCTGTTGCAGCTCGGCACCGAATTACGGGAGTGGAACGATCCCCAGGCACGCACGTGGGTGGCGGCGCTCGCGCCGCTCGAGCAGGAGGCCGTGGCGCGCGTCAACGACTGGCTGCCGAAGCTCACCGCGCCGATCCGCATCGGCGAGCACTCGCAGACTGCGTTGTCGTTCGGACTGATGCTCGACTGGGCGCGTGCCACCGGCGAGCGCCAGCTCGCGTCGCTGCTTGCGACGCGCTCGCGCGATTTCTACTTCAAGGATCGCGGCTGCCCGCTCTCGTACGAGCCCTCGGGCGAGGACTTTCTCTCGCCATGCCTGGCAGAGGCGGATCTCATGCGGCGCGTGCTCGAGCCGCGAGAGTTCGCCGTGTGGCTCGGCACGTTCCTGCCGTCCCTATCGGTCGACGGTCGGGGCGACTGGCTCGTTCCGGGCATCGTCACCGACCCGACCGACCCCAAGCTCGGGCACCTCGATGGCCTGAATCTCTCGCGCGCATGGATGCTCGAAGGGATTGCGCACGGCCTTCCGGAAGGCGATCGACGCCGCCGGTCACTGGAAGCGGCCGCGAAGATCCACCGCGATGCAGGGCTGAAAAACGTGACCGGCGAGCGCTACGAAGGTGGGCACTGGCTCGGCACGTTCGCCGTGTACCTCGTCACGCGCCGCGGACTCGACGCCCGCTGACGCCTGACGCCTGCTGACGCCTGAAGCCTGCTAGGCCGGCTTCACCTTCAGCACGCCTGCCCGGACCAGGACCCCGGAGAAGTCGAACACGTGCCGCGCGGAGACTATCCCCTCTTCTCCGAACAGGTACTCGGCTGCCCCGTTGACGGTCACGCGCGTGCCCGGCTTCACCTCGCCGAAGAACGGGCCTGCCGCGATGCCGTCGAAGGTCCACAGGAACGACGCGCGCGGCGGATCGACGAGGGCGACTTCCCAGGACAGCAGGAAATCAGGAAACGCGGTGTACCAGTAGCGATACACGTCGCGGATGGCGTCGCGGCCGCGGACCACGCCGACGGCCGGGCTCTCGAACGTGCCGTCCTGGGCGTGCGCGGACGCCAGCGCCTCGACATCGCGCCGGGCGAATGCCGCCTTGTGCTCGGACAGCCGCTCTTCGATAGCCGTTCGCGTCATCTGGCGTGCCTCAGAGATACTTCACGAAGATTACTTCGTTCCGCGACTCGTTGTAGATCAGCTCGTCCACCAGCGACCGGGTGATGGCCAGGCCCAGCCCGCCAGGGCGCATGCCCTGCGCTTCGCGGACCAGGGCGTGCTCGAACGGCTTGTCGGGCGGGTTGTTTGTCGCGGCGTGCGCGAGCCGCTCGATATCGAACCCCTCGCCAGGATCCGCGATCCGGTAGAGGAGCATGCGCTTCGCGCGGATGCACGAGATGCGGACCTTGCGATTCGGATCGAGCTTCCCTCCCCACTCCACCGCGTTGCTCAGCAACTCGCGGAACGCGTGGCCTACCGACTCCCGGATGTCTTCGGGGAGGTCCGCCTCGAGCTGCATGACGAAGGACTGGATGCGCTCGGCGACGGCGAGGGAACAGGGAGCGACGACCTCCAGCCAATCCGGCCGCGCGGAGATCACCTCGATTGGCAGCGTGGCGGTGGCGGGCGCGGCCAGCGCGTCCTCGACGACTTCGACGATCGTCGCGGGAGGGAACGGCTTCTTCAGATAGCGATACGCCTGGCCGCGGACCGCCCGCAGCAGCGTCTCGGGCGCGTCGTCAGCGGTCATCATCACGACGCGCGGGAAATGCTCGAGCCCGCGCGCCTGCGCCAGAACCTCGAGCCCGGTCAGGCCCGGAAGGATGACGTCGAGCAGCACGAGATCAACGCGGCGGGCACGCAATGCCTCGAGCGCCGAGGGGCCGTCGGCGGCCTGCTCCACGGCGTATCCCGCGGCGCCAAGCAGGCCGGCCATCGCGACCCGCAGCGCGCGGTCGTCGTCGACGATCAGGATCCGGCAGTTGGCCGACGGATCGGCTGGCACGCGCGCCTCCTCGCAGGAGGGTGTAGTGTAATGCCGCCGGGGCGGGCGGGAGCATTCTTGTCGCGCCACCCCCGACGGAGTGCAGAAATGGCGGAACCGGCGCACCGACGCGTGGTGTACGAAACCGTCTGCGCCCTGGCCGAGTCCGACACGCTGGCGCACGCGGCGCCGCGCGTGCTCCGGGTGGTCTGCGAAGAGCTGCGCTGGGACTTCGGCGCCGTCTGGGAGCGCGACGCGGCGCGCCCCGCGCTCCGGTGCGTGGCCATCTGGCCCGAGCCTCCTCCCGTGCCGGACGAGTTCGCCGCCCTGACGCGGTCGATGGTGTTTACGCGCGGCATCGGGCTTCCCGGCCGCGTGTGGTCCGACCCGCGTCCCACCTGGATTCCCGACGTCCCGCACGACGAGAACTTCCCGCGGGCACCCGCGGCCGAGCGCGTCGGACTGCACGCCGGCCTCGGCCTCCCCATCCTCCGCAAGGGCGAAGTGCTGGGTGTGATCGAGGTCTTCAGCCGCGAGGTCCGGCAGCCCGATCCCGATCTTCTCCGGACGCTGACCATGGTCGCCGCGCAGGTCGCCGTGTTCGCGGACCGGAACTGGGCCGCCGAGGAGCTCGAACGGTTCTTCACGCTGTCGCTCGACCTGCTCTGCGTGGCCAACTTCGAAGGCTATTTCCTGCGCGTCAACCCGACGTGGCAGCGGCTGCTCGGCTGGACGAACGAAGAGCTGCAGGTCTCGCCGTTCCTCGACTTCGTCCATCCGGACGATCGCGGGGCGACGACGGAGGCGATGGCGGGCCTGACGCGGGGCGTCCGCGTCTTCGCGTTCGAAAACCGGTACCGCGCGCGAGACGGGTCGTACAAGTGGCTGCAGTGGACCTCGACGCCGTACACCGACGAGGGGCTGATCTACGCCGCCGCGCGCGACGTGACCGAGCGCCGGCTCGCGGAGGAAGCGCTCGCGCAGGCCAAGCGGCGGGCCGAGGAGGCGACGATCGCGAAGGGCGAGTTCCTCGCCAACATGAGCCACGAGATCCGCACGCCGATGAACGCGATCATCGGCATGACCGATCTGGCGCTTGCGACGAACCTCACCACGCAGCAGCGCGACCACATCACCACGGTGAAGGCGTCGGCCGAGGCGCTGCTGACGATCGTCAATGACATCCTCGACGTGTCGAAGGTCGAAGCTCGCCGTCTCGTCCTCGATCGCGTGCCGTTCAACGTTCGCGACGTCGTCGAGGACGCCGTGCGCCTGCTGGCGCCGCGCGCGCACGAGAAGAACCTCGAGCTGGCGTGCCACATCCGGCCGGACGTGCCCGACCTGGCCGTGGGCGATCGCGGTCGGCTGCGCCAGGTGATCGTCAATCTCGTGGGGAACGCGATCAAGTTCACCGACGAAGGCGAGGTGGTGGTGGACGTCGCCGCCGATCGGGTTGACGAGGAGGAAACGGCGCTGCGCTTCGTCGTCTCGGACACGGGAATCGGCATCTCGCCGGAGAAGCAGTGGCAGGTGTTCGGCCCCTTCGTGCAGGCGGACACCTCGACAACGCGGCGGTTCGGCGGCACGGGGCTGGGACTCACGATCTCCGCGCAGCTGGTCGAGCTGATGGGAGGGCGCATCTGGATCGAGAGCGAGCCGGGCGCCGGCAGCCGTTTTCATTTCGTCGCGCATTTCGGCACGCACGCGCCGTCGGGCGAGCTGCACCAGGAGCCGGCCGCGCTCGACGGCCTGCGCGTGCTGGTGGTGGACGACAACGCGACGAGCCGCGAGATCCTGGTTGAGATGCTGAGCGGCTGGCGCATGCAGCCCGCGGCGTTTGCGGAGGGCACGGCGGCGCTCGATGCGCTGTACCGCGCCGTGGACGCGGGACGCCCGTTTCGCGTGGTCATTGCGGACGCGACGATGCCGGGACCTGATGGGTACGCGTTGGCGGAGCAGTTCAGGCGCGATCCCCGAATAGCGGACGTCCGGGTCGTCGTGCTTGCGTCATCCGGGACGGCGCAGGCGGGGCGCGCGGCAACCGAGGGGACGGGGCATGCCGATGTGGAACTGACGAAACCGGTCAAGCAATCCGACCTGCTCAATGCGATTGCGGCACTGGTCACCACTGCCGGCGTGCCGGAGCGACGCGCCGCCGCGGCGCTCGTCCCGCTGGCGGCACAGCAATCGGGCGAGCAGGCGGCTGCCGGCGGGCACGAGCATGCGGCCCCGCGGCCTGCGGGTGCGCCCGTTCGCGTGCTGGTGGCCGAGGACAACGCGACGAACCAGAAACTGGTGGCCACGCTGCTGGGGCAGCGCGGCCACGAGGTCTCGATCGTCTCGAACGGGCGTGAGGCGGTAGCGCGTGCACGTGAGCAGCCGTTCGACATCATTCTCATGGACGTGCAGATGCCCGTGATGGGCGGCCTCGAAGCGACCGCCGCAATCCGCGTTGACGAGCGGGCGCGCGGCGTTCGTACTCCGATCGTCGCGTTGACGGCGCACGCGATGGCAGGCGATCGGGAACGCTGTCTCGAGGCGGGCATGGACGGCTACCTGTCCAAGCCCCTCAGGCCGGACGAACTGATGGCGGCGATCGATGCGTTCGCGGCGCCCGCGGCGCAGGCGCCGCCCGGGACGACAGCAGGCGAAGGGCGCGCCGGCGCGGCAGCTGCAGAGGGCGCGCCGAAGCACGGTACGGGCACGACGACGGCGACGGCGACCGCGGGAGTGGCCGTCGCGCGGCCACTCGACGCGGCGACGCTCGTGGCGGAGTTTGGCGGCAACCGCGCGCTGCTTGCCGAGGTGATCGACGTCTTCCTGGAGGATGCGCCGCGCCTCGTCGGCCGCATGAAGGAGGCCGCGGCGACGCGCGATGCAGCGGCGCTCGGGGCCGCCGCGCACGCGATGAAGGGATCGGTCGGCCTGTTCTCCCGCGGGGGCGCCTACCAGGGCGCCTCCCGCCTCTCGCAGGCCGCGCGCGCCGGCGATCTGTCCGACATTGACGCGGCCTGCGGCGAGGTTGACCGTGAAGTGCGGCGACTGATCGACGCGCTGAAGGAGTTCCGGCGTGCACCAGGTGAAGCGTGAATGGGGTCTGATCCCGTTACCGCCGCGCGGCCTTCGCGAGTGCAATCCCCAGTTCCTCGGCGAGCGCGTCCACGTCGTACACCCGCTCGAGCGCGGTCTCGATGTACGCGGGATGCACGGCGACGGTGCGGTTCTTCTCGGCGTCGAACCAATAGCTTCCCGAGATCGAGTGGATGTTGCCGTCGAAGACCAGCCCGACGATCTCCCCCTTGGCGTTCACCATCGGGCTCCCGGAATTCCCTCCGACGATGTCATTGGTCGTGACGAAGTTGACGCGGGAGTCCATGTCGAGCCGCGGTCTTGCGGCCGTCCAGCGTTTCGGCAGCGCGAAGGGGGGCGCCCCGGTAGCCCGCTCGAACAGCCGGCTCAGGCGCGTGAACGGCTCGACGCGCCCGTTGCCCTCGGTCCAGCCCTCCACCGCGCCGTACGAGAGCCGCAACGTGAAGGTCGCATCCGGATAGAGGCTCGTGCCGTACACCTTGAACCGCGCGGCGGCGATCGCCTGCTGCGCGCGCTGCTCCGGCGCCTGCACCTCGTTCTCGTAGATCTTCCGCAGCTCGCGCGCCTCGTCGTCGATTGCGCGGGCCAGCGCGATCATCGGGTCCTTGCTCGCCGCGACCGTCTTCTGCCCTCCTTCGAGCAGCGCCACGCGCACTTTCGGGTCCCCGAGTGTCGATCCGACGACGAGCGCGCGCGCCCGCTCGTCAGGCGAGGCGGTCCCGAGCGCTTCTTTGATCACCGGGTGATCGGGCCCGAGATACTCGCGCATCCGTTCCAGCGAAAACGAGAGGCGCACCTGTTCCAGATCCGGATACACGGGAGAGTGCGCGCCGAGCGTCTGGCGCAACGTGACCAGCTGCGCGTCGGTGTACTCACGGAGCCGGTCCGCGTTCGCCTTCGCGCGCTCGTCGGCCGCGCGGACCAGGTGTCGCGCGTAGACGAACAGGTCGCTGTTGAATCCCGCGCCCCCTTCGATCCACGTGTACGGGACCAGGATGTTGCGATACGTCGCTTCGGCCCGGGCGATGTCCTCCCACGCGCCGCCCGCCTGCGCTTTCAGCTCCGCGCTCGCCATCACGGCCTCGCGCAGCTTTCGCTCCTCCTCCGCGCGCTGCTCCATCATGCGATCATCGAGCAGCGAGACGAGCTGCATCCGCCGCACCTTGTGGCTGTTCTCGATGGTGTCGAGGTAGTCCTTCGCGGTGCGTGCCGCCTCGCGTGAGGACTTCGAGTACTGCGCCAGCCGTCCGCGCAGCTCCGAGAACCGCAGCAGCCAGAACGGCAGGACGATGTCGCGCTGCGTCTTGAGCTGCGCAACCGTCAACAGCCGCTGCGTCGTCCCAGGGTGCCCGGCGACGAAGACCGGCTCCCCTTCCTTCGCGCCGGACCAGTTGAACGTGAGATGCGCGGGCGGTCGTGCCGGCTTGCCGTTTTCGTAGACGCGCAGCAGCGACATGTCAAGGCACCAGCGCGGGAACTGGAAATTGTCCGGATCGCCGCCGAACGCGGCGACCGCGCTCTCCGGGGCGAACGCGAGCCGCACGTCGTCGTACCGCTTGTACTTGTAGAGCCAGTGCTGGCCCCCTTGGTACAGCGTGACCGCTTCGCACGCGCGCGGCTCTCCCGCCTGCTTCGAGTCGGCCTCGCAGCGCTCTTCGAGCTTGGTGAGGACCTGATTGCGGGTGCGCGCCGCCTCGGCGGGCGCGACGCCCTCGAGCGCCCGCGTGACGTCCGCGGTGACGTCCTCGGTGTCGATCAGCACCGAGGCGCGCTCACCCTGGCAGCGGACTTCGTCCTTGCGCGTCGCGGCTGTGAACCCGCTCGCCACCAGGTCGCGGGCGGCTGTCGAGTTCTCGGCGAGGCACGTCTGCGCGCAGTGATGGTTCGTGAGCACCAGCCCGTCGGGGGAGACGAAGGAGGCGGTGCAGCCGCTCTCCAGCCGGATGACCGCGTTCTGCAGCCGCTCGAGCCACTGATCGCCGGTTTGCACGCCATACTTCTTCGCGACCTCGCCCCGCGGGAAGTTGTCGAACGTCCACATCCCCTCGTCGGCCGCCACGCCGGCGCAGAGCGCCGCCACGAACATCGCCACGACAAGTCGCTTCATACGGGCAGGATATCAACGTGGGGTCAGGTCTGGAAAACCCTGTTTAAGAGACACGAGCGACACGGCGCCCCCGGGCCTGTCGCTCGTGTCCGCTAAACAGGGTTTTCCAGACCTGACCCCGTTTCGGTATCCTCTCCCACCATGCCGCGCAGAGCTCTCGCCTCGCTCGTCCTGTCTGTCTGTGCCATTCCGCTGACTACCGCCCTCGGACAAGACCCTCCCGCGCCAGCGCCCGGCGGCCGCGTGAGGGCGCTCGTGGGCGGGACCCTTATCGACGGCTTCGGCAGCGTACCCATCCGCAACAGCGTGATCTTGATCGAAGGGGACCGCATCACGGCGGTCGGCCAGGTCGGGTCGCTCGCCGTGCCGCAGGCCGGCAAGGCCGCCGCGGAGGTCATCTCCACGGAAGGCATGACCGTGCTGCCTGGCCTGTGGGACATGCACGTCCACACGATGATCGCCGGGCACGCTGACTACGCGCACTGGGACAAGACGTATCCCGCGCAGTTCGAGTCCGTGATCATGCCCGCCTCCGCCAGGCAGCTCCTGATGGCCGGTGTCACGAGCGCGCGCGATCTCGGCGCGCCGCTCGAACCGAGCATTAGCGTCCGCGACCGAATCAACGCCGGCAAAATCCCCGGACCGACACTCTACGTCTCCGGGCCGTTCATCCAGCACGAACCCTATCCCGGCACGGAGGCGTTCCGCTGGGGCGTCACGGGGGCAGACGACGCGCGCGCGAAGGTGGACAGGCTTGCGAAAGCCGGCGCGGACGTCATCAAGCTGATCGACCAGGATCAAATGACGCTCGACGAAGTGCGTGCCGTCGTCGAGCAGGCCCACCGGCACCGGCTGCCCGTCGTCGCGCACTCGCACCGGCCGGAGGAGATCCGCCGGGGCCTGGCCGTCGGCGTGGACTGCTTCGAGCACACGGGGCTGTCGAGCGCGCCGGAGTATCCGCCGGAGATCATCGCCGCCGTTCGCGAGCGCACGGCACAAATGAGCCTCGGCCCGCTCTGGTGGACACCGACCGTCGAGGGGCTGCTCAATTACGAGTACCTGCGCGACAACCCGGAGTTCATCGACGATCCGGCGTGGCACGAAGGGCTGCCCACGAACATCGTGCAGGACATCCGCAAGTCGCTCGAGCACACCGATAGGCTGCCCTATTACCAGCTCACGCCGGCGCGGAGGCCGACGCTCAGGCGCAAGTTCCAGCAGCTGCGCGAAGCGGGCGTGGTACAGCTCATTGGCACCGACAGCGGAATCCCGATGCAGTTCCACACGCAATCCACCTGGCGCGAGCTGCACGCCTGGGTGAACGAGATGGGCGTCGCACCGATCGAGGCAATTCGCGCGGCCACGTACTGGCCGGCCGTCGCGATGAAGAAGGATACGGAGGTGGGCACGGTGACGCCCGGGAAGTACGCGGACATCATCGCGGTGCGCGGCGACGCGCTGCGGGACATCGCGCTGCTGCAGCGCGTGGACGTCGTCGTCAAACACGGAGTGAGGTACCGATAGGTTCTCCAACGGGGGCTCGCGCTCGAGGGGTTCGCTCGACGATGAGAGAGCCTCAGAGGCTAGGCTCCCGCCCAGCGGTCGTGCAGCAGGCGCACGGCGACCGCCGCGGGCGAGGGATCGACCACGTACGTGCGCCGGAGGTCTCCGCCTCCGTGGAAGCGCGTGTGCACGCCGGCGGCGGCGAGCGCGGCAAGATCATCGTCGGCGCCGGCTCGGAGCGCGGCGGCGTCGCCGATCACTGACACCCAGGCCTGCTCCGCGCGCTGGGACGGCTCGAGGCCCGCTTCCGCCAGCGCAGCCTCCAGCTCTCGCGCGTCCGGCGCGCCGAGCACGACCCGCCCGCTCCGCGCGTCCAGGAGACTCATGATCAGCCGGCGCCGCTCCCAGGCGCCGAGCGTCGCCTGGTCCACCGAGCCCGCGGGCACCGTGACGGTGTGGAACGGCGCAAGCGATGCGACACCGCTGAAGCGCGGTTCGCCTCCATCGGTGTTGCCAATCCAGGTGCCCGGCGCGTCGGAGAACGTCGATCTCACGACCACGGGCGTCGCTCCGTCCCACCCAGCTTTCACGGCGCGCGCGTGGACTACCTTCGCGCCGAAGCGCGCCAGTTCGTGCATGCGAGCGAACCCGATTCGGTCGATCGTTCGCGCAGTGGGCACGATCCGCGGGTCCGCGGTCGCGACCCCCTCGACATCCGTGAAGATCTCGACGCGTTCGGCCCCGAGCGCCACACCTACCACGACCCCGGACGTGTCGCTCGCACCGCGCCCGAGCGTGTTGTAGTCGAACGTGTCGCGGACGATGCCCTGGCCGCCGGTGATCACCGGCACCTCGCCGCGCCCGAGGAGATCGAGCAGCCGAGACGCGTCGACCTGGATCACTTCCGCCTCGGTCGGATGGCCGTCGGTAAAGATGCGGGCCTGCGCGCCGGTCAGGCCTACGGCCGGAATACCGGCCCGCTTCAACGTGTGGGACATCAGGGCGACCGAGATGATCTCGCCCGTCACGAACGCCAGCGTGTAATCGCCCGGGGCGACCGCCCCCCCGTCCGCTCGCAGCAGATCGAGCAGCGTGTCGGTCGCGTATGGATCGCCGCGGCGCCCCATCGCAGAGACGACGATCGCGACGGCGTAGCCGGCATCCCGCGCGCGGCGGACCTGTTCCACAACCATCTCGCGCCGTTCCGGCGTCGAGACGGACGTGCCCCCAAACTTCTGCACGCGGACGCGCGGGCTCATGCGGGGGGCCTCACCCGAAGAGATACTTCTCGCCGAGGGGCGACCAGAAGACGTCGAGCACCTGCGCGCTCGTTTCGGAGAACGGGTTGCGCGTGCGGGCGCGCACCAGGTGCGGCACGCTGGAGTCGATGTAGCACGAGTCGCCCGGCCGCAGGTGCTCGGTCACCAGCTCCTGCTCGACGTACGTCGTCAGCTCCAGTTCGCCGTCGAGGACGTAGATGAACTCGTGCCCGTGGTGCTCGTGCATGGTGAGGCGTTCGATGTCCACGTTGAGCAGGCGGATGAAGCACGGAAACATCTGTCGCGACGGAACGCAGGTGGCGAGCTGCTGGCACGTCTTCGACTGCGGTTCGTGCTCGCGTTCGACGGGCGTGCGTCGCGTGCTGTTCGGGATCTGATCGAGGTCCTTGGCGCGCTGCACGCAGTAGAACGGCCGCGCGCCGGGACGCGGCTCGACCACCTCCGCGAGCGGGACGCCGAACAGACGCGCGATGCGCAGGACGCGATCGAGTGGCAGCGCGCGCTCTCCGTCCTCCACCCGCTGCAGCTGGCGCGGCGTGATCCCCACCTGGTCGGCCACTTCCTCCAGCTCCCAGCGATGGAGCTTTCGCAGCCAGCGCAGCCGCTGGCCGATCCGTCGCAGGTCGTCACCCGGCCCGTCCGCGCTGGCGCTCACGTCCGCCCACACCCATCGCGATCCCGGTTCCACCGGAGACGACACCGACGCCTGCACCTGCACGGTCTCCGCGGGCTCCTCGTCGAGCGAGCTCAGGGAGTGCGCCAGGTCCGGACGCAGGTACGCCCAGTCGCCTCGCGACAGCTCTTCCCGCACGAGTCCGTCGGGCGTGTCGATCGTGACCGCGACCGCCCCGCGGAGCACGAACAGGAACTCCTCCGCGTGGTGCTGCCAGAGGACCGGAGACGCGACGCCGTGCTGGCGGATGCGCCCGAACATCGGATTGAGGTGGCGGCCGATGAACAGGTTCGCGAGCTCCCAGAACTCGTTCCCGGGTACCCCGTTTCCGTGCTGATGCTGCGGCGCGCGGGCGCGAACGTCCCCCTCGCGCGTGATCTGAAACGGAATGCGCGCATCGCGCGGCAGGAGCGCGTCCACCGGCAGCTTCAGCGCCGCCGAGATCGTCAGCGCTTGCGACAGGTCGGCAACGTGCAGGCCGTTCTCGATCTCCGACAGGCGGGCCATGGACACGCCGGTCGCCGCCGCGAGCTGTTTGAGGGTGAGCCCGAGGCGCTGCCGCTCTTCGCGAATCCGCGCGCCGAGGCCGAGAGAGCCATAGTCGAGCAAGTGCGAGCTGAAAACCGTCATAAGGTCGATTTCAGAATAAGACGGATCTCCGGCGCGCCTACTGAAAAAGTGTCCCGATTATACCTCATCAGTCGCATTCGAATGAAATATTCGCTTGACTCGCAACGAAGGCGACGGTTTGATCAGCGGCGCAACCTCTGCCTCCGATCCGAGGCGCGAGAATTCCGCCCAAAAAAGCTGAAGCGATGAGGGGAGCACATATGCGCAAGCTGATTCTTCCGTTTGCGATCGCGCTGCTGGTCGGTGCGTTCGCCGCGTCCGCCGGGGCGCAGACCGCGCTGGGAACGCTGCGCGGCAACGCCCTGGACGAGCAAGGGGCCGCGCTGCCCGGCGTCACCATCACCGCCAGGGAGACGCAGACCAACACGGTGGCGAGCACCGTCACCGGAGGACATGGGGAGTACCTGCTGACGAACCTGCGCCCGGGCAAGTACGAGCTCAGCGCGGAGCTGACCGGCTTCCAATCGCACCGCCAGGCGCTCGAACTGCGCGTCGGCGAGGACCTCACGGTGACCTTCACGATGAAGATCGCCGGCCTGACGCAATCGGTCGAAGTGGTCGGCGAAAGCGTCCCCGTGCAAACGCAGAGCACCGTGGGCACGGTCATCTCGAACAAGCAGATTGACGACCTGCCGACGATCTCGCGCGATTTCTCCGCGCTCGCGAAGCTCTCGCCCGGCACGACGCAGTCGGGGATGACGGGCGCGACGGCGGCGGGCACCGGCATCTCCATTTCCGGCATGCGGCCGTATCAGAACAACATCGTCGTGGACGGCGCGTCGAACCTGATGCAGTTCTACGGCCGTCAGGCGAACGACTTCCCGCAGGACTGGATCCAGGAGTTCCAGGTCCTCACCAATTCGTTCGGCGCCGAGTTCGGGCAGGCCGCCGGCGGGGTGATGAACGTGATCACGCGCAGCGGCTCGAACGCGTTCGGCGGGCGCGTCTACGGGTTCTTCCGCGACGCGAAACTCGACAGCCCGCCGTTCGCGGGGAGGTACGACCCGAACGGCGAGCCGGTATTCCTCGACGAGACTCCCCCCTTCGACCAGCAGCGCCTGGGCGGGTTCCTCGGCGGGCCGGTTCGGCGCGACTCGGTCTTCTTCTTCGGCGGCATCGAATCGCTGAATCTCGATTCGTCCGAGGTGCTCGCGCTCTCGAACTACTGGCGCGCGGCGCTCCCCAACGAGCCGACGATTATCCCGAAGGGCACCGACAGCAACGTGTACCTGGCGAAGGTGGACTGGAACGTCAGCCAGAACAACCGGATGTATTTCCGGTACACGAACACCGACAAGTCCGACAAGAACGTCAGCCTCGGCACTTCGGCGCTCGACACGCTCGAGACGCGATACACGTTCGAGGGGCCGCTGTGGAACGTGCTCGGCAACTGGACGAGCACCTTCACGCAGCGCGCCTTCAACGAGCTGCGCGTATTCTACGGGGTGAACAAGCCGTGGATCCTCGCGAATCACGCGAACGGGCTCGGCGGCAGCCTGCTCCTCGACGCAGACGGCGCCAACGGCCTGAACGGCCGGTTCGCGTACCGCAGTTACCCTGGCGCGAACTTCGGCGCGACGAGCTTCACCGGTCTCGAGGGGGAATCGAACGCCTACATCATCGACAACTTCTCGTTCATCATGGGGCACCACAGCATCAAGACAGGCGTGCAGCTCTCGCGCCTGACGATGTTCATGGACGTGGAGGCGTCGCACAAGGGACGGTGGGGCTTCCTCACCGACCGGGTCTTCAACATCAACGATCCGGCGAGCTATCCGAACAGCTTCAGCGGTAACGTGGCGACCGGCAAGGCGACGCTCACAGCGTGGAACCCGTCGGTGTACATCCAGGACACGTGGCAGCCGACAGGCAACCTGACGCTGAACCTCGGGCTGCGGTATGACCTGGACCGCACGCCAGCGACCGTCAACTCCTACATCGATCCATACAACGAGAAGACGGTCGCGCGGCTGGGCGGCGCCCCGCCGCTGCAGAAGTCGAAGCTCGATACCAACAACGTCTCGCCTCGCCTGGGATTCGTGTGGGTGCCCACGGCTGACCGCCGGACGACGATCCGCGGGAGCTACGGGCTCTTCTACGATCAGAACCACTTCAACTGGACCGACATCTACGTCAACGAGACGCTGCTCTCGACGCGGCGCGTCAGCTTCAACGCGACCTCGCCGGCCGACAACCCCTTCTACAACCCGGCGGATCCGACGGGCAGCCGGGACCGGCTGCGGCGGTTCCTCGCCGAGGCGTTCCCGGCGTACCCGGACTTGTCCGTCGCGCCGTACGGCACGGAGCAGATCCTCGGCATTGCGCCCGACTTCAAGATCCCGTACTCGGGGACCTTCTCGGTGGGCGTCACGCACGACTTCGGCACGAAGCTCACGACCCGCGCCGACTACGTGAACACGCGCTTGTTCGACGCCGCGGTCTCGATCGACACGAACTGGACGCAGACCGCCGACGGCCGCTTCGTGCGCGCCGACCCGCGGTTCGGGCGCAAGACGTTCGTCGGCAACCGCTCGCTGACGGGGCAGAAGGGTGAGCTGACGTACAACGGCCTGCACATGCGCGCGGAATGGGTGCCCGCGGCCGCGAGCCGCGTCGGCCTCTCGTACACGCTTTCGAAGGGCGAGGGGAACGTCGTCAGCACGCTGTCCACGGCGGCGAACACGAACCCGTTCGACCTCGACGAGGACTTCGGCCCCGACAACAACGACCGTCGCCACAACCTCGTGCTGGACGGGTCCTACATGATCCCGAGGATCGACGTGCAGGCTGCGGGGATCTTGTCGTATCGGAGCGCGCTCCCCTACAACGTGACCACCGCGTTGCAGCTCGACTCCGATCCGTTCTCGGACCTGCCCGAAGGGCGGAACCCCCGCCGGGGCGACAGCGAGAAGAACCTCGATCTTCGGCTGAGCAAGGTGTTCCGGATCGGGCGGACCAGCACCTGGGTGTACTGGGAGATGTATAACGCGCTCAATACCGACAATTACTTCGGCTTCCAGGGGAGCCTGCAGTCGCCGATCTTCTCGCGGCCGACGACGGAGCTGCCGAAGCGCCGTCAGCAGTTCGGCTTGCGGTTCGACTTCTAATCCTGGGGTCAGGTCTGGAACAGACCTGACTCACCCTCAAGGAGGACTCATGCTCAAGCGTGTCGTGATTGCCGCCGTCGCGGTCCTCGTGGCGGCTCCCGATCTCTTCGCACAGCGCCCGCCGGCACCGACGACGCCCGCGAAGATCACCGCCGTCCGGGCGGGGCGCCTCATCGACCCGGAGACCGGCACGGCTGCGGCCAACCAGGTGATTCTGATCGTGGGCGACAGGATCAAAGAGATCGGCGCCAACATAGCCATTCCGCCAGGTGCGGAGGTGATCGACCTGTCCAGGCTCACCGTGCTGCCGGGCCTCGTCGATGCGCACGCACACCTGGCGATCACCTACAAGGAGTTCCCCGAGAACAACATCTATTACCTGACGTACGTGCTGGACTCGACGCCGCTGCGGGCGATCCAGGCCGCCTCGAACGCGATGCAGGTGCTCAACTCCGGCTTCACCGTCGTCCGCGACGTAGGGAACAACGCACTGTACGCGGACGTCGCGTTGCGCATGGCAATCGAGCAGGGATGGCTGCCGGGCCCGACCATCATTCCATCGGGACCGATGATCGGCGGCACAGGCGGGCAGTACTGGCCGACACCGGAGATGTACAAGTACCACAGCATCATGTACCCCGAGTACATCGACGCGAACAGCCCGGACGAGATCGTCCGCGCGATCCGGGAGAACCTGCTGTTCGGCGCGAAGACGATCAAGCTGTGCGTGGACTGCAAGCCGTGGGGCTACTCCGTTGACGAGATGAAGCTGGCGATCACCGAGGCCGCAAAAGGGGGCGCCAAGGTCGAAGGGCACTGCCAGACGACGGACGGCGTACAGCGCGCAATAGACGCGGGGCTCTACATCATCGCGCACGGCCGCGGGCCGACGCCCGAGCAGCACGCGCAGATGGCGAAGAAAGGCATCTTCCTCGCGAGCACGGACACGCCCTTCACGCCCTACCGCGGCAGCGAAGCGGCATTCAAGACGACGGTCGCCCAGCTGCGCTCGGCGTGGACGCAGGGGGTCCCTGTCACCTTCTCCACCGACATGGATTACTGGAACGATCGGATGAAGAAGGAGAACGGGGACTGGATGAGCCGCGGCGATTTGACGATCAACTTCCTGTTGACGTGGAAGGCAGCCGGGATCGCGCCCAAGGACATCCTCAAGGCGATGACCATCAACGGCTACAAGGCCGCCGACATCATCGCCGAGCGGGGGCCGATCAAGCCGGGCATGTACGCGGACATGATCGCCGTCCCCGGTGACCCGCTCGCTGACATCGACACGCTGCGCAACGTGCAGTTCGTCATGAAGAACGGCAAGATCTTCAAGAAGGACGGCGTCATGCAGCCCGAGAAGTTCTTGCACCCGGGTCCGATCAATGGATGGAACCGCCGGTAGGAGGGCCCATGCAGACCTACAACGTGGCTGTCGTCGGCGCGCTCGGTCTCGTGGGATCCACGATGGTGCGGATCCTCGAGGAGTACGAGTTCCCGGTGCGCGAGCTGCGGCTGCTGGAGGCGAAGGGGCTCGCCGGCGTGCCAGTGAGCTTCCGCGGTCAGGCGTTGACGACGGCTGAAGCCCGCGAGGAGGCATTCGCCGGAATCGACATCGCGCTCTTCGCCACGAACGATGAGATCAGCGCTGAGCTGGTGCCGCAGGCCGTCCGGCAGGGGGCGATCGCGATCGACAACAGCAAGTACTTCCGGATGGATCCGGAGACGCCGCTGGTGGTTCCGGAAGTCAACCCGGAGGACCTCGCGTGGCACCGCGGGCGCATCGCGAACCCGAATTGCACGACGATCGCGACGATCCTGGCGCTGAAGCCGATCCACGATGTCGGCACGATCCGCCGTGTCGTCGCGTCCACGTACCAGTCGGCGTCCGGAGGCGCGATGGCCGGGATGCTGGAGCTTCGCCGGCAGGCGTCCGAGTTCGCGGCGGGCGTGCCGGTCTCGCCGCCGGCGGTGTTCAAGTACCAGCTCGCGTTCAACCTGATCCCGTTCATCGACGCGTTCGAGAAGGACGGCTACACGCGCGAGGAGTGGAAGATGATCCACGAGACGCGCAAGATGCTGCACGCGCCGGAGATGCGCATCACCGACACGGCGGTGCGCGTGCCGACGCTGGTGGCGCACGCGGTCAGCGTCAACATCGAGACCGAGCGGAAGGTGACGGTGGCGCAGGCGCGGGAAGCGTTCGCGCGGGCGCCCGGCGTGAAGCTCGTGGACGACGTCGAGCAGATGCAGTTCCCGCAGCCGCTCGAGGTGGCCGGCGGAAACCTGACCCACATCGGGCGCATCCGCGAGGACTTCTCGACCGCCAACGGACTCAATCTGTGGCTGGTGTCCGACAACGTGCGCAAGGGGGCCGCGCAGAACGCGGTGCAGATCGCGCAGTTGCTGGTGCAGCAGGGACACCTGGAGACGTGGCGGGCGGCGCGCAAGGGGGCGGTCGTGAGCGCGTAGGGTCAGGGGCGCTCGCCGTGGGGCGGCTCGGCGCTCAGGCGCGGGGCGCTCGCCGTGGGGCGTTGGGGCGCTCGGCGGACCCTGTCGCCTAGCTGCCCCCGCGGCGTCCCTTCGGGGCGACCTTCACCACGAGCACGCGGCCCCGCACGTTCGCGGGGGTGATGTTCGCTGCGCGCGTGACGGCGCGCCCGGACGGGGTCATCGACGTGACTTCGACGTCGACACGCCCGTCGGTGGCGAGCCCGACGTGCACCGGCATCACGCTTTGCGAGCAGTAGCCGCCGCCCGAGTCGACGATCCCCATCCCGAGCAGCTTGCGCGTCCCTGCCGCGAACACACGTACCTCGGCCCCCGCCTGCGTGTCGCGACCGCGCGCGTCCACCACGCGCACCTGCACCGACCTCGCGGCGACGTTGGCGGGCAGCAGGTTGCGATAGAGCGGGTGGCCTCCCTTTGGGTTGTTGTTGGCGAGCGCCAGGTCGAGATCGCCGTCCTTGTCGAAATCCACCCACACCACGCCGTGCGTGGCCCCGAACTTCGCGATGTTCTCCGGCATCGCGTTCGTGAAGCGCCCGCCTTCGTTGCGATACAGGAAATCCTTCTCGTTGAGGGGCTTGTCGATGTACGACGAGACGTAGACGTCGATCCGGCCGTCGTGGTCGAAGTCGCCCCAGCGCGACGGAGTCGCCTTGTCACCACCAGCAAGACCCAGCTCGCTCGAGACCTCGGTGAACTTCGCGGGCCCGTCCGCGCGGTACATGTAGTTGTTGCCGTACCCCGCGACGAACAGATCGAGGTCGCCGTCGTTGTCGTAATCCGCGAGCCCCGGGCCGTTGCTGCCGGAGGTCTGCGGACGTCCGGCGGCGTTCACCCCGAGTTCGGCGCCGACCTCGACGAAACGCGCGCCGTCGTTCCGGTACATCGCGTTGTTGTCGCCGTTCTGGTTCGCGACGAACAGATCGAGGTCGCCATCCTGGTCCATGTCGAACCACACCGCGCCGACCGTCCGACGCGGATCGTCCATGCCAAGCTCCTTCCCCACGCTCGTGAACTTGTCGCCGTCGTTGCGGAACAGCAGGTTGGGGGCGTCGCGCAACGCGACGAACAGGTCGAGATCGCCGTCCCGGTCGAAGTCCACCCACGCCGGCTGCCGCGTCTCGCCGACGACGTCGATGCCCAGGGACTTCGCGACATCGGTGAAGCGCCCGGCCTCGTTGCGGTACACACGGCCAGGCGTTTCGGATTTCCGCGTGAAGCCCACGTAGAGATCCGGGTCGCCATCAGCGTCGAAGTCGCCCCACGCGGCCGAGCGCGTGTCCGTGAGATCCGCGACACCGGCCGCGGCCGCCACGTCCACGAACGTGCCCGCGTCGTTGCGATACAAACGGTTCGCGATGCCCATGCGGAAGCCGACGAACTGATCGAGGTCGCCGTCGCTGTCGAAATCGGCCCAGGCGTTCGGCTGCCCGCCCGACGCGGCGAACAACTCGGGTTGCACCGCCTCGAAGACGGGAGCGGCCGGGGCACCACCACCGGTCTGAGCCAGGTCCGTCGAACCCGCCAGACCGACCACGACGACTGTCAGACAGATCAGGACCACACGGGTCATAGCGCGCTCCTTGCCGGAAGAGTTTTCACGAATGCGGCTCAGTCTAGCGCATTGAATGAAAATTTCGCCAGTCTGCCGGAATTCCTTGACAAAATGTCGCGTGCGGCCTGAACATACCAGTCCAAAGCTTCGGCTGGAAAACTTTCCCGCCGATCTCCACACGCACACACACCGTAGAGAACGATTACAGGTCTGAACCGCTCGACGGGCGCGGGGTCTTCCCGGCTCTCGCGCGGATCCAGCCACGGAGGTCTCACATGGCTGCCAGAAGGCCAGGAGTGTTCGCCCTGGCGCTTGCCGTTTGCCTGACGGTTGGCGCCGGCCCGCTCTTCGCGCAAACCAGCTTCGCGACGCTTAAGGGGTCGATCACCGACGAACAGAAGGCCGTCCTGCCCGGCGCGACGGTGACGATCCGGCATCTCGACACGAACACCACCCGCACGGCGGTGACCGACCAACTCGGTCAGTACTTCGTGCCCAACCTGCCCACGGGCACCTACGAGGTCGTCGTGACGATGTCAGGTTTCGGCGACGTCAAGCGGGAGATCGCGCTCCGCGTCGGGCAGGAGGCGGTGCTGGACCTGACGATGGGGATCGCAACGCTCGAACAGGCGGTCACGGTCTCCGGCCAGGCGGCGCTCGTCGAAACGCGCACCACGGTGGGCGGCCTGATCACGAACAAGCAGATCGACGAGTTGCCGACGATCGCGCGCGACTTCTCCGACCTCGCGAAGCTCGCGCCGGGGATCACCTCCACCGGGCAGAGCGGGATGGGCTTCTCCACGGCGGGACAGAAGCAGTACCAGAACAACGTGTTCGTGGACGGCGCGACCAACGCGATGCAGTTCTACGGCACGCAGGCCGAGTCGTATCCCCAGGACTGGATCCAGGAATTCCAGGTGATGACCAACGGCTTCTCCGCCGAGTTCGGGCAGGCGTCGGGCGGCGTGCTGAACGTGATCACGCGCAGCGGATCCAACCGGGTGCAGGGGCGGGTCTACGGCTTTTTCCGCGACGACCGCTTCGATACGGCGCCCTACGCCGGGCGCTTCGTCAGCGGCGAGCCGCAGTACCTCGACAGCCCGCCGGAGTACGGCCAGCAGCGCTGGGGCGGGTTCCTGGGCGGACCGATCGTGAAGGACAAGACATTCTTCTTCGCGGGCGCGGAAAACCTCGACAACGAGGCAACGACGGTGCTCGCGCTGTCGAACTACTGGCGCGACCAGGGGTACGAGACGGTTCTCCCCTCCGAGAACACCAACCGCGTGTATATGGTCAAGGCCGACTGGAACGCGAGCCAGAAGAACCGCTTCTCGTTCCGGCACAGCCGCACGGCCAAGACCGACAAGAACTGCAGCGGCCAGGGGGGCGATGGCTGCAACAGCAGTCCGCTCTGGAGCGAGGAAAAGCGCGCGACGTTCGACGGCCCGCTGTGGAGCGTGCTGGGCAACTGGACGAGCACGCTGAGCAGCCGCGCGTTCAACGAGCTGCGCGCGTACTACGGCGTCAATAAACTGTTCATCACGTGCAACCTCGCCGGCACCTACGGGCTCGATCTGCTGCAGAAGAACGCCTCGACCGGCCAGTACACCGAGCGCTCGCATCCCGGCGGCGCGTTCGGCTGCTCGACCACCGGCGGGCTCGAAGGGGAGACGAACCTGTACTTCAACGACACCTTCATGTGGGTGCTCGGACGCCACCAGGTGAAGTTCGGCGGCCAGCTCGCGCGGGTGAATTTCCTGATGGACATCGACGCGTCGCAGAAGGGGCGCTGGAGCTTCCCGAGCGACCGGGTGTTCAACATCAACGATCCGGCGAGCTACCCCGATCAGTTCAACGCAGCGATCGGCACCGCCACCCACAGCGAGGCGCGCTGGAACCAGAGCCTGTTTATCCAGGACACCTGGCAGGCGCGACCCAACCTGACGCTGAACTTCGGGCTGCGGTACGACATCGACAACACGATCCTCGTGGGGAACGATCTCGTTGACGCCCGCAACCAGCGCTACGTGCAGAACCTCGGCGTCACGCCACCGCTGAACAAAGTGAAGCGCGACGTGAATAACGTCGCGCCGCGCGCCGGCTTTGTCTGGCTGCCCACAGCCGACCGCCTCTGGTCGATCCGCGGGAGCGTCGGCGTGTTCTACGACCAGAATCACTTCAACTACAACGACGTCTACACGAACCAGACGCTGCTGGCCGAGCGGCGCGTGTCGTTCAACGCCAACAGCTCCACGGCCAACCCGTTCTGG
This sequence comes from Vicinamibacterales bacterium, assembly GCA_035463475.1. Taxonomy (GTDB): domain Bacteria; phylum Acidobacteriota; class Vicinamibacteria; order Vicinamibacterales; family 2-12-FULL-66-21; genus JACPDI01. The sequence continues at coordinate 46,605 of DATHTE010000003.1, forward strand.
CCGGACCGCAACGCGATGCGCGCGTTCCTGGCGCGCAACTTCCCGCTGTTCCCCGACCTGTCGTCGCTCGGGATCATTCCGGAACTCGTCGTCGCGCTGGCGCCCGACTTCCGCATTCCCTACACGATTCAGGCGACCGTGGGCTTCTCGCGGCAAATCGGCCCCCGGATGTCCGTCCAGGCCGACTACGTGCACGCGCGCGGCGACGACTCGGTCATCGCCCGCGATCAGAACGTGGTGCTCGTCAACGGGCAGTTCGTGGGCGCCGACCCGCGCTACACGGGCCTGAATATCATCGAGAATGGTGGGTGGACGCGCTACAACGGCCTGCAGACGCGCGCGGAGTTCCGGACGACTCCGGCGCGGATCGGCATGTCCTACACGCTGGCCAAGGCGACATCCAACACGCTCGCCACGCAGGTGAGCGGCACCGCCGCGACCAACCCGCTCGACCTGACGATCGACGAGGGGCCGACCAACGAGGATCGCCGCCATGTGCTCGCCGTCGACGGCTCGTACCTGCTGCCGTTGGACTTCCAGGTGTCGGGCCTGTGGCGTTACTACAGCCCGCTGCCCTACAGCGTCAGCAGCCGGTTCGTCGTGTTCGCGCGTCCCGAGCCGCGCAACTCGCGGCGCGGCGACGACGAGTACAACATGGACCTGCGCGTCGGAAAGAACTTCAAGCTCGGCGGCCGCGCGAGCGCGGGGGTCTTCTGGGAGATGTTCAACGTGTTCAACACCGACAACTTCCAGGCGTTCCAGGGCTCGCTCGAGTCCACGTCGTTCGGCGTGCCGGCGCGCGCCCTGGCGAAGCGGCGCCAGCAGTTTGGCTTCCGCTTTGATTTCTAGGAGTTGTCGATGACTCGATCGATGCGATTGATCGCGAGCGCCACGTGTGTGGCGCTCGCGCTTGGCGTCGCGGTGACGGCGCAGGAAAGGCTCGACTACGCGGCGCTCGGCAAGATCCAGGACGAGGGCCTGAAACGCTCGCAGGTGATGGACCACGCCTGGTGGCTGTCGGACGTATACGGCCCGCGGCTGACGGGATCGCCTGGCATCAAGCAGGCGGGTGACTGGGCCGTGAAGCGCCTCACCGAATGGGGGCTCGCGAACGCTCACCAGGAGAAGTGGAAGTTCGGGAAAGGCTGGTCGCTGCAGCGCTTCAGCGCCCACATGGTCGAGCCCCAGATCCAGCCGCTCATCGGCTACCCGAAGTCCTGGACTCCGGGCACGAAGGGCGTGGCGACGGCCGACGTGGTCGCGGTGTCGATCCGCTCCGAAGCGGACTTCGCGAAATACAAGGGGCAGCTCGCCGGCAGGATCGTGCTGACCCAACCCGAGCGGGAAGTGAAGATGCTCGACGGGCGCGTCGTCTGGCGCATGGACGATCAGATGCTCGCGGAGGCGGAGCGGATGCCGGTGCCGGGACGCCCCGCGCCGCCACGCCCGAGCGGCCCGAGCCTGCAGGACAAGATCAACCAGTTCCTGCTCGCCGAGGGGGTCGTCGCGGCGTTCGATCGCGGCAGTGACGCGTCGATGGTGGCCATGGGCGGCATGGAGAACCTCGAGGCGTTGACGCAGCGCACCGACGGCGGCACCGTGTTCGTGATGGGCGGCGGTCCGCACGACGAGAACGCGGGCAAGGTCGTGCCGCAGGTCACGCTCGCGGTCGAACACTACAACCGCATGGTCCGTCTCCTCGAGCGGAAGATTCCCGTCAAGGTGGAGCTGAACATCCAGGCGACGTTCCACGACGAGGTCGATGCAAACGGCTTCAACGTCATCGCGGATCTGCCCGGCACCGATCCGTCGGGCGAGGTCGTGATGCTCGGTGCGCACCTTGACAGCGGGCACTCGGCGACCGGCGCCACTGACAACGGCACCGGGTGCGCGGTGCTCATGGAGGCGATGCGCATCCTCCAGGCCACGGGCGTGAAGCCGCGGCGGACGATCCGCCTCGCGCTCTGGGGCGGCGAGGAACAGGGCTACGCCGGCGCGCGCGCGTACGTGCGTGACCACCTCGCCGACGTGAAGACGATGCAGCTCAAGCCGGAGCACGGCCAGCTGTCGGCGTACTACAACCTGGACAACGGCGCCGGAAAGATCCGCGGTGTGTGGATGCAGGGGAACCTGGCGATCACGCCGATCTTCCGCGAGTGGATCGAGCCGCTGCGCGGCTTCGGCGTGAGCACGCTGTCGCCGCGGATCGTGAGCGGATCGGACTACGTCGCGTTCGACGAGGTAGGAATCCCCGCGTTCCAGTTCATCCAGGATCGCCTGGAGTACAATTCGCGGACGCACCACTCGAACATGGACGTCTACGATCGCGTACAGCGCGACGACCTCGTCCAGATGGCCGTCGTGACCGCGACCTTCGCGTACAACACGGCGATGCGCGCCGAGAAGCTGCCGCGCAAGCCGCTGCCGGCACCGACTGCTCCGCCTCGCATGACGTCGCAGCCCTGACGGGTGACGGTCCCGATAGCCGGACGCCAGCGCGCTCCGCGCGCGCTGGCATCCGTGCTACCTAGTAACGGTAGGAACTTCGCGCCAGCCCCTGGCGGTTCGAAGTTGCTCCCGCAGCTTGAGGCTGGCAGGTTCGTCAACCGTCCATGTCGCCGGATCGATGACGACACCGTAGTCGTCTCGCGCTGACGACAAGGACACGAGTTCGTTCCGCACGTCTCTGAGCACCCTAGCGGGCTCGCGGTCGAGCGGATCGCCCCAGCCGCCCGCCCCTGGCTGCTCGTGCCTGAACACCTCCCCGCGCCTGATGCGCATCGTCAACTTTGCAGGAAGATCACGGTTGTCCGAATTGGGGTTGAGCACGTTGCGTGACGGCTTTCCTGGCTGTCCTCCGTAGAGACCATAGGGTCTGAAGATGCGTCGGTCGGCGCGAACCTGAAGGACGGCTTCCTCTTCGAGCAGCCGGTAGTCCCTTCGAAGCGACATCCCTCCGCGATGCTTCCCCGGTCCCCCGACGTCCTGAATGAACTCGCAGCAGAGGATTTCCAGAGGCTGCTCGACTTCGGTCATCTCCGCCGACGGCAGGGAGATATTGGTGAACAGGTTCGCATTACCGTCCAGGCCGTCCGCCCACGGGCGACCACCCCAGGCGGTGCAAAAGAACTCCACGAAGATGAACGGCGTTCGATCCGGATAGTAGCCACCGATCGAAACGCCCGTATTCCCGCCTTCGGAGGCCGCAACGATGCGGTCTGGCAGCATTCGCGCCAACGCACCGAAACACGTGTCGACCATTCGAAAGCCCGTGAGCCCCCGAGCGGCGCACGCCGCAGGAACCACAGCATTGGCAATGGTGCCCGGCGGAGCGACTACTTCGATCGCGCGGTAGAATCCAGCGTTACACGGAATATCCGATGGCAGTACCGATTTCATGCAGGTGTACGTGGCGGCTTTCGTGTACGAGAGCGTATTGTTGATGGCACCTTTGACCTGCGGCGAACTCCCGGTCCAGTCAACGACGAGATGATCTCCCTTCTTTCGCAGCGTGACCTGCAGTGGGATCGCGATTCCCAAGTCCACGCCGTCATCGTCAATCCAGTCGGTGAAACTCCACTCCCCGTCCGGTAATGCCCCGACAGCCGCACGCGTCATGCGCTCCGTATAGTCCAATATCTGGTCCATGTGGGCGGTGACGCGGGCTGCGCCGTCCTTGCGGAGGAGACGTAGAAACGCATCCTCTGCGATGTGGCACGCGGCCAATTGCGCGCGGATGTCTCCAAGCACCCGAACGGGCAGGCGCACGTTTGTCTCCAGAAGCCGGAACAGCGTCTCGTTCGGCTCTCCAGCGTCGTACATCTTCACGGGCGGTATGCGCAGTCCCTCCTGGAATATCTCCGTCGAATCAGAAGCGTTTGAGCCGGCGACGCGCCCGCCCATGTCAGTCTGGTGGCAGATCGTGGCAGCAAACGCAATCCGTTTGCCCTCGAAGAAAATTGGTTTGAGGACGAAGAGGTCCGGGAGGTGCATCCCCCCCTCGAAGGGATCGTTCAGGCAGTACACGTCTCCGGGGCGCATTCGATCGCCATAACGCTCGAGAACGGCCCCAAGTGCGTCCGGGAACGACGCGAGATGCGCCGGCAGTGTCAGTCCCTGTGCAACCGTCCGCCCTGCTGCGTCTGCCAGGGCGGTTGAATAATCCATGTTGTCTTTGAGAACACCGGAGTACGAGGTCCTCAGGATCGTCAACGCCATTTCGTCGGCGATGGACAGCAGCACGTTTTTGAAAACTTCAAACTCGATAGGATCGCGCGGTGAATCGCTCACGGTGGCTCCCCTTGCACCTCACGGCTGCTTCGCGGGTCATCATTGCTGAAGCGTGATGACGATGTTTCCGACCTCATCGGCGGCAGCATTCGCACCTGGAGGGATCACGCAGGTCGAGTCGTACTCCTCGACGATGCAGGGTCCCGATCGGTGGACGGCGAGGTCCGCGCGGGTGAGGATCGGCGTTTTCAACCAACCCGAGTCGGGCCCGAAGTACACGCGGCGGCACGGGAATGGATCCGCGGCGTTCCGTCGTTGGGCCACGTCCAATCTCGCCGCCGCGCGGGGCTTATCCGGAACGCCGCGGCCGACAACGCGCAAGCTCACGATCTCCATCGGTTCGTGAGGCCCGGCGCGATGTCCATACATGCGCTCGTGTTCACGAGCGAACCCTTCCTCCAGGGCGGTCATGGCGTCGCGATCAATGGCGCCGGAAGGTGCAGAAATCGTTAGTTCGTATGACTGCCCTTGATAGCGCATGTCGACGGCGCGCCAGAGGCGGGCACGGTCACCAGTGAACCCTTCGGCGGCAAGCCGCTCGAGGGCACGCCCCTCCATTCCGTCCCAGACCCCGTTGAGCGCGTGCAGATCGAGATCGCGAGTCCCGTGCCACCACGTCTGCACGTAGTGGTGTTCCACATCGGAGTACACGAGGCCGAACGCCGAGAAGAGCCCCGGAGAAGGCGGCACGACGATACGGGCGATCTCGAGGGACCGGGCGATTCCTGCGGCGAACAGCGGTCCATTGCCTCCGAATGCGAAGAGGACGTAATCACGCGGGTCACGACCGCGCTCGCTCGACACTGCCCGGATCGCGCGCCTCATGTTCGCGGCCGCGATCACGTGTGCGCCGTAGGCGGCTTCTTCGAGCCGCATGACGAGCGGCTTCGCGACCTTTTTCTCGAAGACCGCTAGGGAACGCGCGGCATTCAGCTTCACTGCACCACCGGCAAGCTGGAAAGGGTTCAGATAGCCGAGAATGACATTGGCGTCGGTGATGGTGGGCTCCGTCCCGCCGAGGTCATAGCAGAGTGGGCCGGGAAAGGCCCCCGCGCTTCGGGGGCCGACCTGAAGCGACCCCCCCGAGTCGATCCATACCACCGAGCCCCCGCCAGCGCCGACCTCCGCCAGATCGATCGCGGGAACTCGAATGAGATACCCCGCGCCCGACAGCAGGCGGGAACCGTGCATCATGCCCCCGCCCACCTGGTATTCGGCCGCCCGAGTCACCTCGCCGTCTTGAACGATCGACGCTTTTGCCGTCGTCCCCCCCATGTCGAAGGTGATCGCCCTTGAGAGCCCCATTCTGCGCGCGAGGAACTGTGCGCCCACGACGCCGGCAGCGGGCCCTGACTCGATGATGTGCACGGGCATCCGGCACGCAGCCGCAGCGGTCATAAGACCACCGTTGGATTGCATGATTAGAATCGGAGCAGTCACGCCAATTCGCTGAAGCCCCACTCGCAGTGCCTCGAGATAGGCTCGCACAACCGGCATCACGTACGTGTTGATGGCTGTCGTGGACGTTCTCTCGTACTCTCTGATTGCGGGCTCGACATCAACGCTGATGCAGACCGGTAGGTCCGGATGGTGGCGCTCCAAGTACGCCTTGATCTGCTCCTCGTGGACGGGATTCGCGTACGAGTTGAGGAGGCACACCGCAATCGCTTCGACGTTCTCGCCGATCAGCCGTTGGACCGCTTGGTCGACGTCCGCCTCGTCCAGTGACCTGAGGACCTGGCCGCGCGCGTTCACGCGTTCATCGACCTCGAGTCGCAGGTACCGCTCCACCAGCGGAACGGGCTTCTGCCATTGGAGGTCGTACAGATTCGGCATCCGCAAGCGCCTGATTTCCAGAACGTCACGAAATCCTTTGGTCGTGATCAAGCCCGTGCGTGCTCCCCGGAGTTCGAGGATCGCGTTCGAAGCGACCGTCGTCCCGTGAAGGATTTCGCTAATCTCAGCGGGCGCCACACCAGCTTCGGCGAACACCTGCACGAGCCCGTCGACAATGGCGCGCGAGTAATCGTCTACCGTCGAAGAGATCTTCTTTGTGTGGACCTGACCGTCCTCGTCGAGGAAGACGATGTCGGTAAACGTTCCCCCGATGTCGACCCCCACCCTGAAGGCACTCATGCCCGGGCTCCGCACCCGCAGGACTCGCCGAGTTTCATCTGTGACGCGGCCCTCCTCGCGCTGGACCGGCGGTCATGGCATCGCTAGGGAAGCAGACCGGCTTGGCGCAGCGCGTCACGAAGTTCCTGCTTCGCGGCGTCTCCCAATGGACGGAAAGGCGGCCGTACGGGACCGGAAGGGAGGCCGACGAGTTCGAGCGCGGCCTTGGTAGCTGCCGGCTGCCCGTACTTCCGGCAAAAGTCGCGGATTGGCTGCCAGCGATAGAAGCGGCTCCGGGCCGACTCCCACTCGCCTGCCTGGATTTCCGCGTAAAGGGACACATACTCGGCGGTCATGAAGTTCGAGAGCGTGGAGGTACACCCGGGCATTCCGAGCGCCATCGCGCCGAGAATGGTTCCATCGGAGCCACACATGACGGCGATCTTGTCACCGGCGGCGGCAAGCGTCCGCACCTGAGCGTGGATATCCGTGGCGCCCTGCTTCACCGCGACAATGCGCTCGAGGTCTGCCAGTTCGCCGATCTGCTCGGGACTGAGATGCACACCGATGCTGGTGCTGTTGTAAATCATCACCGGAACATCGACCGCCTCGCAGAGCGTCTCGAAGTGATGCCGGATGTCCTCTGGCTCGACTTCGGCGACGTACGGTGGTGTGACCATCACCATATCGGCGCCGGCGCGCCTGGCCGCCTCGCTCAGCGCCACGGCCTCCAGAGTTCCGCTCGCGGCCGTACAACACACGAGCGGCACGCGCCCCGCCACGACGTTTGCGGCGGCGGCAAAGAGCTGGCGGCGTTCGGATTCTGTGAGGCTCGGATACTCCGCGTAGGTGCCGCCGACGATGATCCCGTGTGAACCCGCATCAATAAAGTGATCGATGTTTCGCCGCAGCGAGACGAGGTCGACAGACAGGTCTCCGGACATCGGCGTAACCGCCAGAACGTAAATTCCTCGGATCTGCTGGCTCCTTCGTTTCATCGTCATCTGACGCTCGGTGTCGCGCGTGGCCGCTCCTCTCCGGGAATGTCGAGGCGCGGCTCAGAGGTATTGGGAAAGTACGTTGACCCGGTATGACGCCGCGATCTTCCGGTTTAGGACCGGGTCGTCGAGTTCCAGGTCGTATGCCTCCCCAAAGACGAGCCCCGACCGGGTGGCAATGGTGCCCGAAAACAGCACCACGCCCAGCCGAGGAGGCCACGTCACGTCCGGAAGGGCGCAGAGCAGCTCCCGCGGCGACAGAAGCCCGCCGAGCGCTCCTTCCTGATACAGCGATCTCGTGCCGTTCTCGCTCGTCCAGCAACGGAGTACCAGCTCGTCCCAGTGATCCGCCACCTCGCGGTAGGGCCAGCACGACGCCGCGATGAACTTGCCGCACATCTGCTTGGAGGCCGGAATGGACTTCGTTTCGACGTCACGATCTGTTTGATCGCTGCCGACCGTCACCCAGATGTCGTCGCCGCGGCACAGCAGCACGCACTCCACCTCGCCCGAGGACTTGTCGCTCACGACCGTCATCTCGCGGTCTGTCGTAAGCAGGTAGGGGGAGAAGTTCATGAACGTCGGGACTCGCGTTGGACGTGGCACGCCAAGCTGAGCGAGCTCTTCGATGTGTGCCTCCACGGCGTCCCGGTTGCGCCCTGCCCAGCCACAGCACATCAGGCGACCCGCCTCGAAGGTGAGTCGGCGCGATTCGCCCTTCGCGTTCACCGTGAGGGCGAGCGATTTCACTCCAATCATGACTCCTCCGATTCGATAGCCGATTGCCCTGAGGACGTCAGCGTCGGACGCTTGACCAACCTCAAGTCACGTTCGAACGCGTCGCCGATCCGCAGGACCATCGCCTCGTCGAACGGACGTCCAGCGATTTGCAGACCAATGGGCAAACCTGCTGCTGAGTAACCGCAGCAGACGGATAGGCAAGGCATGCCCGTCAGGTTGTAGATCCGAGTGAAACGGGTCAGCGCGGCAGGTACCGGCTCCGCCCGGCCGTCCACCAGCACGGTGGTGTCGTCAATCAGCGGAGCCGTGACTGGCAGTTGCGGCGTGATCAGGGCGTCTACGGCCCGGAACGCCCGGGCAAAGGCGCCCTGCACCTTCCGTCTGATCCTGAGGGCTTTCAGGTAGTCCGCCGCGGAAACATTCGCGGCAGCGTCCAGCCGTGCGCGGACGTCCGTGCCGAGCGCCTCGGAACGCGTGCGGTGCCATTTCTCGAGAGAGCCCGCCGCTTCTGCGAACAGGATAATGGACGCGGCACGCGCGGCGTCCGGAAGGAGATCGAGCGAAATCGGCGACACGCTGGCACCCAGCTGTTTGAGCCGGGCGAGCGCCTGATCGATCGATGAGCGGACCTCAGGGTACAGGCCGTCGAAATAGAACTGATCGGGAACGCCCAGCCTGACGCCCTCCAGATCTCCCTCGAGAGCACGCGTGTAGTCCGGTACCGGCACTCTAGCGCTCGACGGATCCCGCCGGTCGGGCCCGGCGAGTAACTGCATCGCAAGCGCGAGGTCTCGGACGCTGCCCGCAATCGGCCCCACGTGGTCCATCGACCACGCCAAAGGATAGGCGCCGAAACGGCTGACGCGCCCATACGTGGGTTTGAGGCCACAGACACCGCAAAGCGACGCGGGGATCCTGACCGAGCCGCCCGTATCCGTTCCCAGTGTCAGGAACGCGAACGAGCAGGCTATGGCTGCTGCCGAGCCGCCGCTCGAGCCGCCCGTCATCCGGGAAGGGTCCCACGGATTCCGCACTGCGCCGTAGTGCGGGTTCACCGAGGTCGCGCCGAACGCAAACTCGTGCATGTTCAATTTGCCGAGCAGGATTCCGCCGGCCCGATCCAGACGGTCAACTACCGCCGCGTTGTATGAGGGCACGAACGCGTTCAGGACTTTCGACCCGCATGTCGTCCGTATTCCCCTGGTCAGGAACAGGTCTTTGACGGCGTACGGCACCCCGTGCAGTGGCCCCGCGTATCGCCCCTTCAGAATCTGCGATTCGGCCTTCGAGGCCGCAGCAAGCGCTGGTTTGACCAGAGTTGTGATGAACGCGTTGATGCGGCCGTCGTGCTCTTCGACCCGTTCAAGGCAGGCGCGGGTGATCTCGACCGGCGACGCCTGTTTCGTGCGGAGCGCGTCCGACAGCGACGAGAGCGTCCAGGTGTGGAGGTTTGTGGCGCTCACGTATCTGACTCGTCGGGAAAGAAGATGTTTGCGGGCTCGAGTTCCAGTGGATCCAGCATGCCGAGCCGGTCGGCTTGTTCTTTCAGGGTTTCCGCCGGCACTGGACGGAGCGCGGCAGGTGCAGGCCGCGCCGGCGACCTGGCAAGAGACCGGGAGGCCTTTCTCCTGCGCCGCGAAACCGTTCTCGTGCGTGTTCGTTTCTTCGGCATCGCTGTCTGGCCGTTCGAGGAACAGCCGGGGGTTGAAGCCAGTTACGTGGTGCCCTCCGTCCGCGCGTGGCCGAGTGCCCCGACCCGGCCCCGACGCGGGGTGGACAGCAGGATCAGGATCGCGGCGACCGCTTCGATTCCGGCAACCACATAAAGTCCTGCCGCGGTCTTCCCGGTGACGTCCATCAGCCAGCCGACAACGAACGGGCCAAGCCAGCCGGAAAGGTTACCGATAGAGTTGATGAGCGCGATGCCGCCTGCGGCAGCCGTACCTGCAAGCAGCATCGTCGGGATCTGCCAGAACGGCGCGAAGGCGCTCAGCACGGCGGCCTGGGCGAGAACGAGCGCAGCAAAGGCCAACGGTGGCGTATTCGCAAATACGCCAATCAGCACCAGGCCTACGGCCGCGGCCAGGCAGGGGAGCGCCGTATGGTAGCGCCGCTCCAGCAGACGGTCTGAGCTCCGTCCGACGATCACGAGCGCGATCATCGCGACGATGTACGGCACGGCCGAGAGCAGCCCGATCACCGCGTTGCTCTGCACCCCGATACCTCTGATAATCGTCGGGCTCCAGAACCCGAGCGTCGGATTAGCGCTCACAAGGCAGAAGTAAATCAAGGCCAGGAGCCACACGCGTGGGATCCGCAGCGCCGCGCCGAATCCATGCTGCCTCCGACCGGCTCGGCGCTTATCAGCATCCAGATCGGTGAGAACGAGCTGCTTCTCGCCAGGCGTCAGCCACCGGGCTTGAGCGGGCGTGTCATCGATGAGCACGAACGTCAGGAGCCCGAAGACGACAGAAGGTATGCCCTCGATCACAAAGAGCCACTGCCAGTTCGCCAGGCCAGCGTAGCCCCCCATCGCGCTCATCACCCAGCCAGAGATGGGGCCACCCGTCATCCCGGCAATCGGAACGGCCGTCATGAAGAAACTCGTCATGCCCGCGCGGCGGCTGGCGGGGAACCAGTACGTCAGATACAGGAGCACGCCAGGGTAGAGGCCTGCTTCAAAGGCACCGAGCAGGAAACGCAGCACGTAGAACTGCGTCGAAGTCTTCACGAACATCATGGCGATGCTCGTCACGCCCCACAGCAACGCGATTCGCGCAAGAGTCTTGCGTGCGCCGATCTTCTCCAGCAGGAGGTTGCTCGGGATTTCGAACAAAAGGTACCCGAGGTAGAAAATGCCAGCTCCGAACCCGTACACTGCCTCGCTGAAACCGAGGTCGTCCAGCATCTGTAGCTTGGCGAACCCGACGTTCACGCGGTCGAGCCACGCCATCACGAACAGGAGGCTGAGGAATGGGATAATCCGCTTGCCAATCTTCCGGTAGACCGCATCCGCCTCACCGGCCGACGTCGCGCTGAGCGTCGCTCCGGCCAGTTGTTCGACGGGCTGCTGCATGGATTCTCCTTAGGCGCTGGCGTCAACCGCGGCGTCCGGCAGCGGCACTCTGTCCGCTCTCGCGGACCACAGCATCGTCACCGCCGTGTAGATGACGACCACGACGACGAGCCACCGCAGCCAGTACAACGGGAGTTCCCTGACGACATAGGCGGCCAGCAGCACTCCGGGAACGCCGCCAATGGCCAGACCGCGCGCGACGCGCAAACTGTAGCTGCGCTCCCGGATGAATCGCATACTGGCTACCGCCATCACGAAGGCGCCGGACCCCGTCATGATGGGAAATGCGGCTCTGGGACTCATGCCAAGCAGGCTGACGAGAATCAACGAAGGTGCATACAGCCCGATGCCCAGCGTTTGGAGGGAGCCGAAGACGAAGCTGCCGCTCACCGCGATCGCCAGCCGGAGGCCGCGAACGCCGAGCGCCTCTCCACCCGCGGGAAAGAGACGCAGCTGCGTCATGAACATCACCGTGGCCGCGACGAGCAGACCCACGCCGATCCCGATCTGAATGCGGCGGCGCGGCCAGTGGGCCACCACCCCTGCGCCGAGCCACGCGCCGATGGCGGACGCGCCGATCATCCCGTACAACGTCAGCGTGTCCACTTCGATGATTGACGTGTAAATAAACGCCTGGGCGATGGTCGGCAGCGCATGTCCGACGTTGAGAGTGCCCGGAATGATGCGGTCCGGGACCATCTGCTTCAGTTTGAAAACGGCCGTCGTCGGCGCGAAGGAGCCGATGCCGAGTGCGTCGAAGAAATTGGTGACCGCACCCAGACAGAGCTGGAACCAGCCTGGAGCGCGGGCGTCGAGGATGCCGGAGGGATCGGCCGTCCCGTGCCGCGCCGCGGTGACGGCCCTCGTCCAAACGGCGAGATAGGCGGCGGTTGTGGCGCCCAACAGCCAGAGCAGAGCAGTAATTGGACTCACGTTCACAGCGACGCTTTGTTCGAGGCAGCCGTTAGTCTCGTGAATCTGCGGGCGACGGCCCCGACTTCAGGAACTCCGACACCTCTGTGGCTATGAGCCCCTTCAGCTCCGTTTCGTAGCCCGCCAGGCGAGCCGACAACTCGTTGAACACCGTGTGTGTCCACCGTGTCGGCGCGCCGTCGGCGCTGCCGATGATTGTCGTCAACGTCGCAAACTGCTGATGCAGCCCCTTGGGCGGCAGGAGCATCGGATTCGCACCGACGGTTCTGGTCAGGCCCCCTTCTATCGAGGCGAGCCTGGCCTTGAGACGGTCGGCCGCCTCCTTTCGCGCGCCGTTGGCGCCTGCTCCGCGTTCGTCGACCTGCTTTCTGATCTCGCGAAGGCGATTGACGATATCGGTCGTCTCGGACACTTTGTCACGGGCGGCCATCCACAGCGTGAACTGGGCGGCAAGGTCCGACTCGCTCCACGCAACTCGCGGGTCTTTCCGGATTTCGAAAGGCTCCTCCATCGTCCGCCCGGCAGCCTCCAACTGCACGACGTAAGTGCCGGGTGCCGCCGCGGGCGGCGCGGGTCGTGGCCACTCCATCCCGGACAGGGCGGCGCCTGGTGAAAGCTCGCGGGCATTCGGGTACCGCATGTCCCACACGAAACGATTGGTCCCCACCACCGCGGACACGACCGGTTCGCCCGGATTTGTCGAAGAGCCGCGACTAGAGAAGCGTCTGATCACGTTGTCTGCCTGATCTCGAATCGTGATGGTGACGTCACCGGCTGGCTTCTCGCGCAGGAAGTACGTCACGACGACGCCGTTCGGGGGGTTGCGGCCAGCATTGAGGGGCAGCCGGGTCACCTCGCCGTTTGGGCCTTCCACGTGCTTGTACGCGACCTCGCCACCATAAGAAATGACGTCGCTGGGAACGGCACCGCCCGCGCCGCGCCTGCCCAAACTCGCGCCGAGGAGCCGATAAGTGGGAGGCACCTGGAACAGGTGCATCGCGGAGCGCGCGACGGCGTCAGTCAGGTAACGAAGCGGCGTCACGTCGTCGAGGATCCACAGGCCCCGCGAGTGCGTTCCGATCACGAGGTCGTTGTCCTTGACGAGAAGGTCATGCACCGCCACGCCAGGCAGGTTGCGCTGCAATGAGTGCCAGGATTCCCCGGCGTTGAACGAGACGTAGACGCCTCGCTCGGTGCCCAGATAGAGAAGGCCCGCACGTACGGGATCTTCTCGTATCACGCGCGCGAAGTCGTCCGGCCCGATTGCAGCCGTGATGCTCTTCCACGTCTTCCCGTAGTCAGTCGTCATGTAGACGTACGGCCGTTGGTCGTCCAGTTGATGGCGATTGGCGGCGAAGTAAGCCGTAGCCGGATCGTGACGGGATAGTTCGATTGTGTTGATCTTCAGCCACTTCGGCCAATCCTTCGACGAGATGTCGTTCCAGCTCCTCCCGCCATCTCTCGACAGGTGCATGGCGCTGTCGTCACTGCCGGCCCAGAGTTCGCCACGCCTGAGCGGCGACTCGGCGAGAGCAAACACGACGTTCGTAAAGGTCTGCGCGAAACCGAGCGAGGTGATCGGGCCGCCGCTTACCGCTTGCAGGACACTCGTGTCATTGCGCGTCAGATCGGGGCTGATGATCTCCCAGCTTTGTCCCAGATCCCGCGAGCGAAAGACGTAGTTCCCCGCCGCATAGAGCAGATCCGGGTCATGCGGCGAGAAGAACAGCGGGAACGTCCAGTTGAAGCGAAACTTCTTGTCTTTCTGCGGATGCGAGCTGTACGTGTCTTCTGGCCAGATGTTGATGACGCGGCCGCCTGCGAGCCCGGTGCGGCCATCGTATCTCTTCATCTGACCCTCGCCACCCGGGCCGCTGCCGTAGGCTCCGGCCAGTACGACCTTCGGGTCGTCCGGTTTGACGGCAATGTGGCCGCTCTCCGCGCCGCCGGTCGGATAGGTGTCGTGGAACGTGATTGCCGGACCGCTAGTGCGGCTCGGAACACTCACCGCCGAGCTGTCCTGCTGGGTCGCATACACACGATAGGGAAATTGATTGTCCACCGCGATGCGATAGACCGCGGACGAGATCTGATTGAACTGTCCGGACCAAGAGTTGCCGCCATTAAGGGTGACGGTCGCGCCGCCGTCGTTCCCTTCGATCATCCGGTCGGGGTTGTTCGGATCGATCCACATGGCGTGATTGTCACCGTGGGTCGTAGGCCAGGTACGAAACGTCTTCCCGCCGTCCGTCGACTTCCAGGCTTCGTAGGAGAGGATGTACAAGATCTCCGGGTTCTTCGGATGCGGGTAGACGTGCATGTAGGAAGAGGGGCTCCGCCGAAGGTCGCGCTGGCGGCTGATCGCTTGCCACGTCGCTCCACTGTCGTCCGACCGGAAGAGTCCGCCATCCTCTGCTTCAACAAGTGCCCACACTCGGCTCGGCTTCGCCGGCGACATCGCGACGCCGATTCGACCTTTGATCCCTGTAGGGAATCCAGGCCGCTTGCTGAGATCGGTCCATGTGTCACCGCCGTCGACTGATTTGTAAAGCCCGCTATCCGGCCCACCGCTTATTTCGTCCCATGGCTGGCGGACAAACTGGTAAATGGCGGCGTACAGCACGCGAGGGTCGCCGCGATCCATCGACAGGTCGATCGCGCCCGCGCGCTCGCTCTTGAACAGCACGCGCTGCCATGTCTTCCCGCCATCCTTCGAGCGGTAGACGCCGCGCTCGGGATTTGGCCCGAAGGCATGCCCGAACGCGGCGACGTAAACGAGGTTGGGGTTGCTCGGGTGAATCCGAACTTGCGCGATGTGACGGGTCTCCTCGAGCCCCACATGCGCCCAGGTCTTCCCACCATTGGTGGACTTGTAGACACCGTCACCGGAGGCCATGTCCGGTCTCATGCAAGTGTCGCCCATGCCGGCGTAGACGACATTCGGATCCGACTCCGCCACCGCGACGGCGCCCACCGGACCGGTCTTGAAGTACCCGTCAGAGACGGGCTCCCAATACAGGCCCGCATCGACTGACTTGAACACGCCACCGCCGTTGGCGCCGTAATAGAAGACCAGCGGATTCCGAGGGTCGCCGGCAACCGCGGAAACGCGGTTGCCTTTCGCAGGACCGATGAAGCGCCACTCAAGCGCGCGCAGGTAGTCTCCAGGAACCGCGTTCGCGTAGCCCGCCTGCCGCCTTGCATCCACCGCGCTTGCCGCCGAAAGACCAGTGGTCCGCGTCGTCCGGTCAGCGAGGACAGCGGTACCTACGAGCATGCAGACGGCAGCTGCGATTCCGCTCACGTGTCTACGCGACATTCAACAGCTCCTTCATCACGCCGGTTCAAATACGCCGTGGCCCGATCAACGCGTGGCGCTGGTCGTCTGCCGACCTGCCTGTGGCACTTCGACCGAGCGGGCCGCGCCGTAGTAGATCCCATTGAACAGAAACGGGAACGTGGCGTGTGTCCCACCGCGGAACGTAATTTCCGGACCGAACAGAAACACCTTCCCCTTGCCAAGCGGGATCTCCAGGGCTGCCGCACCGTCTTTGAGGTAGCCCTGGCCCCACCCCCATCCGCTGCGTACCGGTGCCTCGGCGGAGTACCAGGCCACCACCTTCACGTCCCGCGACGTGGCCGTCGGTGCCAATCTGAAGACCGGGCTGCGATTGAAGAACACATCCACCTGATCGGGCATCCCGTACGCGAGCGGGTTGGTGTTATCCACGCGAGCTTTGACCAGCGCGCCCGGCACGAAGTACTTCTCCGATGGCAGCGGCCGCTCCTGACCCGTCGCGGTGCGCTCGACGAGGTGGTCGGCGACCGGCAGCCCGAGGTGGTAGGCGAGATTCGTGGCCGTGCCCGCGGCGATGATCGTGCCACCGTCCTCAACAAAGGTCCTGAGTTGCGGGATGGTCTTCGCCACCGTCACGGTGCCGACCTTGCCCGCCCACTCGGGCGGGAGATTGGATGGAGGGGCGCTCTCGCCACGCCTCGGCGGTTCCCTATCGGTTCGTGGAACGCCGTCCATGAACACGATGACGTCGTACCTGGCTCTGAGATTGCCGGCATCGAGCTGCGGGGGGTACACGACTTCGAACGTGGGGAACTGGAACTGCTGCTCGAACAGCCATCGGACCCAGCCAGAGGGCATCGAGCCTCCGTACTGGTCCACCAGTCCCACTCTGACCGGCTGCAACTTGTAGGCCTCGCCGGTCGGTGGCCGGGCCGTCCCTTCGAATGTCAGGCCTATCTCAGCGGCCAATTTGTCGATCGCGGCGCGTGTAGTTGGCCGCGACGGGATGTAGATCGTCCCAGGCGGGTACGATTTCCCGCCGACCGTGGTCCCTGCCTTCAGCCAGTACACGTCCTCCTTGGCGCCCAACAACCGGTTGGTCGCCGTGAACGCATCCTTCACGGCGTGGCTCAGCAGATAGCCTGCCGGAGATTCTCCGGCACCTGCCACGACGCTGCCCGCAGGAATCTTGATCAGCTGCCCGAAGGGCAACTTCTCAAACGATCCCTCCAACGGATCGAGGATGCGATCGAATTGCACCCCCATCTGAAAGGCCAGCGTGTAGCCCGCCATGTCGTAGGGCGGCTTGGGTGGGCCCCCGGGATAGTAGAAGTCGTTCGGGTGGTTCTGCGGCTCCAGCATGTCGCGGAGGTGCGGGCGGTACGCCTGCGCCGCCTTGAGCACGTAGGATCCCGCCGCGTAGCTCTTTCCAGCGACCTGAAACGCACTCCTCGCCCGGTGCACCTCGATCCCCGCTTTGACGAGCATGTTCACGAACTTGGTCGCGGTCAGGAAATCGGGCTGGTCGGCGGGGATGATGTAGGCGCGCGGGTCCCGGCGCTCGGGCGTGCGCATGCTGTCGTAGTACTTGGACGGCACGACCTGCGCCGATCCCACACGGGTCTCACCCTCGCGTTGGGACCGTTCTGCCGTCGCCTCCTTGGCCGCGGCGGCTTTGGCCTCGTCGATCCACGTGGGCTGCAGCGTCCAATGATCCTTGCTGCCGCGCTCGATCGAGTTCATCCCCATCCGCCAGCTTCGAAAGAGCCACTGATCCTTGTTGCGCGAGGCAACATCGAGGATGGCGCGCTGAGCGGAGAGGATGTAGTCAATGGACTGCTTGAAGTGCCAGACCCTCTGGGGCGGGATCGGCAATGGCACGTCCCCGTGCGGCAGCTGGCGATCGAGCACCAGCGGGATCTCCATGGGCGTCGGATGGCCGTGCGCCTCCGTCAGGATGCCGACCTGGTTATGGAACAGCGAGGTGGCGCGCTCCAGGCCATTGGCCCAGGTGGAGTAGGAGGCTTCGCTGCGCGACGCGGAGCCGGCCTTGCCTTCGGCGAGGAACCGGCTGGTAATCGCGGCGCCGACCTCGTCGATGCCGATGATGACGAGCGGATCCAGGTTGTAGTTGAAGGGATCGCGGAACGGCGGCACAAAGAGGATGGCCCCCTGCGGGCCCGTCTGGTGTGCGTTGTACGTGATCTGAGGCATCCACTCGATGTACATCTGCCGATTGATCGCCTCGGTTTCCGGCTGGTTCGCCATGAACGAGTCGCGGTTGTTGTCGTGGCCGACGTACTTGTGGTACAGCCGCGGCAACTGCATGTTCCGCTGCTTCGGGTCCGGGTCGCGCATGTACCAGTTCGCGGTCAGCTCCAGCCCGTCGGGGTTGACCGGCACGAGCAGCAGAATCACGTCGTTCAGGAAGCGCAGCGTCTCGGCGTCGTTCTGGCTCACCATCTGGTAGGCCTGCCAGAAGAGAACCTGGGAGTTGAGGATTTCGGTGGCGTGTAATCCGCCGTCCTCCCACACGACCGCCTTTCCCTCTGACGCGAGCGCTCGGGCCTGCGGCTCTGTGATGCCCTCGGCCCTTCCAAGCCTGTGTGAGATCTCTTTATAACGGGCGAGCTTCTTGTGGTTCTCGGGAGACGTGATGATGGCCATGACCATCGGCCGGCCTTCGGCCGTCTTCCCGATCTCGACGATCTTCATCCGCTCCGACAGCTTGTCCAGCTGGTTCCAATAGTCCAGCAGCTGCGTGTAGTTCGCGACGAAGTAGTCGTCGCCGACGGTCGACGGGCCGACCTTAGGAGGAGGAACCGGCCCTTGCGCCTGGACGGCCGGGCAAACCGTGAGCGTCAGGACCGCGATGAGAGCGAGCCCAATCCTCTTCTTCACAACCGCACCAGCCTTTCGTCCACGTGATACGAATGAACTCACCGGGCCCGGAAATGCGTGGCGGGCTCCACGCCATGTGGGACGGCATAGCGGCGCACCGTCTCCAAGTCCTGGGACAGCATGTCCATCGCACGGCGCGTCCGCTCGATCTGGGTGTCGGTGAGCGTCTCACCCGAGGGCGGGAGTGCCGCGCCGGGCGTCTGGCCGGACACCTTCTCTGCAAGGCGAACCCCACCACCAGCCAGTCCCGTCATGCCGCGAACCGCCAGGAGCCCGCCAAGAGCAGCCGTGAAAGCTCGCCGTCCTTTGCTGAAGTTATTCATGTGACACCTTGCAGTTGGCCAGAGCCGAATTGGCCCGTCAGTCCAGCCTCGGATGGCGGGTATGCCAGCCGGTCGCGTCCTGGTACGCCTTCGCGAGGGTCATGACGGACGCCTCCTCAAAGCTGCGACCGACGAACTGAATGCCCACCGGCAGGCCGTCGACATACCCTGCGGGAACGCAAACGGCCGGTAGGCCAGTGAGGTTGGTAAAACTGGACGTCCTGGGTGCGGGGCGTGCGGGCCCCGCAGGCCGTGCCGGCGCGGGCGTAGACGCCGGTGGACGCGACGGGCCCTCGGCCGCCGGTTGCGCTGGACCGCCGGCGGGCGCCACCCACACGTCAACCGTCTTCATCAGCCGTGTGGCGTCGGCTTGCATCAGGGCGCGAATCTGCTGCGCCTTGAGGTACTGCACGGCCGGGATCACGCGCGCAGCGGGCAGAGTGTTCTTCCACGCCCTCGCGGCATCGTCGCTTAGCGTCGCGACGTGATCGTCGGTAATGAGATCCTCGAAGAAGAGCGCCGCTTCCGCGCCGCGCACCACCTCGAAAACCGAGTTGTAGGGGTAGTCCGGCAACTGGATCGGCTCGAGTGTCACACCGAGCCGTTCGATCGCGCCGAGCGCCTCTTTCATGATCGGCTTGACGGTCGCGTCGCGCAGTCCGTCGAACTCCGCCTCGACCACGCCAACTCGCAGTTTGGCAGGCGAGGCGCCGGGATCCCAGCGGTACGGCATTTCGACGGTGGACGGATCGCGCGGGTCAACGCCTCGGATCGCATCGAAGACAAGGCCGCAGTCTTCGACGGTTCGACAGATCGGTCCGACCTTGTCGATTGTCCAGCCGAGCGCCATCGCACCCGCCCGGCTCACCCGTCCGTAGGTTGGCCTGAGCGCGCTGACGCCACACACCGCAGTCGGGCCGATAAGCGATCCCATCGTCTCGGTTCCGACCGCGAAGCCGACCATTCCGGCCGCAGTTGCCGCCGCCGGCCCCGCTGAGGAACCACCGCTGGATCGAGTCGTGTCCCAGGGACACCGGGTCGTACCGCCGAACCAGCGCGCGCCGCGCGCCAGTTCGCCCATCGACAGCTTCGCGAGGAGCAGCGCGCCAGCGTCGCGGAGCTTTCCGACGACGGTCGCATCCTCGGCCGGTATCCGTTCCTCGTGATACTTGATGCCCCACGTCGTCCGAATGCCCTTCGTGTCGAACAGATCCTTCAGGCCATACGGGATGCCGTGCAAGGGGCCGCGATAGCGGCCCTTTGCGATCTCCTGCTCCGCCTGGCGCGCCTCGGAACGCGCCCGTTCTTCGGTGAGAGTAATGACAGCGAGCAGCTTCGGATCGAGCCGCCTCATTCGCTCGAGACACGCCTCGGTGAGTTCGACCGGCGACAGCCGCTTAGCCTTGATCTGCCGGGCGAGGTCGGTTACCGAGGAGAAGACCAGTTCTTCGCCTGCCATGCGACGCTCCCGCGGCACGCGGCGGCGTGATGTGACGCCGCGTGCCGGCACAGAATTAACGACCGTTGGACGATGCGAGGGCCGAGCGCATTTCCTTGAGGGAGTTCCGCAACTGCCCCTGCAACATCTGGAAATCGGATCCAAGGCTGATCAACTTGTACCCGGCGGCCACCTTCTCCGCGATGTTCTTCGGGTTCGCGTTCGTGCCGGCGATCACGTTGCGCGCCAGACACAGCTTCAGGACTTTCGCGGCATCGTCGGCGGAGATATGAACCGTGTGAACGGCGGCGAGGCCGGGCGTCTCGATGATCTCCTTGGCGTTCTTGACGCCCTCCTCCGTCTCAATCATCGCCACGACCATGAGCTTGCCCTTCGGATTCAGCGGCCACAGCTCCGACGCCTCGTGGGTGGGCGCGCTGTTGACGCCCTGCAGGAGGGACTGCTCCGTGTACATGAAGATCGAGATGATCCGCTCCAACTCGGCACGGCTTTCGACAACGGGCACCCAGACTCCGCTTGCCGGGCCCACTCGGATGGATTCGGCGATCTCAAACCGGGGATCCCAGCCCGCTCGATGCCCCAGTTTGATGAGCACCGAAGGAGCTGGCTTCGGCTCCGACCGATATCGGCTGTTGAAGTCCGGCACCTCGAGGAGGAAGCTGTGCAGCGTTCGAAAGTCGTAGATGTCGTGCTCCACATCCGCGACGATGAAGTCGAGGTCGCTGGTCGCGAGCACCTTCGTGATCCGGGTCGCGCCCATCGCGCCCGTCCAGATGCCGATTGCCGGCTTACCTGCTGCCAGAATCGAGGCCAGGTTGTTCGCGGGTTCATCCGCCTTCGGCGCTGCGGGTGCCAGAGTGACGATCAGCAGCGCCAGAACCAGTACGAGGACGCGTGTCGGTAATCTCATGAGGATCTCCTCTTTATGAACGCAAACTGAACACGGTCAGAGATGAGACGGAGTGTGGTGGCCGGGCTCCGATCGTCGAGGCCCGGCACCATGTCGAGAGCAACGGAGTGCTCCTACGCTCCGTTCAGAACGACAGCTTCCCGCCGACCCGAACGACACGCGGATTGATCGTCGCCGACACGACACCCAGGCTGGAGCCGACGGTGTTGTTCTGATTGAGGACCGTGTTGACGTTCAACACGTTGTACACGTCGGCAAAGGGCTCCAACCGTATGTTGCGCACTCTGAACACGCGCCCCACTCGCAGATCGAGCATGCGCCACGGCTCGTAGCGCTCCTCGTCGTTGCGCTCGAGTCGGACCGTCTGAGTGGCGCGGGTCAGGGTCGGCACCAGCGCCCGGCCCACATTCAGCGAGCGAACTCGAGGGTGTCCGCTGTTCGCGACGAACGACCCGCTGAACGAAATCTCGTAGGGCAAGATGTAGCTGCCCGAGATCTTGAACTGGTGCGGTTCGTCGTTGCCGACAGCTCCATAGTCGAAGATGTTGTTGTTGGGGTCGCTCGGATCTGTCGAGACAATTCGTCCCAGATTCCTGCCGTAGTGATACCCGCCCTGCACCTGTCCCTTCGACCCGAACCGGCGCTGAAGATGGAACTCGATGCCGTTGTAATTCGTGTCCAGCTCCGTGCGATTCTCCAGGATGTTGTCCTGCTTGCCGGCCGTCGACGGGTTCTGGTTGTAGATGGTCAGCGGCTGGTTCGTCAGCGGATTGTTGATGACCACCGGGATGTAGCTGTCGGTCGGCACGGCGCGGTTGACGGTGGCCCTCATGTCGCGCTGTTCGCGACGGTACGCCATCACGGACACTTTGAGGTTGGCCCCAATCTGGCGCTCGACGCCCAGGCTGTACTCCCGGTTGAACGGGCGACGCAGGTCAGGATCCAATGTCGTGGTCGTGCCTCCGCCCCAGCCCGCGCAGCGCGTGATCTCAAACTCTTGCGCGATGTCGTCGAGGTTGGCGTCCCTCCACGCGCAGCGGTTCGTCTGGTAGAAGAGGGGATTCAGCGATTCAGCCAGGCCCGTAGCCTCGTTGCCGATGTACTTGCTGAAGCTGGCTTTCAGCACCGTCTTGGCATCCCCGCTGACGTCGAGCGCGACGCCCACCCGCGGCACGACGGTTTGCCAGGTCTTCACGTCCCGCTTTTCGATCTGCCGTTCCGGCATCCATGTTCCCGCCTCGGCGGTCTGATTGGGCCACCAGATATGCAGGTAATCGTACCGCGCACCTGCGTTGACCGTCAGGCGGTTCGCGACCATCCAGCGGTCCTGGATGTACGCTCCAAACTGCCGCGCCTTGTTGTTCGTGTAGACAGGCGAATTGATCAGATCGACCGAATCCGACACGCCGCTGCGGTACCGCTGGATGATGTCGCCGTGCTCCGTGTAGTCTCTGATGGTCTCGTAACCGCCGAAATCGTACTGGGCACCCGTTCTCAACTCGTGCGAACCACTCCAGGTGCCAGTCAGCGTCGCCGATCCTGCGAGGATCGTCCGGTACGGATTCCCCTCTCGAATTCGAGTTGGGGCGACCGAGAGCACGCCTGTGACGATGTCGAGGTGGGGGATGTCGCCGGGGTTGACTTCCGGGCGGTATCGCTCTCTCTGGTTGACTTTGGTTGTCGACCCCATGATTTCATAGATCCAGCGGTTCGACGGGGTCGCGGTGTACGTCATGCCAACCAAATAGTTGAAGGGATTCTGCGTATTGAAGTTCGCGGCCTCGGGGCTGACGAACGTCTGGCCGACTCCCTGGTCCATCCGAAACGGCCTGTAGATGGCCTCTCGGCTATCGGCAATTGTGAACCTGTTCGTTTTGTTGATTTGCCAGGTGATCTTGCCGTAATAGTCGCCGCGCCGCACGTAGTTCTGCAGCTGGTCACCTTGCAGCGTGAACTGGTTGGCCAGGAGCTCCGTGTAGGACCAGATGCGGACGTTTCCGAAGAACCAGACCTTGCTCTTCTTGATTGGGCCGCCGAGGGAACTGTCGACGTCATACGCCTTGGTTCCGCCGCTGGTCGCCCGCACCCCGCGCTCCCTGAGTTCATCGTCGAGATTCGAGGACTGCATCCGCTTTTCGAAACCCGAGGCGAAAACGGAACCGCTGAAATTGTCTCCCCCGCTCTTCGTCACCAGCGTCATCGCGATGCCGCCATGAGCCACCCACGCCGGAATCGCGGTGGTCTGGTAGTTCACTTCCTCGTTGGCGCCCGTGCCGCCGTAGGACATCGGCGCGTCTCCGCCGCCGTAGTAAGAGTTGGTTGGAAGACCGTCACGGAAGTATGTTCTCTCGTTGCCGCGGCTGCCGTGGATCTGCCATCCCGAGCCGTAGTTCTGCGACAGCGAGCCGCCCACTTCCGGAGTGCCGGTCGAGAACCCGACCATGAACTTCGTCATGTCGAAGAGGTTGCGCGAACTCGGAATCGTGTTGATCGTCTCGTCTGTCACCACGTACTGAGTCGTCGCCGTGCGAACGTCCACGAGCGGCGACTCGCCGGTCACGGTGAGTGTCTCGGCGACCGCACCCACGCCGAGCTGAGCGTCAATGGTCGCAGTGAATCCCGAGTTGATCACCACATCGCTGCGTTGGTAGCTCCCAAACCCGGGCAGCGAGAACTTGACCGTGTACCGCCCCACCGGAAGGCGCAGGAAGTGGTAATTCCCCGAAGCCTCGGTGGTCGTCTCTCGGGTGCCTTCAATCAGGGCCGGCGAGCTTATTTCGACCGTCACGCCCGGCAGCACGCCGCCGCTTTCGTCTCGAACCACACCCTCGATTCCGCCAGTGGCTGTCTGTCCCCACGCCGGTGTCACAAGGACGATCCATAGAAGCACGCTCAGTTCCGCCGCGCGCCAGCTGCCGCCGCTCTTTCGACGTGCGTTCATCCCGCACCTCCATTGCCGGGTCCAGTCGCGCCCAGAGAGTTCAACTCGCCGCGACGGCACTCGACCTCGGCGACGAAACACGACGTTACCGGTCTTGTCGAGTTCTGAATGCACTCGTTCGTGAGAGATCGATGCTCCTGCGCCGCGGTCAAGACACCTCCACACGTTCCGCGCTAGCCAGTCGCGTCGAAGGGATGGATGTCTGCGCCGCGAAGAACTCACGCGCCGTCTGGCGTATGTATTCGATGTTTTCGGTGAAACGTTTGAGAGGGGACCGTAGCATCCGATTGCGGTAGTGTCAATCGAAAGTCGGATCGCAATGGCCGAAGTCGTGCGAATTACTGCCGCTAATAGGAGGATTACTGGCGCTGATAGAAGAAGATTCGATCCTGTCCGGCCGATCGGCTGTTGTAGAACACGTCGACGTCGCCTCGGGTGACCATCGGCGTTGACGGCAAGTCGAACACTGGATTGTTTGTGAGAAGCCAACCGCCTCCTTGCAGCATCTTCGCGACGTTGATCATCGCGAGCGACTGCTCGAAGACGTCGTAGTAGAGAAAGAGGTTCGTCGCGACCATCAGGTCGAAGGGTCCCTCGGGCGTGGAAGGCTTGATCCTCTGCAGCACGATATTGAGATCCCTCGGCACGATGGACAGCACGATAGCGGGCCGGATGCGAACAGCTCGAACCTTGACTCCTGGCGCATTCGGCGGAACTGCGGCGGCCTTCGTTTCCTCTCCGATGTGATTGCCAAACTGTTCCCAATACTCAACGAGACTAGGGTTCCACTCGTACGGATCTCGAGGCAGATGCACAACGTAGGCGTCGCCGCGTCCGGCACGCGCGCGAGCTGCCTCCATGTGCTGGTTGACACGGTCACTGAGATCGAACGTGGTCACTCGGACGTCGTTCGGCGTCGCAAGACCCAGGCGAAGCAGCGAATCCACTACAGCGAACGGTTGAATCGTCTGCTGCGGGTAGAAGTCGTACCCATCGCGCTTGTCGGTAAAATCGAGCCCTGGTCCGAGAACCGCCACACGTTTGATGCTGCCCGGAAGCAGCACCCCGTGCGACTTGAGCATCTCAAGCCCTTGTTCGAGGCCGAAGTTCGCGAAAATGCTCGTGTCGGAGGAAAGCCCGCGTGCACGGTACAGCGTGTATCCCGGTGCGCCTTCGACCGCGGATTCGCCGCGCTGCCTCGCGAGGCTCGCCCGGTTCTCGCGAATATATCCCTGAGCGTCCGCCACGGTCCTATCGACCGCTTCACTGAGGTAGTGCCGGAGCCGGTCTCGCCCGGCGGTCGTGGACGGGTCGATCCCCTGGCGCTCGACCACCGCGCGGCCAAACTGTAGCCGTTCGTCGGCACCGGGGTCCGACAGAGCCCTGACCAGATCGGCGATTCGCCGCTCGGCAATGTCCCTCGCGGGCCTTGGAAGGCCTGTGAATACGTCGTTTTCCGAGATGCGCGGGTGCTGCGTGAATGTCACGCCGAAGAACAGGAAATTCACCAACGAATCCTCGTCGCCTCGCAAGACCCGATGACGAGTCTCTGTGTCCCGCCGCGCCACCCAGTCCGGCCAAAGAGACTCGAGCTGTGCCGTCGTTTTCGACCGCAGATCCACCGGGAGCAGATCCGCCCGAAGCGTCTCGAAGAGCGGCTTCGCCTCGTTGAAAGGAATGTATGTCCTGCCAGACTGAACGTCGCCGCGAGGCAACACCGCGAGGGGCAGGCTGAGAACGAACATGGCGCGCAGAGCGGCTCGCGAGTCCCTGCTTCGATGCATGACGACGACTGTACAAGGTTGCGACGGAGCGGCCAAGTCCGCAAAATCGCTGTGTGGATATGACCGTCGCGCCATTGAAATCCCTCGAGGAGTCGCCGATAATGCGGTCACCGTGAACAACGTAGACCTGATCGTCCGCATGCTGCGGGATGCCGGCGCGCGACATGCGTTCGGCATCCCGAGCGGCAACGTCATCCCGCTGCTCGACGCGCTGCGCAGGGGCGGGATCGAATTCGTCCTCACAGCTCACGAAGGGTCCGCAGCCTTTGCCGCGGACGTCACGGGGCGCCTCACCGGCGCCCCGGGCGTCTGCCTCGGCACGATGGGGCCGGGCGCCACGAACCTCGCGACCGGTGTCGGCTGCGCCTCCCTCGACCGGTCGCCGCTCGTGGCGATCACCTGCAACGTGCCGACGCACCAGCTGGGGCGCCGCGTGCAGATGGTCATCGACCACCACGCGCTGTTCAAGCCCATCACGAAAGCCACGTGCCCGCTGCGCACCGGGCGGGTCGCGACGACGCTGGCCGACCTGATCGGCGTCGCGCTGTCCGAGCCGCACGGCCCCGTCCACCTGGATCTCCCGGAGGACGTCTCGCTGGCGGCGAGCACCGAGGAGCCGATCGCGGCAGTCGAGCCGCGGCGACGCGATCCGGCGCCCGAGGCGGACGTGGAGCGCCTTGGCGAGTTGCTGAAGCAGGCGCGCCGGCCGCTGGCAGTGATCGGCGCGTCGGCGCGGCGCATGAACCGCCCGGAGCGGCTGCGCGCCTTCATCGAGCGCCACGGGATCCCGTTCGCTTCCACCACGATGGCGAAAGGGATGATCGACGAGGACCACCCGCTCTCCATCGGCTGCATCGAGCGTGCGAAGCGACAGGTGCAGCGGAAGTTCCTTCGCTCGTCGGACCTGATCGTCGGTCTTGGCTACGACGTCGTCGAAGTCGAGTACGAGCAATGGATCGGCACCGTGCCGCTCGCCAGCGTGGACATCGAGCGCGTGGACGCGGACGCGACGGTGAAGATCGCCCACGAGGTGATCGGCGATCTCGATGCGTCGCTCGAACGCATGCTGCGCCTCGCGCCCGGACGGTACGAGTGGGCCGCCGACGCGGCGCGCAAGCAGAAGGACGCCTTCCAGGCTGCGCTCCGGCCGAAAGGCGGAAACGGCTTCACGCCGCACGAGGCGATTGACGTGGCGCGCGCGGTGCTGCCGCCAGAAGGGATTCTGGCCTTCGACGTCGGGGCGCACACCCACCAGATCGCGTCGCAGTGGACCTCGCACGCTCCCGGGGACTTCCTCATCACCAACGGCTGGTCGTCGATGGGGTTCGGCATTCCCGCCGCGATTGCCGCGAAGCTCGCCAGGCCGGATCTCCCCGTCCTCTGCATCGTCGGCGACGGCTGTTTCCAGATGACGTGCGGAGAGGTCGCCGTCGCGCAGCGCCTCGGGCTCTCCCTGCCGATTCTCGTGCTGGACGACGGGTGGCTGACGCTGATCGAATTGAAGCAGATGAAGCGGAAGCTGCCGGTGTACGGCACGGACGTGACACGTGGCGACCGTCGCGACGCGCCGGCGCACTACTTCGGCGCACCCGCCGTGACCGTGCGCGGCGCGCGCGAGCTCGAGCGGGAGCTGAAGAAGGCCTTCCGCGCGAGTGGGCCGACAGTCATCGAAGCGGTCGTCGATCGGACCACATACAGCGAGACCGTGTATGACTGAGCGCAACTCGATGGGTCATTCACCGCAGAAGGCGCCGGGGGCGCGGGGGTTGTCCGCGAGGCTGCCGCCGGCCGGACCGCCGCCGCGACGCGGCGCCCGGCACGAAGGGCCAGGGGCATGACCCACATGTCTTCCCGGGTCATGCCGCCGGTCTTTCGCGCCCCCGGGTCCGCCCGACCATGTGCGAACAGGTGGTCGGGCCAGCGGCCCGGCCGGCCACGATCGCTGCGACCCCTGCCTTCCAGGCGGTTCTAGCCCAATGTCGTTCGCCGTCCGCGTGCTGATCGGACTCGTTGCGGGGCTCGCCCTGGGTGTCGGCATCTCGCTGTCATCGTCCCCGTGGCTGCTGCGACTCCCGTCGATCGTCGAGCCGATCGGAATCCTCTTCATCAACGCCATCAGGATGACCGTGATCCCGCTCGTCGTGGCGGGTCTCGTCGTCGGCGTGGCGGGCACGCGCGATGCGCGAACCGTCGGCCGGCTGGGCGTCCGGTCGCTGATCATCTTCCTCGTCGCCGTGGGTGCGGCGGCGGTGTTCGCTGCCGCGTGCAGCTTTCCCCTGCTCGCCGGGCTTCACATCGATCCAGCCGTCGCCGCTTCTCTGCGCGAGTCCGCGGCACGATCCGCTGAAGGCGCCTCGCCTGCGCTAACGCAGGTGCCGACGCTCGGGCGCTGGATCACGGACCTGCTGCCGGCCAACGTGTTCAAGGCGGCGGCCGACGGCGCGATGCTCCCGCTCATTCTCTTCGCGGTCTTCCTGGGGCTCGCGCTCACGCGCGTGGGAGGCGAAGCGGGGAGCGCCCTGCTCCGCCTGTTCAAAGGAGTCTGGGACGCGATGCTGGTGCTGGTCGAGTGGGTGCTGCGGTTCGCGCCGATCGGCGTGTTCGCGCTGGCGGTCCCGCTCGCGGCCCGGATGGGACTCGCCGCTGCGGGAGCGCTGATCTACTACATCGCCCTGCTCTCAGCGGTGAGCGCCGCGTTCATCATCATCGTGCTGTATCCCGCGACCGTCCTCCTCGGGCGCGTGTCGCTCGGCCGGTTCGCGCGGGCCGCCGCGCCCGCGCAGGCTGTCGCGTTCTCGTCCCGGTCGTCGCTCGCCGCGCTTCCCGCGACGATCGAAGGCGCGCGCGAGGGGCTAGGGCTGCCGGAGGAAATCGTCAGCTTCTTCCTGCCGCTCTCGGCGTCCATGTTCCGCGTGGGCGCCGCCATGGCGCAGACGGTGGGCGTGCTGTTCATCGCTCGCCTCTACGATGTTCCGCTCGAAGCCTCGCAGCTCGCGACCATCGTGATCACGGTCATGCTCACGACGTTCAGCGTGCCCGGCATCCCCGCCGGGGCGATCATCGTGATGGCGCCGGTGCTCGCGGCGGCCAACGTCCCCGTCGAAGGCCTCGGGGTGCTGCTCGGCGTCGACACGATCCCGGACATGTTCCGCACGATGGCGAACGTGACGGGGTGGCTGGGCGGCGGCAGCATCCTCGCCAGGTGGCGGTAGCGCTGGGGTGTCAGGGCGCGGGGCGCTTGTCCGTTCCGCCGAGCGCGTTTTGCGCCCGGCGCCTCAGCGCCCAATCGTCCTGCCCTAGCGCGCCCAGGTGAACCCCACGCGCGCGCCCCAGAGGTGCGAATCCCTGAAACCTCGCTCGAGCGGCATGTGATCGCGGAACTCGAGGCGGAGCGCCATCCTGTCACTCAGCCAGTAATTCGCGCCGACCCCGAAGTTCAAGAGTTGGCCGTAATCGCTCCGGAACCACACGGAGTACCCGCCGACCACGAACGGCGTGAGGCGGTGCCGCTGCGGCGCACCCGCGAAGTGGTACGTCCCGTCGAACGAGAACAGCGCGACGCCGTAATCGAGGCCCGTCATGGGACCGATCCAGCCGAATTCGACGGCGGCGCCGAGGTTCTTCCACGTGATCGCCTCGATGCCACCCCCGAAGTGCAGCGTCGAGCCGGCGTTCGGCACACCGCCCGGTGCGACGAACGTGTACGGGAGATAGCGCGGTGCCGGCTGGTCCTGCGGCGAGGCCTCGGATCCGGAACAGGCCTGCGCGGCGGCGAATCCGGGAATTACGAGCAGAGCCGCGACCGCGACGACGGCCGTGATGGTGCACCTGGACTGTCGTGTCATGGCATCCTCCCAGCCGGGGTGGCCGGGACATCCTTCACTTGGGAATGCGATATGGGGAGCGTTCGCGGGTCAGCAGGCGGTCGGACGTCTGCCGGTCAAGCTCTCAGCAGCAGAATCCACAGCCAATCCACGGCGGCGTGGGTCACGGCAGCGGCGGTGATCTTGCCGGTTTTCGCGTAGACCCAGCCGTAAGCAGCGCCCGCCGGCGATGCGAGCGCCACGTAGCGCCAATCAGGCAGGTGCGCGAGGCCGAAGATCACAGATGCCAGGATGAAACCGGCGGCGCCCCCCATCCATCTCACCGTGGCGTTCTGGATCAGGCCCCTGAAGAGGAACTCTTCCGGAATGCCCGTTGCAAGGTAGATCGCCAGCGGCGCTGCGAGCAGGGTCGTCGCGGTGACCTGCGGGCGCCATTCGAGAAAGCCGGTGGCGAGGCCGATCGGAATCGCGACGGGAGCGAACGCGGCAGTGGCCAGCAACGCCGTCGCGAAGTCCCGGCGGGTAAGACGGAACGTGTAGCCGATCCCGTCGAGCGGTCGCGCGACGAGAAAGAGGTAGAGGCCGCTGGCGAGCGCGACGAGGGGGACGCCGTTGAAGCCATCTGGCGGCGGCTGGGGGAGGGCTGGCAGCAACCGGAATTCGATCGGCAGCCACAACAGCGCCGCCGCGACGAGAACATTCCTGGGGGCTGGCTCCCTTGACTGTGCCGGCGGCCGGCGTCGCGTTGCCAGCAGGACGACAGCGGGCGCGAGCAGGAACGCGCTGAACGTGATCGCGCGTTCGGCTATCGGCAGCCCTGCGGCGGCTGCGTAGGAAACTACGAAGAGGAGCAACGCGAGAGGCCCCGCGAGCAGCTTCAGCGTGTCCGGCGCGCGGGACGCGCGCAGGCGGTCCCGCCAGGCGGCGACGCTCAGCGAGAGGATGGCCGCGGTGGTCGCGGCAAAGGCGAGCAGCCCCGCGATCCCGGCGGGCGTCGCGAGGCGCGCCTCCCTGCTGCGCGCGTCGACGAGGAAGAAGATGACCGCGAATGCGAACAGCGGGATGGCGGCGGCCAGATCGGGCGCCACGCGGCGGCCTGCCGGACGCGCGCTCGCCGCGCTCGAGCTCGCAGCGTTCGCCGCCTCTATCCTGGCGTTCATCTGGTGGCTCGAGCCGCTCGGCAACTCCAGCATCATTGCGGCATTCTACGTGTTCATCTTCGCGTTCGCCGTGGGCTCGAACGCGCTGCACGGCGACACGCCGCGCTCGCTGGGGATTCGGTTCGACACGCTCGCGCGATCGGCGCGAGACGTCACGCCGCCGACCGTGATCGCCGTAGCGGTGTTCGCGCTGGCTGGCTTGATCAGCGGGTCGCTCAGGTGGCCGGAAGGGACGAACGTTGCTCGCGGCGTCGCGGGCTACACGACGTGGGCGCTCGTCCAGCAGTACGCGCTCAACGGCTTCGTGCTCCAGCGCCTGCTCGATGCCGGAGCGCGGCGGCGCGCCCCACTCGCCGCTGCGGCACTGTTCGCGCTCATGCACCTGCCGAACCCTGGACTGATGGCGCTGACGTTCGCCGGCGGCCTCGTCTGGTGCCGGGCGTTCGTGCGCGCGCCCAACCTGCTGCCGCTCGCGGTGAGCCACGCGTGCGCCGCGCTCGCGGCGGATCGCTCGCTGCCCTCATGGTTCGTCGCGGGGTTGCGGATTGGGCCGGGGTACAACTAGGGTTCGGGTCGGGCGTAATCACGTTTTGCGCGACCTGCGCCCTTCGACTTCTTCGTCTTTCGCTTCGCCGGCTTCCACTGCCGGACGAACGCGCACTGCTCCGGCGTCTCCGGTGATGCCCACCCGCCGTCCGGACATTCGCAGCGAAGCTTCGCCAGTCGCGTGATCGCCGCCTCGCCCGGCTCACCCCTCAGCGCGAGCCAGCAGCCGATGACCGTTCCAGTGCGGCCGACGCCCCCGTGGCAATGGACGTAGACAGGTATGCGCGCGACGATCGCTTTCTCGATTGTGTCGAGGATACGCGCAAGCTGTCGCGGACCCGGCACGCCATGATCCGGGATCGGCGAGCGCTCGTGCCGCACGTCGATCCCGCGCGCCGCTGCTTCCTCCTTCAAAACCGAATCGTACGGCGCCAGCTCGCCCGGCTCGGTCAGGTCGAGAAAGAGGCGGATGCCGGCGTCGAGCACTGCGCGGATACGCTCGCGAGCGCGCGTCGGGTCCCAGTCACCAGGGTATCCGCCCGCGAGCAGCAGGCCATCGATGACCCAGTAGGCATACGGGAACGGGACCGGCTTGGGATCGGGAGCGGACATGACGGTGATCTGATCTTATCCGCGTGCGGGGCCGACACGGACACCGACCCTGGCGGCGGCCATGGATGTGCGTACTACGCGCTCAGAGCGCTCCGCCGCGTGCGGGCCCGTTCGCGAAGCCGGCAGACCCCCGCCCCGTGGTCGCCCCGCCGGGTCGGTTGGGAACCGGTGTCGGTGTGCGAGACGCGCACATGGGGCCGTCGCGCAGGTGCGACGCTTCAGCCCCGCCGTATCAGAACTTCAGCCTCCCGACGAACTGGATTTGCCGCGCCGGCGTTGCCGCCATGATGATGCTGCCGAACTGCGGTGTGTTCACGAACCGCTCCGGCGTGCCGTGGTTCGCGACGTTGAATACGTTGTACGC
>DATHTE010000004.1:0-42943 GCA_035463475.1 Vicinamibacterales bacterium
CTCGATTCGCTCGTGCCGCAGCAGCGCCATGGCCTGGTTGCGCAGGAGCGCCACGCGATGCTCGGTGACCCGGCCCAGCTTGCGGTGCGCGATGTTGTGCGGCATGGCTACTCAGCACCCTGCGTCGCGGGCATGTCGAGCCTCATGCCGAGGCTCAGCCCCATGCTGTGCAGGATGTCCTTGATCTCGTTGAGCGACTTGCGGCCGAAGTTCTTCGTCTTCAGCATCTCGGCCTCGGTCTTCTGCACGAGCTCGCGGATCGTCCGGATATTCGCGTTCTTCAGGCAGTTGTACGACCGCACGGACAGCTCCAGCTCCTCGACGCTCTTGTCGAGGTTCTCGTTGAGCGCGCCCGAGCGCGGCTGGTGCGCGACCACCTGAGCATCTTCATCAACGTCGAGGACGCCGACGAGGCCGCGGCCGAAGCGGCCGCCGAGCAGCCGCGCACGGTGCTCAACGAGAACCTCGACAAATCGGTCGAGGAGCTGGAGCTGTCGGTGCGGTCGTACAACTGCCTGAAGAACGCCAACATCCAGACGATCCGGCAGCTGGTGCAGAAGACCGAAGGCGAGATGCTGAAGACGAAGAACTTCGGCCGCAAGTCGCTCAACGAGATCAAGGAAATCCTCGCGAGCATGGGGCTCAGCCTCGGCATGAAGCTGGATCAGCCCACGCACGCGCAGGAGTAGTTGCTATGCGTCACAGAGTTGGACAACGGAAGCTGGGACGGGTCACCGAGCACCGCATCGCGATGCTGCGAAACCAGGCGCAGGCGCTCATCCGCCACGAGCGGATCGAGACGACCGTGCCGCGCGCCAAGGAGCTGCGGCCGTTCGTCGAGCGGCTGATCACGATCGCCAAGCGGGGACTGGCGGACGGGAACGACGTGCGGATCGTCACCGCGCGGCGGCTCGTCGCCCGCGACATCCACGACAACGCGATCGTCGCGAAGCTGTTCGACACGATCGCGCCACGGTTCGCGGAGCGCCCGGGCGGCTACACGCGCCTGCTGAAGCTGGGCTTCCGCCGCGGCGACAGCGCGGAGGTCGCGCAGGTGGAGCTCGTCGGGAGCGAGTACAACCCGAAGGCCGAGCAGGAGGCGCGCGAGGCGGCCGAGAAGCCGAAGGCCAAGGGAGTCGGCGGACGTCTGCGGGCCGCCGCCGAGCGGCTCCGCGGCAGCCGGAAGGACCAGGCCGAGGAATCCGCCGACGCCGCGGAAGAGGCCGCCGCCACCCAGGCGAAGGCCGCCAAGGCGAAGAAAGCCGGGCCGCGGGGCAAGGCCAAGACCGGCGGGGCCAAGCGGGGGCAATAGTTTCAGGGCTCAGGGCTCAGGGCTCACGGGTTCAGTCTTCAGGCTTCGGGAAGACCACAGCCCTGCATCGGAGCAATCCGGTGCAGGGCTCTTCGTTTGTACGCTGACTCTGGCCGCTGATCTCAGCACCCTTTCGGGTACGCGGGACGCAGCTGCAGGTGAAGGTCGCGGTCGTAGAACGCCGGAGCGTCAACGACATGGGTCGGCACCTCCCGGCGGGGCGCAGCGAGTGCCTCGGCCGTGCACGGCATATCAAACGGTTCTTCTTTCCGGACCTCCAGCGCGTGCGGTCGAATGCTCGCCACGAAAATGTTGGTGCCCGCCGTCAGGACGGTGGTGCGGCCCCCTTTTGCGCCGCGCGCCCTCACGGTTCTTGACAGCGTGTAGATCTCCCCGTCGTTCAGCACGCCGGACGGCTCCCGCACGGGCAGTTGAATCCAGACAGGACTCGGAAACGGACGTCGCGGCAGCCGGAACCAGTCCCCCTTCCGGTCGAGTACAGTCTGGTCCGCCATGAACGTGTAGCCCCAGTCTGGTTGGACCCAGTCCGGCTCGAATGTGACGTCGTCGCCGGCGACCGGGCGATACGTGAACTCCATCCGGTCGCCCGGAATGACGCGCACGACAATCGTGCCGGCGCTCGTCGACTCGGCGGAGGGAGACTCGTACAGCGGGAGCTTCCACTCGGCGCCCACCTGCGCGATCGAAAAACACTCCGCGACAGCGCGCACCTGATAGACGGTTCCACGCGTCCTGAAAAACGACTCCTTCAGCGCGGGGTCGATCGCGACGACGATGGGCCCGTCCGGACGTACTGATACGCGCGTGGTGAGATCGACAGCATCCTTGCCGCCGAACGCACCGAGCTCCACGCGGCGGACCGTACCGGTCTGGAATCGTCTGGTCGGGCAGGCATCGTTGCCGCTGTAGCCGCAATGAAAGACCAGCTCGAGCTGATCGAGCTCGGCAGGCGAGTAGAAGATCGCGAGATTGCCCGACGCGTCAGCGCGCCAGATCTCGAGTCCGACGTATTGCGGGTTGGTGGACTCCGTCTGCTTCGAAGGCCTCCTGGGCAGCGTCGTCTTCAGCGGCTCCGGCGGCGACGGGCTGACCATGAAGTACGCGGTGGCGTCGCACACGCCAGAATTGAGGCGCGCGCACTTCGGTGCATTGGTTCCGGAGCAGGCAGGCTGCGTCACGCCGGTCAGGTACGACATCATCTCGTCCGACCAGAGCGGCACCACCTTAAACGGCGTGTTGATCCGGGTGTCCGCGCCGCCGGCCACGCCGGCGAGAACAACCAGGAGAAATACCGCGAGCGCCCGCCAGGACTGCCCGGATGCAGAGCGGATTGGCACGGGTCATCGCTCCTTGGCCGCGGTGCGGAGGATCTCCATTCTACAGCGGGGTGTCCTCCTGAAGCCTGAACGCTGAAGCCTGAAGCCGGTTCAGCGCGCCGCGTAGCGCCGATCCATTTGCAGCTCGTCCTCCAGCGGCCGCACCTCGATGGTCCCGATCCGGGCCGACGGCCACTTCGCGGCGATCTGGACCGCCTCGTCGTGGCCGCTGGCCTCAATCAGGAAGAAGCCGCCGATCTGTTCCTTCGTCTCCGCGAACGGACCGTCGGTGACCGCCACCTTCCCGTTCCGGACGCGCACCGTTGACGCCGTCGTGGCGCTCCGGAGCGGGCGAGCGTCGATCAGGCGTCCGCTCTGTCGCAGCGCCTCGACGTAGTCGAGCGTTTCGCGGCGCAGCGCCTGCCACTCGGCCTGTGAAAGCGCGTTGAGCTTCTGCTCTTCCTCGTACGCAATACACATGTACTTCATCGAATCGTCCAGCAAAAAGCCCCGCGGATGTTCTCGCGGGGCTCCCAAATCCTCAAATGCCTCAAATCCTCAAATCCTCGATTCAGACCTCTTCCGCAGCCTCCTGTCCTCGCTCCGCCTTCGAGGCCGCGATGATCTTGCTGTGCAGGTGGCTCGGCACTTCCTCGTAATGTGAGAACTCCATGTGGTACGAGCCGCGGCCGCCGGTCGATGAGGTGAGCTGCTGCTCGTAGGTCAGCATTTCCGCCATCGGCACCTGGGCCCGGATGACCGTCATCGTGCCGCGCTGGTCCATGCCCTGGACGCGGCCGCGCCGACCGTTGATGTCCCCCATCAGGTCGCCGGCGAAGTCGCTCGGCGCGTAGACCTCGACATTCATGATCGGCTCGAGCAGCGTCGGGCGCGCGCGCGACATCGCGTCCTTGAACGCGAGTGACCCGGCCATCTTGAACGACAGCTCGTTCGAGTCCACCGCGTGGAACTGTCCATCGGTCAGCCGCACGCGGAAGTCCACCACCGGGTAGCCCGCGAGGAACCCGCGCATGCGCGAGTCCTGGATGCCCTTTTCGACGGCCGGGATGAACTGCCGCGGGATCGAGCCGCCGAAGATATCGTCCACGAATTCGAAGTCGGATCCGCGCGGCAGCGGTTCGACGGTGATCTTGCAGTCGCCGAACTGCCCGTGCCCGCCGGTCTGCTTCTTGTGGCGGCCGTGCGCGTCGGTCGCCACCGTGATCGTCTCCCGGTAGGGAATGCGCGGGAGCTTCAGGTTCACCTCGACGCCGAACCGCTTCTTCAGCCTCGCCACGGTGACCTCGATGTGCATCTGCCCCTGGCCCGCGAGCAGCAGCTCCTTCGTCTGCGGGTCGCGCGTGTAGGCGATGGTCGGGTCTTCCTCCTGGAGCCGGTGCAGCGCCGTGCTGATCTTGTCTTCGTCGCCGCGGCTCCTGGGCTCGATGGCGTACGAGATCACCGGCTCCGGGAACTTGATCGCGGGCAGCGTTGCGCTGGCCGCCTTGTCCCCCAGCGTGTCGTTCGTGACCGTTTCCTTCAGCTTCGCGACCGCGCCGAGGTCTCCTGCCTTCATCTCGGGCACGTTCGTCTGGCTCTTCCCCTGCATCACGAGCAGGTTCCCCAGCCGCTCGGCGGTGTCACGCGTGAGGTTCTGCACGGTCGCGTCCGCCTTGACCGTGCCGCTGACGACGCGGAACATCGTGATCCGGCCGGCGAACGGGTCGGCCATCGTCTTCCAGACAAACACCGCGAGCGGGCCGCTGTCGCGCACCGGCAGCTCGACTTCCTCGCCCCCTTTGATCGCCACGCCGGCCAGGGGCCGCTCGAGTGGAGAGGGCGCGATCGAGACGATCGCGTCGAGCAGCGGCTGGCTGCCGATGTTCTCGATCGCGGACGCGCAGAGCAACGGGAACACACGGCCGGCGAGCACCGCCCGCTTGAGGCCGCCGACGAGCTCCTCCTGCGTCAGCGTTCCCGCCTCGAAGAACTTCTCCATCAGCGTGTCGTCCGCCTCGGCGACCATCTCGATGAGGGCCTCGCGGGCCGCGTTCGCGCGGTCCTGCATGTCCGCCGGGATCTCACCGTCGTGCGGCTTCCCGCCGGCGACGGTGATGCCTTTCATCGAGATGAGGTCGACGATCCCGCGGAAGTCCTTCTCCTCGCCGATGGGCAGGTGAACCGGGATGACCGAGCGGCCGAACGCTTCGTGCAGGCTCTCCAGAGAGCGCTCGAGGCTCGCGCGCTCGCGATCCAGGCGGTTGAGCACCACCAGGCGAGGCACGCCGTACTCCTGCGCGACCTCCCACGTCTTCTCCGTGGAGACCTGGGCTCCGGACACGGCGTCCACGATGACGAGGGCGCAGTCGCACACGCGGAGGGCAGCGCGCGCTTCGCTCAAAAAGTTCGCCATTCCCGGCGTATCGACGAAATTGATCTTGGCTTTCTGCCACTCGGCGTATGCGAGGCTGGCCGACAGGGTGTGCTTCCTCGCGATTTCCTCGTCGTCGTAGTCGGTGACGGTCGTGCCGTCGTCGACCCGGCCGTGGCGGGAGACGGCGCCGGCCGCGAAGAGGAGCGTGGACACGAGTTGCGTCTTTCCCGCGCCGCTGTGGCCGACCAGCGCGATGTTACGTAGGCTTCCCGCGTCGTAGACCTTCATAGGGATACCCTCCGAGGCGATGACGGAAAGCAGCTATCCGCCAGAGCTCTCAGCGATCAGCTCATTCCTTGAAAGTGCCGGGAATCAACGTGATCAGGCACGGATCTTACGGACTAAACCGTAAGCATTCGCCTTATCTGGCTGGCCTCTTCCATCAGCTGCGTTGAAACCGGCCAGATTAGTGACTTCAGATCGTATGCGAGCAGAAGGGAGTACTCAAGCTCGCTGCCAGGCCCCAGGATCTGCAGGCAGCGGGCGAAGTCAAGATCCCCAGCTCTGCCTCTGCCGCGCTCCGCGAATGGCTCTCGCACGGAAAGGCCCGCGCCTACTCGTACCTGAGCGCTTCGATGGGGTCGAGCCGCGACGCCCGGATCGCCGGCCACATGCCGAAGAAGATGCCGACGATCGCCGAGAAGGCGAACCCGAGCGCGAAAGACCACCAGGGCAGGAACACGGGGAACCCGGTGAAGTAATGGACGGCGACCCCGATGCCGCTGCCGAACAGGATGCCGATGAGGCCGCCGACAGAGGTCAGGAACACCGCCTCGAACAGGAACTGCCAGAGCACTTCCTGGCGGCGGGCGCCGAGCGCCTTGCGGAGCCCGATCTCGCGCGTCCGCTCGGTCACCGAGATCGTCATGATGGCCGTGACGCCGATGCCGCCGACCATCAGCGCGATCGACGAGATGACGACGAGCGCGAGGAAGGTCGCCTGGCTGAACTGGTCCCAGATCTTCAGCCCGGCCTCCTGCGTCATGATGTCGAAATCGTCCTCCTGATCGAGGCGAAGCCCGTGGCGGATGCGCATCACGGTGCGCACCTCCGCCATCGCCTCGTCGCGGGACACCTCCTCGCGCGGGACGATGGCGATCATCGCACTCCGCAGCGCGTTGGTGTTCGTCGACACGCCCCCGGCGCGGATCCGCTCGTTCCCCGGGTTCCCGTAGAACTTCTGGTGCGTCGTGTACGGGATGACGACGAAGTCGTCCGCTCCGACGTTGAAGCCCCCCGGGCTCGGGCGCTTGCCGAGCACGCCGACGACGGTGTACTCGTCCCGCCCGACGCGCACCTTCTTGTCGATCGGATCGATGTTCTTGAAGAGCGTCTGATACGCGGTCTGCCCGAGCACCACGACCTGGCGCCGCCGCTGCACCTCTCCGTCGTTGAAGAAGCGGCCGAACTCGAGCTTGACGAAGTTGACCGCCGCGAAGTTCTCGGTGGCGCCGAAGACGACGAGCGGCTTCGTCCGCTCGCTTCGGTAGAAGATCCGCTCGTTCGTGCTGATGCCCCACGCGCCCAGCCACACGTCCACGCGGTCGACCGTCGGGCACTCGCGCGCGATCGCGCGGGCGTCCGCGACCGTGAGCACCGGCCGCTTGATGAGGTCCTTGAACTCCTTGCCCGCCATCACGCTGACGCCGCTCCACTTCGCCACGAAGATCGTCTTGGGGCCGAGCTCGCGCATCATGTCGCGCAGCGACTCGTCAAAGCCCTTGATGATCGCGGTCATCCCGACGAGCGCGGTGATGCCGATGACGATGCCCAGGACGGTCAGGCCGGAGCGCAGCTTGTTCGTGCGCACGGTGTCGAACGCCATGCGGACGATTTCGTCGAGGAGACCCGCGCGGATCGCCATGCGCTACTCTCTCCTCAGCGCCTCGATCGGGTCGAGCCGCGCCGCGCGCATCGCCGGGTACAGCCCGAAGAACAGGCCGACGCCCGCCGTGATGAACAGGCCGAGCGCGATCGACCAGATCTCGACGGCCGCCGGCAGCGGCGTCACCTTGCTGAGGATCCACGCGAGCGCGAAGCCGAGCGCGGTGCCCACCAGGCCGCCGATCATGGAGAGGGTCACCGACTCGGTCAGGATCTGCCAGGTGATGTCGCGGCGGCGGGCGCCGAGCGCCTTGCGCAGGCCGATCTCGCTGGTCCGCTCCGTGACCACCATCAACATGATGTTCATGATCACGATGCCGCCCACGACGAGCGACAGCGCCACCACGCCCACGAGCACGGCGAAGATGCCGCGCGTCGCCGAGTGGTAGATGTCGAGCAGCGTGTCCGACGTGAACATCCCGAAGTTGTCGTCCTCGCGTGCGCGAAGCCGCCGCGACGCCCGCAGCGCCACCGTGGCGTCGTCCATGGCCGCCCGCAGCACCTCCGGCGAGCGCGGCTTCACCGTCAGCTCCAGGCTCCGGCGTGACCCGAACAGCTTGAACCACGAGCCCAGCGGGACGATCACGAACTGGTCCTGGGACTGGCCGAACATCGTCCCCTTCTTCTCGGCCACCCCCACGACGCGGTAGTGGATGCCCTCAATCGTGATGCGCTTGTCGATGGCGTCCTGCGGCCCGAACAGGTACTCGGCCGTCTCGTACCCGATGATGGCCACGTTGCGGTTGCGGTCGATCTCCACGGGGCTGATCAGGCGCCCGCGTTCCATGTCGAACCCGGAGAAGTAGATGTACTCGCGCGACACGCCCCGCGTCCGGACGGCATCGAGCACCTTGTCGCGGTACTTCACCTCTCCCTGGCTGCCCGCCTCCGCCATCACCGCGGACACGTTTTCGCTGTACCGCCGGATCGCCTCCGCGTCCTCGAGCGTGATGCGCGGGTTGTTCCGCACCCTGTCGAAGTCGTCGTCGCTTCGCGTGACCGGATACCGCTGCACGGAAAACGAGTCGGCCCCGACCTCGCTGAGGATCGCGTCGGTGACGTACAGGTTCATCCCCCGAATCAGCGACACCACCGCGATGATCGACGTCACCGCCACGATGTTGCCGAGCAGTGTCAGGAACGAACGCAGTTTGTTCGACCAGATCGCCTGGAGCGCGATCTGGGCGGATTCTAGGAACTGACCCATGTCAGAAGGTAGGAGGTAGGAGATAGGAGATAGGAGGTGGGACACTCGTTTGGAGAAGATGCCTTCTGCCTCCTGCCTTCATCCCTCCCGTATTCTTGGTTGTTACGTCCTCCGCCTCGGCTCCTCGATCTTCACGGCGTCGCCATCAGCCAGCGTTCGAACGGAGCTGAAGGGGCCGATCACGACACGGTCCCCGGACTTCAGGCCGGAGAGGACCTCGAAGTACTTCTCCCCGGCGATGCCCGTCGTCACGGGGATGAAGACCGCCTTCCCATCGCGCACGACGAACACCCCTTCGATTTCCTTGCGGGTCTGGCCCGGCTTGAGTTCGGCCGCCTGGACGCCACCCGAGGACGGCCGGCGGCGGCCGCTTTCGGCCGGCGCGCGCACGATCGCGCCCTTCTCGTCCACCGTCATTTCACGCACGGTCGTCGCCTGAATCGGCACGCCCACGACGTTCTTGCGAGTCGCCGTCGTAATCTCCGCCGTGCACGTGAACCCCGGACGCACGTCGGCGATCTGCTGTTCGAGCGTGACGACCACCTTGAAGTTGGTCGCCTGGCGCTGCCCGCCGGCCTGCGCCGCCTGGATGGGGCTGTTCCCGATTTCCGTCACCTTGCCGTAGAAGGTCTTGTCCGGCATCGCGTCGATCGTCACCTTCGCGCGCTGTCCCATCTGCACGCTCGGGATGTCGGTCTCATCGACCTCGACTTCCGCCTCGATGATGGACATGTCGGCGATGGTCAGGAGCTGCGTCCCGGGGTTGTTCATCGTCCCGATGACAACGGTTTCTCCCTCCTCGATGTTGCGCCGCGTCACGATGCCGTCGATCGGCGACTCGATGCGGACCTTGCTCAGGTCGTAGCGCGCGTTGGCGAGGTTCGCCCGCTCCTGCCCGGCCCTGATGCGCGCCGTGTCGAT
The DNA here is from genome assembly GCA_035463475.1 of Vicinamibacterales bacterium. GTDB lineage: Bacteria > Acidobacteriota > Vicinamibacteria > Vicinamibacterales > 2-12-FULL-66-21 > JACPDI01. The sequence continues at coordinate 9,096 of DATHTE010000004.1, forward strand.
CTGCTTCTGCTGGTTCTGAACCTCGATCTCGCGCTGGCGCGCCTCTGTCTCGGCGCGATCGAGGTTCTCCTTCGTGGTCAGCCCCTGCCTCCACAGCTCGCGCTGGCGGTTCAGGGTGTCCTGCGCCAGCTTCAGCGCGGTCCTCGACGCCTCGAGCGCTACTTCCATCTGCACGAGTTGCGCCTGCGCAGCACGGAAGCCCGCCTCGCCGCTCTCCACGCGGGTCTGCAGGTTGCGCGGGTCGATCTGCAGGAGGAACTGCCCCTTCCGGACCGTCTGCCCTTCTTCGACGGCGAGATCCACGACGCGTCCCATCGTGTCGGCGCTGATGTTCACGGAGCGCTTCGGCTGGATCTTCCCGGACGCCGAGACGATTGCCTCCAGATCGTGTGTCTTGATGGTCTCGACTTCGACCGATGCGGCGTTCGTGCGCCGGAACTTCAGGTTCGCGATCGCGATCGCTGCGAGGACGACGACAACGCCGACGCCGATAAAAACCTTCTTGCGCGAGATCTTCATTAGCTACCCGCCCGGCTGGCCATGAACGCCGCGATGCCAATCGCAATCAGCGCGTAGATGCCGAGAAACGTGATCAGAATGGGCTGCGTGCGCCGGCGGTAGAGCACGGCCACGCCGATCGCCAGCACGATCGTCCACCACACCATGAAGAGATCGACGGACCCGAGCAGCCGGGTCACGAAGCTCCGCTCGTCAAGCATCGGCGCCAGCACCGCCAGGTTCGTCGGGCTGCTCATCGACCCGCGCGCGTAGTTCAAGGGGGTGACGAACACCCAGCCGACCACCCACACGGCCGTGCTGTGGATGACGACCGAGTAGAGTTGTTTGAACGTCGCCGAGCCCCCCATCACGGCGTTGAAAACGGCGAAGAGCACCCCCGAGACGAGGAAGAGCACGACCGGGATCCCGATGATCATCTGGGCCATCGCCAGATAACCCGCGATCGGAGCCATCCGCTCCATCGCGGCGTATTGCTGGTCGCTCATCGTCCGGCCCATCGCCTCGGTCTGGGTGACCGTCTGATCGAGCCAGGCCTGTTGCCCAATCTCCGTCAACAGGAAGCCGCCGATGAGGACGGCGCCAGCGATGCCGACCAGGAGCGCCATGCCGAGCCATCGGGGCTGCGCCGCCACCTGCTCGAAGGTGGGGCGCGGCGAGAAAACCACACCAACGAACCGCGCAAACACTCCGGGGCGGGCAGGGCTTGACCCCGCTTCAACAGTCGAACTGGTCATGGGCGTAACTCTCAGCAGATCGGAGGAAATGGGTATCCCAGGCCGTCCCCATCCAATTGTACTCCAGTTGGTTAATACGAGCCCGGACCCCGGCCAGTTTCGATTTCGGGATAATCTGGACCTCATGTATCGACGGACGCGAGCGCTCGCGGCCGCGGCGGCGCTGCTGGCGCTCGTGCCGCCGCTCGCCGGAGCGCAACCTTTTGAGCAGGCAGGAGTTCGGGCGTTGGGAATGGGCGGGGCGTTTGTCGCCGTTGCCGACGACGCGTCTGCGACATGGTGGAACCCGGCGGGGCTCGCCGGGGGTCCTTTCTTCAACCTGCTGATCGAGCACGAGGCACGCCGCCGCGAACCCGCGTCCGAAATCTCCCGCCTGGACCGGACGGCCATCGACCAGACGGTCAGCGGCGTCGCCCTGGGCACCCCGCCGCTCGGCCTCTCATATTTTCGCACCCGCCACACGTCCCTGCCTGCCCTCACCCCTTCCGACCGCCGGGAACCCGACCGAGACGGTGATGAGCGCGGGGTGTCGCTCGTCGCACACCAGACGGGCGTCACGCTCCTCCACTCGCTGACGGCAGCGTTCGTTGTCGGATCGACGCTCAAGTTCGTCCGGGGCATCGCCACCGTCTTCGACCCGCGGGACTTGCCGGAGTCGGGGTCGACAGATGACACGCTCGAGCACGCGGCCGACCTGATCGGCAAAGCGACGAACCGGTTCGACGCCGACCTGGGCGTGCACTTCAGTTCGGGGCCGCTCCGCGCGGGCCTGACGGTGCGCAACCTCCTTGAGCCCTCGTTTGCCGCGCCGGACGGCATCGAGGTCACGCTCGAGAGACAGGCGCGGGCGGGAGCGGCGTGGGTGCTCCGCGACGCGTTGACGATCGCGGTCGACCTCGACCTCCTCGAGCAGCGAGACGCCGCGCGGGGCCGGCGTCTCGCCGTCGGCGTGGAGCAGCGGTTCAACCAGCGGCTGGCGCTCAGGGGAGGCCTGCGGCTGACGGCGTCGGGCAGCGCGGACGCGGCGCTCGCGGCGGGCGCGAGTTACGCAGTCCGTCCGGGGATCTGGATGGACGGGTTCTGGACGCGTGGCGAGTACCACGACACCGGGTGGGGTGTCGCGGGCCGGGTGTCGTACTAGCACTCTTCGGGAATGAGTACGGCTCATTCCGCGAGCACCTTTCCACGGTCAGGTGGGCCCCCCGACGAAGTCTGACGAAGTCGGCCCAGCGGTCAGTCCGGCAGCCATCCTCCGCGTGCCTCCGGCGTGCGCTGCGGCGCCAATCCCGAGGCCGGGTTCGGCCGATACGAAAAGGTGACGCGCGCGAAAAGTCCCGTCCTGCCCGCAATTGCGCGCAGTGACAATTACTGCTGAGGCTTGACAAAAAGTGTCAGGGAGCGCCACAATGAGTGTCTCCCCAGACCACGAAGTGCGTTCGTCCTGACGGAGAGATCCGTACCTGATGGCTGTCCGCATTGGCGAACTGCTGCTCAAAGAAAAGCGCATCACGCCTGCACAGCTGCAGGAAGCGCTGAACTATCAGAAGCAGCACGGCGGAAAGCTCGGGTTCAATCTCGTCAAGCTCGGATACGTGAAGGACGAGGAGATCACGGCCCTCCTCTCCAAGCAGTACGGCGTCCCCTCCATCAATCTCAATCAGTTCGACATCGATCCCGGCGTCATCAAGCTGGTGCCGGCCGACACGGCGCAGAAGTACCAGATCATCCCGCTCTCGCGCGCCGGCGCGACGCTGACGATCGCGATGACGGATCCGACGAACGTGTTCGCCATGGACGACATCAAGTTCATGACGGGCTACAACGTCGAACCGGTGGTCGCGTCGGAGACGGCGGTCCTCGATGCGATCTCGAAGTACTACTCAGCGGCGGCGGCCGCCGCGGCCGCCGCGTCGGCGGCGCCGCAGCAGACCGGCGTCTCGCTGGAGTTTGCCACCAAGGCGCTCGAAGAAGTCTCCCAGGTGACCACCGACGACGTCGAGGTGCTCGAGGAACTCGATCAGATCGACGTCGGGGCGCTCGAGAAACAGAGCGGCGAAGCGCCGGTCATCCGGCTCGTGAACCTGATGTTGATCTCCGCGATCCAGAAGGGGGCGAGCGACATCCACCTCGAGCCGTACGAGAAGGAGTTCCGGGTCCGGTTCCGCGTGGACGGCATCCTCTACAACATCATGCAGCCGGCCATGAAGTTCCGCGACGCGATCACGTCGCGCATCAAGATCATGGCGAAGCTGGACATCGCCGAGAAACGGCTGCCGCAGGACGGGCGCATCAAGATCCGGTTCGCCGACAACACCGGCAACAAGGAGATCGACTTCCGCGTCTCGTGCCTGCCGACGCTGTTCGGCGAGAAGATCGTGCTGCGGCTCCTCGACAAGGACAAGCTCATGCTCGACATGACGAGGCTGGGCTTCGAGGCGGAATCGCTGAAAAAGTTCGAGGTCGCGATCCTGAAACCGTGGGGCATGGTGCTCGTCACGGGTCCCACCGGCAGCGGCAAGACCAACACGCTGTACTCGTCGATCTCGAAGATCAACACCCCCGAGACGAACATCATGACCGCGGAGGATCCGGTCGAGTTCAACATCGTCGGGGTCAACCAGGTCCAGATCCGCGAGAACATCGGGCTGAACTTCGCCGCCGCGCTCCGGTCCTTCCTGCGGCAGGACCCGAACATCATCCTCGTCGGCGAGATCCGCGACTTCGAGACCGCCGAGATCGCGGTCAAGGCGGCGCTCACCGGCCACCTGGTGCTCTCGACGCTGCACACCAACGACGCGCCCAGCACGATCAACCGGCTGATGAACATGGGCATCGAGCCGTTCCTCGTGGCGAGTTCGGTCAACCTGATCTGCGCGCAGCGCCTTGTGCGGCGAGTGTGCTCGAACTGCAAGGAAGACCACCCGCTGCCGCCGGAGGCGCTCAAGGAGGCCGGCTTCACCCCGGACGAAGCGAAGCACGTCGTCCCGAAGAAAGGGGCGGGGTGCGAGCGCTGCAACGGCACGGGCTACAAGGGGCGCGTGGGCCTCTATGAAGTGATGGAGATCACCGACGAGCTGCGCGAGCTGGTTCTCGTCGGCGCCTCCGCCCTCGAGCTGCGCAAGAAGGCGGTCGAGGAAGGGATGATCTCGCTGCGCCGCAGCGGGCTGCTGAAAGTGAAGGACGGGGTCACGACACTCGAAGAGGTCGTCAGAGAGACGGTCAAGTGATCGATCTTGGTGATTTGGTCATTTGGTGATTTGGCGATCTTCAAATCACCAAATGACCAAATCACCAAATCGTGTGGAGTCTAAATGGGGACGCTGCCGGAACTGCTGAAAGCGCTGGTGGATCTGAACGGGTCCGACCTGCACATCACGACGAACACCCCGCCGCAGGTACGGATCCACGGGAAGCTGCAGCCCCTCGATCTGCCGGCCCTGACGCCCGCCGAGACGAAGCAGCTCGCCTACAGCGTGCTGACCGACTCGCAGAAGAAGCGCTTCGAGGAGTCGATGGAACTGGACTTCTCGTTCGGCCTGCGCGGGCTCGCGCGGTTCCGCTGCAACGTGTTCAACCAGCGCGGCGCGGTGGCTGCGGTCTACCGCGTGATCCCCGAGCGCATCCGGACCTTCGAGGAACTCGGGCTGCCGCCGGTCATCGCGACGCTCGCCGACCGCCCACGCGGGCTGGTCCTGGTGACGGGGCCGACCGGCTGCGGCAAGTCCACCACGCTCGCGGCGATGCTCGACAAGATCAACGCGGAGCGGCGCGAGCACATTCTGACGATCGAGGACCCGATCGAGTACCTTCACCCGCACAAGTCCTGCCTCGTCAACCAGCGCGAGCTGCACAGCGACACGCAGTCCTTCACGGCGGCCCTGCGCGCGGCGCTGCGCGAGGACCCGGACATCGTGCTCATCGGCGAGATGCGGGACCTCGAGACGATCGAGTCCGCGCTGCGGATCGCCGAGACCGGGCACCTGACGTTCGCGACCCTGCACACGAACTCCGCGGCGCAGACGATCAACCGGATCATCGACGTCTTCCCGGCTCACCAGCAGGGACAGATCCGCACGCAGCTCTCGCTCGTGCTCGAGGGCATCTGCTGCCAGGCGCTGCTGCCGCGCGCCGACGGCAAGGGGCGCGCGCTCGCGATGGAGATCCTGGTGCCGACGCCGGCGATCCGGAACCTGATCCGCGACGACAAGATCCACCAGATCTACTCGTCGATGCAGTCCGGGCAGGAGAAGGTCGGGATGCAGACGATGAACCAGTCGCTGGCCACGCTGTACCACCGCAGGGTGATCTCGCTCGAGACAGCGCTGGGGACCTCGTCGCTGAAGGAAGAGCTGCAAGAGATGATCAACCGGGGCGCCGGAGTCGTGCCGGGGGCCGGGCTGGGGCGGGTGGTGCCGCCGAGAGTGGCGGGGAGACATTAGTGGCCGGTGGCCAGTGGCTGGCGTGGCGGTGATCAGCGTCCACTGACCGCTGACCACTGACCACGACGAAGAGACAGTTATGCCGACATTTGCATTCACGGGGCGCACGCGCGGGGGAGAGACGATCACCGGCGAGCGGATCGCTGACACCATGGATGCCGCGGTGGCCGCGCTGCGCCGCGAGCAGATCCTGGTCACGAAGATCGACGCCGCGAAGGCGCGCGCGGCGGCCGCGGACAGGGACAGGAAGCCCAAGTTCCGCGCCAAGTCGGTGCCGGCGAAGAACCTCGCCATCTTCACGCGGCAGTTTTCCGTCATGATCGACGCCGGCCTGCCGCTCGTGCAGTGCCTCGAGATCCTCGGCAAACAGGAGCCGGACAAGAACTTCGCCGCCACGATCCTGGCCACCCGCGAGTCGGTCGAAGGGGGCGCGTCGCTCGCCGACGCGATGCGGAAATACCCGAAGGCCTTCGACGCGCTGTTCACGAACATGATCGCCGCGGGCGAGGCGGGCGGCATCCTCGACACGATTCTCAAGCGGCTCGCGACCTACATCGAGAAGAACGTCAAGCTGCGCGGAGAGGTGAAGTCCGCGATGATCTACCCGGTGGCCGTCCTGACGATCGCCGGCCTGGTGGTCGCCGCGATCCTCTGGAAGGTCATCCCCACGTTCGCAAACCTGTTCGCCGGGCTCGGCGCCGAGCTGCCGCTTGCCACCCGGATCGTCATGGCCCTCTCGGCCGCGCTGGTCAAGTTCGGGTGGATCCTGCTGATCGTCATCCCGGCGGCCGGGTACCTGTTCCGGCAGTACTACTCCACGCCGAAGGGGCGCCGCCTGGTGGACGCGACGCTGCTGAAGCTCCCGATCCTCGGCAACATCCTGCAGAAGGTCGCGGTGGCGCGCTTCTGCCGCACGCTGTCCACGCTGCTCAGCTCAGGCGTGCCAATCCTCGACGGCCTCGACATCACGGCGCGCACCGCGGGGAACGCGGTCATCGAGGACGCCATCCAGACGACGCGGTCGAGCATCGAGCGTGGCGAGACGATCTCCGGCCCGCTGCGCGACACGAAGGTGTTCCCGTCCATGGTCGTGCAGATGATCAACGTCGGCGAGACCACCGGCGCGCTCGACACCATGCTCAGCAAGATCGCGGACTTCTACGAGGAGGAAGTGGACACGGCGGTGGCCGGCCTGCTGACCCTGCTCGAGCCGCTGATGATCGCGCTCCTCGGCGGGATCGTCGGCGGCATCGTCATCGCGATGTACCTGCCGATCTTCTCGCTGATCAGCAAGCTGACCGGATAGTGCCATGAGCCTCTCCGCCCGCCGGAAGCTGCTGATGGTGATCGCCGCGCGCGCCGCGGCGGTCACCATCGTGCTCGGATCGGCCACCCTGCTGCAGGTCCGCACGGCCGGCGCCTTCCCTGGCGACCCGTTCTTCTTCCTGATCGGCCTGACCTACGCGCTGACGGTGGTCTACACGTTGACGCTGTCCTACGCGGTGCGGCACCGCTGGCTGGTCGATCTGCAGTTCGCGTTCGACGCGCTCATCGTCTCGGTGATCGTGTACATGACGGGCGGCATCGAGAGTTTCTTCTCGTCGATGTTCGTCCTGCCGATTCTCGCGGCGGCCGCGCTGCAGTATTACCGCGGGGCGGTGACGGTGGCCGTGCTGAGCGCGCTGATGTTCGGTGGCCTCGTCGTCTCGCAGTACGCGGGGCCCTACGGGCCGTTCGTCTCGTGGCCGGCCGGTCCGGAGACGGTGCTGCCGCCGCTGCGCCTGGCGCTGTTCACCCTCGGCCTGAACCTGTTCGGGTTCTTCGCCATCGGGCTCCTCGGCGGGTACCTCGCGGAGAGCGCGCGGCGCGCCGATGTCCGGCTGAAACAGGCGTCCACGCGCATCGCCGATCTCGAGGCGTTCAACGCGCACGTGATTGACAGCCTGACGAGCGGGCTGCTGACCGCCGACGCGACCGGGCGCGTGATGTCGTTCAACCGCGCGGCGCGGCAGATCAGCGGGGTGGACGCGGCGGACGCGATCGGCGCGGACGCCGGCGAACTGCTGCAACTCCCGCCGGAATGGCGCGCGGCGCTCGCCGGCGGCATCGACGCGCATCGTGTCCTGCGCACCGAGTACGGCTACCAGACGAAGGACGGCCGCCACATCGAGCTGGGGGTCAGCATGGCGGTGCTCGCCACGCCGTTCGGGCCCGCCGGATACCTCTTCACATTCCAGGACGTCACGGAAGCGAAAAAGCGGGAGCGCGAGGGGCGTGTCCAGCAGCGTCTCGCCGCCGTCGGCGAGATGGCCGCGGGCATCGCCCACGAGATCCGGAACCCGCTCGCGTCGATGGCGGGATCGATCCAGGTGCTCCGCGACGAGCTGCCGCTCACCCCGGAACAGGCGCAGCTGATGGACATCGTCCTGCGCGAGTCGGAACGCCTGAACGACACGATCAAGAACTTCCTGGCGTACGCGCGCCCCCAGCGGAGCGCGCTGCAGCGCCTCGACCTCCGCACCATCGTCGAGGAGACCGCGACGCTCCTGCGCCACAGCGTCGAGTGCACGGAGCGCCACGAAGTGAAGGTGGAGTTGCCCCCCTTCGACGTGCCGCTCGTCGGCGACGAAGCGCAGCTCCGCCAGATCGTCTGGAACCTGGCGACCAACGGGCTGCGCGCGATGCCGGCCGGCGGGCCGCTCACCCTGTCGGTGGGACTCCAGCCGGCCGGAGACGGCGCGCACGAGCCGGGCGCCGTGCTCCGGGTGCGCGACCGCGGCGTCGGCATCCCGCCCGAGGAGCGGGACGGCATCTTCCAGCCGTTCCGCGGCGCGTTCAGCCGCGGCAGCGGCCTCGGCCTCTCGATCGTGCACCGGATCGTGTCGGACTACGCCGGGGAGATCGACGTGTCCTCCTCCCCCGGCGAAGGCACCACGGTGGAGGTCAGGTTGCCCGGGCGGGCGGAACTGGTGGGGGTGTAGGAAGGTCTGGCCACGGGCCACGGGATTATGACTACCGTCCTCGACAAGAACCGTGTCACGAGCGCGCCGCCGAGCGCGCGCATCCTCGTCGTGGACGACGAGCGATCGATGCGCGAGCTGCTGGCCATCGTGTTGAAGCGCGAAGGGCACGAGGTCCTGCTCGCCGAGAACGGCCGCCGGGCGATCGAGCTGCTCGAAAAGGAGAGCGTCGAGCTGCTGATCTCCGACGTGAAGATGCCGGACGTGAGCGGTGTGCAGGTGCTCGAGGCGGCGCAGCGCACGAACCCGGAAATCATCGGCATCATGATCACGGCCTACGCCTCGACCGAGACCGCGGTGGAGGCGCTGCGGCTCGGCGCGTACGACTACCTGAGCAAGCCGTTCAACGTCGACGAGCTGAAGCTGAAGGTCCACAAGGCACTGGAGCGCAAGCGGCTCCAGCAGGAGAACGTGCTCCTCAAGCGGGCGTTGCAGAGCAGCAACCAGTTCTCGAACATCATCGGGCGGAGCCCGGTGATGCTGGCCGTCTTCCAGCTCGTGCAGACGATCGCGCCGACGGCGAGCACGGTGCTGATCAGCGGCGAGTCAGGCACGGGGAAGGAACTGGTCGCGCGCGCGATCCACTTCAACTCGCCGCGCAAGGACCGGCCGTTCGTGGCGCTCAACTGCGGCGCGCTCCCGGAGACGCTGCTCGAGTCCGAGCTGTTCGGCCACGTCCGCGGCGCCTTCACCGGCGCCGACTCGAACAAGAAGGGACTGGTCGAAGTCGCCGAGAAAGGGACCGTCTTCCTCGACGAGATCGGCGAGATGAGCCCCATCGTGCAGGTGAAGGTGCTGCGCGTCCTCCAGGATCGCAAGTTCCGCCGGCTGGGCGGGACCGAGGAGACGGAAGCCGACATCCGCATCATTGCCGCGACCAACCGCGACCTCTCGAAACTGGTCGCAGAAGGGAAGTTCCGCGAGGACCTCTTCTACCGCATCAACGTCATCCCCGTGCGGCTCCCCCCGCTGCGCGACCGGCTCGAGGACATCCCGCTGCTGGCCGAGCACTTCCTGGCGAAGTACGCGTCCCAGATTGGCCGGAAGCTCTCGGGCATCTCTCCCGAGGCGATGCGCCTGCTCCAGGCCTATCCCTGGCCCGGGAACATCCGCGAGCTGGAGAACGCGATCGAGCGCGCGGTCACGCTCGAGGCGGGGTCGTTCGTGCAGGCCTCCAGCCTCCCCGAACACGTGCAGTCCGGTACGTCGGGCGACGGCAAGGACGCCGTCGTGCTGGACTCGGGGTTCGACCTGGAGCGCCACGTCGAGGACATCGAGCGGGAGTACATCAGCGAGGCGCTGCGACGCGCGGGAGGCGTGAAGAGCCGGGCCGCGGAGTTGCTCGGCATGAGCTTCCGGTCGTTCCGCTACTACATGAAGAAATACAATCTCGGCTGACAAAAACTGTCAGCGTCAGGTTGACACTAATTGTCGGCCGGCCCAGATTTTGAGGGTCGGCCGACGGCAGCCACGACAGACCATTCTCACCGAACGCCAGTCATAACAAGGGTTTAGGGGCATCGCCGCCATGGCAGAGCTCGCTGGTACTGCCGTTGCGTATAGGCGGGGCGTGACCGCCGGGATTGGAGCCCGGCGGCCATACAAACTTCGAGAGAGCGGCGGTAATCCTCCTGAGGAGCAGATCATGAAGATTCGAAACAACAAGGGCTTCACGCTGATCGAGCTGCTGATCGTCGTGGCGATCATCGGCATCATCGCGGCGATTGCCGTCCCCGGGCTGCTGAGAGCGCGGCAGTCGGGCAACGAGACATCGGCCATCGGTTCGATGCGCGCCATCCACAGCTCGAACGCGAACTACTTCTCGTCCTGCGGTAACAACCAGGGCTACACGATTGCGCTGGTGGACCTGTTCACGGCCCCTCCGGGAGGCGTGCCCTTCATCAGCCCTGACCTCGCCACCGACCCGTCGCTCAAGAGCGGCTACACGGTGAACCTGGATCCGGGCGCGGGCGCCCTGGCGACCGGCGCCGGGTGCAACGGCGCTGCGACGCAGTCGGCGTTCTTCGCCCATGCCGAGCCGATTACGATTGGTTCGACCGGCCAGCGCTCGTTCGCGATCGACCAGCGCGGCACGATTTACTTCAACGCGGCTGGCGCTCCGCTGGTTGACCCGATCCCGGCCGGCACGCCGTACATCCAGTAACGTCTGAGTCACAGGAGCCCCTGAAAAGGACGCCTTCCATCGGGAGGCGTCCTTTTTTCTTTGTTATCTTTGTCCGGTGGCCAAGACCCTGCCTGCGTTCCCGTGCCCCCCGGGCGGCCCCCGGCCGATCGTGGCGCGCGCGTTCACGCTCGTCGAGTTGCTGATCGTGATCGCCGTCGTGTCGATTCTGTTCAGCATCGCCGTGCCGTTCGTGCTGTCCGCCCGGATGTCGTCGCACGAGGCGGCAGCGATCAACACGCTGGTGGCGATCAACAATGCACAGTCAGCCTTCAAGGACGCGTGCGGCCATGGGCGCTACGCGGCCTCGCTCACGGGACTGGGCACGCCGGTTCCGAGCACCGGAGAGGCCTTTCTGAGCCCGGACCTGACGTCGGGCGACGACGTGATCAAGAGCGGCTACCGCTTCGTCCTGACCAGCAACGCCGAGGCCGTGCCGGTGCCCGCCTGCAACGGCACCGGCGCCGTGGACGGCTACGCTGTGACGGCCGATCCCGTCACGCCTGGGAGCAGCGGCCGACGGTTTTTCGCGACGAACACCAGCCGCGTCATCTACGAACACGTCGAGACGTTCGCCGGGACCATGCCGGAAAGCGGCCCGCCGCCGGCGGGCACGGAGTTGCGGCCGTGAAAGAGTTGCGGAAGAATAGCGGGCAGAGCCCTCCCATGCATGTCGCCGCGCGCCGATGGCTGCTGGCGTTCGCAGTCTTCGGCCTCGTGACCTCCGGCACGTCGACGTACGTCCACTATCAGTTGCTGAAGGACCGCGGGTACACGAGCTTCTGCGACCTGAATCCGACCGTGAGCTGCTCCGAGGCGTACCTGAGCCCGTACGGCTCGTTCGCCGGTCTGCCGGTCGCGCTGCTCGGGTTCCTCTGGTTCGTGCTGGCGGCATTGCTCGCGTGGGTGGCCGTGCGGGGCCGGCCGGGGGAGCAGGCGGCGCGCGACAGCGCGCCCGGCTACCTCTTCGTCCTTTCCACCATCGGACTCGCGATGGTGCTGTACCTGGCTTACGCCGCGTTCTTCGTGCTGAGGGAGGTCTGTGTCCTGTGCGTCGGCACGTACATCGCGGTCCTCGGCCTGTTCCTGGTTTCCGGCAGCGTGATGGACTATCCCATGACTACTCTTCCGACTCGTCTCGCGCGCGACGCGCGGCGGCTGTTCGCCACCCCGGTGGCGCTCGCCGTGGCCGTGGTCTTTCTCGGCGGCGCCGCCAGCGCCATCGCGTTCTTTCCGCGTGACAGCGCCCTCCAGTCGTCCAACGCGGCGCCGGCGGCCCAGGCCGCGCCGACGAGCGCACCGAGCCAGTCGGAGTTCGAGCGCTGGTACTTCACGCAGCCGATGGCGGACGCCGGCGTCCCGATGGACGGCGCGAAGGTGCTGGTCGTGAAGTTCAACGACTACCAGTGCCCCGCCTGCGGCCAGAGCTATTTCGACTACAAGAGCGTCCTCGCCAAGTACGAGGCGTCGAATCCGGGCGCGGTGCGGATGGTCGTCAAGGACTATCCGCTCGACCCGGAGTGCAACTTCAACACGCCCGGAGGCGCCCACCAGGCCGCGTGCGAAGCGGCGGTCGCGGCGCGCCTCGCCGCCCGCAAGGGCAAGGGTGAGGCGATGGAGGAGTGGCTGTACTCGAACCAGGTGTCGCTCACGCCGCAGAGCGTCCGGCAGGCGGCCGCGGCGATCGGCGGCGTGCCGGACTTCGACGCGCAGTATCAGCGCGTGCTGCAGGAGGTCAGGGCGGACGTGGCCGTCGGCGGCGCCGTCAACGTTCGCTCGACGCCGACCTTCATCATCAACGGCCGCGTGATCAAGGGCGCGCTGCCCGTCCAGTACTTCGAGCAGGCGATCGCGATTGAGCTCAAACGGGCGGGGGGGAAATGATCAGAGGCCGGGATCACTGACCACTTCGCCCTGTCATGCCTGCGATCAGGACCGAGAACCTCACCAAGGACTATCCCCTCGGTTTCTGGCGCCCGCGTCCGCGTCGCGCGCTCGACGCGCTCTCGATCGAGGTCGGCGCCGGTGAGATCTTCGGCTTCCTCGGCCCGAACGGCGCCGGCAAGACGACGACGCTCAAGCTGCTCATGCAGCTCGTGTACCCGACCGCGGGGCGCGCCGAGATCCTGGGGCGCCCCGCCGGCGACGTGACCGTCCGGCGCCGCATCGGCTACCTGCCCGAGAACCCGTACTTCTACGATTATCTGACGGCCGAGGAACTGATGACGTATTTCGCGCGGCTGTTCGGGTATCCGCGCGCGGAATGCGCGGGCCGCGCGGCGCGCCTGCTCGACGCCGTGGGGATCGGCGCCGAGCGCCGGATGCACCTGCGCAAGTTCTCCAAGGGCATGGTGCAGCGGGTCGGCATCGCCCAGGCGCTGATCAACGACCCCGAGGTGATCTTCCTCGACGAGCCGATGTCCGGGCTGGACCCGATCGGCCGGCGCGAGGTCCGCGAGTTGATGCTGCGCCTCCGTGACGAGGGGCGCACGATCTTCTTCAGCTCGCACATCCTCAGCGACGCGGAAGCGCTGTGCAGCCGCGTTGCGATCCTCGCCGGGGGGCGCCTCCTCGCCGCCGGGACGCTGACCGACATGCTCGCGTTCGAGATCCGAGGCTGGGAGGTGGTGGTGGCGGGGATCGACGCGGGGACGCTGCGCCGCTTCGGGCCGCCGATCCTGCGGGTCACCGCGATCGCCGCCGACCGCTGTGCGATCGAGCTGGCGCCGGACGCGGAACCCGAGCGCGTCGTCGGCGACCTGCGCGCGCACGGCGCGAAGCTCGTCTCGTTGAACCCGATGCGGGACACGCTCGAGGACTTGTTCCTCAAGCAGGTGGCGGGGGCGGGGCGATGAGCGTCGTCGCCACGATCGCGTTCAACGTGTACCGCGAGTCGGTCCGCGACCGCGTCCTCTACAACCTCGTCTTCTTCGCGCTGCTGGTGATCGGCGCGTCCTACCTGATCGGGCAGCTCACCGCGGGTCAGGACATCAAGATCATCAAGGACCTGGGGCTCGCCGCCATTTCGGTGTTCGGCCTTTTCATCGCCGTCTTCATCGGCATCGGCCTCGTCTCGAAGGAAGTCGAGCGGCGCAGCGTCTACGCGCTGCTCGCCAAGCCGGTCCGCCGTGAGCAGCTCGTGCTCGGGAAGTACGCGGGGCTGGTCCTGACGCTGCTCGTCAACGTCGGCATCATGGTGGCGGTGTGGTACGCCGTGCTCGGCTACATGTCGTGGGTCGAAACGCCGCAGTGGAAAGCGACCTGGGCGGCGCCGGCTGCGGACCCGCGCATGCTGAAAGCGGTGGCGCTGATCTTCGTCGAGCTGATGATCGTCACGGCGGCCGCGCTGTTCTTCTCGACGTTCTCGTCGCCGATGGTTTCCGCGGCGCTGGCCTTCGGCATCTACGTCATTGGCCAGCTGAGCCCCGACTTCAAGAATCTCGGCCCGGTGTTGAAGTCCCCCGTCGTCGGCGCGATCGCCGAGGCGTTGTACTACCTCCTCCCGAACCTCGCGGCGTTCGACGTGAAGGCCGAGGTCGTGCACGCGCATCCCGTGTCCACGGCGTACCTGCTGACAACGATCCTGTACGGGCTCGGATACGTGGCCGCGCTGCTGGTGGGGGCCATGTTCATCTTCAGCCGCCGCGACTTCAAGTGAGCCGCCATGCGCCCATTTTGCGAACGTCCGGTCGCCGTCCTCGTCGCCATCGCGCTGCTGATGGCGGCGACCGCCGGCCTCCAGGCGGCGCGCGACCGGTGGCTGCCCCGACCGCCGGTTCGCGAGCGGCTTCTCTATCTGCGCTCGGGTGAGGCGATCAAGCGCGCGGCGTTGTCTTTCGACGCGCTCGCCGCGGACGTCTACTGGATCCGCACCGTGCAGCACTATGGCGGAGACCGCCGCGTCGCACCCAGCCAGCAGCGGTACGAGCTGCTCTACCCGCTCCTCGACGTGACGACCACGCTCGATCCCTCCTTCTCGATCGCCTACCGGTTCGGCGCGTTCTTCCTCTCCGATGCGTTCCCGAGTGGCGCCGGGCGTCCCGACCTGGCGGTCGCGCTGCTCCGGAAAGGACTGCGCGCCGAGCCGCAGAAGTGGCAATACATGCAGGACATCGGGTTCGTGTACTACTGGGCCGTGGGAGATTACGGGCGCGCGGGCGAGTGGTACCTGCGCGCGTCGAAAGTCCCGGGCGCGCCCAACTGGATGGGGCTGGTGGCGGCGGCGATGGTGGCCGGCGACGATCGGCAGGCTTCGCGGTTTCTCTGGCGCGAGTTGTACCAGACGACCGAGAGCGAGTGGATACGCCGCGCGGCGGAGCGGAACCTGATCCTGCTCGATGTCATGGACGACCTCGATCGCATCAACGCGCGCCTGCGACCCTTCGTCGAGGAGATGCCCGAGGATCCGGTGACGTGGGACCGGCTGATCCGCGCCGGTGCGCTGCGGCACATACCGGTCGATCCGGCCGGCTTTTCCTACCAGATGAACCCGTGGTGGGGGGAGGCGACCGTCGCCCCCGAGTCTCCGCTCTACCCGCTGCCGCCGATCTACCGCGGGCGCGCCGGAGCGGCGCGGTGACACCCGGCGTAGTCGTCGGCCTGGCCGGGCTCGCCATCGGCAGCTTTCTCAACGTCATCATCCATCGTCTCCCGCGGGACATGTCGATTGTCTGGCCGGGCTCGTCGTGCGCGGTGTGCGGCGCGCGGATCCGCTGGTACGACAACGTGCCCATCCTCGGCTGGCTGCTGCTGCGCGGCCGGTGCCGGGACTGCCGCCAGCCAATCTCGATCAGGTATCCGCTGGTCGAGCTCGCGACGCTCGCGGCGTTCCTTCTCTGCTACCGCGAGTTCGGCGCGGACTGGCTGCTGGTGCCGCGCCTCCTGTTCAGCGCCGCGCTGATCGCGCTGTTCGCGATCGACCTCGAGCACCAGATCCTGCCGAACACGATCACGGTGCCAGGGATCGTGGCGGGCATCGCGTTCTCGATCGCGCTCCCGCCGGGGATCCGCGATGCGGTGATCGGCGCGGCGGCCGGTGGCGGCGCGCTGTGGCTCATCGCCGAAGGCTGGTCGCGGCTTCGCGGCGTGGACGCCATGGGTTTCGGCGACGTCAAGATGCTCGCGATGATCGGCGCGTTCCTCGGGTGGAAGCTGGTGATCGTGACCTTCGTCCTCTCGTCGCTGATCGGCGGGGCCTTCGCCGCGGCGCTGCTCGCGGCCCGCCGCACGACGCTCACCTCGGCGCTTCCGTTCGGGACGTTTCTCGCGATCGCGGCGTTCGTCGCGGGGCTTCGCGGCGAGCGGCTGATGAACTGGTATCTTTCGTTCTACCTATGACCGACGACGCGTATCTGCTGCTCGGACTGACCGCCATCGTCGGGGCGCTGGCCGGGATCGTCGCGTTCGCGATCGTGAGGTTCGCGTCGGCGGCGCGCGACCTCGCGCGCGATGCGCGGCGCGCGGGCGGAGAGCCCTCGTTCATGGCGGCGGCGCTCGAAGAGGCGATGAAGAAGCTGCGCGAGCAGGAGCGGGCGACGTCGCTGCGCGCCGAGGCCTCCGAGCGCCTGAGCGGCGAGATCATCGCGAACCTCACGTCCGGGCTCCTCGTGGTCGGCACCGAGGGGGAGGTCCGGACCCTCAATCCTGCGGGACGACGCATGCTGGGGCTCCCGGACGCGGATTGGAGCGGCCCGTACCGGCAGGTGCTGGCGACCGCCGCGCCGCTCGCCGACCTCATCGACGAGTGCCTGACGAGCGGGCGCCCGATCATGCGCCGCGCCATTGCGGTGCCGCTGAGCGCGGTGGCGCACCTGGGCGTGACGGTGTCTCCCATGCGCGACCACGAGGGGGTGCACGGCGCGATCTGCCTCTTCACGGATCTGAGTGCCGTCGTCGAACTGGAGGAGCAGGTGCGGCTGCAGGACAGCCTCGCGCGGCTCGGCGAGCTGACGGCCGGACTCGCGCACGAGTTCCGCAACGGGCTCGCGACGATCCACGGGTACGCCCGCCTGATCGATCCCGCCCGCCTGCCCGCCGACTACCATCCGTACATCGCAGGCATACGCGCCGAGACCGACTCCCTGCGGGAGGTCGTCACCAACTTCCTCAACTTCGCGCGCCCCACTCCGGTGACGCTCACGCCCGTCGACATGCGCGCGATCGTCGAGCGTGTCGTCGAGGACGTGCGGGGCGAGGTTGACGCCGCGCGAGGCACGATCCGCGCCTCCGGAGAGTTCGCGAACGTGCACGGCGACGAGGTGCTCCTGAGACAGGCGCTCCTGAACCTCTGTCGCAATGCCGTGGAGGCGTGCGTGGAAGCAGGGCGCCCGCCGGAGATCGCGATCGACGCCACCATCGACGGACAGGGGCGCGCGCTGCGGCTGGTGATCGCGGACAACGGCCCGGGAATCGATCCGGCGCTGGGCGATCGCGTGTTCCAGCCGTTCGTGACCGGCCGCAGCCGCGGCACCGGGCTCGGGCTCGCGCTGGTGCAGAAGATCGTCGTCACGCACAACGGCCGGGTCGCGGCCGGGCGCTCGGCGACCGGGGGCGCCGCCTTCCAGATCTCGCTTCCGCTGGAGCACCCGGCGCCTTCCACGACTGTTACGTAAGGTAACAGGACGCGACACGACTCCGGCGCCGGCGCGCGCCGCCGGCCGCACAGTCGAGGCCGTAACAGCTACATTCTAAAGCACTTAATCAGATGTGCGGGGAGGGGGGCGGCCGTGGCAGTCCCATTGCTCAGTTACTCTCCGACATGACTCGGGAACTGCGCACGGATCGTGGTTTTTCACTCGTGGAGCTGGTGGCGGTCGTGGCCGTGGCGGCGGTCTTCGCCGCGATCGCGATCCCTCAACTGCAGGACATGGCGAGCGCGCTGCGGCTCGGGCAAGCAACGCGCGAGCTGGAGCGGGAGTTGCACAGCGCCCGCCTCAAGGCCGTTGCGACGAACCGGCGTGTCCGCGTCAGGGTGAATTGTCCCGGCGCCGGCTTCTTCCGGATGGTGGAGTACCTCGGAAGCGTGGCGGACAACGCAGGGACCCGCTGCACGAATACGGCCTATCCCTATCCGGCAAACGATACCGATCCACTCACGCTGCCGAACCACGATGGCCCGGTGCGCGTGCTCTACAACGGCGTGACGGTGACGACGCTGAACTTCGAGTTCAGGCCCGACGGCCGGGCGTGGACGGTTGATTCGGCCGGCGCGGTAACGCCGGTTCCCCCGGGGGGAACAGCGCTTACGGTGACGTACAAAACACGAACGAAACGGATCACAGTCAATGCGCTTGGAAAAATCGCTATCGAGTGAGCGGGGCTTCAGCCTCGCGGAAACCCTGGTTGCCGTCGGCATCCTGGCGACCGTCGCGATGGGCGTGGCGCAGCTCTTCGCGTACGCGGCAGGTGCAAACCAGGCGGCCAAGGCGCAGACGTCCGCCGCGTCGCTCGCGGCCCAGAAGATGGAACAGTTGCGCGAGCTGACGTGGGGATTCGACAAGGACGGGCTCGGCCTGCCGGTGACGGACACGACGACCAACCTGTCCACGTCTCCGGCGACGGCGGCCGGCAGGGGACTGAATCCGTCGCCTGCGAGCACGCTGGATCAGAACGTCGCCGGCTACTTCGATTACCTGAGAACGGACGGTTCGTGGGTCGGCAACGCCGACCCGGCGCCGGCCGACGCGCAGTTCGTGCGGCGCTGGTCGATCGAGCCTCTGCCGACGAATCCGAACAACACGCTTGTGCTGCAGGTGATGGTGACGACCGTCGTCCGCGAGGCGGCGCGGAACCCCGCCTCGCCGAAACAGCGGGTCCCCGGAGACGCGTGGATCACGACGGTGAAGACCCGGAAGGCGATGTAGCAGGACAGGAACGACGACCATGACCGAGCGCTTTGGATCTCCGCGCGGCTACACGCTGGTCGAGATGCTGATCTCGATGGGCATCATGATCACGGTCACGGGGGCCATCTTCCAGATGGTCAACCCCTCGCAGGGCACGGCCCGCGTGCAGCCGGAGTACGGCGACATGCAGCAGCGCGCCCGCGTGGCGGCCGAGACGCTGTACAAGGACCTGGTCATGGCGGGGGCGGGACCGTACCAGGGCGCCACGACCGGCAGCCTCGCCAATTTCTTCGCGCCCATCCTGCCGTATCGCACCGGGCGGGTGAATCCCGATCCTCCGGGCACGTACCGGGACGACGCCATCACGATCGTCTACGTGCCGCACACGTCGGCGCAGACGACGATCAGTTCGGACATGCCGAACCAGTCCTCCGAGATCAAGGTCAACAGCCAGTCAAACTGCCCCGTGGGGGATCCGCTCTGCGGTTTCACGGAAGGCATGGGCTGCCTGATCTTCGATCCGCTGACCGGCGCATTCGACAATTTCGAGATCACCAGCGTCCAGGAGTCTGCGCTGCATCTCCAGCACCGCGGACAGGACTTCTCGGAATCGTACCCGTTGGGCGCCGTGATCGTGCAGTCGGAGTCGCACACGTACTACCACGATCCGATCCAGAACCAGCTGCGGCATTACGACGGCATCCAGACGGACATTCCGGTCGTGGACAACGTCGTGGACGTGGTGTTCGACTACTGGGGGGATCCCGATCCGCCGACCGCGCCCCGTCCGCCGCTCAACGTCGCCAACTGCGTGATTGACGAAGCTGGCAACCCCCGGCTGGCGCAACTCGCCCCGGGCACCGGCTCGCTCGTCCGGCTGGACCCCGCGATCCTCAGGGACGGTCTGCCGGCCTGGTGCGGGGCGGGAACCAACCAGTTCGATCCGGATCTGTTCCGCGTCCGAAAGGTCCAGATGCGGCTGCGCGTCCAGGCCTCCGACCCGGGCATGCGTCCGAACGCGGCCGCGCTCGCGTCCAGCCCGGAGCTGCGCCGGCTGTTCATGAACCCGGGCACCGGCATGACCGGATCCGAAGGGTTCGTGCCGGATTTCGAAGTGATCCTCGACGTGACGCCGCGAAACCTGAACCTGACGAGGTAAGTGATGCACGGAGTGGCTGACTACGGACGGCGCGCGGGCGACGAGCGTGGAATGTCGCTCGTCGTCGCCTTGATGGCCTCGATGCTGCTGACGGCGCTCGGTCTCTCGCTCGTGATGGTGACGAACACCGAGACGATGATCACGTCGAACTATCGCACGAGCAGCGAGGCGCTGTACGCCGCGGATGCGGGGATCGAGCGCGCGGTGCAGGACCTGCTGCTGGTCCCGGACTGGAACCGCATCTGGAACGAAAACCTCCGGTCGAGTTTCGTGGACGCGTCAAACTGCACGGGCACGGTGCCGATGGGCGGTGTGACGTACAACCTGGCGCAGATGACGGCGCGCCTCCAGGCGGAGACGAACGGGGAGAACCTGTGGGGGGCGAACAACCCCGTCTGGGCGCCGTACGCATGCGGCCGGATCGACGAGCTGCTGGGCGAGGGGATCGACAGCGCGATGTACGTCATCGCGTGGGCGGCGGATGACCCGTCAGAGGCCGACGGCGATCCGAGCAAGGACACGAACGGCGTCGTCACGATTCGCGCTGAGGCCTTCGGCCCCGGGGGCACCGACAAGATCGTCGAGGTCACCGTGGCGCGCACGTCCACGACGGAAATCGAACGCGGCCAGATCGCGCAGCGCGGCCAGGAGGAGTTGAACCAGCGCGCGCGCAAGGCGGCCGTGCAGACCCCCGGCAAGTCGCTGACGCGCATGAGCATGGACGCGGCAGCTGGAATCCTGCGGTGACCATCATGAAAACCCTGCGCTTCGACAAACGCGTGATCGTGGCGGTGGCGGCAGCCGCGCTGACGGCATGGTGGGCCGCGCCCGTCTCGGCACAGCTCGATCCGCTGCTGTTCGTCAAACGCGTGCCCCCCACGGTCGTGGTCGTGGTCGATACGTCGCTGAGGATGCTGGAGGACGGCACGGGCCATTTCTACGACCCGATGACCTATTCGGTGGCGGACGATCCGCCGGTGTCCACCGCGCTCGGGCTCGATCCGCTCACGCAGACGCTCTACCGGCGGAGATTCAGGAACCTGCTCTACGAGAACGTGCAGGACGCGTCAACGAAGTTCGAAGCGGAAGACATCGTCGTCGTGCCGGACACGGCTCCCGACTTCGCGACCTTCTACGATGTCACGCGCCTCGAGATCGCGAAGAGGGGGATTGCGCAGGCGGTCGCGGAAAACGTCAGCGTGCGCTGGGCGCTCGTGAAGATGCGGCAGAGCGCGCCAGCCTGGCGCGTGTCGCCGAACTGCGACAAGCCGGTGCGTATCACCGCGAACGCGGCGCTCGCGCTCATTTCCGATTCCGCGCCGTGCAACGCGGGCGCGGCCGGCAAGTTCGGCGCCTATGTGCCCACCGTGGCCGCGCCGAACTATTCGCTCGTCGCCGCCCCCGCCGGGACCGTGGTGGCACAGGCGGGTGTCGCCGGGTCGGTGACCACCATCATCAACAAGGTGACGTATCCGCTCAACGACACGCGCGGGCTGATCCCCGCGGCCGCCGGATCGCGCCTGTACGACGACCGGCCGGTGACATATCTCCTGACCGACGCGAAGGCAGAGGTCATCCGCGCGATGGGGGCTGACCCCGCGGCCACGCGCGCCTACCGCAACACCGTTGTGGTGCTGATCACGGGCGGCGTGAACTCCGGCGATCCGGCGTACATGGCGGCCAATGACGTCCTGGCCCGGGCCAGCGAGTTCACGGCCGTGTCGTCGGGCGGCGTCACCAAGCGCGCGCCGGTTTTCGTCATCGGTGTTCGCCCGAATCCTGGAGACGAGGTGGAGCTTCGCGCCATCGCGAACAACAGCGGCGGCGCCTACTTCGCCGCCGCCGGGCCGACCGCGATCGCGCGGGTGCTGAACGCCGCCGTGCAGTACGGCTTCGCCCGGTCGTCGGAATTCGACGCGGGCGTGAGCAGCGAGTACACCGCGGTGAGTCCCATCGTCGGCACCGTGAACCTGAAGGGGGCGACGGACGTTTCAGGCAACCCGCTTCCGCTGACCGAGATCTTCCGGCCCCAGCCGCCGCCAAATAACACGAAAGTGCCGCAGCGCAGCAACGTCATCCTGACATCAGGCTTCGCGCTGCCAGGCTTCGAAGCGCGGATCCGGGCCTTCCGCACCTTCAAACCGGTCGAGGATGCCACGAAGCCCTCGGGGTACAAGTTCATCGCCGACGGCACGCGCCTCTGGCCCGACCTCGACGGGCGGCCCGAACTGGCGGGCCTGGCGCGGACGCCAGCCGACCCCAACAGCCGCAACATCTTCACGGCAATCCCCAACGGCGCAGGTCCCGGCGATGTCATCGCCTTCACGCCCGCGAACGCGGCGCAGCTGGCGCCGCACGTGCGGCTGAGCGAGGAGGACACCACGACGCTGATCGACGCCCTCAGGGCCGTCCGGATCGGCGCGGTGATCGGATCGACGCCTGCCATGATGGATGCGCCGTCGCTCGACCCGCCGCCCGATGACGACTACGGCCGGGCGGGCGCGGTAGGGACGTTCGCCGGCGATTACGAGCAGCGCCGCACGATCATCTTCGTGGGGGCGAACGACGGCATGATCCACGCGTTCGATGCGCTGACCGGGTACGAGGTGTGGGCGTTCATTCCGTACAACCTGCTGCCGAAGCTGAAGACGCAGCTGGACGGCCAGCCGGTGGAGCAGTTCGACTATTTCGTGGACAGTTCGCCCAAGATCGCCGAGGTCAAAGTCCTGATGACCGACGGCTCGCACAAGTGGCGCAGCATGCTGATCATCGGCCAGGGACCCGGCGGCACGTTCTACCAGGCGTTCGACGTGACCGAGGCGGGGATGGGCGTCGCGCAGGATGCGGGAGGCATTGCGGCGGTCAATTCGTTGTTGCAGCGCTTCGATTCGCCGAACGAGAGCATCGAGTTCAAGTGGGCGTTTCCGAGATACGACAGCTTCGATCCGACCTACTTTGCGACCCTGAGCGTCACCGACGCCACCCCCGGCAAGCGGCTGCGCATGTTTGGGGACCTGAAGCCGGCGGCGAGCGACGTGGAGAAGAGCGTCGGGTTCACGTGGTCGGACCCGGCCGTTGGCCCCCTCAACGCCGATCGAACGCTCAACGCGGTCATCGTCGGATCGGGGTACTTCCCGGCGATCGAGGACGTGCTGCCGGGGCGGGGCCCCGGGGCGCCGCGGGCGGGACGGTCGTTCTACCTGATCGACGTGCGCGACGGGCACGTCATCGGTAACCCGGGGTCGTGCAGCGGGACCGGGTGCCTCGACGTCGGCGACATCGGCGGCGCCGCGATGAAGAACGCGCTGCAGGCGGACCCGAGCGCCGCGGGCAACTACGGCTCACCCGTGGTCAGCCACGCATACCTCGGGGACCTGAACGGCAAGTACTGGCGCTTCGACTTCGACGAGAGCGGTTCGATCAACAAGACCCAGATGATCTCGACGGACCAGCCAATCTTCAGCTCGTCCGCGTTGCTCTTCGTTGGCAGCACGAACGTCTACATGTTCTTCTCCACCGGGAGCGACCTGCTGCCCACGTCCAGCCCTCACGGGACGGGCCGGTTCAAGCTGTGGGGGCTCCAGGACGACTTCCCCGCGGCGGGCGCGACGACGAAGTTCTCCTACGAGCTGGCGAACGTGACCGACGTGGGCGGGATCGCCACCGGGGAGCGGCCGTCCACAGCGCCGTCGGTCGCGGGAGACATTGTTTTTTACACGACAACGACGGAAGACGCCGCGGCGCCCGGCGCGAACTCTACGGCGAACCTCTACGCCTTTACGTACCTCGGGGGTGCGGCGTACGATTCGGCGTCGAGCAACAACAACAAGTTGGACAGGAATGAAAGCCCCCTGGTGCGGTCGGTCGCGGGGCGCGCCACGGCGCCGTTCATCGTCGACCAGCACCTGTTCTTCGCGTCGGCCGCGCTCGGCGGCGGGGGTGGCGCGGCTGGCGGGGGTGGTGGCGTGACCATCGAAGTGTTCGGCGACCCGGAGGACTTCAACAACGGTGTCGGACAGGTCGGCGTGCGACTGCTCTCCTGGCGGGAGATCCGCTAAGTGAGCGCCGTCGTCATCTGCGGAAATTGCGGCGCGAAGGTCCGCGCCAGTCGAACGCGCTGCCCGCGTTGCCGGGAGAAGCTCGCGCCCTCGGAAGGCAGGCCGCGCTTCGACGCGCGCCGCTACGCGCCCTTCGCGATTGGGGCGCTCGTGGTGGTCGCCGCGCTGGCGGGGGTCGCGCAGTGGCGGCAGGCGCGGGACGCCGCGCCGGTTCAGGCTCGCGCGGTGCTGCCCGCTGGCCCGCCCGCGCGCATCGCGGCCCCCAGGCCAGCCGAGCCGACTGCGCCCGCGAGTCCCGCGGAGCTGCCGTTCCTCGAGCCCGGTCGCGCGGGCGGGATCGCGTACGCCGAAGGAGAGTACGAGCGCGCCATCGAGTTCTACGAGGAGGCTGTTCGCCGCAACCCGCAGGACGCCGAGGCGTCGAGCAATCTCGGGCAAGTGCTGGTCAAGCTCGGACGCGTGGAAGAGTCGCTCCCGCACTTCGATCGCGCCATCGCCCTGCGCGGCGATCGGTGGGCTTACCACTTCAACTTCGCTCGCGCGCAGGGATTGCTCGGCCGGTGGGCCGGTGCAGTGGAGTGCTACCGGCACGCGCAGGACCTCTACCCGAACGACTATGCGATCGCATTCAACCTCGGTCTCGCGCTGCGGAAGCTCGGCGACGATCAGGCGGCGGTGGACCAGTTCCTGAAGGCTTCATCGCTCGACCCGCAGGAGCCCACGTTTCAACTTTCGCTCGCGATGAGCTACGAACGGCTGGGGAAGAGAGAGGATGCGGCCGCCGCGTATCGGCGGACGCTGGAACTGGCGCCCGAGGCGCCGGAAGCCCCCTTAATTCGCGGCAAAATCGCCGCTCTGCTAAAATGAACGTAATCATGACAGCCTTGGCCCGGTTCACCATCGTGGCCGTCGCCGCGCTCGCCTGTGGTGTCTCGGCCGTGTCAGCGCAATCGCTCGGGGACGTCGCCAAGAAGGAGGAGCAGCGCCGGAAGGCGACGAAGGCGAGCGGCAAGGTGTACACGAACAAGGACCTCGGGCCCGCCCCCGCCAGCCCCTTGCCACCAGCAAGCCAGACAGCCGGCCCCGGCGGCGCGACGGATCCCGCGGCAGCGAAGGCCGCCGAGGCCCAGCCCGGGAGCGAACAGGCGGCCGACGATCCGGCGAAGACGGAGCAGTACTGGCGCGATCGAGTGGAGAAGACGCAGGCGGAGCTGACGCGGAACGAGTTGCTGCTCGACGCGCTTCAGAGCCGGGTCAACGCGCTGGCCACCGACTTCGTCAACCGCGACGATCCCGCGCAGCGCGCCGTGGTCGCCAACAATCGCCAGAAGACCCTCGACGAAATGGCGCGCGTCCAGGACGCGATTGCCCAGCTCAAGAAGCAGCTCGTCGACATCGAAGAAGAAGCCCGCCAGGCCGGCGTGCCGCCGGGCTGGATCCGGTGAACGCCCCTCCCGCACAGATCCTGATCGTCGAGGACAAGGAGTCGCTGCGCACGATGCTGCGGCACGCGCTCGAGCGCGCGGGCCACGGCGTGCTCGAGGCCGCCGACCAGGACGAGGCCGTCCGCCTGCTGAACGCCTCCCGCCCGGCCGTCGTGCTCTCGGACTTGCGGCTGCCGATCGGCGACGGCTTCGGCGTGCTGCGCGCCGCACGCGAGATTGACAGCGAGATCCCGGTCATCGTGATGACCGCGTACGGCAGCATCGAGGACGCGGTCTCCGCCATGAAGCAGGGGGCGCTCGACTTCCTCGCGAAGCCTGTGGATCCCGATCACCTGCTCCTGATGGTCTCGCGCGCCCTCGAGCAGCGGCGGCTCATCACGGAGAACCTCCTGATGCGGGAGGAGCTCGCCGTCAGGCGCGGGGCGCCACAGATCGTCGGCGACGACGCGGCGCTCAAGCGGGTGCTCGCGTCTCTGCACCGCGCGGCGGCGACCGACGCCACCGTGTTGCTGGAGGGAGAGAGCGGCACCGGCAAGGAGCTGTTCGCGCGGACGCTGCACGCCCTGAGCCCGCGATCCTCGGAGCCGTTCGTGGCGATCAACTGCGCCGCGATCCCCGAGACGCTGCTCGAGTCCGAGCTGTTCGGCCACGAGAAGGGGGCATTCACCGGCGCCGTGGCGCGCAAACCGGGGAAGTTCGAGCTGGCGAACCGGGGCACGTTGTTTCTCGACGAGATTGGGGACCTGCCGCTCGCGCTCCAGGCGAAGATCCTGCGCGCGCTCGAGGAAAAGCGGTTCGACCGGCTCGGGGGGACGTCGCTCATCCAGGTGGATGTGCGGTTGGTGGCCGCGACGAACCAGGCCCTGAAGGCGGCAGTGGCCGCCCGCCGGTTCCGCGAGGACCTTTATTTCCGACTGTCGGTCTTCCCGATAGTCATTCCTCCTCTGCGCGAGCGCAAGGGGGACATTGGCTTGCTGACGCGCTTCTTCGTGGAGCGGTTCTGTCGCGATCTGAAGAAGAAACCGATGGTGATCTCGGCCGCCGCGCTGGAGGCGCTGCAGCAGTACGCGTGGCCCGGCAACGTGCGCGAGCTGCAGAATTGTATCGAGCGCGCGGTGATCCTCGCCGACGGCGACACCCTCCAGCCGAGGCACCTGAACCTGTCGTTCGCCCCGGCCGGAGGCGAGCGGGACGCCGATCCCTGGGACCAGATAGACCTCTCCGGCACGATGGCGGAAGCGGTGCGCAGAACGACCGCGGAAGTGGAGCGACGGAAGATCGTGGAGGCGCTGAACGACAGCGGCAACAACAAGCCGCGCGCCGCGGAGATCCTCCAGGTGAGCTACAAGACCCTCCTCGCCAAGCTGAAGGAACACCGGATCGAGTAGTAGGCGAAAACATGTATGGGGTCAGACCCCATTACACGTTGCGTAAGTCGCGCGCGTCTCGGCTAGACTTACGCAGAATGTAATGGGGTCTGACCCATTCACGTGTCACCTCCTGCCATGGCCAAGAAACGCGTCGTTCGCCGTCGGAAGAAGGCCGCGCCGAAATCGCTCGGCCTCTCGCCGGAAGAAACCACCATCGTCAAGGACTCCGCGGCCGAGCGGCTCGCGGCCCAGGTCGCAGCGGACGGGGGGGCGGTGCTCGCGCGGTACCGCGAGCCGTTTGGCGCGACCGAGGTCCTGATTGTCACGCTGCCAATCGACCGCGTGGAGCCCACGCCATACCAGCGCGATCCCTCCGACGCCCACGTCAAGCGCCTGATGGGCGTGCTCGAGAAGCTCGGGCGCTTCCTGGATCCCATCATCGCGGTCCGCCACGGCGACGCGTATTGGACGCCGAACGGGAATCATCGGCTGCAGGCGCTCCGCAAGCTTGGCGGACGGAGCATCGTCGCCCTTCTCATTCCGGATCCGGAGGTTGCGTTCAAGATCCTCGCGCTGAACACCGAGAAGGCGCACAACCTCCGGGAGAAGTCGCTGGAAACGATCCGGATGGCGCGCGCGCTGGCGAAGGCGTCCGATCGCCCGGAGAGCGACTTCGCGTTCGAGTTCGAGCAGGCGCCATTTCTGACGCTCGGAGCGGCATACGAGGAACGCGGCCGGCTCAGCGGCGGCGCCTACCATCCGCTGCTGCGCCGCATCGACGACTTCCTGGAGGATCCGATCACGCGGGCGCTGAAAGAAAGGGAACGCCGTGGGAAGAAGGTCCTGAAGATCGACGACGCCGTCACCGAGGTGGTCGGTCAACTCAAGGCCAAGGGGTTCACGAGCCCTTACCTCAAGCCGTTCGTCGTCGCGCGCGTCAACCCGATTCGCTTCTCGAAGTCGACCTCGTTCGATTTCGACGACGTGATCGAGCGCACGTTGAAAAATGCGTCGAAATTCAACGTGGACAAGGTGAAGCAGCAGGACATCGTGCGCGCCGGTGGCGGGCCGATGGAGGAGGAGTAGGTCCCGCTTTCGCTTTCATGTCTCCGTGTGCTCCCGGAGTCCGATGCCGGCCAGCGACGCCTGCAGTTCGTCCTCGGTCACGTCGTCGAGGAGGGTCGCGGCGCCGATCGTGGTCGCGGCCGCGAACGAGAGGCGCCGGTTGACGATCTTCTTGTCGCGCCGGATCGCCTCGAGCGTTTCATCCGCTGACAAGTCAGCCACTGGCGGGAGCGGACCCATCTGCGTGATCAACGCCTGCAGGCGATCGGCAGCCTGCGCGCTCGTCACCGTCCGCGCGACCCCGAGCGCCGCGGCGGCGAGCATCCCGTACGCGACCGCTTCGCCGTGGCGGAAGCGGCGGTACTTCGTGACCGCCTCGAGCGCGTGTCCCACCGTGTGACCGAAGTTGAGGAGGCGCCGGACGTTGTGCTCGCGCTCGTCGGCTTCGACGATCGCGGCCTTGATGCGGCACGACGCGGCGATCATGGGCATCAGGGCGTCCGGTGAGCGGCTGAACAGCGCCGGCAGATCGCGCTCGAGCCGCGCGAACAGCTCGGCGTCCGCGATGACCCCGTACTTGACCGCCTCGTACAGTCCGGCGCGGAACTCCCGTCGTGGGAGCGTTGCCAGCAGGGCTGGGTCGGCCGCGACCGAGACCGGCGCGTGAAACGCGCCGACCAGGTTCTTGCCGAGCGCGTGGTTCACGCCCACCTTGCCGCCGATCGAGCTGTCGATCTGCGCCAGCAGCGTCGTCGGCACGTGGGCGAGCGGCAGCCCGCGCAGGAAGGTCGCGGCCACGAAGCCCGCCATGTCGCCGATCACGCCGCCTCCCACGGCCACGATGGCGCTGCCGCGATCGGCTTCCGCGCGGATCAGCGCGTCGTACGCGCGGCTGACGGTGTGCAGGTTCTTGAACCGCTCGCCGTCGGGGAGGAGGATCGGTTCCTCCGCCGTCAGGCCCGCGGCAACCGCCTCGCCGTGGAGCCGCCACACCAGCGGCGATGAGATGACGAAGCGGCGCGTCGGCAGCCCTGCCTGGTCGAACACGTCGTCGAGCCGGCGCGCCACGCCCGCGGCGATCTGCACTTCGTAGGCGCGGGGGCCGGCCCGCACGGTCAGCAGGGTCGTTTCCATCGGATTCGCGATCGCGGGGTAGGATAGTACACCGTTTGCAGATTCAGACTGATTTCCTGATCGTCGGCAGTGGGATCGCCGCCCTGCGCGCGATCGTGTCGCTCGAGCAGACCGGCGAAATCGTCGTGCTCACGAAGGCGGACCCGCGCGAGGGCAGCACCGGTTACGCGCAGGGGGGCATCGCGGCGGCGTTCGGGGCGGACGACAGCGTCGATCTGCACGCCGCGGACACGCTCGCGGCCGGCGACGGGCTCTGCGACGAGGCCGCGGTGCGGGTGTTGGTCTCCGAAGGCGTGCACTACGTCGAAGAACTCGTCCGCTGGGGCGCTGCCTTCGATCCCGGAGAGGGAGGGCGACCCGCGCTTGCACGGGAAGGGGCGCACTCGGTGCGTCGGGTGCTCCACGCGCGCGACGCG
Organism: Vicinamibacterales bacterium; assembly: GCA_035463475.1. GTDB lineage: Bacteria > Acidobacteriota > Vicinamibacteria > Vicinamibacterales > 2-12-FULL-66-21 > JACPDI01. Next base: position 38,481 of record DATHTE010000004.1, read on the forward strand.
ACGGGGCGCGAAATCAGCCGGACGCTCTGGCGCAGGGCGTCCACGGTCGCGGCGCCGCGCGTGCTGCAGCACGCGCTCGCGGTGGAAGCAGTCGTCGAAGGCGGACGGTGCGCCGGCATCCGATTCGTCACGCCGGATGGCCACGAAGGGGTGGCGCGCGCCCGCGCCACCCTCCTGGCGACGGGAGGCGCGGGACAGGTCTATCGCGAGACGACCAACCCCACCGTTGCGACCGGCGACGGGGTCGCGATCGCGTACGGCGCGGGCGCGCTGGTCGGCGACCTCGAGTTCGTGCAGTTCCACCCGACCGCGCTGAGCGTGCCCGGCGTGCCGCGGTTCCTGCTGTCGGAGGCGCTCCGGGGCGAAGGGGCGCGGCTCGTGAACGACGCGGGAGAGCCGTTCATGACGCGCGTGGATCCGATGGGAGACCTTGCGCCGCGGGATCGCGTGGCGCGCGGCATCGCGCGCGAGGCGGAGCGGACGGGGCGCCCGGTGTTCCTGACGCTCCAGCATCTCGACCCGGCGTTCGTGCACGAGCGGTTCCCCGAGATTTCGGCCGCCTGCCGGCACGCCGGGCTGGATCTCGCGCGCGACCGTATTCCGACGGGGCCGGCCGCACACTACATGATGGGGGGCGTCTGGACGGACTTGTCCGGCCGCACGTCGGTGCCCGCGCTGTTTGCCGCGGGCGAAGTGGCGTGCACCGGCGTGCACGGCGCCAACCGGCTGGCGAGTAACTCGCTGCTCGAGGGGCTCGTGTTCGGCGGACGCGCCGGCGGCGCGATGCGCGAGTGGGTGACCTCCGGCGGCGCCGGAACGTGGCCCGCGGATCGCGCGACTACACCGGTCCCGACGCCGGAACCGGCGGGCGCGCGGTGGCTGCCGGCGATCGAAAGCGCCGTTGTGCGCGACCTGATGTGGCGGCACGCTGGCCTGTTCCGCGTCGCGGGCGGGCTCGCGCAGGTGCTCGGGCGGCTGGAGGACGCGTGGCACGGGCTTCGCGCCCACCGCGAAGCGGGCGGGAGCTTCGACCCGCCGGGCTGGCAGACCGCGAACCTCGTCACCGTCGCGCGCCTGATTGCGCGCGCCGCGCGCCGGCGCGAGGAAAGCCGTGGCGGCCACCACCGCACCGATTTCCCCGCGCGCGACGATCTACACTGGAAGCGACACGTCTTCGAGACGATTGAGGAGTAATGGCGGACAAGGACGAAGGGGTCACCCCCCAATCAGAGGACTTCTCGCAGTGGTACTTGGATGTCGTGCGCCGCGCCGAGCTCGCGGACTATACGCCGGTCAAGGGCTGCATGGCGATCCGGCCCTACGGCTTCCGCATCTGGGAACTGATGCAGCAGGCGCTCGACCAGCGGTTCAAGGCGACCGGCCACGTCAACGCGTACTTCCCGCTGTTCATCCCCCAGAGCCTGCTGATGCGCGAGGCGGAGCACGTCGAAGGGTTCGCGCCGCAGGTGGCGTGGGTCACCCGGGGCGGTGCCGAGGAACTCGCCGAGCCGCTCGCCATCCGCCCGACGTCCGAGGTGATCATCGGCACGCTGTACTCCAAGTGGATCAAATCGTGGCGCGACCTCCCGGTCCTCATCAACCAGTGGTCGAACGTCGTCCGCTGGGAGAAGGTGACGAGGCCGTTTCTCCGCACGACCGAGTTTCTCTGGCAGGAAGGTCATACGGCGCACGAAACAGCCGACGAAGCCCAGGCCGAAACGATGACTATCCTGGGACTCTACAAGGAGTTCGCGGAGACCGAGCTGGCGATGCCGGTGATCGACGGCCAGAAGAGTGAGAGCGAGAAGTTCGCGGGGGCGTCGCGCACCTACTCGATCGAGGGGCTCATGGGAGACGGCCGCGCCCTGCAGGCCGGCACGTCCCACAATCTCGGGCAGAACTTCGCCAGGGCATTCGACATCCAGTTCCAGGGGCGAGACAAGGTGCTGCAGCACGCCTGGACGACATCCTGGGGGGTGTCTACGCGCCTGATCGGCGGAGTGATCATGACGCATGGGGACGATCACGGGCTGATCCTCCCGCCGCGCGTGGCGCCGCACCAGGTGGTCATCGTGCCGATCTCCCGTGGGAACTGGCAGGAGACCGTGCTCCCGAAGGCGCGCGAGCTGCAAGGAGCGCTCGCCGCGGCCGGCGTGCGCGTCCACCTCGACGACAGCGATGCGAACACGCCCGGCTGGAAGTTCGCCGAGTGGGAAATGCGCGGCGTGCCGCTGCGAATGGAGATCGGGCCGAAGGACCTGGAGAAGTCGCAGGTGGTGCTCGCGCGGCGCGATCGCCGGGAGAAGTCGATGGTCCCAATGGACGGCCTGGCGGCCCGGGTGACGTCGCTCCTGGAGGACATCCAGCGGACGCTGCTCGAGCGCGCGCTGCGGTTTCGTGAGGAGCACACGTCGCGCGCCGGGAGCTACGAGGAGTTCAAGCAGCTGATGGAAGGGCGCCCGGGGTTCGTCATCGCCGGATGGTGCGGCAGCGCCGAGTGCGAGGCGCAGATCAAGCTCGAGACCCAGGCGACGCTGCGCAACATCCCGCTCGCGTCAACGAACCTCCATCCGCAGTGCGTGAAGTGCGGACAGCCGTCGCCGGCAGACGCCTGGTTCGCGAAAGCGTACTGACGCTTGGAACATCACCGGTCAACCCGGGCTCAGCGGCGCCGTGCGGGCAGCAGTTCTTCGGCCGCCTGCGGCCACTTCGCGCTGACGTGCCGGACCGCGCGGCTCCGGCGCGTCAGCCGCTCGCGCCTGACGATCGCGCGAAACGTGGAGGCGAGGTGCTCGGTCCACCACGCGTCGCGTGCGCGGCGGGCGCGGAGGTAGGCCGCGGCGATCTCGTCGAGGCAGCTCGCGTCGCCGATGGCCTCGAGCGCCGCGACGAAACCCACGGGAAGGGGACCTGGCGCCACGGCGAGGCTCTCGCGAAGGTCGTGGAGCGCCAGCCGGCTGCGGCGCGACGCGAGCGCCTGGTGCACGGCGCCGCGCGCTGCCTGCCACTCGGCGCGCCGCGACGTGGCGGTTTCAGCCGTCTCACGGGCCCTGAGCCGCTCGATCAACCGGCCCAGCACCGACAGCGGTACCGTCGCGCCCTCGGCGACTACCAGCGCTTTCAGGTCCGCGGGTTCGGGACAACGCGCCGCCGCGGCCGCCTCGGCGAGCGTGGCCGGCCGCGCGGCGGACTCATGCGGCGACGAGCCGAGCGGACGCAGGCGCGCGCTCGGCTCGTGCTGCAGCTCGCGGAGGATCCCCGCCGTCGTGGACGGCGGGAGATCGGACAGCGCCTCGAGCGCCGAGGCACACACCGCCTCGGGCCGTGTAGGATCGAGGGTGACCGCCGCCAGGCGCTCGAAGGCCGCTTCGGCCAGCGCGGCGTCGGTCGATTGCAGGAAGCCGCGCAGCACCGCGACCGCGGCCGTCGCGACCTCCACGTCCGTGGCGTCGACGAGCGCCGCGGCCGGCGCGAGGCTCCTGGGATCCTGAATCGCTTCGAGGGTGCGTAAAATGGCCGCCTGCGCGGCGACATTCGTGACCTCTCGCAGCGCGCGCGTCAGCATGCCCACCGCGCGAGGACCGAGAATCGCGAGCCGGGCAGACGCGGCCTCCCGGTCCGCCGGATCGCCGCCGGCGAGCCGCTCGACGAGCGTGCGGATCTCGGTGGCCGCTGAACGGCGAATCACCACGGGGCTGATTGTAGCGTGGGCGCGTCAGGGCGCCCGCGAGGAGCACACATGCAGTATCCGGTCGTTTTGCTGGCCATCGGCCTGGTGGCCTGCGGCGGAGCGCACGTGAACGGACAGTGGGCCTCGCCGCGTGGCGAAGTGACATTCCCCGACAGCACGCGCGTGACGGTGGAGATCGCGGACACCGACGCGAAGCGGCAGCGGGGGCTCATGTTCCGCGAGCGGATGGCGCCAGGCGACGGGATGATCTTCCTGTTCGACGAGCCGGGCAACTACCCGTTCTGGATGAAGAACACGCTCATCCCGCTGGACATGATCTGGCTCGACAAGGACGCACGCATCGTCTGGATCGCGGAGTCGGTGCCGCCGTGCAAGGCCGATCCCTGCCCAAGCTACGACCACAAGGGGCAGGCGCTCTACGTCGTTGAAGTCGTCTCAGGCTTCGCGAAGCAGCACAAGCTGAAGGTGGGGGACAAGCTGGTGCTCGAGGGGATCAAACGCCCTTGACAGGGTTCAGGCTTCAGGCGTCAGGCTTCAGGAAGACCTCTCGTCGATTCCTGAACCCTGATTCTGAAGCCCGAAGCCTGAAGCCCGATCCTGAAGCCCGACTCCTGAAGCCTGACGCCTACCGCTGCACCCGCACGACCATGGCGGCGCGGCGATTGAGCCGGCGTGTTTCCTCGCGCGCGTTATCGTGCTTCGGCCGCTCCTCGCCGTAGCTCACCGTGCGCAGCCGGTCGGCGCTGATGCCGCGGCTCGTCAAGTAGTCGCG
>DATHTE010000005.1:0-43142 GCA_035463475.1 Vicinamibacterales bacterium
CCATCCCGGCGTGCAACGAGTAACCGATGCCGACGCCGCCTCCGTGATGCACGGACACCCAGGTGGCGCCCGATGCGGTGTTGAGCAGCGCGTTCAACACAGGCCAGTCGGCGATCGCGTCGCTGCCGTCGCGCATCCCCTCGGTTTCGCGGTTCGGCGACGCGACCGAGCCGGTGTCGAGGTGATCGCGGCCGATGACGATCGGCGCCTTCAGCTCGCCGCGTCTGACCATGTCGTTGATGCGGAGCCCGAAACGCGCGCGCTCGCCGTACCCGAGCCAGAAAATTCGCGCGGGGAGTCCCTGAAACGCGACGCGCTCGCCCGCCAACCGGATCCACCGGCACAGCGGCTCGTCGCCGGCGAACATCTCGAGCGCGGCGCGATCGGTCGCGCGGATGTCCTCCGGATCCCCCGAGAGCGCCGCCCAGCGGAACGGTCCCTTGCCTTCGCAAAAGAGCGGGCGGATGTACTCGGGCACGAAGCCCGGGATGTCGAAGGCGCGCGTGACGCCGGCCTTCTGCGCCTGCGCGCGGATGTTGTTGCCGTAGTCAAAGGTGATCGCGCCGCGCGACTGCAGGTCGAGCATCGCGCGGACGTGCGTCGCCATCGCCGCGTACGACCGGCGCAGATACTCGTCCGGGTTCGCGCCGCGCAGCGTCTCCGCCGCGTCGAGCGCGAGGCCGTTCGGGACGTAGCCGTTCAGCGGGTCGTGCGCGGAGGTCTGATCGGTCAGGACGTCGGGCACGACGTTCCGGCGCACGAGCTCTGGTAGCACGTCTGCCGCGTTGGCGCACAGCGCGATGGATCGCGCGACCCGGCGCTGCGTCCAGGCCGCCACCTTCGCCAGGGCTTCGTCGAGCGACGCGGTCTGCTCATCCACGTATCGCGTGGCGAGGCGCCGGGCGATGCGCCGCGGGTCCACCTCGACGACGAGCGCCGCGCCGCCGTTCATGATGACGGCGAGCGGCTGGGCTCCTCCCATCCCGCCGAGGCCCGCCGTGACCACCAGCCGGCCGGCGAGCGTGCCCCCGAAGTTCTTACGCGCGACGGAGGCGAGCGTCTCGTAGGTGCCCTGCAGGATGCCCTGGGTGCCGATGTAGATCCAGCTGCCGGCCGTCATCTGGCCGTACATCGTCAGGCCGCGGTCCTCCAGGTCCCGAAAATTCTCCCACGTGGCCCAGGCCGGCACGAGGAGCGCGTTGGCGATGAGCACGCGCGGGGCAAACTCGTGGGTGCGGAACACGGCGACGGGCTTGCCCGACTGCACCAGCAGGGTTTCGTCCGGCTCCAGCGCGCGCAGCGACGCCACGATCGCGTCGAAGCACTCCCAGCTGCGCGCGGCGCGTCCCGACCCGCCGTACACGATGAGATCATCGGGCCGTTCCGCCACCTCGGGATCGAGGTTGTTCATGAGCATGCGGAGCGCGGCTTCCTGCGGCCAGCCCTTGCAGCTGATCGACGTGCCGCGCGGCGCCGTGACGTGGCGGGTGAGCGTTCCCATCTGCAACTCTGGGCGAGGACTAGAAATCTAGAAAGCTCCGGGCGCGTTGTCAATTTGAAAGAAAAAATTTCTCACTTGACATCGACGCCGCACGCGCGTTCGAGCGAACCGTCGGCGATCAGCGCGTCGATCGCCGCGATGTCGGGCGCGGGCGGGCGGTCGCGTTCGAGCGGCGCGACGCGCGATCGCACCAGCGCGTGTGCGCGCGTGAGCGGCGGCGCGGTCTCGAGTGGTGCGAGCAGATCGATCCCCTGGGCCGCACACATCAACTCGATAGCGAGCACCTGCCGGGCCAGCGCCACGGCGTGCGCCGCCTTCAGCGCCGCGTACATGCTCATGCTGACATGGTCCTCCCGGTTGGCCGACGTCGGGATGGTGTCCACGCTGGCCGGGTGCGCGACCGTCTTCATTTCCGACACCAGCGCCGCGGCCGCGACCTGCGACATCATGTATCCGGAATGCAACCCGCCGTCGCGGGTCAGAAACGCCGGGAGCCCGCTCAGGGTCGTGTTCATGAGTCGGTCCGCGCGGCGCTCGCTGATCGAAGCGAGCTGCACGACGCCGATCGCGAGCGCGTCTGCCGCGACCGCCACCGGCGCACCGTGAAAATTGCCGCCGGACACGATGTCCCCTTCCGCCTCGCCGCCGGTCGCGAACACCATCGGGTTGTCGGTGGCGGCGTTCGCCTCGATGGCCGCGATCCGCGCCGCGAATACGATCGCCTCCCGCGCGGCGCCGTGCACCTGCGCGGCGCAGCGGAGCGAGTACGCGTCCTGCACGGTGCCGCAGTGCTCGTGCGATCGGTTGATTGCGCTGTTCTGCAGCAACGCGAAGAGGTTTGCCGCGGCGGCCTGCTGTCCGGGGTACGGCCGCGCCTCGTGGATCCGCGCTTCGAACGGATGGAAGGAGCCGCGCAGCGCATCGACCGAAAGCGCGGCGACGATGTCCGCCGCGCGCGCGAGGCGCTGCGCGTCCAGGACCGCGAGCGCCAGGACGGCGGCGGACGGCTGCGTGCCGTTGATCAGCGCGAGCCCTTCCTTGGCCTGTAGCGCGATCGGCTGAAGGCCGGCGCGTGCGAGGGCTTGGGCGCCGGGGATGACGCTGTCGTCCTCCGCGATCGCTTCCCCTTCGCCGATCAGCACCAGCGCCAGGTGCGCGAGCGGCGCGAGGTCGCCGCTGGCGCCGACCGATCCGCGGCTCGGCACGCGCGGGTGCACGCGGCGGTTCAACAGCGCGAGGAGCGCCTCGACGGTCTCGAGCCGGCAGCCGGAGAAGCCTTTCGCGAGGACGTTCGCGCGCAGCGCCGTCGCCGCGCGCACGGCGCGCACGGGCAGCGGGTCGCCCACGCCCGACGCGTGGCTGCGAAGCAGGTTGACCTGCAGCTCGGACAGCGCGTCGCGCGCGATGCGGACCTCGGCGAGCGAGCCGAAGCCGGTGTTGATGCCGTACACGGGCGCGTCGCCGGCGGCCATGCGATCGACCACGGCGCGCGCAGCGCCGACGCGGCGGGCCGCAGCGGGCGCCAGCTGCGCCTCGGCGCCGGCGTCCGCGATCGCGGCGAGCTGTTCGAGAGTCAGAGAGGAGCCGTCAAGCAGGATGGCCATGCGTTAGAATGGCGTGTTTGCAATTCTACCGCCTGAGCCTCCTATGAACATCGTCGTGCTCGGCGCGCAGTGGGGAGACGAAGGGAAGGGCAAGATCGTCGACCTGCTGGCGCCCCGCTTTTCCATCGTCGCGCGCTACCAGGGGGGGCACAACGCCGGGCACACGGTGTTGGTCGGCGGCAGCAAGTTCATCCTGCGCCTGATTCCATCGGGGATCCTGCACGACGGCATCACCTGCGTGATTGGCAACGGGGTCGTGGTGGATCCGCAGGCGCTGCTGGCCGAGATCGACGAACTCGGGCGGCACGGCGTGGTCGTCGGCGATCGCCTCGTCATCAGCGACCGCGCGCACCTCATCCTGCCGTACCATCGCGAACTCGACGTGCTGTCGGAAGCCCGGCGCGGCGGGCGGAAAATCGGCACGACGTCGCGCGGCATCGGGCCGGCATACGAGGACAAGGTGGCGCGCCGCGGCATCCGGGTGGGCGACCTGCAGGACCTCAATGCGGCGGCGGAGGCGATCCGGCACAACGTGGACGTGCGAAACCGGATCATCGAAGGCAAGCCGATGGACGCGGACGCGGTGATGGCGGAACTGCGCGTCGCCTGGGAGCGCATGCGGCGCTGGGTGGCGGACGTGTCCATCGTGCTGGCCGCCGCGCAGACGCGCGGGCAGCGCATCCTCTTCGAGGGGGCGCAGGGCACGCTGCTCGACATCGATCACGGCACCTATCCGTACGTCACCTCCTCGAACGCGACGGCGGGCGGCGTGTGCACCGGCCTGGGCGTCGGACCGCGGGCGATCGGCGGCGTCCTGGGCGTTGTCAAGGCGTACACAACGCGAGTCGGTGAAGGACCGCTCGTCACGGAGCTCCACGGCGAGGAGGGGGAACGGCTGCGACAGAAAGGCGGCGAGTACGGCGCGGTCACCGGCCGCCCGCGCCGCTGCGGCTGGTTCGACGCGGTCGCGGTGCGCTACGCCGCGCGCATCAACGGCCTCGACGCGCTCGCGATCACGAAACTGGACGTCCTCGACGGGATGGACGCGATCCCGATCTGCGTGGCCTACCGGCACCGCGGGCGCGAGATCCGGGAGTTTCCCGGCGATATCGCGCTCCTCTCCGGGTGTGAGCCCGTCTACGAATCGATGCCCGGGTGGGCGGAGCCGACGAGGGGGATACGCCGGTTTTCGGATTTACCGGTGGACGCGCGCAACTACATCGCGCGGCTGGAGCGGGTGACCGGAGTGCCAGCAGCGGTCGTGTCAACCGGCTCGGAGCGGGAGGACACGATCGTCCGCGACGACTCGATCGCCTCGCGGTGGTTCGCCTGATCAGACCTTGACGTCCTGGCAGTACCGCCCGAGGAATTCGGCGTCGGCGTCGAGGAATTCCACGCCCGCGCGATAGTGCGGGCCCGGATCCCCCGCCCGGCGCGGCAGCTCGAAGCGCGCCCACGCGATGGTGCCGCGGAAGCGAAGCGGTCCTTCCTCGCCGGGAATCGTGACGCGCACGCGCTGGTCCGGGCGCACCATGTTCGGCGAAAGCACCTGCGCCCCGATGATCGACAGATCAATCACGGCCACCGCGTTGCCATCCAGCTGAATCTCGGTCCCGGGGCGGACACGGTAACGCGGCGAGCGGCGCGTGCCGCGCCAGTCCAGCGGACGCGACGCGTCCGCGGCGGGCGCCTCCGCGGGGGCGCTGGCCGGAGCCGTGATCGGCACCGGCGTCGGCCGCGAGATGACGCGCGAGTAATCGCCGGAGTGGGAGAGCACCCGGATCTCCATCTCGGAGAACGCAGGGTCGCTTTTGAGGCGGTTGATCAGCGCCGCGCCACGCGAGGTAGCGGCGAAGAGCCGCTCCAGCACGACGATCCGCGGCAGGTTCTCGGCGATGGCCTCGAGGGCCTGGAGCGGCTCGGTGTCCGAGAACGTGAGCGCGCTGCCGGAGAGCCCGGCGCGCATCACGAGGGCGGGCAGCAGGTCCGCTGACCCGATCACCACCGCTCCTGTGGGCATCGATTGCCGATGATAACATGCGCGCCTTTCTCTTCGACCTGGACGACACGCTGTTCGATCACCGGCACAGCACGCGCGTCGCGCTGAGTGCGGCCCGGGCGTGCCTTCCACCACTCGCCGCGCTGCCGTTCGACGCGCTGGAGGCGGCGCATGCCGGCGTCCTCGAAGAGGTGCACCGCGAGGTGATCGCCGGTCGGATCGACGTGGACGCGGCGCGGGTCGCGCGCTTCGCGCGGCTCGTCGAGATGCACGGCGGGCGCGCGAGCCGCGAGGAGGTCGAGGCGGGTGCGCGCGCCTACCGCGCGGCGTACCTCGGGGCGCGGCGCGCGGTGGCAGGCGCGTCAGAGCTGTTGAGAGTCTTGCGCCCCCACGGCGCGATCGCGGTCGTCAGCAACAACGTCGTCGCCGAACAGGTCGCGAAGATCGCGGTGTGCGGCCTGCGCGATGACATCGACGCCCTCGTGGTCTCCGAAGAGGCCGGAGTGGCCAAGCCGGATCCGGAGATCTTCCGCATCGCGCTCGAGCGGGTCGGCTGCGCGCCAGGCCAGGCGCTGATGATCGGCGATTCATGGAACGCGGACATCATGGGCGCGCGCGCGGCCGGCATCCGCGCGATCTGGTTCAATCCGCTGCGCCGCCCCTGTCCCGACGCCGCGTGCCTCACCGCGGAGCTGCATGCGTGGGAGCCGGTGGAGGCTGTGCTCGCGCGCGTGCTGGCGTGCTAGGCCGCGGCGTGGCGGAGTCAGGAGCGCCGCGTGCCGGTCGCCATAAAACACAACGAGGCCGTCCGGCACCGGCCGGACGGCCTCGCGAGGGTAAACCGCCGCCGCGCGTTACTGCTTGACGACCTGACGGAGCTGCTGGAGGTGCTGCCGAATCTCGTCCACCTGCGCCTGCGTCAGCGTGACGTGACGCCCCGTGCTGGCCGTGCCGGCCGAGGTCGTCGTGCCGGACGCCGTCCCCGACGTGGCCGTCCCCGAGGACGTGCCCGCGGTTGTGCCGGTGCCGCTCGTGCCCGCGGTGCCGGACGCGCCGGGGGCGCCAGACGGTGCAGCGCCCGCTTCGCTCAGGATCCGCTCGATCGCGGCGATGTGCTCTTCGGCGTTGCCTGACGCGAACATCGCCCCTGCCGAGGCGCTCGTGCTCTGCGCGCCAGTGCTCTGCTGGGAGCTGGACGTCTGAGCGCCCGTCTGCGCCGAACCGCTCGTCGAGGTCGAACCCGTCGAACTCATCGAAGTGGTTGAACCGGTCGAACCCGATTCAGCCCCGCCGCCCGCCGCTGCCTGGAACGCCTGCAGGTGAGTGCGGAACTCCTCGAGCTTGGCGCGGATCGCGGGATCCAGGCTGATGCTGGTCGACCCGCTCGTGCCCACGGCCCCTTCGGTTGACGAGCTCGTCGAGCCCGTTGTCCCGGTCGCTCCCGACGTGGACGACGTCGAGGCGGAAGCCGAGGCGCTGAGCAGTGCCGTCAGTGTCGTGTTCACCTCGTTGTACGCGACGCGCCAATCGCCGTCCGTCGTGATCAGCTGGTTGAAGTGGCTGATCAGCTGAGAGACCTTGTTACGAGCCTCTCCCTGAAGCTGCTGCGCCTGCGGAAGCGCGGTGAGGTCGGCAAGGGCCTGGCGCGCCTTGGTCAGGTGCTCGCGCGCCGCGTTCGCATCCGCCTGCGTAGTCGCGCCTGCGGTCTCCGCTGGCTGGGTCTGGCTGCTGCTGGCCGTCGGCGTCTGCGACGTTGTAGACGATTGGGTCGTCGTGGTCGGCTCGGTTGGCGTGGTGCTGGTCGGCGTTCCTGTGCTCGAACTGGTCGAGCCCGAGGCCACCGAGCCGCTCGAACCCATCGTCGCCGCCGTCGAACCGGTCGTCCCGGCCGAACCCGTCATCGTCCCTGAGGCTGACGTGCCGCTTGCCGCCGACGCGAACCGCGTGACGTGCATGCGGAACTCCTCAAGCTTCGTTCGGACGTCGCTGTCGAGCGCCGCGGAGCCCGCGCGCGCACCGCTCGTACCGGTGGCCGCCGTCTCCGTTGGCGTGGCGCTGGTCGAACCAGCGCTGGCGCCGAGCAGTTCGTTCAGCGAACGATCGAGCGCCGCCAGGTGCGTGCCCCAGCTCGCGCTCTTGGAACTGCTCGCCGCGCCGCGGGCGCTGCGCTTCGCGTCGCCGGTCTCACTGCCGGACACGTTCGCGCTGTAGCTCTTTTCCAGCGCGGCGAAGTGTCGGCGCACCTGGTTCATCTTGGAAGCGTTCGCGCCGGTCACGGCGTTGGCGGGGATGCTGTTCAACACCTGCTTCGCTTCGTCGAGATGCTGCTGGGCACCGGCCGTCTCTGTGCTCTGGGACGCCGGCTGCTGTGCGGTCGGTGTCTGCGGCGTGGTCTGGGCACCGGCGCCGCTCGTCTGTGCGGCGGCAATGACCGGAAGCGCCACCAGCGCCACCGTGCCCACGATCGCGGGCCACTGTGAAATACGTGCCATCGGATACTCCTCCTCCTCCTCGATTCACCCGTGTCTCTAAGTCCGAGAGGGGAGGAGCAAGCGAAGTGCCACGGCGCGCCGGCCTCGGCCGTATACCGGATCAGCTCGCCCGGTTCACCGGGGCATGGTTCACCGGGGCATGTAGTACCGACGCAACCAGCGGCTGAGCCCTTCGAGGCCCGGGAAGAGCACGCGCTCATTGATGTTGGCCTGATCGAGCTTGTCGCGAATCTCCCACTTGAGAGGGGCGGGAATGATGATGCGCCTCACGGCCTCCGGCACCTGCTCGAGCCAGACGTCGAGGCGGGCGCGAGGGCTGGACAGCAAGGAGAAGAGCGCGAACTGGTTGATGGTCCTGTTGTCGAGCGACGGCGGCTCGAAGAAAAGAAGGAAGTCTTTGCCGCTGAGCGCATCAAACTCCTGCAGCGTGTTCGCGGCACGACCGAGCATGTCCGCCGTGAACACGTATGACCCTTCGTCCTGCAGCTGCTGCTTGAGCACGTCGGGCAGGAGCCGATTGGTGCGGTCGTAGTCGACGCACCAGATCACGCCGTCGTGGTCGAACGATTCGAGGTTGTCTGTGGCGAAGTGCATCGCCACGAACGGAGAGTAGGTCCAGTCCAGCAGCCGCGTGGGGAGGCCGTGGTGCTGTGCCATGGCGAGCCAGCTCCAGATCCGGTCACCTGGCCCGAGCTCGCACTGCGCGTACTTCCGGAAGTTACGGAGCAGATGACCTTCGACACGGCCGGTGGGGCCGCCCAGGCGCAGCAGGCTCGTGCGCAGATCGTCAGCGGCGTGTCCCATCCCGCGGAAGGCCAGCGTCGAGCGATGTCTCTGGAGCGCGACGTTCCACGATCCTTCGTACACCAGCTCGGTCAGTTCCTTCCACGTGCCGACGCGGTGTTCGGGGATGGCGGGCATTCTGGGAGGAGAAGGGGAGATTCCAGCCAGAGCTCAGAGTCAAGATCAGGGATCAGGGTTCAGGGTCCAGGGTTCAGGCTTCGGGAAGATCTTCCCGAACCCGACCTCTGAACCCTGAACCCTGTAATGCGGCGACTCCTACATTTCTTCCTCGCCGCTGGGCGGCATACCGGTGTCTACGCGTTGGGTTGCGCCCATGCCGCCCATCGGCTCGAACGTCGACGTCGCCGGGCTCTGAGGGGCCGCAGCCGGGCGCGGGGTGCTCCGGCGCCGGGCGCCGCCCTTCCGCGCTCCGCCCTTGCGGGCTCCTCCTTTGCGCGCCGCGCCCTTGTGGGCCGCTCCGCGCGATGTCTTCCGGGCGCCTTTTCGCGCCGTCTTCCTTGCGCCGCGCTTCGCCGCGCCGCGCCGCGTTCCCTTGCTGCGGCCGCCAGTCTTCCGGCCACGGCCCTGCGAACGCTTGCTCCTCGACCGCTTCTTAGCCATGAGGTCCTCCAGGGCCCGGTCGCAATTACCGCACCCGCGCGGGATAATAGCCGAACTCAACTTGAGCGTCCAACGATCGCGTCGAACGCCCGGGCGCCGATGCGCTGTCGCGCCCTCCAGTAGTCCTGCCAGGGGTCGCGCCGCCGCCGCTTCAGCCGCTCCACGACGCTGGTCACCGTGAAGTGGTCGGCCGGCACGCCGGGTTAAAGTCCCTCCCAGTCGAGGGGCACGGAAACCGGCGCGTGCGGCTTGCGGCGCGGCGAAAACGCCGCGACCGACGCGTTGGTCCGGTTGTTTCGAAGGTAGTCCACCAGGATCTTGCGCTCCCGCCCCGCCTTCGCGAAGGCGGTGGTGAAAGCGCACACGTCGCGCACGTGGCGCGCTGCTTCAATGACGGGAGGCCAGGCGACGCGCGGGCGGGTCGATGTCGAAGACGATCAGATCCGGGCATTTCGACGCGCTCGAACCGCGAGTTCCAGGTGTGAATTTCGATCACGCCCATCTGCACGAGCGAGACGAGCGCCGGCAGCGAGTCCACGATCAGGTATTCGTCGCGGCCGGCCAGGCGCACCTCGCCGCGATCGATGCGGCACCTGATGCGGTAACCGTCGTACTTCATCTCGTGCAGCCATTCGGCTCCGTCGGGTGCCGTCTTGAGCAGCGTCGCGAATTGCGGCGCGTAAGTGCGGGGCAGTCTCGACACGCAAAATCAACGGCAGATATAGTTGACCGGCGATGATGCAAGCGCCGGAGCGCACACGGCACGGCGGGGCGCAGGTCGTGTGACATCCGAACGGGGCACGCAGCTGGCGATAGGGCTTCTCGTCGCTGTCCTGGCGGCGTCGCTCCTGTTCGTCGCGCGGATGCGCCACGAGATGCGCGACTTCGAAGTGTACTGGACGGCGGGCGGCCGCGCCGCCGCGGCCGGCCCCCTCTATCGCGTCGACGACGGCCACTACCGATTCAAGTACCTCCCCGCGTTCGCCATCGCGGTGTCACCGCTGTCGCGCCTTTCTCTCCCGCGCGCGAAGGCGGTCTGGTTCGCCGTCTCGGTCGCCTCGCTCATCGGGCTCGTCTGGCTGTCCATTGCGGCGGTGAGCGATCCGGGCATGCGCCCCGCGGTCCTTGCGTTCCTCACGGTCGTCGCGATGGCGAAGTTCTTCGCCCACGAGCTGGTGCTGGGACAGGCGAACTTGCTGTTCGGCGCCGTCTGCATGGCCGGCGTCGCGGCGCTGTTGCGCGGGCGCGACGTGAGGGCAGGGCTCCTCCTCGGCGCGGCGACCCTGATTAAGCCGTACGCGATTGCCTTTGTGCCGTACCTGCTCATCGTCGGCCGGCCGAAGGCGGCGCTTCCCGCGACGCTATCCGTGGGATGTGTGGTTCTGCTGCCGCTCGGCGTTTACGGCGTGGGCGGGACCGCATCCCTCCTGGCGCAGTGGTGGCTCACTGCGTCCGAGACGAGCGCGGCGCTGCTGACGAACGCGGACAGTGTCTCCGTCTTCGCGTTCGGTGCAAAGTGGTTGGGCTGGGGGCGCGGCGCCGTGGTCCTGTCGGCCCTCATGGCCGCCGGGCTTTGCAGCGCGTTTGTCCTCGTGCTGGCGCGTCGTCGCCGCGTGGGACGGCCCGAGCTGCTCGAAGTCGCGCTCCTGCTGACGTACATCCCGCTGCTGACTCCGCAAGGCTGGGACTACGCGCTGTTGCTCTCCACGCCGCTCGTCGCGTTGCTGCTCGCGCGCGTGAACACCATGCCCGCGGCGGAACGAGCGCTGCTTCTCTCAGCGCTCGGGATCGTCGCCTTCAGCCTGTACGACGTCCTGGGGCGCGAGGTGTATGGCGCGTTCATGGGGTGGTCGGCGATAACGGTCTGCTACGTCGCGATCATTGGCGTGGCAACGCGGCTGCGCGTGCGGGCTCGAGCGTGAGCCGATGCCGCACAGCGGCGTCCACCGCCGCACGGGAGAACCGGAGCGGCCGGTAACGGCCCTCGTTCCAATCGGTCAGGAGGTCGTCGTAGTGCGCGCTCCACAGCTGCCCGGACTGCCCGAGCGGCAAGATGAACACCGACGCGTCGAAGTTCGAGAGGTCGACGATCTGCCGGTATGACGGCACGAGCAGCTGATCGCGCAGCGGCATTGACGGGTTGACCGTGAACGCATTGCCGCCGCGGCTCACGCGGCGGCTGAAGAAACGACGCAGCGCTGCGGACGCCTGGAAGGGCATGTGCGGAAACCAGACCTCGTTCTGGCGGTCCCACCGCCAGCGATCGAGGTTAGGCGTCCCGTTTGCCATGCGCAGGTCTCCCAGGGTCAACTCGAGCGCCTGTCCGAGGGCCTCCTCGCATGACTCCCGCGCCGCGGTGTTCGCATCGTCGCACCAGCGCGAGTGCACGTCGCGCGCGATGGCGTCGAACGCCTTGCCCACGTCGCTCGAGTACCCGCGATAGTCCGCCCACAGCGTCGGGCCGAGATCGTCGGCGAAGAGCCGCCAGACGGCGCGGCGGTAGAAGGCCTCGAAGAGTGCCGCACCGCTGCTCTCACCAGTCATGCGCCCGTCCCACTGCTTCAACCTCGCGAGCGCGTCGCGGGCGTCGACCGATCGCGGCGTGGCGCGAAGCAGGAAGGGAAGCACCCGCCGGACCTGCGCGGACTGCTGGTCCAGTTGCAGGCGCTGCATGTCGGCGAGCGTGGCCCTGGGGGTCTTTTCGAGCACTTCGGCGATGCGGGCCGCGCGGTACGGCGCCTCCCACGACGTGCTGACGATGTGCGGATACGTATCAGCGACCACCTGGTTGTTGGCGCTGGCGATGTATCCGCGTTGCGGGTTCAGTGACCGCGGCAGCTCCACCGCGGGCACGTACCCGACCCAGTCGTTCGAACTGGACGCACCGTCGAGCGGCACGCGGCCGTCGTTCCGGCGGATCGGCAACGCGCCAGGGCCAACGTAGCCGATGTTGCCGGCGACGTCGGCGTACACGAAGTTCAGCATCGGCGCGTGATAGTCGTCGAATGCGGCGGCGAACTCGGCCCAGGAGCCCGCCCGGTTGACCCGCAGAAATGCCTGCGCGGTCCGATCGCCGGCGTCGTGCCCTGTCCAGCGCAGTGCCAGCGGCCGGCTCTCGTCGAAGACGTCCGAGAGCAGGGGACCGTGGCGGGTGAGACGCACGCGGAGCGGAACGGGCGGGGCGCCGCGCACCCCGATCATCTCGTGGATGACGCGCATGGGCTCCCAGCGGCCATCCACTTGCGCTTCATCGCGATCGTTGATCCGCTCGACGAAGAGATCCTGGACGTCCGCCAGCATGTTCGTCACGCCCCACGCGATCCGGCCGTTGTGGCCGATCACGACGACGGGTGCACCGGGCAGCGTGGCGCCGATGACGT
Organism: Vicinamibacterales bacterium; assembly: GCA_035463475.1. Classification (GTDB taxonomy): domain Bacteria; phylum Acidobacteriota; class Vicinamibacteria; order Vicinamibacterales; family 2-12-FULL-66-21; genus JACPDI01. The sequence goes on from DATHTE010000005.1 coordinate 12,381, forward strand.
CGAGCGGACCGGCGGTGACGTGCGCCACGTACCAGACCGCCGGCGCCTGCGTGCCGAGATGGGGATCGTTGGCGAGCAGCGGCTTGCCGGTCGCGGTCCGCGAGCCGGCGACGACCCAGTTGTTGCTGCCCCCTGATGAGGGCTCGTACGGAACGGCACGGTGCAGACCGGCGCCCGGGGGTGCCACAGAGTCCCCGCGCCGCCCCGCGGAGGTCGTCGGGTTCGGCGCCGCAGGCGGCCGGGGAGCCGGGAGAAAGTCGGGCAGGACCAGCGGACCGCCGCTCACCGACGCCGGCAGCAGGGCCTCGGCGCCGCTGTCTCCCAGTCGCGCGACGAGTCGCGCGCGCAGCAGCTCGTAGCGCCAGTTCATGCTCATCGACCACGCCATGACCTTTTGCCAGGCGAGCACGTCCTCCGCGCGCCACGGCGCGGGCGCGAAACGGAGAATCGCGAACTCGATCGGGCGCTTGGAAGCCGGCATTCGCGCGAGGCAGGCGTTGACGCCGGCGACGTAGGTGTCGAGCAGCGCGCGCGCCTCAGCGGACAACGCGTCGAGACCCTCGCGCGCCGCGCGCGCGAAGCCGATCGTCCGCATCAGGCGATCGGTCTCGAGCGCGGTGGGCCCGAGGATTTCCGCCAGGCGTCCGGCGGCAATGCGCCGCTGAAACTCCATCTGCCAGAGACGGTCCTGCGCATGCACGTAGCCGAGGGCGAACAGACCGTCGGTGTCATGCCGGGCGCGGATGTGCGGCACTCCCTCAGGGTCGCGAATGATCTCCACGCGCTCGCGCACGCCGGCAGCGGCCACCGTGCCGTCGGTGTCAGGGAGGGCTCGCCACAACCGCCATGTGACGGCGGCTGCGGCGACGAGAATAAGGACGATCAGGGCAACGACGCCGCGGAGGATCCAGCGAAGCACCCGCGGATCTTAGCCCGCCGCAGACGGGGACAGGCACCAATTGTCCCATTCTCGGGACAATTGGTGCCTGTCCCCGTCTCAGCCACTCTGCCGGGATTCCGGCAACGTCGGCTGGCGCGCCTGGAGAGATTCCGCCGGAAGTTCGACAGAGCCGCCGAATTTGTTGAGAAGAAAGACAGTGGCGGGGCGCTTGCACCGCGGCGCAGCACCGCATTCATACCGGGCGTTCATTCGCGGTCGATTCGTCGGGGTTCCAGGTCGTGGGCCACGGAGGGCCGGCTGCAGCGCAGCGGCCCTCGCCCAAAAGGAGGGCGAGATGAGCTCCGAACGTCCGTGCCCGGTGCTGTTGCGGTGGGCCATCGTCGGCGTCGGCCTGCTCGGGTTTCTGCTCGCTGTCGATGCGATCGCCGTCCTGATCTTCATGCTGCTGGAGCCAATCTTCACGGGCAGCCCGGCCAATCCCTATGCCGGCATGTTCGCGTTCGTCCTCGTCCCTGCGGCCGTGGTGATCGGCCTCGCTGCCGCCTGGGGCGCGTATCGATTCTGGAGGGTCCATGCGCCCGCCGCGGAGCAACCCGCGGCGACCGGCGCATCGAGGTGAGATGGCGTCACGCTGGAAGGACTCCGAGCACCTGCTCCGGCTGGCGGGGTTGTTCGCCGCCGGCACCCTGATGTTCCTGATCGCCCAGACGGTCCTCGTCCCCGCGGACTTCGGCGAAGTTGGGCACTACCGAACGGGCGCGCTTGCGGCGAACAGCGCTCGACCGCTCATCCATGCGGGCGAGCAGGCCTGCGTCGAGTGCCACGCGGACGTGACCGAGGCGCGCGCGGCGAACCAGCACCGCGCCGTACGCTGCGAGGCCTGTCACGGGCCGCTGGCCCGGCACGCTACCGGCGAAGCGGCGACGCGCCCCGAGGCGACGCCGTTGTGCGTCCGCTGCCACGCGGCGAACGCAGCGCGGCCGGCTGGCTTCCCGCAGGTCAACGTGAAGGAGCACGCCGGCGGCGAGTCGTGCGTGTCGTGCCATACCGCGCACGCGCCGCGCATCGGATGAGGGAGCGATGGACCAGAGCAGACGCGACTTCCTGATGGTTGGCTCCCGGCTGCTGGTGCTCACGGCTTCGGCCGCTGCCGCCTGGGACTTCGTGCTGGCGGGCACGCCGGAGGCCGCGCCCGGCTACAAGACGTCCGAGCACTGGTGGGCGATGACCATCGACATCGACAAGTGCATCGGGTGCGGCAACTGCGTGCGCGCCTGCAAGGCGGAAAACGACGTGCCGCTGGATCCGCGCTACTTCCGCACGTGGGTCGAGCGCTATCGGATCGACCCCGCGGACATGGAACACCCGCACGTCGATTCGCCGAATGGGGGCTACGACGGCTTCGAGCCGGCGCCGGATGAGAACCCGGCGTGGAAGAGCTTCTTCGTGCCGAAACTGTGCAACCACTGCGCAGACTCTCCGTGCGTGCAGGTCTGCCCGGTGGGCGCGACGTTCCGGTCCGAGGACGGGGTCGTGCTCGTTGACAAGGACTACTGCCTCGGCTGCCGCTACTGCATTCAGGCATGCCCGTACGGATGCCGGTACCTGGATCCGCGGTCGCACACGGCCGACAAGTGCTCGCTCTGCTACCACCGGATCACGAAGGGGCTGACGACGGCGTGCTGCGAGACCTGCCCGACGGGCTCGCGGCAGCTCGCCGACCTGAAGAATCCGAACGATCCCATTCATGAGTTCCTGCGCACGCACAAGGTGCAGGTCCTCAAACCGCAGATGGCCACGCACTCGAAGGTGTACTACAACGGCCTTGATGCGGCGGTGCGCTAGGGAGGACCGATGCCGGCTGTCGACGGGTTCATGTACCCGAACGAGATCGAGCTGCAGTGGAGCGTGCTGATCGTGTTGTACCCGTTCATCACGGGGCTCGTCGCAGGAGCGTTCATTCTCGCGTCGCTCGAGCGCGTGTTCAACGTGCCGGAGGTCAAGCCCACATATCGGATCGCGCTCCTGACGGCGCTGTCCTTCCTGATCGTGGCGCCGCTGCCGCTGCAGCTGCACCTCGGGCATCCCGAGCGTTCGTTCGAGATGTACCTCACGCCGCACACGACCTCCGCGATGGCGATGTTCGGGTTCGTCTACCTGTGGTACCTGATGGCCGTCCTCGTCGTGGAGATCTGGCTGGACTACCGGCACTACCTCGTGCTGCGCTGGCAGCGCACCACCGGCTGGCGCCGGCTCGCGTACGCAGCCGCGGCGCTCGGTTCGAAGAACGTCAGTTCTGCCGCACTGCGGATCGACGACCGGGTCGGGCGCATCGTGACCATCGTCGGCATCCCGTCGGCGTTCCTGCTCCACGGATACGTGGGGTTCATCTTCGGTTCGATCAAGGCAAATCCGTGGTGGTCCACGCCGATGATGCCGATCGTGTTCCTGTTCTCCGCCATCGTGTCGGGCATCGCCGCCGTGATGCTGGTGTACATGGCGTACGCGCGGTACCGCCGCGTGCCGATCGACATGGCCTGCCTGGACACTATCGGCCGGTACCTGTTCTACATGTTCGTGATCGACTTCTCGCTCGAGATGCTCGACCTGATTCACCGCATCTATGAGTCGGACGAATCGTTCAGGTCGCTGGACTTCATGGTGCACACGCGGCTGTTCACGTCGCAGATCGTCCTGCAAATCGTGCTGGGGACGATGGTGCCGCTCGCGCTGCTGGCGGCGGTCCAGGTGATGAGATTCGGGGCACGCGCCCGGCGGCTGATTTATGCGTCCGCCGGCGTGCTGACGCTCGTGGGCATCTTCGCGATGCGGTGGAACGTGGTGATCGGCGGCCAGCTCTTCTCGAAGAGCTTCCTCGGCTACACGACGTACAAAATGGAGTTCGCGACGCGCGAGGGGATGCTGCCCGCCATTCTGCTGATGCTGCTGCCGCTGGCGATCCTGGTGGTGCTGCTGAAGATCCTGCCGCCGTGGGAGCAGGAGGTCGCGGCGGAACGCGCTGCGGAACGACTCGGGGGGAGCGTCCCGACGGTCAGCTGACGCTCCCCGGGGCCGTTGTCACTACGGGATCCGGGGCAGCCGCCCTCCCGGCGCGCCTGGACCGCGTCCCGGGCGCGGATTGCGCATCATCTGCCGGTCGCGGATCAGATTGCGCCGCTCGCGCAGGATCTGTCGCTGTTCGGGGGTGTAGATCCGCGCGATCTCTTCCTGAATCTCGAGCCGGCGCGCCTCCACCTGCTGCGTGAGCTGCGCGATCTCCGACTTCAGGGTGTCGATCGTGCCCTGATCGGGAGCGTCCGCGTACAACGCGTCCTGCAGCGCACGCCGCGCGTCTCGCAGCTTCAACGTCTGATCGCGCAGCGCCACGCGATTGTCCTCGCGCACCTTCCGGATCTGTTCGCGCTGTGCGTCGGTCAGGTTCAGCTGGGCCGCCAGGCGCGCCGCGCGCGCGCGAGGGGCCCGCGTCTGCGGCTGTGGAGCCGGCGCCTGGGCCTGGGCCAGGGCCGCACCCGCGGCGAGTGCCACCGCCGCGGCCGTCCCTATCAGCAAACGTGAAAACCGTGCCATGTGACCTCCGATGAACATGTACTTCGTCCTCTGATTGCTTTAGACCCGCCCGGGCCGGAAGGGTTAAATCCGATGGGCCCAGAGCCTCAAGTGCCGGCGGCTCGTTCCTGTGCTCCTTCTCTCGATCGGGGGCGGCGCGCAAACGCCGGCGGGTTGGCCCGCGGTGCGCCCCTCGGCGTCCCCTAAGTTAGTTAGGCCCTTTGCGGTTGTTTCTGTGCGAGCGCAGATCTACAAGAGCGCGGATTGCTGGCCCGCGTAGACGATGACGTACCGGAGCAGGAAGCCGCCCGCCAGCACGCACACGGCTGCGAGCGCGGCAAGTCCGTGCGACGCGAATGCCGGTCGCACGAGGGAGAGTTCGACGCCCAACGGGACGAGCAGCCCCGCCAGTACGACTCCCAGCCAGAAGAGGCCGCCGAAACCCTGCCCGGCAAGGACGCGGATCGCCTCGTGCGTCGAGGCGTTCGACGTCGATCCGAACAGCAGCAGCGCCCCGATCAGCACCAGTTCGCACGCGATCAGCGCGATGTCTGCCCGCGCGAGCCGGAGATGTTCGCCGTCCGGCAGGAGCAGGACGAGCAGCGCCGCCGCCGAGGACAACGCGGAAACCAGGAACAGCAGAGAGAGCAGCGGCGTGTTCCACAGGGGACGCGCGACCAGCACACCGAGAAGGATCGCGGTATAGACCGCCACCGCCGCGCCCAGGGGCAGCCCTGCGATGGCCAGGCGTCGCCGCCAGCCTGCGAGGTCAGCGGGCATCCAGCGCTGCCACGCGATCGGCGCGTGCAGGTACGCGTACAGGAGGCTCAGCACCGAGAAGATCGCGAGCAGCCAGCTCCCGATCCACATGGGCGAGAGCGGCGCGACGGCGGTGAACAGCTTCCAGAAGAAGAATGGCCGGCCGAGATCCACGACGAGGAGCGCGGTGCCCGCGATGACGGGCAGGGGGCTCACAAGCGCGCCCAGACGCGCAATCGCCGCGTCACGCTCCGCGCGGCCGAACAGGCATGCCACCGTGGAAAGCATCATCGCCCCGGCGCTCAGGCCGCCGCAGAACAGGTAAATCGCAATCAGCAATCCCCAGTGCGGTTCGTGCACGCTTCCACCTCAGGACAGATAGAAGATCTTCGGCCGCGTGCCGGCTTCGGGCTTGTCCGGCTCGCCGCCTCGCTCGGCAACGAGGTGCGCGGGCGTGGTGTCTCCGACTTCGTCGAGGAAGATCGTGCCGCCGGCCGCCGCTTCGAACCGGCCCGCCTTGTCCGCGATGGCGCCGGTCTAGGCGCCCCGCACATGGCCGAACAGCTCGCTTTCGAGCAGGTTGTCGTTGAGCGCCGCGCAGTTGATGCTCATGAACGGCCGCTCACGCCGGTGGCTCGACGTGTGGATCGCGCGCGCCACAAGCTCTTTGCCGGTGCCGGTGTCCCCCGTGATGAGCACCGTCGCGTCGGTTTCCGCCACTGCGTCGATCGCCTGAATCAGGCGGCGCATGGCGGCGCTGCGGCCGACGAGGTCGTGCGTCGTGAACCGCTCGGTCACCTCGCGGCGAAGACGCTCGATCTCGCTCTGATCGTGCATGACCCCGATCACGCCCTCGACGGTCCCACGTGCGTCGTGCAGGAACGCCGTGGTCAGTGAAACGGGCAGGCTCGATCCGTTCGCGCGCTTCACGACCTCGCGGCACCGCTCGACAATCGCGCCGCGCTCCAGCGTCCAGCGCACCGGGCAGTCCGTGTCGCACTTGGTCCCGCGCAGCACGTCGCGGCAGCGCCGCCCCACGACCTCGGCGCTCCCCATCCCGAGCAGCCGCTCGAATCGCGGGGAGACCGACCGGATGACGAGATCGCGGTCGAGGGTGAAGATCCCGTCCGCGATCGAGTCGATGACCTGCTCCGTCCGCGCCTTTTCGCGGCCAATGACCTCCGCGACTTCCCGGAGCTCGAGAATCAGGTCCCGCAGCTTGTCCATCCCGCGGAAGTTCTCGAGCACGCCGACCGTGCGTCCGGTTTCATCGTGCACGGGGGAGGCCGTGAGGCAGAACGTCCGCTGACCGCCGGCCGGCGCCGGCAAGTCAATGTTGAAGTGTGAGTGTGGCCATGGGCAGCCCGCTCGGCATCTATCGAAGGGCGTGCCACCTCGGCAACCCCCTGGTTTTACAGGACTTCCTCGACCGCGCCCGTTCAGTGAAACACTGTGCTGCCGGGAACACGGCGGTGTGAAAGACGGGGACCGTCACCGTTTCTCTATACTTGCCGGCTGGAGAACCAGACGCCATGACACGCCGCTGCCTACTCGGGTTCCTCCTCCTCCTTCTGCCGCCCATCGCACCAGGCGCGCAATCGCCCGCCGGCGGAGCGGCCGGGCGCATGCTCTCGTTCGCCGAACCTGGCATCTCGCCTGACGGCCGCGAGATCGCCTTCGTCTCCGGCGCGGACATCTGGACCGTGCCGAAGGGAGGCGGGGACGCGCGCCTCCTGGTCTCCCACCCGGCGGCCGAATCGCGCCCGCTGTTCTCGCCTGACGGCACGCGGCTCGCCTTCACGTCCACGCGGACCGGAAACGGCGACGTCTACGTGCTCTCAATCGAGAGTGGCGACATCACGCGCCTGACGTATGACGATGCGAGCGAGCTCGTGAACGGGTGGTCGCCGGACAGCCGATACGTGTACTTCTCGTCTGCCGGTCGCGACATCTCGAGCATGAACGACGTGTTCCGCGTGGAGGCGGCCGGCGGGACGCCGATGCCCGTCGCCGGAGACCGATACGCGACGGAGTACTTCGCCGCGCCGGCGCCGGACGGCCGCGCGCTGGCCATCACCGCGCGGGCGTTTGCGGGCAGCCAGTGGTGGCGCCTGGGCCACAGCCACCTGGACGAGAGCGAGATCTGGATCGTCCGCGACGGCACGCCCCCGACCTACGAGCAGGTGACTCAGCGAGGCGCGAAGAGCGCGTGGCCGATGTGGAGCGGCGACGGGCGCGCGCTTTACTACATGTCCGATCGCGGCGGCGCGCAGAACATCTGGCGGCACGCGCTCGACGGCTCCGCCGCGGCCGTGACTGCGTTCAAAGACGGGCGCGTGCTGTGGCCGACGATTACCCGCGACGGTGGCACGATCGCGTTCGAGCGTGAGCTCGGCATCTGGACGCTCGACACCGCATCAGGCCGCGTGCAGCCGGTGCCGATCGAACGGCGCGGCGCGCCGTCGGCGATGGCCGTGGAGCGCGTGTCTCTCTCCGACCGGTTCGACGAGCTGGCGTTGTCGCCCGACGGCAAGAAGATTGCGGCGATTGCGCACGGCGAGGTGTTTTCCGCGGCGGCGAAGGACGGTGGCGACGCACAGCGGGTGACGTTCACGCCCGGCCGCGAGACGCAGGTGACTTGGGCACCGGACAGCCGCCGCATCGCGTACGTCTCGACGCGCGCCGACGGCTCGAACATCCATCTGTACGATTTCGTGGCCGGCAGCGAGTCGCCGGTGACCACAGGCGCGGGGTTCGCCACCTCGCCGCGGTTCTCGCCGGACGGGCGGTTGCTCGCGTACCAGCGAAACGCGCGTGAGCTGCGCGTGCTCGAACTTGCCACGAAGAACGACCGCGTCGTCGCCAAGGGGACATTCGACACGCCGCCCTTCGTCGATCCCATGGCGCTCGACTGGTCTCCGGACTCCAAGTACGTCGCGTATTTCGCGCCCGGCGAGCGGCTGTTTCAGAACGTCCGGGTTGTTTCGATCGAGGGAGGGGAGGCGCGGCAGGTGAGCTTCCTGCCGAATGCGTTCAGCGGATCGGTGGCCTGGGGGCCCGACGGCACGTACCTGATGTTCCAGACCCGGCAGCGGACGGAGCCTGGGCGCGTGGTGCGCGTGGACCTGGTTCCTCGCACGCCGAAGTTCCGCGAGGATCAGTTCCGCGACCTGTTCCGCGAGGAAGCGCCGGCGCGTCCCTCGACGCGGCAGCCAGACCCGGCCGAGACGAAGGCCCTGACCCAGGCGCCGAGCGCTCCGGCAAGTCCCGCGCGCCCCGGGCCAGCCACCACCGAACCGTCCGCGGGCACGTCCGCCGCGAAACCCGGCGCCGGCGCGAAGCCGCCCGCCCCTGTGACGATCGTGGTCGAAGGGATTCGCCGGCGCGTCAGCGTGGTGCCGATCGGGCTCGACATCGGCTCGCTCGCCATCAGCCCCGACGGCAAGTGGCTGGCCGTCACGGCGAGCGCGGCCGGCCAGGAGAATCTGTATCTCTACTCGCTCGACGAGTTGTCGAAGGAGCCGGCTGTGGCGCGGCAGATCTCGTCAACTCCCGGCGGCAAGGGGTTCGCGCAGTTCACGCCGGACAGCCAGGAGCTCTTCTACCTGGATCGAGGACGCGTGTTCAACGTCACCGTCGAGCGCCGCGAGCCGAAACCGATCCCCGTGGAGGCGCAGATCGACGTCGACTTCCGGGAAGAGAACCGCGCGATGTTCACGGAGGCGTGGACCTGGCTCCGAGACAGCTTCTTCGACGAGCGCTTCAACGGCCTGAACTGGGAAGAGGCGCGCCGGCGCTACGAGCCGCGCATCGCCGCGTCGAGCAACCCGGACGAGACGCGGCGGCTCATGTCGTTGATGATCGGCGAGCTGAACGCGTCGCACACCGGGATCTCAGCGCCGCCGCGTAGCGCGCAGATCGTGACGGGGCGGCTCGGGCTGGAGTTCGACCGCGGCGAATATGAGTCGAGCGGCCGGTTACGCGTGGCTTCGGTGCTCCCGCTCGGGCCGGCGGCGCTCGCGCGGGAGATCGCACCTGGTGATGTGCTGACCGCGGTTGACGGCCGTCCGCTGGATCGACGCACGAACCTCGATCAGCTCCTCCAGCACTCAATCGGGCGGCGGGTCGCTCTGCGCCTGGAGCGCACGCCGGGAAAGCCGCGCGAGGTCGTCGTGCGCCCCGTGAACCAGAACACGGAAAAAGGGCTGCTGTACCGGGACTGGGTCGAGGGACGCCGCGCCTACGTCGAGAAGGTCAGCGGCGGCGCGCTCGGGTACGTGCACATGTACGACATGAGCGCGGACGCGCTGAACCAGCTCTTCATCGATCTCGACACGGAGAACCACGCCAGGAAAGGCGTGGTGGTCGATATCCGCAACAACAACGGTGGCTTCGTGAACGTCTACGCGATCGACGTGTTCGCCAGGCGGGGCTACTTCTCGATGGCCTATCGCGGGCTTCCGGCCACCTCGTCGCGCCACCTGCTCGGCCAACGCGCCCTCGAGCTGCCGACCGTTCTCGTGACGAACCAGCACTCGCTGTCGGACGCGGAGGACTTCACGGAGGGCTATCGGACGCTGCGGCTCGGCAAGGTCGTGGGTGAGCCGACCGCCGGCTGGATCATCTACACGAGCAACCAGGCGCTCATCGACGGGTCGATGCTGCGCATCCCGTTCATCCGGATCACGGCGAGCGACGGGTCGCAGATGGAAATGCATCCGCGACCCGTCGACGTTCCCGTGACCCGCCCCGTCGGCGAGAGCTACACCGGCAAGGACGTGCAGCTCGAGACGGCCGTCCGGGAGCTGCTGAAGCAGGTCAGCGCCGCGACAACTTCTTCCCGGTGATCTCGTCCACGAGGCGCTGCGCGCCGTACACCTTGCGCAGCGCTTCGAGGATCGCCCGCGAATCCACCGCGACGGCGCGGTTCACGGCGAGGTCGTAGGCGAAGTATCCAGGCAGTGACTGGATGTTGCCGTCGAAGATCACACCCACCAGCTCTCCCAGGCGGTTGACCACGGGCGATCCGCTGTTCCCGCCGACGATGTCGGCCGTGGAGACGAAGTTGAACGGCGTGTCCAGGTCGAGCGCCGCTTTCTTCTGCATCCACGAGTCCGCGATCTTGTACGGGGGCTGGGCGCCGTGCTGGGCCTGGCGTTCGTAGAGACCGCGGAACGTCGTGAACGGCACGACCTCGGCCCCCTGTTCCTTGTATCCGGCGATCGCGCCGTATGACAGTCGCAGCGTGCCGGTCGCGTCCGGGTATGCCTTCGGCCCCTGGGTGGCGAAGACGGCCTGCGCGACCCTGGCGTAGGAGTCGCGCTCGACGCTGGTGACCTGGTCCTCGTAGCGCTTGCGGATTGCGCGCGCGTCGGGGTCGAGCGCGCGTGCAAGCACGATCATCGGATCGGACGACGCCTCCACCGCGGCGGCGCCGCCCGCGACGAGCGCTTTCCGCGCCGCGACGTCGGCGAGCGCCGTGCCGTCCACGAGTTCGGCGGCGCGCGCTTCGGGGGTCCTGTCCGCGAGGATCTGCCGGATCAAGGTATGGTCCGCGCCGAGCTCGGTCACCGCGAACGCGAGGGCGCCGGCGAGCTTCGCCTTCTCGAGCGTCAGATAAATCGGCGCGGGGGAGAACAGCTGGCGCTCGAGCGTGGGACGCCGCGCCTCGGTGAACTCGGGCAGCCGCTCGGTTTCCGGCTTCGCGCTCTCGGCCGCAAGCCGCACGATGGTGCGAGCGTGCGAGAAGAGGCGGGTGCCCAGCGCGGAGCCCCCTTCGATCAGCGTCTGCTCCTTGTAGAAGCCGGCCAGCGCGCGGCGCGCACCGGCAATCGCGTCCCACGCCGGGCCATACTCCGCGAGCCTGGCCGGATCCGTCGACACCGCCCGGCGGAGCGCCTGCTCGCTCTGTTCCTTGGTGCCCATCAGAGCTGCGTCCTGCAAGCCTCTGAGCTGGCCCCGCTGCGACTTGAGCGAGTTCTCGATCCCGAAGATCTCGTCCCCCGCCTGGCGCTTCTGTTCGGGGCCGCCGGTGGCGTATGCCGTCAGCACCGTGTGACGCGCTTCGAGCACGCGAATCGACCAGGGCAAGCCGACGTCGCGCAGGTACTGCAGATGCGCGAGCGTGTTCAGCCGCTGCGTGCTGCCCGGATGCCCGACCGCGAAGATCGGCTCGTCCGCCTTCGCGCCCGCCGCGGACCAGCGCAGGTAGTGCTCGACCTTCGCGGGTTCGCCGTTCTCGTACACGCGAAAGATCGACACGTCGAGGCAGTAGCGCGGGTACGTGAAGTTGTCCGGGTCGCCGCCGTAGAACGCCACGTCGAACTCCGGCGCGAACACCAGCCGCACGTCCGTGTACCGTTTGTAGCGATACAGGTGATAGAGCGCGCCCTGGTAGAGCGTAACGACGTCGCTCTTCAGGCCGGTTGCCGCGAGCGACTCCTTTTCGAGCGTCGCGATCGCCGCGCGGCGGGCAACGAGCGCCTCGGCGGGGCTCATCTCTTTCTTCACCGCCGCGTTCACCCGCGCCGTCACGTCGTCGATGCTGATGAGCACGTTCAGCTCGACGTCCGGCGCCTTGAGTTCGTCGGCGAAGGTAGCGGCCGTGAAGCCGTTCTTCACGAGGTCGCGCTCAGGGGTGCTGAGCTTCTGGATCGTGCTCAGGCCCACGTGGTGGTTGGTCAGCACGAGGCCGTCCGGAGAGATGAACGACGCGGAGGCGCCGCCAAAGCGCACCGCCGAGAGCCGCAGGTGCTGCAGCCACTCGTTGGTGACTTCGAACCCGTACGCGGCGCGAATCGCGTCGCGCGGCGCCGCGTTGAACGGCCAGAACCCCTCGTCGGCGCGCGCGCCGGACGATTGCAGCGCGAGCAGCGAGACGAGGGCGGCACAGAGGGTGAGACGAACTGATCGCATAGGACCCCCGGAATGAGACAGTGAAAAAAAGACAGGTGGAGCAGGGAAGGCCCGACGCGGCCGGGGCAGAGCACCACTGTACGCAACCACACGCGCAAGAGCAAGCGACATGGACCGCGACTTGCTACAAGCCTCTCCTTCGCCGCGGTGGAGGGCCGTTCGTGCATTACAACCCTGCAGAGTCTGCAGCGTCGGGAGACGTGTCGTGCCTCGCCGGCGGGGGCGAAATGGGCGCCCTGCTCCGGGCGACGGACTGGGTGTGCACTCCCGTAGGGCACCCGGCGGGATGGCCTCAAAGCCTGCGCACGGCCATCTCCATGATGCTCGAGTCCCGGTTCGGGATGTACATCGCCTGGGGACCCGACTACACACAGTTCTACAACGACGGGTATCGCCCGATCCTCGGGTCGACGAAACACCCCGCTGTCGGCCGGAGCACCCGCGAGACGTTTCGCGAGAGCTGGCACATCATCGGCCCTCTGTTCGATCAGGTGATGAAGGGAGAAGCGGTGGGCGCCGAAGACTGGATGCTGCCGCTCGACCGCCACGGCTATCTCGAGGAATGCTTCTTCACCTTCTCATACAGCCCCATTCGGGAGGAGACCGGCGCGGTGGGCGGCGTGCTCGTGACCGTCACGGAAACGACGCCGCGCGTGCTCGGCGCGCGCCGCCTGCGCGTGCTGCGCGAGCTGGCGACGGGCGCGTCCATTACGTCGGGCGAGGAGGCGGCGTGGCGCCGCGCCGCTGAAGCGCTCGCCGGGAGCCCCGAGGATGTCCCGTTCGCGCAGCTCTACGCGATCGAGGGGAACGGCGCGCGCGCGCGGCTGGCGAACCTGGCGGGCCCGGTCCAGACATTCCCTCCACCGGCGCGCATCGAGCGCGACGATCCCGGCGCGACGTGGCCGCTGTTCGACGCGTGGGCCGCGCCCGTGGTGATCGACGATGTTCGGGCCCGCGCCGGCGATCTCTTCGGCGACGCGTGGCCAGAACCGGTGGAGTCGGCGGTGGTGCTGCCGATCGGCCGGCCGAGCGAGCCGCACCCGTACGGGTTCCTGGTGGCGGGCGTGAGCCCGCGCCGCGCGCTCGACGCCCCGTACCGCGACTTCCTCGAGCTCGCCGCCGATCACATCGCCACCGGCGTGAGCAACGCGCGCGCGCACGAGACCGAGCGCCGTCGCGCCGAAGGACTCGCGGAACTCGATCGCGCCAAGACCGTGTTTTTCAGCAACGTGAGCCACGAGTTCCGCACGCCGCTCACGCTGCTGCTCGGACCGATCGACGAACTCCTCGCCGGGCGCGAAGGTCCGCTCCCGCCTGCGGTCAGCGGCGAGCTGCAGCGCGTGCACCGCAACGCGCAGCGGCTGCTCAAGCTGGTGAACATGCTGCTCGAGTTCTCCCGCATCGAGGCGGGGCGCGTCGAGGCCGTCTTCGAGCCGACCGATCTCTCGCAGCTGACCACGGACCTCGCGAGCGTGTTCCGGTCCGCGGTGGAGCGGGCGGGGCTCGCGATGACGATCGACTGCCCGCCGGTCGGCGAGCAGGTGTTCGTGGACCGCGAGATGTGGGAGAAGGTGTTGCTGAACCTGCTCTCCAACGCGCTGAAGTTCACGTTCGAAGGAGGGATCTCCGTCAGCATCCGGCGCCGCGGCGACGAGGTGGACGTCGCCGTGCGCGACACCGGCGTTGGCATTCCCGCGTCGGAGCTGCCGCTCATCTTCGAGCGCTTTCATCGCGTGACGATGCCCCGCGCGCGCACGCACGAGGGCTCCGGCATCGGCCTCGCGCTCGTCCAGGAGCTGGTCCGTCTGCACGGCGGCCGCGTCGAGGCCGCGAGCGAGGTGGGACGCGGCACGACGTTCGTGATCACGCTGCCGCTCGGCTCGGCGCACCTGCCGCGCGATCGCGTGTGCGCCACGCGGACGCTGTCCGGCACCACCGTGGGCGCGCAGGCGTACGTACGCGAGGCGTTGCGGTGGTTGCCGGAGGAAAGCGGCCACGGTCCCGACGCCGCGGCGGTATCGCTGTCCGGCGACGACGATGGCGCCTCACTCCGGAGCGATCCCGCGCGAATCATCGTCGCGGACGACAACGCCGACATGCGGGAGTACCTCGTCCGGCTGCTGTCGCCGATGTGGCAGGTCGAAGCGTGCGCTGACGGGGAGGCGGCGCTGAGCGCCATCGCGCGAGAGGTTCCGGACCTCGTGATCGCGGACGTGATGATGCCGCGGCTGGACGGGTTCGAGCTGCTCGAGGCGGTCCGCTCGCGCTTCCCGGCCGTGCCCGTCGTGCTGCTCTCGGCGCGCGCCGGTGAAGAAGCCCGGGTCGAGGGCCTGTCCGCCGGCGCCGACGACTACATCGTCAAGCCGTTCAGCGCGCGCGAACTGCTGGCCCGCATCTCGTCGCAGCTGACGCTGGCGCGCGCGCGGCGCCTGGTGCGCGAGGAGCGGGCGCGGCTCTACGAGCTGTTCATGCAGGCCCCTACGCCGATTTGCGTGCTGCGCGGCCCGGAACTGGTCTTCGAGATGGCCAACGCGGAGTATCAGCGCGTCAGCGGCGATCGGCCGCTGCTTGGCCTGCCGCTCCTCGAGGCGATGCCGGAGCTGACCGGCCAGGGACTCGACGACCTGCTGCGCGAAGTCATGCGCTCGGGCCGCAGTCACTCCGCCGAGGAGCGGCTCGTGAGGCTCGATCGGCGCGGGCGCCTCGTCGACACCTTCTGGACGTTCACCTACGCGCCGCTGCGGAGCGCCGAGGGGCGGATCGAGCGCGTGATGGTCGTGTGCCATGAGGTGACCGACCAGGTGATGGCGCGGCGGGAGCTGGAGATGGCCCGCCATGAGGCGGAGAAAGCGAGCCGGGCGAAAGACGAGTTCCTCGCGATGCTCGGCCACGAGCTGCGTAACCCCCTGTCCCCCATGCTCACCGCCGTGGAGCTGATGCGCCGGCGGGGGGGCGATCTCCTGAAGCGCGAGCGCACGGTCATCGAGCGCCAGGTCGAACATCTCGTCCGGCTGGTTGACGACCTCCTGGACGTTTCCCGGATCACGCGAGGGAAGGTCGAGCTGCGTCGCGCGCCCATCGAGCTGCGCGACGTCGTCGCGAAGGCCGTGGAACTGGCGAGCCCGCTCCTCGAGTCGCGTCGGCAACGGCTCACCACGGCGGTTCCGTCCGGCGCGATCGTGGACGCCGACGGGGTCAGGCTCGCGCAGGTGTTCTCGAACCTGCTCACGAACGCGTCCAAGTACAGCGAGATTGGCAGCCCCATCGAGGTGACGGCGTCGGTGAACGGAGGGCAGGCGCGGGTTTCGGTCCGCGACCGCGGCATCGGGATCCCACAGGACCTGCTCCCGCGCATCTTCCACCTCTTCGTGCAGGGAGAGCAGTCGCTCGACCGTGCGGGGGGCGGCCTGGGGCTCGGTCTGACGATCGTGAAGAGCCTGGTCGAAATGCACGGCGGGAGCGTCGAGGCGCGAAGCGACGGCCCGGGGTGCGGCAGCGAGTTCGTGGTGACGCTGCCGGTTGCCGCCGCGCGGACGGAGCTCGGCGGCGATGAGCCGGGCCTCTTCGCGCCAGCAGCCGGCCGCCGGCGCCGCGTGCTCGTCGTCGACGACAATCGGGACGCCGCCGAGATGCTCGCCGAGATGCTCAGGATGGCGGGCTACGAGACACGCGTGGCGTACGACGGCCCGAACGCGCTCCGCATCGCCTCGACGTACCGCCCCGAGATCGCGCTGCTCGACATCGGGTTGCCGGTCATGGACGGCTACGAGCTGGCGCGCCATCTTCGCGGCGGCGTGGCTCCAGGCGTGCGGCTCGTGGCGGTGACAGGCTACGGCACCGAGCGTGACCAGCGGCTGGCGCGGCAGGCCGGTTTCGACGCGCACCTCGTCAAGCCGGTGGACCTCGACGTCCTGGCCAACATCATCGAGTTGCTCGCCGACGAGAGCAGCCGCGGCGGCGGCTAGCGGACGCGGAGCCGCACCAGGAGCGGCCGGTGGTCGGAGCCGTCGAACGAGGGGATCTCCGCGGCCGCGCAATCGACGCCCTCGCCCATGAACAGGTAATCGATCCGCTTGACCGGGCCGGCCGTCGGATAGGTGAGACCGCCACCCTTGCCGCACGCCTGCCACGCGTCGCGCAGACCGGCGCGTGCGAGGCGCGCGTACGCCTCGCTGTCGGGCGTCGCGTTGAAATCACCGCCCGCGATGAGCGAGCCGCCCTGCGGCAGGTCCGCGATCGAGGCGAGCAGCCGGTCCACCTCCTGCAGGCGGTAGTGTTCCTCGCGGCTCGCATCGAGGTGCGTGTTGAGGACGCGGATGGTCGCGCCGTTCTTCAACACCACCGTGGAGACCAGCACGCCGCGCGGCTCGGTCGAGCCACCTGCCCGCGCCTGCGGTGGATCGACGCGCAACGGCACGAGTTCCCCGGTGACGTCTCCCCGCGCGAGCACGGCGATGCCGTACGTGCCGCCGTCGTAGTCGAGCGTACGGCCGAAGAGGGATCTCAGTCCGGTGAGCCGTTCCAGCACCGCGGGCTGGTCGACGCCGCGCGATCGCCGCGTGTGGCGATCCACCTCCTGCAGCAGGACGACATCCGCGCGCGTGTCGCGGATCAGCGCCGCCACGCGCCCAAGATTGTCGCGCAGCGTGGCGTCCATCCCGGCGTGCATGTTGAGCACGAGCACCGTGATCGCGATCGACTTCACGCTTCTGCGCCCCGTCCCTTCGCGGCCGGCATCATACCCGCGGCCGCAAAATGGCGTATGATGACGCCATAGCATAAAGCTGGAGGTGGCACGTGCTGCACATCTCCGTCTCCATCGAAGACGGCGTCATTCTCCGCCAGATCATCGAGTCGTCGCTGGTCGATCTGCGCAAGGAAATCTGGCACACTGACTCACGCGAGTTCCGCGAGCTGCTGAAGCAGCGCGCCGCGGCCCTGGAGCGCGTCCTCGAGGAGCTGTCGGCGGCGGCCACCCCGGCCGTCTAGGTCGCGGAGCACCCGCGTGCAACTGCGCCCGGGCGGGACGCTCGGCCGCTACGAGCTGATCGAACAGGTCGGCTCGGGCGGGATGGGCGTCGTCTGGAAGGCGCGCGACGGACGGCTCGGCCGCATCGTCGCGCTGAAGGTGTTGCACGCCTTCGGTGCCGACCGCACGCTGATTGCCGGCTTCGAGCGCGAGGCGCGTGCGCTCGCGCTCGCGCAGCATCCCGCGATCGTCACGATCTACACCGTCGAAGAAGCGGACGGCGTACCGTTCCTGACCATGGAGTACGTCGCGGGGCAGCCGCTGTCGCGCCACGTCCCAGACGGCGGGCTGCCGCTGGGCCAGTTCTACGACCTCGCGCTTCCACTGGCCGGCGCGATCGGGGCGGCCCACTCGCAGGGCATCACGCACCGGGACCTGAAACCGGGCAACATCCTCGTGACCGAGGCGGGATCGGTCAAGGTGCTCGACTTCGGACTGGCGGCGATGTTCCGCGAGGATGGGGACGCGGATACCTCGCCGCTGACGAGGTCGGATTCGCAGGACGGCGGGGTTCACGGCACGCCGCCGTTCATGTCGCCCGAGCAGGTGATGGGCCGCCGTGTCGATCACCGCTCGGATCTCTTCTCGCTCGGCGGGATTCTCTACTTCATGCTGACCGGCCGCGAGCCGTTTCCGGGTGACACGGCCGGAGAGGTCTTTGCCGCGATCCTCCGAGACAGCCCTCCCGCCGTGCGAAGCTTCCGGCCGGAGGCGTCCGAGAGCATCGAGCTGACGATTCAGCAATGTCTTGCGAAGGAGCCGTACCGCCGGCCGGAGAGCGCCGCGGATGTCGCGCGAGCGCTCTCGGTCGCGCGCGACGCGGAACCTCTCGCGGAGCGGCCCGTCCGGTCGATCGCCGTGCTGCCGTTCGACGACCTCAGTCCCGAGAAGGACCAGGATTACCTCTGCGAGGGGATCGCCGAGGAGATCATCCTCTCGCTGACGCGGATCGAGGGGATGCAGGTGGCATCCCGATCCGCGGCATTCCTCGCGCGCGCGACCATTCAGGACCGGCAGGCGCTCGCCGCGCGGCTGAACGTTCAGACGCTCCTCGAGGGGACGGTGCGCAAGTCCGGGCCGCGCCTCCGCATCGGCGTCGAGCTCGTGGACGTGAGCACGGGCTTCAATCTGTGGACCGAACGGTACGACCGTGACGTCCAGGACATCTTTGCGATCCAGGACGAGATCGCGGGCCGGGTAGCCGAGGCACTGCGGGGTTCGCTGACCGCCCTGGAGCGCACGAAGCTGCGCGACCGGCCCACGCCGCACGTCCACGCGTACGACCTCTACCTCCGCGGCCGGAAGTTCTATTCGCAGTACAGCCGCAAAGGGATGTCGTTTGCCCTGAGCATGTTCCAGCGAGCGCTCGAGATGGACCCGGACTACGCCCGGGCGCACGCGGGGCTCGCCCAGTGCCACGCCTACCTCTATATGTACGGCGGCGCACATCCAGAGGACTGCGCGAAGGCGGACGCCGCGAGCCGCCGCGCGATCGAGCTCGGGCCGGAGTCGGCGGAAGCGCACGGCGCGAGGGGGCTCGCCCTGGCGCTGCAGCACCGGGCGGAGGAAGCGGACGCCGAGTTCCACGAAGCCATCCGCCTCAACCCGGAGCTGTTCGACGCGCACTACTTTGCCGCACGCAGCTGTTTCGCGGCAGGGCGGTTCGCCGCAGCGGTGGAGCTGTGGGAAAAGGCAGCAGCGCTGCGCCCGGACGATTACCAGTCGCCGTTGCTCGTGGCACAGGCGTACGAGCAGCTCGGCGATCCGCGGCGCGCGGAAGCGGCGCGGCGGAGCGGCGTCGCGCGGGCGGAAGAACACCTCACACTGCACCCCGATGACGTGCGAGCGTTGTACATGGGGGCGAATGGACTCGTCGCGCTGGGTCAGACGGAGAAAGGGCTGGCGTGGGCGAAACAGGCGCTCGCCCTCGAACCGGGGGAGGGGATGCTCCTCTACAACGTCGGCTGCATTTATGCGCTGGCACGCATGTCCGACCAGGCGCTCGACTGCCTGGAACAGGCGGTGGAGAAAGGGATCGTGCAGCGGGAGTGGTACGCCAACGACTGCAATCTCGACATTCTGCGCGGGCATCCACGCTTCCAGCGCCTGATGGCGTCGCTTGGCGGCGGCACCGCTGTGTAACCGGGTAAGTCTTACGCATCTAGTCCGCGCTGCGGACGAGGTTCCCCCGCTCGATCCCGCTTCACCCACGCATTTCGAGCCAGCTCGGCGCGGAACCAGTTTTGCTCACGGTCTCCGGGAATGTTCAATATCTGGGTTGTGGCTGCAGGTGCGGTCGCCTGCGCCGCGGCGCTCGTCGTGCTGCGCGTACGCCGTCGCCGCGCACGGGAAACTGAGTTCACGACCGAGCCGCTCAGCGGGCAGTGGCTGGCCGAGGCGCGTACGCACGAGGACCAGCCCTGGTGAGCGTCAGGCCGGCTTTCGCATCTGAGCGATCTCGTGCACCGCGCCGACCGCGGCGTCGATGTCGGTGTCCGTGTTGAAGGGACCGATGGAGAAGCGCACCGCTCCGTGCGGCACCGTACCGAGCCGCTCGTGCAGCAGCGGCGCGCAGTGCAGCCCCGTGCGGCAGGCGATGTTGAAGTCCACATCGAGCATCATGCCGACGTCGAGCGGGTCCATGCCCGCCACCGTGAACGCGATCACCGCGATGTGATCGTGACGGTCGTCCTGGCAGAGCAGCGACACCCCCTCAATCGGCCGCAGGCCGTCACGCAGCCGGGCGGCCAGACGCATTTCATGCTCGTGTAGCGCCGTCACGCCGTGCGCCGACAGCCACTCGAGCCCGGCGTGCAGCCCCGCGATGCCCAGCAGGTTCGGCGTGCCGTACTCCAGCCGATAGGGGTACTCCTCGAGATGATGCCGGACAGCCGAGCGCACGCCGGTGCCGCCGGCGCGTGTCTGCCGGATCTCGACGCCTTCCCGCACGTACAGGCCGCCGATCCCCGTCGGCCCCAGCAGCGACTTGTGACCGGTGAACGCGAGGACGTCGATCTGCATGGCGGCGACGTCGATGGGCAGTTTTCCCGCGGTCTGCGAGGCGTCCACCACGAGCAGCGCGTTGCGCTCGCGGCAGAGGCGGCCGATGGCCGCCACCGGCTGCACGGTCCCAATCACGTTGGACGCGTGGTTCACGGCCACCACCCGCGTGTTCGGCCGAAACCGCTTCCGGACCTCGTCTGGATCGACGAACCCGCGCGCGTCGCACGGCACGTGATCCACCTCGACGCCGAGGTCGCGCGCGATGTGATACAGCGGCCGCAGCACCGAGTTGTGCTCGACGACGGTCGTGATCGCGTGGTCGCCGCGGCCAAGCGTGCCGAATAGCGCGAGGTTCAGCGCGTCGGTGGAATTGTGGGAGAACACGAGCCGGCTGGGGTCTGTGCCGCCGAAGAACCGCGTGAGGGTGCGGCGCGTGTCTTCGACCAGCTGCCCGGCCTCGATGCACAGGTCGTAGCCCGAGCGCCCTGGATTGACCCCGGCCCGGCGGAAGAACTGGTCCATGAACGTGTAGACCGACTCGGGCTTCGGAAACGACGTGGCGGCGTTGTCGAGGTAAATCAGGTGCTCCATACGAGTGCTCCTGCCACGAGCTCGCAGACGGTCTTCACCTGCACGCCCAGGCTGTACTGCTTGTTGAGATCGGTGAGCTGATCGACGCAGTTGTGGCACGGTGCGGCCACGACGTGCGCGCCGGTTCGCTGGATCTGTTCCGCTTTGAGCTGCCCGGCCGCGAGCCGACGCTTCGCGAACCGCGCCATCGCGAGCTGGCCGCCTCCGCCGCCGCAGCAGAAGTTCTGCTCGCCGTGGGGCGTCATCTCGCTCCAGTGCGCCACGGCGGCCGACAGGATCGCGCGCGGTTCCTCCACGATCCCGCCCAGCCGCACGAGGTTGCACGGGTCGTGGAGCGTTACCGGTGCCGCATTTCGTGACGGATCGAGCCGGAGCCTGCCCTCGCGGACGTACCCGGCGACGAGTTCGAGCACGCTGAGGACGCGGGGCGGGTCCGCCTCGTTCAACCACTCGGGCGCGCGCCAGCGGTTCGCGTTGAAGCCGTGACCGCACTCGCCGAGCACCAGCGCCCGCGCGCCGAGTCGCCGCATGGCCTGACGCAGCCGCGACGCGAACAGCGCGGCCGCCTCATCGTCGCCGCTGAAGAGGCCGTAGTTCGTCAGATCGAACCAGTCGCTCGCCAGCGTCCAACTCGCCCCCGCCGCGTGGAAGATCGCGCCGGCGGCCAGCAGGGAGAGCGGGAAGAACTTTGGCTCGCGCGGGTTCACCGCGTACAGGAAGTCGGCTCCCGGCTGATCGATGGGGAGCCGCGCGGCAGGATCGCCCGTCTCCGCGCGCAACTCCTCCTCGAGCCACTGCACGGTCTCGATCCACTCCTCTCGCGTGATGCCCATGCTGTTGCCGGTCTTGACCGCGGTGTTCACCGTCGCCTGGAGGTCGGTGGGCACTAGCCCTGCGGCCGCGAGCCGCGTGCGGGAGGACCGCACGAGCCCGGCGACGTTGACGGTGGACGTGCAGTGCGCGGTGCAGCGCCCACACATCGAGCAGCGTCCGAACAGCTCGTCAACCCACTCGGTCGCGCGCGGCTCCGCCATCGCCGTCCCCGCGCCGTTGCCGGCGCGGAGCACTTCGCCGGCGAGCCGTACCTTGTAGGCAGGGGTCGCGCGCGCGTCGCCGCTCGTGCGGTAGTAGTGACAGCTCTCCGCGCAGAGCCCGCAGCGGACGCACGCCCCGAGGTCGATCGCGTCGGCAAGGCGCAACCGCCCGCGCACGCTAGCCTCCAGCCGCGCGCCGCGCGAACACGCCGCGGCGTCCAATGAACAGGCCGAACCGGGCGCGGGCGACGAAGAAGAGCACGCTGTGTCGGATCTTGCTGAAGGGTGCGTAGACGACCAGCGCCGCGCCCGCGATCGCGAACGAGGTGGCCGCGCCCGGCGCCAACTGCGCGATGAGGCCGGCGCTCAGAAACGCCAGCACGAGCAGGTTGCTCGAGTAGTCGTCCGGCACACTGATCGCCTGCAGAACCGGGGTTCGCACGCGCCGCACCAAGAGCCCCAGGCCGCTCGCGATCGCGGCCGCCAGGAGGACAACGGCGGCTTGACGCGCAGGCGAGGGAAGCGCGATGCCTCCGAGGAGCAACGCCAGGGTCAGGCCCGCGGTGAAGATGCCGACGTGGAACAGGACGCCGCCGCAGAACACCAGCGGGTGCGCGCGTACGCCGTCCTTGCCCCGCGGGTCCATCCCGCGGCCGAAGGCGTAGAACACGCCTCGCCACGCCCGGCTAGACGCACCCATCGGGTTTTGGCAGCCCCGCGACCTTGCACGCCCCCTTGGCGGGACCGGAGGGAAAGAGGTCGTATATCTCGCGCAGCCGCAGGCCCGTTTGCTGGCACAGCAGGCGAATCATCGGCGCGAGCCCCTTCTCGACGTAGTAGTTGCGAATGCAGTGGACGACCGCCCAGTGGCGATCGGTGAGGCGCTCGATTCCCTCTTCGGCGCGCGCCAGCGCGGCCGCGGTTTCTTCGTTCCACTGGGCGGGATCGGCGAGGAAACCCTCCTCGTTCAGCTCGAGGGTACGACCGTCTACGAGAATGGAGGGCACGACACCAGAGCTAGCAACGCGCATGCCTCAGCCATGCGCCGTTTCTGGCGGTTTTCGACGGGAAAGTGCCGGAAACCCGGCGAATCGAACCCGCCTGCGACGACTTTCTCGCGCCGGCCGCGCGACTCACTGCCAGCGGGGGAACGCTTCTTGAAGCGTGACCCCACCGCTCGCGCGAGCTGGTCCTTTTCCAGCCGCGCGACCACGGAAATGCGCAGGATTCTGCTCGCGGCGACCTTCGCGTTCACGACGGCGGCATCGCTGGCGTGCGGCGGCACTTCTCAGACTGTGACGTCGCCTTCCACGGTGAAGTGCGCCGTCACCGCCAATGCCGATCCCGCGTCGTTCGGACCGCCCGGAGGCACCGGTACGCTGGCGGTCACGACCAACCGCGAGTGCCAGTGGACGGCATCCGCTAACGGCGGCTGGATACAGCTCGGCGGCACGAACGGCCAGGGGGAGGGGAAGGTCGGCTTCTCCGTCACGAAGAACAACGATCCCACCGTTCGGCGCGGCGCGATCGCGGTCGGTGACCAGCAGGTCGCGATCACGCAGGAAGCGGCCCCGTGCACATTCACCGTGTCACCGGCGAGCGATTCGGCTCCGCCCGAAGGCGGGCGCCGCACCTTGAGCGTGAGCGCGAGCAGCGCGCTCTGCACCTGGACGGCGCGCAGCGAAGCCGACTGGCTGACGATCGTGGAGGGCGCGCAGGGCACCGGGAACGGGCAGGTCGTGTACGACGTGCGCGCGACGGATGGCCCCGCGCGCACCGGCACGCTGATCGTGGCCGCGGATACCATCGCCGTTACGCAGGGGGTTGGCTGTGCCACGGCGATCACTCCGACAGCGCAGACGGTGGGAGCGAGCGGCGGATCCGGGACGGTCGTCGTCAATACCGCGCCGGGGTGCGCGTGGACGGCCCAAAGCGAGGCCGCCTGGATCTCGATGACATCAGGACAGGCTGGCAACGGCCCGGGCACGGTCGCCTTCTCGGTCTCGGCGTGGGATGGCCCGACGCGGACCGGCAGGCTTCGCGTTGACACGCACGTCTTCACGGTGACGCAGACGGCGGGCTGCAGCTTCAACCTGTCGTCCAGCAGCGCGTCGATCGCGGCGGGGGGCGGTACAGGCACGGTGCAGGTCGCCACGGCCGCAGGGTGCTCCTGGACGGCCGCCAGCAACGCGCCGTGGATCACGATCACCGCCGGCGGGAGCGGCTCGGGACCGGGCGACGTGCGCTTCAGCGTGCTCGCGAACACGGGACCCGAGCGTAACGCAACGTTGACGGCCGCCGGGCGGACGTTCACGGTGACGCAGGGGGCAGGGTGCACGTTCTCGATCAACCCGTCGAGCCAGGTGTTTGCGTCCGGGGGCGGCAGCGGTTCGTTCGCCGTGACGACGGGCGACGGGTGCGGCTGGAACGCCAGCGCGTCTCAGCCGTGGGTGACGATCACGTCCGGGGCGAGCGGGTCGGGCGGCGGCACCGTGCAGTTCACCGTCGAGCCGAACGCGGCGGCGGCACGAGACGCCACGATAACGGTGGAGGGTCGCACGTTCGGCGTTCACCAGTTGGCCGGCTGCTCGTACTCGTTGAGCGCGCCCGCCAGCACGCTGCCGGCCGAAGGGGGATCGGGCAGTGTGTCGTTCGCCACCGGCGCCGAATGCAGCTGGGTCGTCTCCTCTTCCGACGCGTGGCTGCGCGTAACGTCGGCGACGGGCGGAAGCGGCCCGGCGACGGTGCAGTTCGCCGCGGACGCGAACCCCGGATCGGCGCGGACCGCGACGCTCACGATCGCGGGGCAGACCCACACGGTGACGCAGCCGACGGTCGCCGTCGCCTGCTCGTACTCGATCAGCCCCACCGGCCAGCTGTTCGACGCGGGTGGGGGCAGCGGCAGTTTTGCGATGACGGCGCCTGGCTCATGCGCGTGGAACGCGGCTTCCAGCGACGGGTGGCTGCAGATCACGGCAGGCGCGAGCGGATCCGGGAACGGGACCGTGAGCTTCAGCGCGGCCGC
Source organism: Vicinamibacterales bacterium (assembly GCA_035463475.1). Classification (GTDB taxonomy): domain Bacteria; phylum Acidobacteriota; class Vicinamibacteria; order Vicinamibacterales; family 2-12-FULL-66-21; genus JACPDI01. Next base: position 37,205 of record DATHTE010000005.1, read on the forward strand.
GAACACCGGTCCCGGGCGCAGCGCGACGATCACGGCCGGCGGCCAGACGTTCACGGCGACGCAGAACAGCGGGTGCGTGGTGACGATCTCGCCGGCCGCGCAGAATTTCGACGTAGCGGGGGGCAGCGGCACGATCACGGTCACAGCCGGCGACGGTTGCGGATGGAGCGCGTCGGTCACGCTTGGCGCGGACTGGATCGCCATCGCGTCGGGCGCGAGCGGGAGCGGACCGGGCAGCGCGACATTCAACGTCGCCGCGAACAGCGGGGCGGCGCGCAGCGGCTCGATCACCGTGGGCGGTCAGACGTTTACGATCACCCAGGCGGGCGTCTGACCAGCAAAAAGCGCGACCGTCCCACTTGTCGCCTGTTTTCTGGCACGATCGGTGTGGTGGGGCATCGCATGCGGCAGGGAATCCTCGTTTTCTGTCTCCTGGCGGCGACGGGGTGTCTGCTGGACAGGCCGACGGCGCCGGACGGCCCGATCGACCGGCAGTTCGTGCTCGCGCCCGGCCAGACCACGAGCGTCGAGGGGGCGGCGATCCGGGTTCGTTTCGACCAGGTCACCGGAGACTCGCGGTGTCCGGCCGACGCGGTCTGCATTCAAGGTGGAGACGCGACAGTCTGGATCACGGTGCTGGCGTTCCCTGGGAGCGAGGTCGCGTACGACCTGCACACCGGCTCCATGCAGCCGGTGAAGCACGGCGACCTGACGATCTCGCTGGTCGAGCTGCAGCCGTATCCGTTCAGTTCGCGGACGATCGCGCCGGACGAGTACCGCGCGACGATACGCGTGCAGCGTTAGCGGCGGCGCCCTTTGTGGCAGCCACGGACTAGTTCGAATTACAGAGGCTGCTTTTTGGCGGCCCTGTAGAGAAACGCGCAGACCGCAATCAACATCAGCACGACCGCCGCCTCGCCGGCGGCGCCCGACAGCCGCGGCGCCATGCTGCGCGGCACCAACTGCGCCGCGACGAGCGCTGCGACGAGCACTCCCGCCAGCCCCTCGCCCGCGACGAGCCCGGAGGCGGCGAGGATACCGGTGTCGGGCCCGCGCGCGGCCGTCGCCGCGTCGGCGCGCCCGCTCAACGCGCGCAGGCATCCCCCGACGAAGATCGCGCCCATCGTGGCGAGCGGGAGGTAGACACCAATCGCGAACGCGAGCGGCGACACCGCGCAGAGCAGCGCGCTCACGGCGAGGCCCACCCCTGACAGCACGAGGCCCCACGGCAACGCGCCGGCGAGCACGCCTTCGATGATCGTCTTCATCAGCGTCGCCTGCGGCGCGGGGATTTCGCGCGATCCGAAGGTGTACGCCGTGCCGAGCAGGATCACGGTCGCGGCGACGGCCCAGCACGCGAACGACGCGCCGATCAACTGCCCGAACTGCTGGCGCGCCGGAGTGGCCCCCACGAGATAACCCGTCTTCAGATCCTGCGAGATGTCGCCGGCCTTCGATGCCGCGACGGCGACGATCGTGCCGACGGTCAGGACGGCGGCGCGCGCGCCCGGGTCGGTCCACCCGGCCGCGGCGAAGATCGATGCGATGCCGATCAGCGTGATGAGTGCGATCCCGGAGGTCGGCTGCGACGAGACGCCGACAATCCCCACGATTCGCGCGGCGACGGTGACGAACAGGACGCCGAACACCCCGACGGCCGCCGCGCAGATCGCGCGCTGGAGCGGGCCCATATCGCCTGCGAACACGCCGGGCACAACGGCCGCAACCACGACAACGCCGACAACGGCAGCCACGACGAACGTACCGGGCAGGTCTCGATCGGTCCGATCGGTGTCCGCGCCGGCCGCCAGGGCGCCGCCCTGACTCCGCACGCCGCGGGCGACCGCCATGAAGGCGCCCGCCATCGTGGGCAGCCCGCGCATGACGGTGATGATGCCCGCCGCGGCGACGGCGCCCGCCCCAATGTAGCGGACGTACCGCGCCCAGATCTCGCCCGCGCTCATGTCCGCGATGATCTTGCTCGGTTCGGGGTAGAGCGGCGCAGACAGCGACGCGCCGAGCCAGGCGATGAGCGGCGTCAGGACGAGCGCGGAGATCAGCGAGCCCGACACGAGCACGCCCGACTGGCGATAGCCCAGGATGAACCCGACGCCGAGCAGGGCCGGTGCGAGCTCGAGAGCTACCTCCGCCTTCGGCAGGACGGGGAGGAGTGCGTGCACGCTGCCCGGCGTGAGAAACGCCAGCGAGACAATCAGCTTGACCGCCGCGCCGACGGCGATGCCGCGGAAGATCCAGGCGCTCGCGCCTGCCGATGCACCGGCGCCGCCCGTCGTCGCGCGCAGCACCTCGGCGCAAGCGGTGCCCTCGGGATACGGCAGCTCGCCGTGGCTCTGGACGATCAGGAGCCGCCGGAGCGGAATCATCGCCGCGAGGCCCAGCACCGCGCCGAGAAACGAGAGCGCCACGACCTGCAGGTAGGGCGGGATCATCCCCCACATGAACAGCGCGGGGATCGTGAAGATGGTGCCGCTCGCGAGCGACGTCGACGCCGACCCGATCGTCTGCGACAGGTTCGCCTCGAGGATCGTGCCGCGGGCGCGGAACGCGCGGAAGAGCGCGACGGTCATCACCGCCGCAGGGATGGAGGCTGAGACCGTCAGCCCGACTCGGAGGCCCAGATATGCATTCGCCGCGCCGAAGATGATGCCAAGTACAACACCCGCCAGGACGGCCTTGAACGTGAACTCGCTGAGAGAATCTACAGAGGCAGGCGGACCCGGGCGCATGCCGACGGATAATAGCCGATGTCTCTTGACAGCGGTACCCGTCCGGCCGACCTTATTGCCAGACATCCATGATTGGGGAGACGTTTGCGCACTTCCGGATGATCCGTCGCCTGGGTGGCGGGAGGACCGGGGACGTCTATCAGGCGGAAGATCTGCGCTTCGGCCGGCACGTGGCCGTCAAGCTGCTGCAGCCGTCGGTCTGTCGGGATCTCCACGCGCTCGAAGAACTCCGCCGCGAGACACAGGCTGTCTCGGCGCTCCGTCATCCGCACATCTGCACCGTCGAGGAAGTCGACGAGTACGACGACCGCTACTTCATCGTCATGGAGCTGCTCGGCGGAGAGCCGCTCAGCGCGATGCTGACCGGGCGCCCGATGGACGTTCCGTTGCTCCTGGATGTGGGCACGCAGATCGCCGATGCCCTCTCGGCGGCGCACGGCGCCGGCGTGGTCCATCGCTACCTCAGGCCATCGAACGTGTACGTGACGGTCCGCGGGCAGGTGAAGCTCCTCGACTTCGGTATCGCCAGGGCCGCGTGCATCACGCCGGATCGCCGGTACTCGCTGCCGGTCGATGTGCTCGCGTATCTTTCTCCGGAGCAGCTGCTCGGGCACGAGCTGGATGGCCGGGCGGACGTCTTCGCGTTCGGCGTGGTGCTCTACGAGATGGCCACCGGCCGGCTGCCGTTTTCCGGACGGAACGCGAAAGAGATCATCGCCGCCGTCCTGCACGCGTCTCCCGAACGGGCGGGCCGGCTCAACCCGCTCCTGCCGACCGGCGTGGACTGGGCGGCGCACCGTGCGCTCGAGAAGAACCGTGCGTCGCGCTACCAGTCGATCGAAGAGGTGCGCGCGGATCTGGCACGCGTGCTACATTCGTCGCATGCCGACCCTCCTCAAAGCGCCGTCAGTTATCCCGTGCGTTGGCAATAAGCCAAAAGTCATCGAAGAGTACGCCGGGCGCGTGAACAGCGGCCACGACCGCGTCAGCGTCGCGCGGATGAAGTCGCCTGAAGGGTGGACGGAGCCCGGGCAGCGCCCGGAGTTCGAGGAGATCACCGTGGTGCTTCGGGGGACGCTGCGCGTGGAGCACGAAGGTGGTGTGCTGGACGTGCATGCCGGGCAGGCGGTCGTTGCGACGTCGGGCGAATGGGTCCGCTACAGCACGCCGCACGCCGGTGGCGCGGAGTACATCGCCGTCTGCATCCCCGCGTTCTCGCCGCAAACAGTCCATAGGGATGAAGGGACGTAGTTGGTTTCATTCACGCCCTTATCGTCTCCAACCCATGTCCCTGCGGGCCGCGCTCCGAGCGCCACAGCAGGAACGAGAACAGCAGGCCGGAGAAACCGAGCGCCGCGAACATCCACATGCCCGCCACGTAGCCCGCGGGGTGCGTGGCGCTCGCGCTCGAGAAATCGTTCACCCTGCCAATCGCCCACGCCATCGTCCCCCAGCCGATCTGCTGGCAGAACGTCATCAGCGCGTACGCGCTCCCCAGCCGCTTCTCGTCGACGAGGTACGTCACGGAGGGCCACAGAATGGCGGGGACGAGGGAGAACGCGATGCCGAGCAGCGCGACCGGAAACGCGAGCGGCACGCGCGTGTGGGCCATCAGCAGGAACGCCGGGAACAGCAGCAGGGAGCCCGCGGTCATCAGCAGCGCGCGCCGGCCGACCTTGTCCACCAGCAGCCCGAACAACGGCGTCGCGAACATCGCGGTCAGCGGGAGCAGGCCGTTCAGGAACGCCGCCTGCTCCTGCGTGGCCCCGTGCGCATCCACGAAGAAGATGTTGGCGAAGCGCCGGAAGGGGAACATCGCGGAGTAGAACGTGACGCACAGGCCCACGATGTACCAGTATGACCGGTTGAAGCGTACCAGGTCGGCGACCACGAGTTTGTCGGTGGTCACGCTGGTATCGCGCGGAAAGGCGCGCTCGGCCCGGCGCTCCAGCAGCGCGTAGACGATGCCCGCGACAATGCACAGGCAGGCCACACCTGCGGCGAGCACGAGCGGCGGCTGCCAGGAGTGGAAGAGCCCGCCGGCGAAGTTCCGTGAGTTGTCGGCGGCGACGGATCCGAACCGCGCGATCATGAGGTTCACGCCCATCGCGAACCCCAGTTCCTTCCCCTTGAACCACCGGCCGAGCACCGTGGTCGCGGCGACGATGAGCGGCTCGGCGCCAATGCCCATGACGAACCGGCCGGCCGCCATGACGACCGGGCTTGGAGACGACGCGATCACGAACGCGCCCGCGGCCGTCAGGACGCCGAACGCGATCATCGCGACCTTCGTCCCCGCGCGATCGATGATGATGCCGCCGGCGAGGAGCACGAGCAGCGCGGCGATGTTGTACGCCGTGTCGAGCAGGCCGATCTGCGCCTGCTCGAACCCGAGCTGCGACTCGAGCAGCGGCCCGACCGGGTTCAGCGCGTCGAAGGCGTAGTAGTTCCCGAACATCGCCAGGCTGACGAACGCCAGCACGATCCATCGGTACAGGCGCGTCGGTTCGGCCGCTTGTGTGCCCATAAGGCGCATAGTGTATCCTCGTCCGAAAACCTGGAGATCGTGATGAGACGAGTGGTGTGTCTGCTGGGCGTGGCGGCAGCGGCGGGCGTCCTCGGCATGGCCGCGCAGGAACGGCCGGCCCGCCCGCGTGCCGGTTCTGCCCGGCCCGCGTTCAGCGTGATCGAGGCATCCATTTCCGACCTGCAGAAGGCGCTTCTCGATCGCCGCGTCACCTCGCGCGAGCTGGTGCAGCAGTACCTGTTGCGCATCGCGACGTACGAGGACAAGCTGAACGCGATCATCACGGTCAACCCCAGAGCGCTGGCAGAAGCCGAGGAGCGCGACCGCGAGCGGGCGGCCGGCCGCGTGCGCGGTCCGCTGCACGGCATCCCGATCGCGCTCAAGGACAACATCCACACGACGGACCTTCCGACCACGGGAGGCGCGCTCGCGTTCGACGGCTTCGTGCCCCCGTACGACGCGACGCTCACGCGTAACCTGCGGGAGGCCGGCGCGATCATCCTCGCGAAGACCGTCATGACGGAGCTCGCCAACTACATCGCGGACGGCATGCCGGGCAACTACAGTGCCCTCGGCGGCTACGGGATGAACCCCTACGATCCACGCACCGAGCGGCGCTCGGACCTCGCTGACGGACGGCCCGCGATGACGGTGGCCGGGTCGA
>DATHTE010000006.1:0-1820 GCA_035463475.1 Vicinamibacterales bacterium
GCGCGCCCGCCAACGGCTGCTCAACGCGGCCAAGCGGTTCGGGATCGTGCCGGTCGGATTCATCACGCGGCAGATCCGGTCCGAGCGCTCGTCGCCGGATCTCTCGGCGTTCCCGACGGGCACCGTCGCGTTCCTGCTGACCCACATCGAGGATTCCACCGGGCTCCTCCAGCAGCTCGGCGACGCGTACGCCGGTGTGCTGAAAGACGTGCGCGCCGCGATCCGCGCCGCCGTCCGGCGCAACGGTGGGCACACGGTCGATGCGCGGGCGGACGAGTACTTCGCGGTGTTCGAGCGGCCGGCGGATGCGATCCAGGCGGCCATCGAGCTGCAGCGCGCGCTCGGCGGGCGTTCGTGGCCGAGGGACCTCGTGTGCAAGGTGCGTGCCGGGGTGCACACCGGCCGGCCGACGCTGACCGACGCCGGGTACGTGGGGCTCGCCGTGCACACCGTCGCGCGCGTCGCCGCCGTCGCGCACGGCGGGCAGATCCTCGTGTCCGGCAAGGCCCGGACGTCGGTGCGGCGCTCGCTGCCGCCGGGAGTGACGCTGCGCGCGCTGGGCCGGTACCGGCTGGCCGGCATCACGCGGCTCGAGGCGCTCTACCAGGTGGAGGCGGCAGGGCTGGCAACGGCGTTCCCGGCGCTGCGCGTGATGGGATGAGTTGGGCGGCGAGGGAGTGGGTATCGATGAGATAAGGCCATGAAGGAGGTGCTGCTACATGATGAACACCGATCTCTGGACCTTCCGAGAGGGCGTATGGGGAACCGGCACAACGGGCACCACGGCCCTCACCGGTTACAAGATCGAGGCTCGTGACGGGTCCATCGGTCGGATCGATGAGGCGACGAACGAGACCGGACGGTCGTGCGTCGTCGTCGATACCGGTCCCTGGATCTTCGGCCGCAAGGTCATGATCCCGGCCGGCGCGATCGAGCGTGTCGAGCACGACGGACGAAAGGTGTTCGTCAACCTCACGAAGGATCAGATCAAGGACTCGCCGGAGTTCGATGACACGCTGATGGACGACGACGTGTACCGCGCCCGACTCGGCGACTACTACACCCGCACGGGCTGGACGCGAGCCGCCTAACAGCGGTCACCGTGAACGAGCAGAAGGGGCGGCCTTCGGGCCGCCCCCTTTCGCGTTTTCGCGCGGTCGAGGGCGTCGGACCCTCACGACGACTTCTTCGACGACCGCTTGCTGCGCTTCGCCGCGGCCTTCTTCCCGCCCTTGCTCGAGGCGTTCGGCGTGTTCGCGATCTTCGCCGCGCGCTCCTTCGACATGCCCTTCTTCCGTAGACCCTCGTACTGCTTCTCGTTCTTGACGCTCGGTCGCTTGTTCGGCACGGCAATCACCTCCGGGAGAAGCGTTCCCCCTGCGCCCCGCCACTATGCCCGGTCGCCGCCTCGTTCGCAGTCAACCCGTCCCGTTGACGGCGTACCGCTCGCGCACCATCCTTGCCGCGCGATGGCTCGCTTCACGATCTACTTCGCGACCGACATCCACGGCTCGGAGACGTGCTTTCGGAAGTTCCTGAACGCGGGGGCGTTCTACGGCGTCGACGCGGTGATCCTCGGGGGTGACGTCGCCGGGAAGGGCTTGATCCCGATCGTGCAGGACGCGGGCGGCGCGTGGGAGACGGTGCTGTTCGGCCGAGCGGTGCGCCTGGGGTCCGAAGAGGAGCTGGACGAGTTCGAACGGCGGATGCGGTTGCAGGGCTTCTACCCGTACCGAACGGCGCCCGACGAGGTCGAGGAGCTCGGCAAGCACGGCGACGCGCTCGACCGCGCGTTCGAGCGGGCGATCGGCCGGAGCGTC
>DATHTE010000007.1:0-47021 GCA_035463475.1 Vicinamibacterales bacterium
GATCGTGCTGCCGCGCTCGCGTTCCTGCGGCATCCAATCCATCGTCGCGGTCCCGTCGTGCACCTCGCCGAGCTTGTAGGTGATCCCCGTGTAGAAGAGGACGCGCTCGGTCGTGGTGGTCTTCCCGGCATCGATGTGCGCCATGATGCCGATGTTCCGGGTCCGGGCGAGAGGGGTCTGCCGTGGCATGCCTGTGTTACCAGCGATAGTGGGCGAAGGCCTTGTTCGCCTCCGCCATGCGGTGCGTGTCCTCGCGCTTCTTCACGGCGCCCCCGCGCAGGTTGGCCGCGTCCAGCAGCTCGTTGGCGAGCTTCTCCTGCATCGTCTTGCCGTCGCCCCGCGACCGCGCGTAGCCGACCAGCCAGCGGATGCTGAGGGAGAGACGGCGGTTCGGGTTGACCTCGACGGGCACCTGGTAGTTCGAGCCGCCGACGCGGCGCGACTTCACCTCGAGCGCCGGCTTCACGTTCTCGACCGCCTTCTTGAACACCTTCAGCGGATCATCGCCGGTCTTCTCCTGGATGATCTTCAGGCTGCCGTACATGATCTGTTCGGCCGTGCTGCGCTTCCCGTCGCGCATGACCGTGTTGATGAACTTGGTCACGAGCGAGCTGTTATACAGCGGGTCGGCCGGCACGTCGCGCTTGGGAATCTCTCGTCTGCGTGGCATCTTTGCTTGCTCTCGGCTCTCAGCTTTCAGCTCTCGGCTTTCAGCTATCCGTTCTCGCGCAGCTGACGGCTGACAACTACACAGCGGATAGCTGATAGCTGACAGCTGACAGCGGTAACGCCCTCACTGCTTCGGCCGCTTCGCCCCGTACTTCGAACGCCCCTGCTTCCGTCCCTGCACGCCAACGGCGTCGAGCGTGCCGCGAATCACGTGGTATCGGACGCCCGGCAGATCCTTCACTCGGCCCCCGCGGATGAGCACCAGCGAGTGCTCCTGCAGGTTGTGCCCTACGCCCGGGATGTAAGTCGTCACCTCGATCCCGTTGGTGAGCCGCACGCGCGCGACCTTGCGGAGCGCGGAGTTCGGCTTCTTCGGCGTCTGCGTGAACACGCGGATGCAGACGCCGCGCTTCTGCGGGCTGTCCTGCAGGGCAGGGCTCTTCGTCTTCGAGAGCACCTTCTCCCGTCCCCTCCGCACGAGCTGATTAATCGTCGGCACAGACACTCCAGGTCGAAAGACGGGTCGGACCCCGTTTTCGACAGTACGCATCCGAGAATGGGGTCTGACCCCATTCTTCGAACCTGCCGCAGGCCTAGAAGCAGATGCTTGGCGCCTGCGGCGAACTGACCCTACTCGTGTGTTGTTCGTTCAGACGAAAGAGGTTTGACTCTTTCGAGCGGCTGACGCTAGATAGGGTGTCCTAGCGTCTCCCAGAACCTTGCGAGGATAGCACGAACGCAGAAAATTGCGCAAGTGCAGCGGTGGCAGCCACATCCGGCGCCACCGCTGCCGTTCCCGCGACCTGAGAAGGCGCGGCTAGCGCTTCACATTTTCGCCCAGGTCTTCGATCGCTTCCCCGACGCGGCGGCGGGCCTTGCCGAAGCCCTTCTGGACCCGGCCGCTCGCCTCATCCGCTTCGCCCTCGTCCCGCAGGCGCTCGTCGTCGGTGAGGTCACCGATCTCCTGTTTCACGCGCCCCTTTGCCTCATCCATGCTTCCCTTGATCTCGTCCCGGTTCATCAGCGCTACCTCCCTCAACGCTGATATTCAAGTCCTGATCACTCAGCGGTTTAGGAGCTCATCAGAACCCACCCAGCGGCCATCATTCTTAGTAGCCTTAGTAGCACTCAAGAAGCCGCTCCCGCCACGAACGCTTCGAGCGCAGACCAATAGACGCTCGGGCGGACCGCGTGGAGGTCGTTGTGGTTAGCGCCGGGGATGACGTGGAGCGTTTTCGGCCCACCCAGCGCCTCGTACACGCGGCGTCCGTGCTTGAGCGGCACGATCCGGTCGGCGTCGCCGTGCACGACCAGCGCAGGTCCGGCGTACCCGTGGAGGAACTCGGTGGTCGGGAACCGGTAGCTGAGGAACACGCCGAGGATCCGCGTCACTGGGCTATCGGAAATGAGGGTGCGCGCGCTCGCGAACGGTGACTCGAGCACCAGTGCGTCCGGCGCGCGCTTCATCGTGGCGTACGCCGCGACGGTCGCGCCGAGCGAGCGACCCCAGTACACGACCCGGCGCCCTTTCCGGTGCCGGCGTGACCAGTACTCGTCGAGAAACGCGTCGGCGTCGCGATATATCCCCTTCTCGGTCGGTTTGCCGGTGCTCAACCCGTATCCGCGGTAATCGAGCGCGAAGACGGTCCACCCTCGCCTGCGGATTCCGACGATCGCGTCGGACCACACGGACAGGTTTCCGCCGTTTCCGTGAAAGAAGAGGATGTCCGGCGCGGGATCAGCCGACGGCAGCCACCACGCCGCGAGCGCCTCTCCGTCAGATGTGCGGATGGTGACGCGTTCGAACGGGAGCCGCGCGTCGGCGGGCGTCTCCTGTTCTCCTGGGTACGGATAGAACGCCGCCTTCGGCTCGAGCGTGAGGACGAGCAGCTTCAGACCGGCCGCGATCGCGCCGGCGACCAGGATGATGGTGAACGCGGTCTTCACGTGCGCACGCTTTCCCGCCGCTGCATCCGCGCCGATCGATGGTAGCGCAGCATACGCCTCCACGCGCCGATACGAAGAAGTAAGGAGAGGACCATCGCCGGGGGGATGCTATCACCCCGGTGCGCCGGGCCTGGCGTCCTCGCTCTGGCAGGTCTCTCCCCACACCCTGTAACTGGAGCGCTGTCATGACGAGGCTGAAGCCTCTTTCTCTGCACTGTCTCGCGATGGTGTTGCTGTGGCCCGCGACCTCCGCGGCGCAGACAACGTTCGTCGATCGCCTGCTGGCTCCCGGCCAGACGTCGCAGGAGTCGGCGCTGGCTGGCCCGCCAAAGAAGGCCAAGGATCGCACCGAAGGGCTCCAGCACTACGATCGGGGGCTCGTCTTCGCCCGCCAGGGCGCGTGGAAGGAGGCGGAGAGCGCCTTCCGCAACGCCGAGAAGAAGTACGGCGAGCATCTCGACTATCAGTTCGCGACCGCGTACGCCTACTTGAAGCTTCATCGGCCGGATGATGCGATGAAGCGGTATTCGAAGGTGTACAAGAAGGACCCGACCAACCTGCGCGCACTGGTCGGCATGGCGGCGGCGCACGAAGAAGCGCAGGAGTACCGCGATGCCGTCCGCATGTGGATGCGGTATCTGAAGATGCCCGTGCCGGCCGCTGACGCGGCGGAAGCGAAGGCGCTGCTCCACAGCGCGCAGCAGGCGTTCGCCGAGAACTACGAGATTGCGGAGAACCCCACTGGAGGCTCGGAGAACGGCCTGACCCCCGCCGACGAGCGGGAGCTCGGTCTGATGTATGCGAAGGACCTCGCCTCGAGCGGCGTGCCGCAGCTCGAAGACAAGCTGGTGAACTCGTACGTCGAGCGCCTGTGCGCCGAACTCGTCCCGCACGCGAAAGGCTTCCCGCGCAGCTACGAGGTCTACGTGCTGAACAGCCCCGACGTGCAAGCCTCCACGGTGCCCGGCTACATCTTCGTGTATCGCGGGCTGCTCGAAACGGTCACCAGCGAGAACCAGCTCGCCGGCGTGCTGGCGCACGAGATCGGCCATTCGGTGGCGCATCACAGTGCGAAGAAATTCACGAAGCTGATCAAAGACGAGCAGCAGCTGAAGAGCCTCGAGCAGCAGAAGGGCAAGCTCGCGAAGGTCCTCACGTGGATGGTCAAAGCCGGGAGCCCCTACGCCATGCTGGCGTTCAGCCGCGAGGAGGAGGAGCAGGCAGATCGGCTTGCCGTGCACATCGCGTATGACGCCGGGTACGACCCGCTGGGACTCGCCGAGATGTTTCAGATGTTCGAGTCGATGTCGCCGTCTTCGCGCAAACGCTGGGACCTGATGACGCGCACGCACCCGTTCTCGATCGATCGGGCGAACGCGACGAAGGAGTACTCGGCGCTCCTGCCGGCCAGGACGCTGAGGAAGGGCAGCGCAGACTTCCCTAAGGTGAAAGCGCGCCTCAAGAGACTGCCCCCGCCGCCCGAGCCGGGCCCCCCGCAGCGCCGCGCGGAGGCCACGCCCGAATCCGCCCCGCCGGCGGATCCGCCGCCAGCCAGCGCGACGGAAGCGGGCACTCGGACGTTCTCGATCACGAACGCGCCCTTCGCCGGCGAAATCCCGGCGGACTGGGTCGCGCGCAAGACCGAGTACGGCACCATCGTCTATGAGGGGCAGAAAGGCACCGAGGCGTACGAGGCCAGCGTCGAGCTGCAGATCACGCCGAAGTCCGACATGCCGCCGGATCTTGCGTCAACCCTGAAGGCGATGCAGGACGCCCTGTCGAAGAAGGCGGAACTGCAGCTCCACGACGCCGAACGGACGGAACACGAGGGGCATCCGGCGGCCATCATGCGCGCCACGTACAAGCAGAAAACCAGTCGCGGCGAGCCGACGACCTTCCGGCACGTGGGACTGGTCGTCCAGTACCCCGAGCACTACGTGATCATGAGCTTCTATCTGCCGGAGGACCTGTTCGAGAAGTACGCGCCGGTGTTCCAGATGATGGTCGGCAAGTTTCACTTGACGAGCTGAAAAATGGGGTCTGACCCCATTTTTACGTTCTTCGTAAGTCCCGGCCCTCGTCATGTCGACGGAAACCGTCCGACCGTGAGCGTCGCGCGATCGCCGAAATCCTGCCGCGCGATCGTCGCGAGATAGGACGTCGGCCCGCGTCGAAGCCAGGCTTCCGCATCGGCCCTCACCTTCTCGGTCTCCGCGACCACGGCGGCCGCCGCCGCCGCGGTCAGCTTGACGGGACGCGCGGGCGCGACCCGATCGTCCGTCGCCGCCAGCAGGCACGCGAGCGACAGCACGAGCGTCAGCAGCATCCGCGCGAATGATAGCCCGGGGCCCCGCCGCGCCGTGCTATGTTTTCCCGCATACGAACTGGAGCCTTCCCCATGCTGAGATCGAGATCTGTCGTGTTCCTGCTGGCCGCAGCCCTGGTCGCGGGCGCGGCATCGCTCATCGCGGACGAGACCATCGACTACGCGACCAACGCAAAGATCAGGAAGGAGGGACGCGAGCGCTCGCAGCTGATGCGCACGCTGCATCACCTCACCGACGTGTACGGCCCACGGCTGACCGGCTCCCCGAACTACAAGGCGGCGGCGGACTGGGCGGCGAAGCAGATGACGGAATGGGGACTCGAGAACGCGCACCTCGAGCCCTGGGATTTCGGCCGTGCCGGCTGGACGAACGAGCGCTTCTCCGGATACATCCTCTCCCCGGTGAAGGACACGCTCGTGGGCGAAGTCCTCGCCTGGACGCCGGGCACGAAGGGCACGGTCACGGCGCAGGCGATCAGGATCGAGCCGCCGCAATGCGCGACGCCGGCCGGGGCGGGATTCAACCCCTTCGCTGCGCAGCCGGCGCGGCCGGCGGCGCCTCCCGAGCCGCCGAAGTGCCCGACGCAGGAAGAGCTCGCGAAGTACTTCGACTCCGTGAAGGCGAAGATCAATGGACGCATCGTGCTGGTGGGCGCGCCGGCCAAGGTGAACGTGACGCTGACCTTTTCCCCGGCGCGGATGGATGAGGACACGCTGCGCCGCCGGTTCGATCTCGACAACCCCGCGCCGCCGTACATGCCGCCGGACACGCCGCGGCCCCGCGACGGACAGCTGACCGCGGCCCAGATCAACGAACAGGTCGATCGGTTTCTCGTGCAGAACGGCGTCCTCGTGCGCCTGAACGACGCCGGCCGCGAGCACGGGCAGATTCGCGCCTTCCAGAACCGCACGTACGACACCACGAAGGCGGTGCCGACCGTCGTGCTTCGGAACGAGGACTACGGGCGCATCAGCCGGATCCTGGACGACGGCACGCCGGTGGAGCTGGAGTTCACGATCGTCAACCGCGATCACCCGGAAGGAAAAACCGCGTACAACGTCGTGGCCGAGATCCCGGGCACGGACAAGAAGACCGAGGTCGTCATGCTCGGCGGGCACCTCGACTCGTGGCACGCCGCCACGGGCGCGACGGACAACGCGATCGGCGCCGCCACGATGATGGAGGCCGCGCGGATCCTGAAAGCCATCGGCATTGCCCCGCGGCGCACGATCCGCGTGGCGCTCTGGGCGGGCGAGGAGCAGGGCCTGCTCGGCTCGAAGGCGTACGTAAAGGAGCACTTCGGCACGTTCGAGAGCCCCAAGCCGGAGTTCGCGACGTTCAACGGTTACTTCAACGTTGACTCAGGGACGGGAAGGATCCGCGGCGCGAGCGTGTTCGGCCCGAAGAGTGCCGGGCAGATCCTGAAGGAGGCGTTCGCGCCGTTCGAAGACTTCGGGATCGTCGGCGCGTCGGTCACGAAGAGCCGCCGCAGCGGCGGCACCGACAGCACGTCCTTCAACGAGGCGGGACTGCCGGGAATCGGGCTGGGGCAGGATCCGATCCAGTACGGCAGCTACACGTGGCACACCAACCTGGACACGTACGAGCGAGTCATCCCCGAAGACGCGATGCGATCGGCGATCGCGATCGCCGCCGCGGTGCACCACGTCGCGATGCGCGACGAAATGCTGCCGCGGTTCAGCAAGGAGGAGATGCCGAAACCGCCGTCCGAGCCGCGGCCGATCACGCAGTAGCGAGGTACATGTAACGGGAAAGGCGCCGTTCGCTCGCGAGGATGAACACTGCGTCCAGGAACCGCTGGATGCCTTCGAAGTGTTCGGCGCCTTCGAGCGCCACGAGGCGGTCCCGCCGCTTGTGCCGGGCGTCACGCCACTTCCTCGACACCGACACGACCGCGTCCGTCACGTCCACCGCCTCGCAGACCGCGAACCCCGCCTGCCGCAGCAGGCGCTCGTTGTGGCCCGCCGGGGTGAACAGAAAGAAGCCGATCGAGCTGCGGAGACGCATCTCTTCGTTCGACAACTGCCCCGTGACCACGATTGGATCGGTGAAGAGCGCCCGGCCGCCGGCGCGGAGGAGACGGTGCCAGTCCCGCAGCACGGCAGGACGGTCTGGCAGATGATTGATGGAGTCGTTGCAGAACACGGCATCGAAGGAACCGTCGGCGAAGGGAAGACGGCCTGCGGCATCCGCCACTTGGAACGACACGAGTGACGCGATGTCCTCTCGCTCCGCGCGCTGCCTTGCCGCTTCGATGCCGTGCTCGTTGAGGTCAACGCCGACGCACGCCGCACCCGTGTGGCGTGCCATCGCGCACGTCACGCCGCCCGAGCCGCATGCGACCTCCAGCGCGCTCTGCCCGGGGCCGATCCGAAGGAGGTCGAACCATCGACGCGCCTCGGGGGCGGTCATCCAGCTCGCCTGCCCGAGATCTTCCCCGAACGTCTCGCGGCGCACTTCCGACTGCGGATCAGCAGTGAGCTGTCCGTAATGACTGTCGTAGAGGTTGACGTCCGGGGCCATCGACGGCCGTCTCAGGCCGCTCCTTTCACCGCGTACTCGAGCGAAACGATGCCGCTCTTTGGATAGATTTTGTGTTTGCGCAGCTCGAGCGTCGCACGGTGGGTTGTCGCCGGCAGCAGCGGTATGCCCGCGCCGAGCAGCACAGGCATGACCGCAACCTCCATCGTGATCCAGTCCGCGTCGCCGTTCGGACCGGCGATATATCCATCGAGGCTCGCGGCGACGGAATAGCGGACGCGACGCATCATCTCCTCTGCAGCGAACGGCGCCGCGCCGGTCGCGGCCCTTGGCACCCTTACTGCCGCGGCGCGAGCTTGTCCGCCTCGGCCTTCAGTGCATTCAACTCCTTCACGACATCGTCGAAACGCTGGTACGCGTCCCGGCCCACCTTCTGATCGGCCTGACCCGCCATTCTCGCGATGTTCGACAGCTGGTCGATCAGCACCGGCTGTGGATACGGTGGAGGCGCGCTCACCAGCCGTGCCCATGCCGCCTGGAGCGGGTGGGAGTACTTGATCGTCGCCGGCGTTTCTCCGGGCTGCGGGGCTGGCGCGGGTTTCACCCCGGCTCCCTGCATTGCCCGCTCGAGACGCCCCTGCAGCGCCCGGGCATCGGCGATGGTGTCGCGGACCTTCAGCAGAAAGTCCTGCTGTTCGACAAGATCCGACTGGGTGACGCCGTCGGCGAACACGCGCGGATCGACCTTCACCTCGAACGTTTTGGACAGCGTGGCGCCGCCGGCGTTGAGCTTCGCCGTGAACCCGCCCGGCGCCACGAGGGGACCATTCGCATCCCAGCGGTAGTCCCACCAGAGGCGGTTGTGCCCCGGTTTCGTCGTGAGCGCCGCGCGCACGCCGCCTCCGCGGCGTCCCGTCATTTCCTGGGTGCCGCCTGAGGCTGCGCCAGGTGAAAGTCGCTCCGACTGGATCGTCCGCACGACCTTGCCGCCGGCGTTCGAGATCTCGAGCGACAGCGGACCGTTGAACCCGGCAGGCAGAACGTAGTCGATCGCTGCGGCCGGCGGCGGATAGTGCGGCACGTCGGGGGCACTCCCGCCCGCGGCATAGCGGTAGCGGATCGCCGTCCGCGGCTGGACGAGCATCGGCGCGTCCGTGGCGGCCGCGGCAGCGGCGGGTCCGCCGTTGGACGCGGTTGGCGTCGAAGCGCCGCGCGCGGCCGCGAGCTGCTCCAGCAGGCTGATGTCGTCCATGATCCAGAACGACCGCCCCATGGTGGAAATAACGAGGTCCTTCCGGTGCACGCGAATGTCGGTCACGGGCGTGGCCGGCAGGTTCTGCTGCAGCGTCTGCCAGTGCCGGCCGTTGTCGAACGACACATAGGCGCCGAACTCGGTGCCGGCATAGAGCAGCCCCTCGCGGTCGGGATCCTCGCGCACGACGCGGGTAGGGTGATCATCGGGGATGCCGTTTCTCCCGTCGGTGAGCCTCGCCCACGTGCGCCCGTAGTCGTTCGTCATGTAGATGTAGGGCTTCAGGTCGTGCTCGCGGAGAAAGCGGTACACCGCGATGTACGCTGAGCCCTTCCGGTGCGGCGAATCTTCGATGTTCTGGACGCGGCCGCCGGGCGGGAGGTCCTTTGGCGTGACGTTCGTCCATGTCTTCCCGTTGTCGCGGGACACATGCACCGGGCCGTCGTTCGCGCCCACCCACAGCACGCCCGGCTCCAGGCGCGAGTCCGTGAACGCGTAGATGCTGCTGTAGACCTCTTCGCCGGTAACGTCCCGTGTGATCGGGTTGCCCGGCACGATCTGCTTGTCCGGCTCGCGCGCCGTGAGATCGCCGCTGATCGTCTCCCACGTGACGCCGTCGTCCACTGACCGGTGCACCACGTGCGAGGCCTGGTAGACGACCTTGGGATCGTGGCGCGACACCCAGACCACCGTCTGCCGTGGGAAGCGGTACTTGATCTCGTCCGGATCGTGCCCGTAGCGGTTCTGCGGGTACACCCAGTAGTGCTTTTCCTGCCCGGTCTCGACGCTGTACCGGCCGACCTCCCCCTTGCACGCGCCCCAGATCACTTTGCCGTCCGGCCGCGGCATGATTTGCCCCGTCTCGCATCCGGAGGCCTGGAACCAAGACATCGCGGGATGATCGAAGCGCCACGACACCGCGGGCACGCTCGGCACCACGATCGTGGAGTTGTCCTGCTGCGGCGCGTAGAGCAGATACGGGTACTGCTCGTCCACGCTCACCATGTACAGCTCCGCAGTGGGCTGGTTGAGGATGCTCGACCAGGTGCGCCCTCCGTCCTGCGTCACGTTGGCGCCGCCGTCGTTGCACTGCACGGCGACCTGCGGATGGTCCGGGTTGAACCAGATGCCGTGGTTGTCGCCGTGCGGGACGCTCACCTGCGTGAACGTCTTCCCGCCGTCGGTGGACTTGTGCAGCCCGAGCTCGTTCACCCACACTTCGTCTTCGTTGCGCGGGTGGACGTCGACGTAGTTGAAGTAGAACGGTCGCGCTCGAAGCCGCTGGCTGTTGTTCACCAGCCGCCAGCTCCCGCCGGCATCGTCGGAGCGAAAGAGACCCCCCTCGGCCCCCGGGGCCTCGACGATCGCGTATACGACCTTCGGGTTGCTGCGCGCGACGTCGAGGTCGACCTTTCCGATCAGCTTCTGCGGAAGTCCGGCCGTCAGGTGCGTCCAGGTATCGCCCCCGTCGGTGGATTTGTAGATGCCGCCTTCGCTCGCGGGACCGCCGCTGATGATGTCCCAGCCTTTGCGGAAGCCGCGGTACATCCCGGCATAGATCTCGTTCGGGTTCGAGTAATTGATCGCGAGCGAGCGGCCGCCGGTTTCATTGTTGACGAACAGCACTTTCTTCCAGCTGCGGCCGCCGTCGGCCGTCTTGAAGATCCCGCGCTCCTCGTTGGGGCCGAACGGTGAGCCAAGAGCCGCGAGCCACACGACATCGGGGTTCTTCGGGTGGACCAGGATGGCCCCGATCTGGCCGGACTCCTTGAGTCCCATGAACTGCCAGGTCTTCCCCGCGTCGGCGGACTTGTACACGCCGCGCCCGATGATCACGTTGCTGCGGATGGCCGCGCTGCCCGTGCCGACCCACACCACGTTTGGATCGGATTCGGAGACGTCGATCGAGCCGATCGACCCGGTGGCGATCTGGCCGTCGCTCACCGGCGACCACAAGTTGCCGCAGCTCTCCGTCTTCCACACGCCGCCGCCCGTCGCGCCCATGTAGAACGTGCACGGCTGCGATCGTACTCCCGCGATCGCGGTGACGCGGCCGCCACGATGGGGACCGGGGCTCCGCCAGCGCAGGTCCTGGTACAGCGATGGATCGACGATGGTGTTGGCGTCGGGTAGGGTGCGGACGCTGGCCGGTACGGCCAGCACGACAAGCGCAATCAGCACGGCAAGCGGCGCGCGGGAACTCCAACGGCTCATCAGCCCACCTCTCTGGTGCGGGCGAGTATAGCAGCGGGCCGACCCTTGCTGATCAGCTGACACCACACGCGGCTGCGCAAACGGCTGTCCGGCTGGTCGGTCGCGCTGGGCTCACGATCGCGTCGGCGTCCGGAGCAGACGCACAGCCCAGGCACACAGACCTGCGGTCGCAATCGTGAGCAACACGAACCACGGATCTCTTGCCAGGTGAAGCCCTTCTGCGTAGATCCGAAGGAGGTGCGCCAGCGTGACCAGGCCGAAGATCGCGCCGGCCGTCATGACGTAGATTTTCATCAAGTCCTCCGTGCGGCTCGTCCCATGCCGCGAACCCGCTCCGGCCTGCGCTCGCCCGCCAGCACGAGCCAGGCTGCCAGCGCGGCGCTCTTCTGCTCCATCCGCCACGCCGTCGATCGTGGCCTTTCGATGGCTGACAGCGCGCTCCGGATCTCTTCCTGCGGACGTCTCAGAATCTCGGCCGCGCGCGCGTACAGGTCGCGCTGGCACCAGACGGAGCACGCGAGCCCGGCGTTTGCCGCGGCCCCTTCGACGATCTGGCGGAACAAGCGGCCCTCGAGCGCGTGGATGTGAACGTGCGAGCCGCCGAGACGTTCGGGATCGATCAGGCTGCCGACCACGATGCCTGCGCCGGCCAGTTGCTGGCCCTGCTCCACGTAGCCGCGGATCAAGCCGCCGACGGAGGCTGCGCCGAACCGCTCAACCGAGGCAACGAGACGCGAAAGCTCGCGGCCGCTGGCCCTGGCCGTGCCGAATCCGTCGTGGTACGGCTGGCGGGCCTCGGGCACCGCCGGATCGCTCAACTCCACCCTGCGCACGTCAAGCACGCCCGGGCGCTCACATGACCCGCCGAGCAGCACCACGGCGGCCCAGCCGGACTTCACCGTGAACCCGACCGCACCGGTGCTCATGCGGGTCGCGCCGGTTCGTGCGCGGTCTCGAGTGACAGTGTCGGCTCCGGCTTCGAGCGCGGACCGACGAACCGCCAGCATCGTCCCTTGCCCTCCCCCATCGTCGCGAGACGTGACGGGACGTCGTGTGTCGTGCAGACGAAGCGGCCGTCCCTGCGGAGGTGGCGGGAGACGCTGCGGAGGCAGGCGCGGCGATCCTCGTCGGAGACGCGTTCCTCGAAGGAGCGCTTCATCGCCGCTCGGCGTACCGCGCCTGGTGCGTCTCGCCGTCCAGATCGTTCGCGTCCATCGGCCGCTCCTCGATCAGTTCCTCGGGAGGCACGGTGTGAAACGAGACCATCGCCCATGCTTCCGATCCCACGAACAGCCGGTGCCACGTGGACGGGGGGATGCTCACCCACCGCTGCTCCATGCTGCTGCCGTCGTCGGCACTCCGGAGCGGATGCGAGCGCCACCCTCCGCCGGCGCGCAACTCGAACCTCCCGCTGCCCACGAGCGAGCACGACCGCTGGTGGCTGTTCGGATGTCGCTCGGCGCCCGTCTCCGCCCCGGCACGGATGGCGAAGACCCAACAGGACCGGATGTTCTCTGGAAGTTCGGTGTCGATCATCTCGAACGGGATGATCTCCCACGCCATGGTCTCAGAGGATGCGCCCAGCTTCTGGAGGACCCGCTCGAGCGCGTCGCGAATCACTCCGTTCACCCGTGGCGCGCGGATGACATCATTCAGCGCGGAGAGGACGGGATCCCGGTCGGCGGAAGATCCGAGCCTCATCTCGCCAGGGGATCGGGCCGCAGCTGGAACTTGACGACCTTGCTCGTCGTCCCCTTGCCGCCTTCCATGTGGAAGGGAGCGCGCGTGCTCACGGTGGCCCACAGCCCTCGTCCTTTCCAGCCCGCTCCGGCATCGTCGATGCGGCCATCCAGCCACTTCGTGTAGAACCCCAGCGGATAGGGCACGCGCAGCACGATCCACTTGCCGTCCTTCAGCACCAGCAGCCCCTCTGAGGCGTTGCCGGTGTTGATGGGGACGTTCCGGCCCAGGCCGAACGTGTCGAACTGGTCAACCCACGTGTAGTAGCTCGCCTCGACGCTTCCTGGATCGGTCACCCCTTTGAACTGCGGCAACGGCTCCTGGTACAGCGTCCACCCTTCCGGGCAGTGCTGCCCCGTTGCGGATGGGCCGTTGAGCGGCCCGGTGCATTTGCGACGATCGAAGCTCGCGAGGTGCCCGCTCGCGAGCGCCACCCACGCGACGCCATTCCGGTCGATGTCCATCCCGCGTGGCGAGTAACCCTGCACGGCCGCCTTCGGGTTGTTCCACGGCGGCTCGTAGCGCTCCGCCAGCGCCGTCGCGGGCGGATTCGGTCCGGGATCGAGCCGGATCACGGCGCCGGGGAATCCCAGCGAAGAACCCCAGACCGAGCCGTCAGGCGCGGGCGCCACGGAATAGAAGCCCGACGCGATGCGCTTGTCCTTCGTGGGATCCACTGGCGCATCCGGCTCCACGTACTGGTCGCGCTTGCCGTTGCCGTTGGTGTCGAGGATCAACGCCGTCCATCCCTGGGACTTCTCCTCGTCGCCGGTCTGGTCGAACAGCCTCGTGTTCAACCATCCGACTACCGGCCCGCCGCCACTCGTCCAGAGCGTGTGGTTCGCATCCTCGGCGAACATGAGATGGTGCGTGCCAAAGCACGTGCTGATGTGGGTGAGCTTGCGCGTCTGCGGATCGTAAACGGCCAGGTGCCGGGAGGAGCGCTGCACCGGGAACAGCTTCGCGGACGGATGATTCGACCCCTCCCGGCAGAACGCCGGATTGTCGAACGGGCGCACGGCAGATGTGATCCACACGCGCCCGCGATCGTCGAACATCGGATTGTGCACGTTGTTCCGACTGGTCCAGATGGGCTCATCGCCCCAGTACGGCGATGGCGCAGGCATCGCCGGATTAGTTGGCGGCGTCGCCGGATCGCGAACCGTCAGCGGCACGCGCGTGGCTTCGTGACGGACCGGATCGAGCACGGGCAGATAGTCCGCGCTCGCCTCGAGCGCGCCATACAACTTCCCGTTCGCGTTGAGGGTCGGGTTCCGGCGGTCCGTCGAAACGACATCGTGGAGGTAAGCCTTTGGGTCCGACCAGTCCCACTGCGTGATGACGATGTTGCGTTCCAGCCCCTGGGGGCGCGGCGGCGCGGGCGGCACTTCCCCGGCGGCGATTCGATCGGTCCAATCCGCGAACATCGCGAGCATGCGCGGCTGCCCGAGCTGCGCGAGCGACCCGATCATGTTGCCGCCGGCCTGCCCGGATTGAAGACGACGCTCCCACGCATCCACCGAGGATGGGAAATGGCGGAACGCTGCCGGGATCTCCCGCGTCGCCTTGGTGCCGAGCTGATGACAGGCGGTGCAGCCGCCGGATTTGAGAACACGCAGCAGGTGCGCCTGGCTCGTGATGTTCGGCATGATGCCGTTGCCCTCCCCCGTGCCCGGAAACTCCTTCTTGTCGGGGATGCGCATCAGGGAGTACCAGTAACCGGCGGGATAGTACTCCGCGGCCGCGCGCGGATCGGGAGCGGGGACGGCGGTCAGGTCGAGGGTGGCGCCGGGCGCCGCGCGGCGCTGGGGCGAATCCACCAGCCCGTACCCGCGCACCCACACGCGATACTCCGCCTTGGGAAGATCCGGGATGACGTAGCGGCCACGCTCGTCGGTAACGGCAATCTTGACGAACTTCGTCGGAAGGTCGGTGGTCTCGGCGATCACCCAGACACCGGCCTCGGGCCCGCGTGGGCCGCTCACGACGCCGCCGATGTCGTCATCGCCGATGGAGACGGCGGCGGGTTGAGCGCCGGCGTGTGCCCGCGCGTCGTACGCCGCGTGCGTGAGCGCGGCTGCGAGAATCGCCAGCGCGCCCAGGAAGAGAAGGGCCCCACGTATCCAGTTTCGTGCCGGCACAGTTCCCCCCGGGTGCAATGCCCTGCCGTTGTGGCCGCGGCTGTCGCGAGTGATTGTGCCACAAGGAGGGCGTCGTTCAACGCGCTTGCGTCGGTCGGAGCCCGGCCGGTGCGATCACCCGCGACGTCGCTCATCGCACTCCCGTCAGTAGATGAACGGGATCAGTTTTCGCACGCGCCGCTGGTAGCTGGAGTACTCCGGGAATCTCTCGAGCAGCCACTGTTCCTCGCGCCGCGACTTCACGTCCAGGAAGACGAACAGGGCAACGACAAGGGCGAGTGTGAGCCAACTTTGGACCACCAGCGCCCAGCCTAATGCAAGGACGAGCCCGCCGCCGTACATGGGATGGCGGACCAGCCCGAACGGACCGGTCTGGATGAGAGGGGCCCCTTCTTTTGGATAGGGCAATGGCGTCAGGGCGGGCCCGAGACGGATCCCTCCGGCGAACAAAAGGGCGCCGCCGGCCAACATCAACACGAGGCCGATGACGCGGCACGCGTCCGAGAACGGGAAGGGCCACGCGGGTTGGCCAAGGACCGTACGAGGACCCAGGAAGATAAGGCCCATGAGCACCACCTGCGCCGCCACGAGCCATTCCCCGCGGGACCCTCGCATCACCGAAACAGATAATGCGACCACCGGACCAGCAGATAAAGAAGCAGACCCATGAGTCCGGCCACCATCACGGCGCCGTCCAGGGCCATGCGCCGGTAAACCGGCATGAGTTCTTCCTGGCGCGCGACGGCGCGCTGCTGGAGCGCGAGGGTCACGTCAGCCCGGGAATCTGAGGATGGCCGCGCCATCAGCCGGTCAGGCGGGTCCCAGTATCGGCAGGTACGTCCGCCAGGGTCCGACCGCTTCCGAGTACTGGCGTGCCATGACGCGGACGACTTGCCCTACGTGAGCGAGGTCGTGCGTGACCCATGTCGACAGGTGCTGACCCATCGTCACGACGCCGAAGTCCGGGTGCCTGCCGCGACGCGCCAGGTCCTGGTCGGTCAGGCCCAGTTCGCGCAGGCGATTCAGGCTTTCAGCCCTCAACCTGCCGAACGTATCCAGCAGTTGGCCGAGCGAGAGCCCTTCGGACGCGGCAAACATCGCCTCGCGATCGAACGGCGGGAAAGGGATGGCGTCGCCGTGTCGCAGCATGTGCTCGACGCGCGGCACCCAGTCCGTGCGTTCGCCATGAATCAAGTGCCCGACGACGTCGAACGGGCTCCAGGTGCCGGGCCCTTCCGCCGCCTGCGTCCAGTCGCGCGGAAGATCCTGGAGCAGCTCGCGCAACACCGCCGGCGTGCGTCGCAGAAGGGGCAAGGCGTCGTCAAAACGAAATTCCACTGCGTGCCTCCGAGTTGACTTCTGGCGCGATGCCGTGCGTACCGCAGCCACCTTGATGTGACCTTCAGCCGCCGCGTGTCACACCGTTCTACTGAGGCCGGCAGACCCGCGGCTCGATTGCCTTGATCGTGAACTCCACTCCTGTCTCTCTCGCTTTAACGCTCATCCGTGGATCGATCTTGGGGTCAACCGGCATTCTACTGCTGCGCGCGTGGCGCATCTGTTCCTCCTGTCGAACGCCCGCTGAGCGCCGCTGCCAGGACACTGAGCCCCAGGCCGCACGCCGTGTAGATCGCGCACAGTGACGCCCACAATCCTGCCGCTCGAATGCTGTTCGTCACCGGGATGGGGCCACCCTGCGCCAGCGCCAGGACCAGAACGGCGACGGCGAGCGCCACCGATGGACGCGCCCTACGAGTCATCGCCCAGGCCGCACCGGCACCGGTCAGCACCACGAGCAACAGTTCGACCACCGGCTCCCAGGTGCCGTCGGCCGTGTGAAGGCCGGCCTTCCGCAATAGCACCGCGAGCGCGGTCATGGGCAACAGGGAGAGCGCCAGCAAAGCACCGAAGCCGAGCGCGGAGAAGGCTGTCGCCCGGAACCGCCCGGCCCGCCGCATCTCAAAGAGCGCCCAACCCATCGTGATGCCCGCCGCAACGCCGAAGGGAACGCCCCGACGCAATCCGCTCCAGATCGGCACAATTGCCGCCGCGTGCGCCGCGCCGAAGAGCACCACACCCAGGAGCCCGATGATGGCGCCCGCTAAAAGGAAGGCTGGCATGCCCCGCTTTTCCGACTAACCTGCGGCCACGACGTCGAGGACGTCTTCACAACGAGGCAATTCGGGCCAGGGGCGCTGTTGAGACGAAGGGGGCACGAACCAGGCCGCGCGGCACGATCGGATGCCGGCCCGCGCTGCGCCAGCGAGCTCGTTCTCAGCGCCGTCGCCGACGTACAACGTGGTCCCTCGCCGGGCTCCCAGACGGCGCATCGCCCGCAGGTAGATCTCGGGGTCGGGTTTGGCCAGACCCTCGTCGCACGAGAACAATGTGCACATGAAGGCCGAGGCGAGCGGACAGGTCGACCACGAGAGAACATCTTCCTTGAAAGCGTTGCTGATGACTCCGAGTCGGATGCCGCGCCGAACCAGCTCGCCGACGACGGCCTGGATACCGTCGTCCACCGGAGCGTACGCCGCGGCTTTCTCACGAATCCGCTGCTGGCGTATTCCCTCGACCGCGGCGCGGTCCACCTTGCCAGCCAGTGTTTGCGACACCTCCGCCAGGGCGTCAGCGAAGGACAACCTCCCCAGCACGACGCGCGGGCGCCGCGCCTTCCATTCGGTGCGATAGGCGCCCGGTTCGATCCCGAGCGCCGGCGCCAGCGAAGACGCCCGCGTCGGCCGGATGTGGGTCTCCGTGATGAGTGTCTCGAACAGATCAAACAGCACTGCTTCGATCATCGCCCGTCGATGTCCGCGGCTTCGTCATCACCACGTACGGTGCCTCGACGAAGCCGGCGCGGCGGTAGGCACGGAGCGCACGTTCGTTCAACCGGTGCGCGTACAGGCGCAGGTTCAGAGCGCCGGCCGCGGCTGCGGCGTTCGCCAGGTGATCGAGGAGCAGGCCGACGAGCCGCCCGCCGCGATGCTCATGTGCGATGAAGAGGCTTTGAATCCACCAGTACTGACCGCCGTGGAAGTTGCTCCATTCGGTCACGATGGAAGTGCTCGCAACGATGCGGCCATTCGGCGCTTCGGCCACCCAGTAAGTGGCCAGGCGCGAATCCTGGAGCGCCGCGCTGACACCACGCCCGGCGGCCGCCGCGTCCAGTTCGCGGTTTTCGGCTTCGCGGGCCTCCTGCAGCGTGAAGTCCACGAGGGACTCGAGGTCCTCGCTGCCCGCCAATCGTATCGTGTACGCGGGTGCCATGGGGGAGGCGGCGGGCGCATTCTCGCGTGTCTCGACGAGCGCCGCGAGTTTCGCGAGCGACGATCGCCACCCTGCCTCGTTGTCGGCAGGCGACAGGCCGGGCGGAAGCGCGTCGTGCACGGCCACGACGTCGGTCGCGCTGTCTGCCTCGACGAGCGAGATGGTGATCGTCATCTCGCCTTGCAGCGCAGGGTCCGCCGTCTCGAACTCGACAACTTCCACAACCACTTCGTTCGGCACGAGCTTGACGAACCGGCCGTGGTACGTATCGGTGTGCGCGTCCGTCTTGCCCGTGCCAGTCGGCGTGGCGTAGGTGAGCGAGATCCGGAACGAGCCACCCTCGCGTGCGTCGAATGCGTGCAGGTGGCTCGTCATCCCGGCGGGCACCATCCACGCCGCAACCGCGCTCGCGTCGACGAGCGCGCGATACACAGTGGCGCGCGGCGCGTGCACACGGTGCGTGACGCGGGTCGCGCTCACGGGCGTCGCTGCGAGCGCCCGGCGCGCCTCTGGCGCAGCAGGAACGCGATGCCTATCGCCAGAAACGCGGTGCCGATGGCGACGAACCCGCGCCGGCCGGACACGCCGATCGTGATGAAGGCGATCCCGATGACCAGAAAGGACAGGCCTGGTGCACGTGTCATTCGATCCCTCCTCAGCGACAGCCCTTCGGACCCGGCTGGCACCTCAATTCGGTGGCGCTGCCGACGGGAGCGGTGTCCTGGAGTACATGCCGACCGGATGGCCGGATGGATCGAGGACCACGGCGACGGCTCCGATGCGCTCTGTCAGATTGAACGGGAACCCCGCCGGGACCGTTCCCCCCAGCTCCCCCGCTCTCTTGCAGCGTGCCTGGATGTCGGTCACCTGGACGTAGACCACTCCGTTGAACGTGCCGATCTTGCCATCGGCCACGCGCAGGGTCCCGATCGCCTCGCCACGCGCGACGATGTCCACGGCCTGATCGGTTCCGTGCACCGGCGCAAACGTCCAGTCGAAGAGCTTGCCGTAGAACTCCTTCGATTGCGCCAGGTTGGACGTCGTGATGTCGAACCAGGCGATGCGGCCGGGTCCGACGTCGGCCGGGGGCGGTTTGAGGGGAGCCTGGGATTGTCCTGTCATGAGGGTCATGGCCATTGCCATCGCCGACATCGCAGCTCGCATCGGTGTTCACCTCCTGCTATCGTTCCCTGTGCTCCAGCTGTTCCGCCGGATCGGGACGTTACGAAGTTTCGACACGGCTGTCAGGTCCTCGCAGGGAGACGGAACGGGGGCGGCTGCGTTCCGTCGATGTCGGTGAAGCCGTACTCGCGCGCCAGCGCGCCGACCTCCAGGAGCTGGCCCGACTTGTCGATCACCCGCGGATCCGACGCCAACGCGACGATCGCCCGGCCGACATAAGCGGGAGTCTCGGACGGCCCACCCGGCTGGTCGAGGGCCTCCACGGCGCCCGCACGGCGAAAGGCCTCCACCACACGCTCGGTCCGCATGAAGCCAGGCGCCACCGCAAGTGCAGTAATCCCGTGCTCACCCAGCTCCTGCGCCATGGCCCAGGCCATGCGGGCCACGGCATTCTTCGCCATGTCGTAGAAGAGATTCCGCATGTACGGGAGCGCTCCGAGATTCGCAGTCGTGCTCACGATCAGCCCCCGACGCTGCGGCACCATCAGCGGCACCGCCAGGCGACTGGCGGTCAGGTGCGCGCGGACGCCGGCCGTGAACATGCCGTCCCACTGATGGAGAGACTGTTCCCAGAAGGGCACGAGGGGGAGAGGACGGCACTCGCTGCTCTCGTAGCCTCCCCAGACGTTGTTGACGAGAATGTCGAGTCGGCCATATTCGCGGGCGATGCGGCCAAAGAGGGATTCGACCTCCGCATCCACGGTGTGGTCGCATCGCACGGCAATGCCGCGACCGCCGCGGCTCGTCACGTCTCTGGCGGTCTCGTCGATCGTCCCCGGAACATTGTCCGTCGTCGGTCCACCGTGGACGCTTCGACCAGTCACATAGACAGTGGCGCTTGTCGCGCCCAGTTCCAGGGCGATTCCGCGCCCCCCGCCGCGGCTTGCACCGGTGACCAGCGCAACGACGTTCTCCATCCGCATGGATCAGCGCTGCTCCGGCGCTTCAGACGCGTGGAACGCCACCACCCGCCACTTGCCCTGCTGCCGCTCGTACACCTTTGTGAATTGCCAGTGATCCACGGCAACCTGCCCGTTGCGCTCGCGAACCCGCTCGAGCTTCCCCATCACGATTGCGGTCTGCCCGTAGACCCTCGCGCGCGTGCCCGAACTTTCATAGCGCTGAAACTTGATGCGTCCCGAGCGAAGCATCGCAACCGCGTCGTCTCGCGTCAGGACGGCCATCCTGGGCACCGTCACAACAAGGTCATTCGCCCAGAGCTGTTCGAGCGCCGCGGCGTCACTCCGCAGGTGCGCTTCGTTCCACACGCTCTCCAATGCCAGGAGCTCAGCTTCGGCCGAACCGGGGCGAGTGGCCTGGAGGAACACCGCGAACAGCAGCCATGTCATGCTCATGCACACTCCCGCTGGTCTGCGTAACGGCTGCGGCCCACCACGTTCGGGGCGCCACCGACTCTACGC
This sequence comes from Vicinamibacterales bacterium, assembly GCA_035463475.1. Classification (GTDB taxonomy): domain Bacteria; phylum Acidobacteriota; class Vicinamibacteria; order Vicinamibacterales; family 2-12-FULL-66-21; genus JACPDI01. The sequence goes on from DATHTE010000007.1 coordinate 20,666, forward strand.
CTGCAAGTGCTGCGCAGCCGTCAACCACCGCAGCAGCTCCGGGTCGACGTCGTGTTCGCCAGCGATGACGATCGCGTGTGCGACCCGATTCGGGCCGAGAACCTGGCGATGGACGACTCTGTCACTGTCGATCGGGTTTCTGGCAAGGAAGCCTACCCGGAGGGAACGCCGGCGTACGATAACGCCGCCGAAATGGTGCCGGCTAATCAGGTTGATCGAGGTCTTCACCGCGTCGACTCGGAGGGGTCCCGTCTTCCGCAACGTGCGGATCAGGCGTTCGAACAACCGCCGCAGTGCCGGATCCTTGCCGGCGAAATGAAAATCGATTGTCTGAGGCTTGCAGGAATGCCACTGCTTTGCGCGCGCGAAGCGACGGCTGCACGTTGGACAGATCCATGTCCGCGATCTGGCGTTCCCCCGTGAGCGACCCTCATTCATCGCGCGCCTCTCGGGCCCTGTCCTGCAGCCACACTCAACGCGACGTGGACCTCGGAAGGCCATGACCGCCGAGCGGAGCCGTTTCCACGCGATCGCCGAATCCGGCGATTAACGGGCGACCTTTCGCGATCGCGGCCTGGACCGCGGGCAGAGTGAGCGAGGCCCGGTGACTGTCCTGGCTCTCCCAGACCTCGGTGATCCAGAGCGCATCAGCGTCAGCCGGTCACTGGCGATCACGTCGCTGAGACAGCCGGGCATCGCCTGCGTGCCTTCCAATATGATCGCCGCGAGGGCATCACGCTGACCTGGGACCGCGGTCATTTTCCCAATCAGTCCGTACATCGTCGCTCCCTCTCTCATCGCGATGGTGCTCGCCCAGCGCCGTTCGAACGCGAACACGCGGCCGGAGGAAGACCTCGATGCCCAGGCGCGCGCGTGGCTCACACGCGCGCGCCGACGCCGTAGTTCGCCGCGAGACCCCGCTGATGATGTCGCACGTGGCCCGCCATGATGAACGCGAGCGCGCGGACGGACACCGGGCTGTTGTTGGCTGAGCCCGTGAGCCGCCAGTGCGCGTCCGCGACGCGGCGGAGCATGAAGAGGTTCGCGCCGCGCAGCAGCGCGAATTCCTCCGCGAGCGCGGAGAGGCGCGCGCCCGCGTACGGCGAGTTCGCGACGTATGTGTTCTCGTCGAACCCGGCAAGCGGCGTCTGGTCGCCGCGGGAAATCCGAAACGCCCGGTAGCCGAACACGCGCTCCACGTCGCAGAGGTGCCCGAACACCTGTCGGATGCTCCACTTGCCGGGCGCGTAGGCAAACGTCTCGCGCTCCGGCGGGATGCCCGCGGCGATCGCCCGCACCTCCGCCGGCTGCGCTTCCAGGAGCGCCAGCAGATCCGGCTCTGTGACGAGGGAAATGTACTTGTCGTAATACGGGTTGTGCTCGCCAGCCAACGGTTTCTCAGGCATTGGTAGATCCTACCATTCGAGTGCGCCGTGCGCCCTCCGCTACAGCGGCGCGAGCTCGGTCGTCGTCTCGCGGGCTTTCTTCCGCCCGAGGTCGCGCGCGTACTTGAGCGACCCGGGGGTGTGGTACTTCTCCAGGTACGCGCGGCTGACGGCGTCCTTCAGGCGCTCGCTGCGCGTCCGGATCGCACGGACCGGAATCTCGCGTCCGGCGATCTCGATTGTGCCGCGCGGCTCCTCGAGGAACGTGCGATACCAGCCGCCCGGCTTGACGCTCCAGGAGCGCACGAAGACGCGACCCTCGACGACGACCGCCCAGATGCCGATCGTGCGGTGCGGCCGGGTCCCGGCGCGGATGCCGAGTATCGTCTGCCCCTTCTGCAGCGCGGTCAGGACGTCCTCCGAAAAACCACCCTTCTTCTTCTTGATCTTCATCGCTCTCCGCTCCCAGGCGGCGACGGGACCGGACACGATCCGAAACAGCGGATGGATGCGCGGCTTCGCAGTGGCTCGCCTCGCCGCGGCGCGTGCCCGGATCCGCCGCCGTCGCAGTTTCGTGCGCAGGTGCTCCCACTCGAACGTGACCTGCCCGCGGGTGACCGGCAATCGGGCGCGGACGCGCGGGCGTCCCAGCTTCGCTCGATCGAAACGATACCCTCGCCGATCCGCTTCGTCGCAGACAGCCGCCAGGTACGTATCGAGACAGGCGAGCGGATTCCGGTGCGCCCGGAAGCGTGCGAGCTGCGGATGGTGGCGATAGCCGCTCGTCGCGCCGCGCAGCACCGCGCGCGCCAGCAGCCCCTCGCGCCACAGCGCGACCAGTCCGGCGGCATCGAGGTGACGAGGGTGAAGAGACCAGAGGCGCATCCGAGAGCCGGCGACCACGCGGCCCAGGCTGCAGATTATGCGCCCTCGCGGGCCCGCTGCCATGGCGGGAACTGCGGCATGCAGCGCTTCGCGCCCGTCCCTGGCGCGAGTGCCTCACAAAAACGGCGCAAAAAGCGCCCGGCGCCGGGGCAACGCCCGGTGGCAGGCGAGGTGCAACCGCACGGATCGGAGGACCCAATGCGCGTCAAAGTGCATAACGGCACGGCGTCCGGCAGCGAGGCCAGCCTGTGCCAGACGTGCCGCCACTCGACGATCATCCGCGGGCGCACGCTCGACGAGGAGATCGTGCATTGCCAGATCTCGCCGATGTCCACCACGCGCGTGACGTTCAAGGTGACGTCGTGCTCCGGCTACAACGACGAACGCCTGCCCACGTACATGCAGCTGCTCGAGGATGCATGGATCCTGCAGCCGGGAACGAAGCGCCGTCCCGCGGGGTTCGTGCGCGCGTCAGAGCTGCGCGAAGAGGAGCTGTCCAACATCATGCGTGATCTGCACAAGCAACGCGACGAGTAATGGGTCCGGCGGCCACCAACCGCCCTGTGCGAGATGCACCGACGCTCACTCGGCCCGCAGGGCCACCGTGGGATCGAGGGCGGCCGCGCGGCGCGCGGGCAGCCAGGCGGCGAGCGCCGCGATCACGAAGAACACCGCGGCCATGCTGACGTACGTCAGCGGATCGGTCGGCGTGACACCGAGCAGCATCGTCGTCATGACGCGAGTTACGGCGAGCGCCGCCAGCAGGCCCAGGAACATCCCCCCCGCGCCCAGCCGCATGCCCTGTCCGACGACCAGCCGGAGGATTCCCGCCGGCGCCGATCCGAGCGCCATGCGGACGCCAATCTCCGCCGTCCGCTGCCGGACCATGGTGGACAGCACGCCGTACAGCCCGACCGCGACGAGCAGCGCCGCGGCCGCGGCGAACGACGCGATGAGCAGCAGCGAGAACCGCGTGGTCGCCTGCGCGCGATAGACGAGCGTCTCCATCGTCGCCACGTCCGTCATGAGCCACTGCGGATCGAGGCGGGCCGCCTGCGCGCGGATGGCATCGGTGAGCCGTGCCGGATCGCCGGCGGTCCTTACCGCCCACTTCCGCGTCGCGCCGAAGCCGAGGAAGCCGTCGGCGAAGTAAACCTGCTCACGCCCGGCCTCGCGGAGCGACGTTACGCGCTGATGCTCGACGACGCCGATGATCTCGACCCACTCGGGCTCCGGCGTCCGAATGCGGATCAGGATCCGCCTGCCGACGGCGGACTCGCCGGGAAACGCCCTGGCGGCCAGCACGCGGTCCACGACAACGACGTTTCGGCGCGACTGGTTGTCAGCATCCGTAAACGTTCGTCCTTCGAGCAGCGGCGTGTGAAGCGTTTCGAAGTAGCCGGGCAGGACGGCCTGCCAGTCCACGGCCTGGTACTTCGAGTTGTCGGCCAGCGCCGCCTCCGTCCCCCAGCGAATCGTGCTGAAGTCTCCGGCGAGCGGCAGCGGGTAGGACGCGGTGACACTCTGCACGCCAGGGAGCGCGCGCACCGCGTCCTGCAGCTCGCGGATCGTCGCAGCCCGCTCCTGCGGCGGCCCGCGCCGGCCCCCGAGAAGCTGGAACGTGAGAACGCCGCGCGTGTCAAACCCGGGATCGACGCGCTGCAGCTCGCGGAAGCTGCGCAGCATCAGGCCGGATCCGACGAGCAGCACGAAGCAGAGCGCGACCTGGGCGACGACGACCGCGTTGCGGAGGGCGCTGGCGCGGCGGAGGCCTTCGGTCCGCGTGCTGCCGCGCAGGACGTCCATGACATTCAGGCGGAACGCCCGCCAGGCCGGCGCCAGTCCGAAGAGCGCCGCCGCGATCAACCCGGTCAGTGCCGCAAACGCGAGCACGACGAAATCGAGCGCAACCTCGTCGACCCGCGGCAGGTTCGCGGGCGCCACCGCGAGCAGCGCCCGGACGCCCGCCCAGGCAAGCGCGACACCCGCGACGGTGCCGAGCGCGGCCACGACAAGAGCCTCGGCCAGCATCTGGCGCGCGATGCGCCACCAGCCGGCGCCAAGCGCGGAGCGCACCGCCAGCTCCGTTTCACGCGCCGAAGCGCGGACGAGCAGCAGGTTCGCCACGTTCGCGCAGGCGATGAGGAGCAGGAACAGCGCGCCTCCGGTCAGCGCGAGGATCGCCGGACGCACCTCCGTCACGAGGGCCCGGTGCATCGGCTCGACTCGCGCGTAGTAGTTCGCTGTCCCGTAAACCGGAAAGTGCCTGCGGATGTGATCGGCGACCGTCTCGACTTCGTCCTGCGCACGCTCCAGTGGCACACCAGGCTTGAGCCGCCCGATCGGACGGAGATAGTAGCTGAGCCGAGCCGTATCGCTGTACCTGGGCCGGTTCGCGACCCACACATCCGGCCTCGGCTCGACGTTGTCCTCAGGAGCGAACAGCAGCTCGAAGCCGGGCGCGAGCACGCCGACAATCTGCGCGCGCTGCGGCCCTCCCGGCGTGATCATCTGCCCGAGGATGTCGGTCCGGCCGCCGTAGCGACGCTGCCAGTAGCCGTGACTCAGGATCGCGATCTGCGGCAGCGGCGGCGTCTGCGGCGCTTGTGGCGCTCCACCGATCTGCGGCTGCGGTTGCGGCTGCGGCAGCGCGTCGTCGTCGATGAAATCGCGGCCGAAAGCGATTTTCGCTCCCATCAGCCTGAAGATGTTCGTGGTGACGAGGGCGACGCGGACCTGCTCGGGCCTGCCGTCGGCGGCGGGAAACACCTGCCGGCCGGTGAACACCGCCCCGAGTTCCTCGAACGATCCACGCGTGCCGTTGCGGATGTCCGCGAAGTTCTCGTAGGAGAACGGCATGCCGAGGTTGTCGCGCGCGCGGAGGTCGCTGTAGACGATGACGAGACGTTCGGGATTCGCGTAGGGCAACGGGCGCAGCAGGACGGCGTGCGCGACGCTGAAAATGGCCGTGGTGGCCCCGACGCCGAGCGCAAGCGTCAGCGCGGCGGTGAACGTGAAAAACGGCGTCCGGCTGAGGGTCCTCCCCGCGAGGGCCAGGTCGCGCAGCGCCACGTTCTTCTCCCGGAGTGCGCCGCGGTGGATGGTCTCCGTCGGGGCGGCGCCTTCGGCCGACGGTGCACCTCACGCCTGCCGGGCGCGATCAGCCGAACCGCTGCAGGGTGCGCTCCCTGGCCTTCCGGGCCTCTTCCTCGCGGTTGCGTGGCGGCGCGTTCGTGTGGAGCGAACGGATCAGCCGCTCGGCGGCCGCGGTCACTTCCTCGACGGCGCGGTCGAACACGGCCTCGTTCGCGCGAGACGGACGCGTGACGCCGCTCAACTTGCGGACGAACTGGAGCGCCGATGCGCGGATCTCGTCTTCGGTGGCGGGCGGTTCGAAGTTCGCAAGCGTCTTGATGTTCCGGCACATAAGGTACGAGCACCAACTCGGAGGGAGGATCTTATCTCAGTCGCGCGGCAGGGCTGGGACGCCGGTCCCTTCCTCGTACTGGCCGGCAAACGCGTCCGACCATCCGGCCCGCGGACTGAGGGACAGCGGCTTGACGTCACCCGCGCGTTGGCCGGCGTCGCAGCACCGCCGAAGGTACTCGGGGAACATCGGCTCGGAGCCGAGGAAGATTCGGACTGCCGAGAGCTGACCGAGTTTGCGGGAGTACTGGTAGTGCGGGTTGGCCACGAGGAGGCGCTCGAGCCGGTCGCCCAGGCCGCGGGCTGCGTGCTGGTCCAACTCGACATAAAGCGTGTATCCGGGCGGAGTCGCGGAGAGATCAGGGGCCAGCAACGCAAACCCCGGGACGATGTCGAGCGATCGGAATGCGTGATCGAGCGTAGCAGCGACGAAGGATTCGTTGAGCTTCTCGCCGCACAAGTCGGACACGTGATCTTCCTTGCCGAGAAACTTCAGCGAGGGGGTCCTGCCGACGAATCCGTTCACCTCGACCCGGTCTTCGAGCCGGTATCGGTACAGCCCTCCTCCCGTCGTGACGACGACGGAGTACGCCTCCCCGCGCGCCAGCTCGTGGGCGAGGTACGCGCAATCGCCCTGGAGGAACTCGAAGAAATGGGAGCGGACAGCGACCGGGGTGAGGCCGCGGAACGGCAGCGTCACGACCGCCTCGGTGGCCAGCAGCCCCTTCGGCTGGATGGTGACGCCGGGGAGCAGCGCCTTCAGTTCGTCGATCGCCAGGCGCGCGTGGCCGTCCGCCCAGCAACTCACGAGCCGAAGACGCGGCCAGATTCGGACGCAGTCGCGCGGCCCGATGCCGCTCAACTGTGTGGCGCGCCGAGGCAGCGGGCGAAGCCGCGAGCGCAGCCGGTCTCCGAGGGCTTCGGGCAAGTTCCCGGGCGCGGTCAACGTGCCCTTGCGGACATCCTCGACCAAAGACCTCCAGTGCGTCGGCAAGGCGCGAAGGAGCAGCGTCAGAAAACTCGGGTGCCACACGGACACGAGCGTCAGGTCCGGGCGCCTGAGCAGGAAGAGGAGCGTCAGATAGCGAAACGCCTCGATGTCGCGGACGAGGCGCACGGCGCCTGGTACCGCGAGCGTCGCGTTGGCGAGACGCCTCCACGCGGCGCCCAGGTACTCGCTGTCTTCGTCGAAGCCGACGCGAACGGCGCCAGCGTCCACCTCCGGTTCAGCCGCGAACGGCGTGATGGACCAGTAGGCGCAGCCGCCGACGATGGCGGGGTGACTCCGCGACAGGTCAACGACCCACGGCGCGATCGCGCAGCGGAACTCGCGCTGCAGTTCCGCGGTGAACGGGATCTTCTTCGCGGCCGCGACCGATCCGCTCGAGAGCCCGAGCGTCCGGACGGGCGATCGCGTGAGCACGCCTTCCTCGCCACGCGCGATGGCCTCGATGCTGTGGACGAAATCGGCATACGACGCCAGCGGAACGCTCCTGCGGTACTCGTCAACGGAGTGGAGGCTCGCAAAACCGTGCAGCCGGCCGAAGGCAGTTTCAGCGTTGCGCTTCAGGTACCCCGCCAGAATCTCCGACTGCGCGCGCGCGGGATCGTCCAGCGCGGTGCGATAGCGCCAGTAACCGATCGCATTCGCCGACACCCACGCGGCGCCTGCCAGAGATGAAGCGATCGTCATCCGACACGCTCCAGCGCCTCCTCACCAGGGTGCAACCACATCCTGCGACCTGCAGGCGTAAGATTCCGCAGGCAGACCTCGGTGACGCAGACCAGTTCGTCTCCCCGGCGCCACCCGGGATTGCGCGCCGCGAAGAACGCGACGTCGGTGTCTTGCAGCCGCCCCGCCGAGATGTCGGCCAGCTCCTCGCGCAGGACCTGAGGCCTGGGAAACCGCACGATGCCGGCGGCGGGCTCGTACAGCCGCCCGAACCGCTCCGCGGCAAGGTCGTCCAGCAGCGCCTGCATCTCCGGCGGCGTCGGCGCGCCCTGTCGGGGATAGAACTCGCGCCAGAACACCGGAAGAAGGCGGTATGTGCGGAAGCCGGACGTCAGGAGGAGCCAGTAGAGCCGCGCGCCGCGAAGGAGCCCCCCTCGAAGGTCCCGGACCGCGCGTCCCCACGCGCGTGGCAGCGTGGACGTGCGCCATCCGTCGCGCGCCATGATGGTGTCGCCTGAATAGATGACGGAGATCCGCTCGCCGCGATGCTGCGTCTCGTAGGCCAGCATCGTGGTGAAGCCCTTGAGCCCCTCCTCGTCGGTAAAGAGGAGGACCCAGTTCTTCTCGTCGAGGTCGCGGTCGAACGACGGTCGCTCGATCCCTTCGAAATGCTCCGAGAGCAGCGCCAGCATCGCGTCGCGATCCGCGCGCGTGAGATCTCCGCGCCTCACCAGACGACTGTTCACAGGAGGCCGACCTCGAGGTGGGGAATGCGATGGTCCAGGCTGGCGATCGCGTCGCACCTATCATCCCAGCACACCGCGTAGATCACGGTCGAGTAGCTCCAGGCACGGTACCGCTTGCGAAGCGCTTGCAGGAACGGATGGCGGGGCGCGAAACCCGCAATCAGCCAGGCCCGGCGTCGGGCGCAGATGGCGTTGTACGCTGCGGCGAACAGCGCGTCGAAGATCTCGGCAGAGTCTTCGTCGATGGCCACGTGCGAGAGGTACAGGTGCGGCATCGCCTGCCCCAGCGCGGGCAGGCCGGGAGCGCCCGCGACGCGGGCGAATAGGTCAGCCAGCGGGCGTGTTCGCCGCATCAGGCCGGAGTAGCCACGCACCACGACCTGCTTGAAGCTGCTCTGATCCCAGACGGCGAGACACCCGATCACCCTCTCTTCGCGCAGCGCGACGAGAAAGTCCCGAACGTCGAGGCCACGGCTCCGCTCCGGGGAGCGCAGGTCGTCCGCCGTCCACCGCGGTGCGAAGTGGTAGCGCACGCGGTTCCGGTCCAGGCACGCGACGATCGCGTCCAGCCGGCCGGTGGAACCGCGCTCGATGCGAATTCCGGCCGGAGGGCTGCTGCGCCTGCGCCGCGACGTGGGGATCGCGAGCGTGGTGAACGGCTCGAGTTCCTGGTACGCCGGGAGCCCGTCAACACCTGCGCTGAGCAGCCGACGCGCCGCGCTGTTGCCGGCCGTGATCGTGGTGATGTCGAACGGCGGCGCGTCCGCCTGACGAAGCGACCGGATTAACGCGTAGCCCCGCGATAGCAAAGGGACCCGGCCACGATACTCGCGGTCCAGCCGGAGCTGGCTCAAGTAGCCGATCCGGGCCGGCCGGCCGTTGAGAAAGCCGCTGTAGACGGATCGACTCCCCATGCCGATCGTCCGGCCGCGCGACCGATCGTGGGCGACGATGGTCTGGTGCTCGTCCCCCTCGACCTTCGCCGCGAAGAAGACGTCGGGCTCGCGCTCGAGCGACACGCGGATGTCGCCATCGAGGGGGTTCTCCCGAAGCAGCCGCCGCAGCTCGGGGCCATCGCTGCCGTCCGCCACCCGGAACTCGATGCTCATGGTCGTGCGCGTGCAGTCGATCCGCCGCTCAAACGGCCCTCAGCATCGGCCCGCGCCACCCTTCTTCGCCGAGCGGATAGTGGTTTCGGCCGTTCACGTCCGCGCGAATGAGGGCGTTGATGAGGAAGTAGTTGCGGAACATGAACAGGCCCGCGCGGTTGGCCGGATCCACCGACCGCCCGAGGATGCTCCGCCAGGAGTAGAACCGGCGGCGCGCGTCCACGCAGCCCTGCTCCACTTGTTCGGGGGTCAGCCTGCTCGGCCGGAACGGCACCTTGTTGTAGCTGTATCCGTCGTCCAGCCACCACGCCGGGAACAACATCCGTCCCTCTGATTCGAGGCGCCGGTACAGCTCGGTCCCCGGAAAGGGCGTCAGATGGTTGAACGCGGTGATGTAGAAGCGATGCCGCACGGCGAAGTCCACGGTCTCCGGGAACGATGCGAGGGTATCGAGGTCGTAGCCGAACATGAAGGTCGCGTACAGCCGGATGCCAAAGCGGCGGAAGTTCTCGATCGCCGTCTCGTAGCTGCCGCGCGCCAGGTTGAAGCGCTTGTTCATGACCTCGAGGTTCCCGGCGTTGAGGCTCTCGAAGCCGACCAGCACTCCCTGGCAGCCGCTCCGCTTGAGGAGGTCGAGAAACTCCTCGTCGTGCGCCGCGTCGATGCTGGCCTGGCTGACCCAGCGCACCCCGAGCGGAATCAAGGCGCGGAAGAACGCTTTCGCATCGGCGAGGCTCGACGTCACGTTATCGTCCACGAAGAAGATGAGTGGCCTCACCCTGGCGAGCGACGCCACCTCCGCGAGGATCTCGTCGGCGGGCCTGTGCGTGCGCCGCGCGCCGAAGACCGTCTGCACGGCGCAGAAATCGCATTTGAAGTGGCAACCGCGTCCCGCTTCGACCAGGCCAATGGGCAGGTAACGCTTGCCGCGAAAAATGCGACGGTCCGGCGTGGCGCCGCGGAGGGGCGGGCGCCCTTCCTGCCTGTAGAACTTCTGCGGCGTCTGGTGCCGGTAGTCGTCGATCACTCGCGGCCAGAGCTGCTCCGCCTCGCCCACCACGACGGACTCGGCGAACGACGCGGCTTCGTCGGGGCAGAGCGTCGGGTGAAACCCGCCCACGACCACCGGCACCGAACGGCGCCGGAACTCCGATGCGATCTGGTACGCGCGCTTCGCGGTGTAGGTCTCCACGCTCATCGCGACCAGATCTGTGGGCTCGTCGAACGGAATCGCTTCCATCCGATCGTCGTAGAACCTCAACTCGACGTCCCGCGGTGTCAGACCTGCGATCAGCGCAGGGGGCAGCGGCTCCATCTGCCACGTGCGGATGTACTCCTGCCCCGGCCTGCGGCCGATCGCGGGATGGACGAGTGTGAGCCTCATGCCGCCGGCCGCTCCCCCGAGGCGCCGGAACCGATGACCCAGTCGCAGTTGTAGAAGCGATGGAGGTTGCGCGCGTAGTACCGATACGCGAGGTTGGCGCCGATTCCCACGACCCACGGACTCGGAGACGCGAGGAGCCGGCGCGCCGTGGATCGCAGGCTGTACGCGTAACGCCAGGCCGTCTCAGTGCCGCCCTGCAGCTCGTCGACGGTCATGCGCGCGGGCTGGAACACCACGTGCTGGCCGTCGTACAGCTCCCAATTCCGCGTCAGGATCCTGCCTTCACGCTCGAGGCGCGTGAAGAGCGTCGTCCCCGGAAATGGCGTCACGACCGCGAAGCGCGGGAGATCGATACGGGCATCCACGGCGAAACGCGCGGTGTCGAGAAACACCGCCGGGGTGTCCTCGTCCAGCCCGAACACGAAGCAACCCTGCACCCCGATTCGGTGGCGATGGAGCGTCGCGACGAGGTCGCGATATCCCTCCGGCGAGTTGAAGCCTTTGCGCGTCTGCCGCAGGTTCTGCCCCGACATGGACTCGAATCCCAGGAGGAGACCACGGCAGCCGCTGCGCGCGACGAGGTCGAGCAGACGCGGCTCTTCTCCGAGCAACGTCGTCACGAGGCCGTACCATTGCACCCGCAGCGGGATCAGCGCCTCGAACAGCCGCGCGGCATGCGCGGGATCGGCGATGAGGTTCAGGTCGACGAAGATCAGCTTCCGCGATCCCTTCTGCCGGATGTCCGCGATGACCCCCTCCACCGGCTTCAGGTACGGTTTCAGCCCCCAGGCGGAGGGAACGACGCAGAACTCACAGGTGTGGATGCAGCCGCGCGTCGCTTCAAAGACGTCGTTCGTGATGTAGTGGCGCCGCGGAAGGAGATCGCGGCGTGGGAAGGGCAGGCCCGACAGAGCGAGGTCCGGGCGTTGATCGTAGCGCGGGCGCATGCGCCCCGCGACGAAGTCACGCAGCAGCTGCGGCCAGGACTCCTCCGCGTAGCCGACGACAATCGCATCCGCATGCGGCTGCGCATCTTCAGGAACGAGCGTGACGTGCGGCCCTCCAAGCACCACCGGGATGCCGCGGTCGCGGAAGCGCGCCGAGAGCTCGTACGCGCGCACCGCCGTTCCCGTGATGACGGTCATGCCCACGAGGTCGGCGTCGAGCGACGGCTCGACCTCGTCGATGCCCTCGTCGATCAGGCGGAGGTCCGCCTGGATGTCCTGCGGGACGAGCGACGCGAGCGTCGTGAGCGTCAGCGGCGCGTAGCGCAGCGATCGTTTGAAGATGCCGCCGCGCCGGCGATACAGCGGTCCCTTGGGGGAGATCAGTGCGATCTTCAACGCGACGACCTCCGCATCGGCGGTACGTCCAGCAAAATGTGGGGAGGCGCCCAAAATACACCGCGGGTGAGCCGAACGCAAGCGCGTCAGCCCGGATGGTGCGCAAAGGCCCCGCCTCGCGGGGCGGGCAGCGTGCGGAGGATCAGCGCCCGGACACGGCGGCGACCCACTCGCCCGCGCGCATGAGCGGCTCGGCGGCGCCGCCGGCCAGCACGCCGTCAACTTCCAGGTCACCGGACCCGATCATGAAGTCCACATGCACCGCGCTGTGGTTGCCCCCTGCCCGTTCGAACTGTTCATCGGACAGGTCTTCACCCCCGCGCAAGGTGAACTTGTACGCCGAGCCGAACGCCACGTGGCTCGCCGCGTTCTCATCGAAGAGCGTGTTGTAGAACAGCACGCCGGACAGCGACACCGGCGAGCCGTGCGGAACCAGCGCAACCTCGCCGAGCCGCGCGGCCCCCTCGTCGGTCTCCACCAGCTGCCGCAGGACGGCCTCCCCTTTTGCCGCGTCCACGCGCACGGCGCGGCCGCCGGCGAACTCGAGGCGGAAGCCGTCGATGACCGTGCCGCCGTAGCTCAGGGGGCGCGACGCGGTCACCACCCCCTGCACGCGTTCCCGGTGCGGCATGGTGAACACCTCTTCTGTCGGCATGTTCGGCGCGAAGAGGATGCCGTTTCGACTGAGCGACTGCCCGCTCGTCCAGACATGATCCTCCGGCAATCCGATCGTCAGATCCGTTCCGGGCCCGCGGTATCTGAGAGCGGTGTAGCGGCGCGCGTTCAGGAGGTCCCTTCGCCGCGCGAGCGAGTCGAGATGCGCGCGCCACGCCGCCACCGGATCCGGTTGGTCGAGGCGGCAGAGCGGCACGATCGCCTCCCACAGGCGCGACGTGGCGCGCTCCGGATCGAGGTCCGGAAAGACCCGGCGCGCCCAACTCGGCGCGGCCGCCGCGACCACGCACCAGTTCGTCTCGTTGCGGGAGATCAGTTCGCGAAACGGCCGGACGGCGTGTGCCGTGGCCTGCTGCGCGGTGGAGATGAGGGCCGGATCGGCATCCTTCAGGTGGTCCGGATCGTTCGCCGACACGGACAGCATCGCATGGCCCGCCTGCACGTGCCGGACGAGCGCGTCTGGCAGCCAGGCGGAGTACTCACCAAAGGACTCGCGCGGCGCGGCGCGATAGCGGGTGAGCTGCATCGGCTCGTCGCCCCAGATCGCCTCGACCAGCGGCGCCCCCGCCGCGTACGCGCTCGCGGCGATGTGCCGGACGAGCGGCGCCGCGTCGAGGGCGACCCCGCCGTTTGCCAGCGGGCCGATGATCGCCAGCCGTTGCCCTTCCCGCAGGTTCAAACCGACCCTGACGACGACGTCGGCGTAGGTGCGCAGGACTCGATCGAGATCGTTCATGTGCCGCCGTGCCTCCGCTGAACGCGCCGCTCCCACGCCAGCAACCCGTACCCGTACAGCAGCGTCTGAAGCACCACCTCGGGCAGGTGCACCAGGAAGAGCCCGCCATGGAACGTCGTCGAATACACCCAGTCCTCGATGACGCCAGAGATGCCGGCGATCGAGCCGATGAGAAGCAGGAGCGCCGCAATCGCGGCGCCTCCCCAGCGCCGCATCTCGAGAAGCGTGTTCCGGAACGGAAACAGCGCGATGCCATGCAGGATCCCGCGCAGGATCTGCGCGGGAAAAAGCCACCGCTGCACGAAGCCGGCCTCGGGATCGCGCAGCCACGGCAGCGCGTCGGGACCGGTCCAGTACGATCGGGCGAGGAGCCAGTACGATGCGGCTCCGATGATCATGTAGGTGGCGACGTGGAGGACCGTGCTCCGCAGGGCGAACCCCATGAGGACGCGCCAGACGCCGCGCCGTTCGCGTGTCATCGTTCTGCCGCCGGACGTCACGTGATCCACCCGCCCACCTTGACGAACGTGCGGCGCGCTGGCGAATACTGCCAGCACACCGCGCGAGTGTTCTCGACGAACGCGCAGATCACCGTCGTTTTCCAGATCGGCCTGATCCCACCCTCAATCGTTTCGGAGACCGCGATAGTGGCGTCGAGCTTCCGGGCGACGGCCGGACTGTAGCAGGAGACCTCCGGTTCGTCGCTGTACGGCGCAAGTTCCGCCAGCGCGGCGTTCGATTCGATGACCAGATACCGTCCGCCGCCGCTCGCAGATTCCACGGCGAGCGCATACGATCCGGGCCGCCCCACCCGGAACTCCCCGCCGCACCAAGCCACCACGCGACCCTGAAGGCTCGCGGCCGCAACGAGCGCGGAAAGCTCGGATGGCATCGATTGGATCGCGGCCAGTGAAGCGGCGCCGGCTGCGAGCGCGATGAGGCTGTGCAGGCGCATGCGAGCGGACCGATGCTAGCACGCCTGCGCGAACTCCGGCGCATAGCGGACCAGGCCGTCCTTCTCCGGAATCGCGCCCTTCCGGAGCTCCAGCGCCTGGAACGCGTCTCCGGCGCCGTACTCGTCCTTCAGGCCCCACCGCGACGCCGGCCCGAAGCCGAATCGCGAGTAGTAGGCCGGCTCGCCCACGAGGACGACCAGGCCGCAACCGGTCCGCCCGGCCGCGGCCAGCCCCTCGCGAATCAGCGCCGCCCCGATGCCCTGCCGCCTGTGCTCCGGCAAGACCGCCACGGGCGCGAGCCCGAGCCCGCACTCGGTGCCGTCAATCGTGACCGGGCTGAAGGCGACGTGACCGACGACGTCCCCTCCGATCGTGGCCACGAGAGAGATCCGTAGCTGCCCCGCGGCGCGGAGCGCGTCAACGAGCCGAGCCTCGAGCGGCGTCGGGAACGACGCGGTGTGCACCGCGTGGATGGCGGGTGCGTCCTGCGGATGCTCGGCTCGGATCGTGACGACACTGACGCGTTCCCGTGCGCTGTCGTTCGTCGAATCGGTCATGTCTCAGTCTCGCTGACCAGCTCCTCCGAGAGTGTGAGGGCTTCGCAGTCCGCATCGAGGCACTCGTACGCGGCCGCGTGCTCGCGGCGGAACGTCTCCCAGGCCTCGCGCGACGTCCATCGATCGACAACCAGGTAGTGGCATGAGCCTGCCTGAGGCTGCTGGAGCTCGGTGCCGGAGTACCCGGCCGCTCGCGAGAAGAGCTGCGCCCACGCACCGCTGGGCCCGTACACCTCCTCGAAGTCACCCTCGCGCCCTGACTGAACGGCGAATCGCCACACCCGCACGAACACAGTCTCTCCTCTCGTGCCCCGCCCACCTCTCCGCTGCGGGTGGCGGTCCGGCCCCGCGGGAGCGCCGCTTCACAAGAACGCGAAGGCGACCAGCCGATGGGCGGCGTCGTCGTACGGAGTGCTGGCGTCGAAAGCGCCTTGAAGCGTCACGCGTCGATATCCTGCGTCCCGCAGCATGTCCTCGAGTTCCGGTGCAGAGTATACGGACTGGGCCGTTCGAAAGGTGTCTCTCGCCTCGCCGCGGTTGACGGTCCAGTCTTCGACGAGCAGCTTCCGGTCCGCCTGGAGGCTGCGTTCCACGGCGTAGAGCACGCCCTGGATCTCGTGAGCAGCCTGCTTCTGCCAGTCGCGAGTCAGCACCTCGCGGCCGAGCACGTCGAGGACCAGGACACCTCCGTCCCGGAGGCTTCGCGCGAAGTTTCTCAGGACGCCGCGGTTCGTCGCATCGTCAAAATACCCGAACGAGGAATACAGGCTGCAGATAAGGTCGTAGGCCCCGGGTCGCACGAAGCGGCGCATGTCCTCTTGTATGAAGGACACATCCACGCCGCGGGCCGCCGCGTGCTCGCGGGCGCGCCGGATCAGAGCGGCCGACCGATCGATGCCTGTGACGCTGCAGCCACGCGCGGCGAACGCGACCGCATGCACACCGGCTCCACACCCTATGTCAGCGACCGCCGTGTTCGAACGCAGCCTCACCGCGTCCGCGATGCACGCGACGTCAGCCTCGGCGGCGGCGAGCCGCTCGGGCGCCGTGAGCGCCGGCGCCATCGCTTCCCACAGCGCATCATCGTCGCTCCAGTGGGTCACAGGTGGACCCTCATCGTCGTCTCGAGCGGGCGAGAACCCGCCAGTATACGAACAGGTTGAGCACGAAAACAGCGGTTCCGAGCGCGAGTTGCAGCTCCCGGGTCAGGCCGGTCGGATACAGGAGGGACTCCACGTAGTGCTCGATGAAGCCGCCGCGGTAACCCGCGCTGCCGGCGCGTTCACGCAGCGCGATTTCGAGCGGCGTCAGGGGGCAGATGAACCCCGCGTATTCGACCGTGATGCCCCACACGGCCGCCGGCGCGTGCGCCCACAGCACCTTTGGCCAGCGGAACGCGAGGAGCCCGCCGAGCACCACGAAAGCGACGAACGCGGCGTGAACGGCTACGACGAGATCTGCGAGCAACGTCCGCTCACGTGCACAGGAGCCCGACCATTCTCGCCCATTTCGACACGAGAGACCGGCCCGCGGGAGAGTTCCAGTCCTTCTCGAGCGCCCGGTGACAGCGGGGTCCTTCGCCGCGGCGATCGTGATGGCAGAAGCGGCACTCGAGAGGCTGGAACCGCGTGTCGTGCAGCTCGCATCCGCCGTCCTTCAGGAACGTGCAGCCGCGCGACGAGAACTCGCTATACGCGAATGTCCCTTCGTTGCCGCGGAACGCCGGCGAGAGCACGCCGAGCGATCGATCCGGCGAGAGCTCGAGCATCATGCGGCGGGCGTATCCGGCCTCGATCGCCCGTTCCGCTTCCTTGACGGTCCACCATCCCGGACGCCGGCAGTACGCGACGCACACGTCACACGAGCAGGGGGGCGAGGGGGGAAACCTCTCGATCAGACTGAGCTTGCGTTTCATGGGACGCGCGAGGCAGACTTTTCATTATCGGGCAAACGCCTTTCGGGCGAACAGCTCATCGGCAGCGATCGTGGAGCGTGCCTGTCACCAATTGTCCCGAACCGAGGACAATTGGTGACAGGCACGGAGGTTCGGCACTCCTGACGACGCTCGTTTTCGTGGCTTTGGTCTTCAGTTCGGCCATGGCGGGGGAGACTTTAGCACGCCGCCGACGCGTATGTCGGGAGGACCCGCCGCCTCACGCACGGCCACGCCGGCTGCACGAGCGCGTGACATCTACTCCTCGATTCGCGGGACGAAGGCCTTCAGGCGTTTCTCGCCGGCCGGGTCAAGGGATTTGACGAACGAGTACTGGGTCTTGATGTGCATGTACCCCAGTCGGCGATAGAACTCGTGCGCGGCGGTTCGGGCGGAGGTTGACCAGAGGCGCACGATCGAGCAGTGCTGCTTGTTCGCCCAATCCTCCGCCTCGGCCATGAGCATGCGCCCGATGCCCTTCCCGCGAAGGCGCCTGTCCACCACCAGCCCGGCGATGACGACGAACGCCTCCGCCTCGATGTACTCCGCCAAGGCCGCGTGGAGCCAGCCGGCTGGCCGGCCGTCGACTTCAGCGACGAAGACCTGCTGATTCGTTCGGGCGAGGATGCGAGACAGCCGTGCCGCCACATCCTGTGGCTCGACCTCGTATCCCAGCTGGCCGGTGAGCTGCGCGATATCGGCTGCGTCGGAAACCCGGGCGACGCGCAGGGAGAGGTTCACTTCGATCGCTGATCGCGCCGGTGCCGAGTCGCCCGCGCGGCGGCCAGCCGGCAACGATGGCCGCAATACGGCCTGGCGTACCTGACGAAGTCGGCGCGGGAGAGTGCCCCGGCGAGATCGGGCACGCCGTCCCAAACTGATTGCGCCCGCTCGAGGTCAGCGCACGCAACCTTCGAGCATTCCGCGCATGTCGTGAATCCCTGATCACGGCAGCAGCGCCGCGCCCGGCATCCCCGGCTCGTGTGGAACAGCTCGGCATCCGGTCCGGAGCAGCCGCCGCACGAAATGTTGCTGGCTGCCTCGTTCAGGCCGTAGATTCGGGACCACGCAGTCGCAACGTGGTGTTGGTACGCGCGCCCTTTGCGTTGAGCCAGGTACGCGGGACAGTCCGAGCACCACACGCCGCACGCGCTCATCAGCCTTGCCATCTCACCGCTCCTCAGGCCGGGCGGCGCGGAAGGCTTTCCGCCCCCGCAGGCCACCGGCCGTCGAGAAACTCCGCCACCGCGCCGAAAAACGGCTCCGGACGCTCGTAAAACGCGTAGTGGCCGGCCCCCTCGAACCGGAGCAGCCTGGCGTTCGGGAGAGCCTGGACCCATTCCTGGGAGGCGGCCAGGGGAATGTTGTCCCGGTCCCCATGCACAGTCAGCACCGGCGCGACGACTCGACCCGCTCTCTCGCGAAAGTCCCAGCCGCCAAGCGACGCCATGGCTCGACGACCGAGGTTCGCGATGTTCGCCGGATGCTCGTTCGGGAGATCCGTGCCGACCGAATCGACGATCGCCTCGGCGGTGGACGTATCGCCCAACTGCGGCAGCAGCATCGTGAGGAGTCCATCGCGAATTCCGCTGGTGTCACTCTCGCCCATCAGCGGCGCGGCTCGCGCCGAATAGCTGGCCATCCACGCATCCCAATGTGGATCTCGTCTTGGCGGCAGCGGGCTGACCTGCACGATACGATCGACTGCCTCGGGATGTGCCGCCGCGTACAACACGACGATGGCTCCAAGATACGACCAACCCATGAGGGAGACCCGCTCGAGCCCGAGCTGAAGTCGAATCGACTCCAGATCGGCAATCGCATGATCGATGCCGACGGGCGTGCTCTCAGTGGCTGTGTCCGATCTGCCACGCCCACGCGGGTCGTAGAGAACCACCTGCATGTGATGGGCGAGCACATTGGGCTGTGCGCCCCACCACGCCGCGACGGGAATCACCACTGTGCCAGATCCGCTGCCGAGGCACCGGTAATACAGGCGCACGCCATCGGCCGACCGGGCATAGCCCTCCGACGTCGGGAGGCCGGTGTTCGTCAATATTCCCTCCCGCTCCTCACCGAGCCGGCGATGGTCCGACGCGCGTGGCGTGCGACGCGACTACCTGCCAGCGTCCCTTCACATGCACGAACACGTCGGTGAATCGCAGTGTCAGCGTGCCCGGCTTCGACCCGCCGCTGCTCGCGGTCGTCCGGCCGGTCACGACCGCCGTGTCGCCGAACCGGCGCACTGAGATGTCTCCGATGTCGTACGTCTCCGCCTCCGTGCGGGGCGCCTTGCACATCTCCAACGCTTCCGCTCTGGTGATCACCTCGCCCGTGATGTGAATGACCGACCAGTCCGGCGCGATGAAGCTGGCCCAGGCGGCACAGTCCCCTTTCTGCCACGTGGCCGCCAGCTGGTGCTCGATCGCTTCCAGCTCGCGGCGTGCTGCCGAGGCGTCGGTCGCCTGACCGATCGCGAGAGCAAGCGCGAGTTCGATGACCATCATGCCCCTCCTCGCACCGCCGGCCCCTTGAGCGCCTCGAAATCCCGCGTCTGGATCGTGCCGTCGTCCGGTACGCCGCCGCGGGCGCATTCGGCGTCCGAGAATGGCCCGCGCGTCCAGCTCGGTGCGATCGGCCGTCCGCGAGGCACCACCCGAAGCACCCAGCTCCCGGAAGCGACGTGCACGATCTCGAACGACTCCCAGGGGAACCCGTTGTCCGTCGGATCGTACAGATACTGCCCCGACAGAAAGAGCGTCCGGCCGTCATCCAGCAGCAAGTAGTAGCTGAGCCCCTCGTCTTCCGCTTCGGCCACGGCGACCGCGTCCGTGATCGTGTAGATCGTCGACTGCACGACGCCGGCCGCCGCCTCCTGTTCCGCACCGGCCGCCAGCCTGGCGTATTCCCGTCGCGCCTTGCGCTGAATCCCCACATACCACGCCACTGCCGCGATCATTCCGGCCGCGATCGCCACACGAATGACGACGGCGTATGGCAGAAGAAACATCGTGGAAAAGGCCACGACGAGGAATGCGAGAGGAAAGGCCAGGACTGCCGATGCCACGCCCGTCCACCATCCGAACAGCTTGACCGGCGGCGCTAGCAGGAGCGCCCGCTCCTGCCGGGTCATCGGCCGCGTGGTCACAACGGGTGGCATCGGACTTCCTTCAACGGCCTCAGTGAACCCGTACAAGAACAAAGCCCGGAGAACCGCAATCCCCCGGGCTTGTCAGCATTTCCAGTCGCTCGCGGGGCCCCACCCCCGCTCACTGGCGCTCGGCGACGGCTCGCGCGTCGCTCGCGGCTCCCCTCTGGCGCCCCGCGCCGGCCGCAGGCGCTTTCGGCTTTCGCGCCGTCGGCCCTTCTTGCTACTCCGCGACCTCGTCTCTCCCGAAGCTCTCCTCGGTCTCCACGAGATACTCCATCTCGCGTTCGAGCTCGAGCTCTTCGGGCGAAGGCGCCGGCGGCGGCGGCGGCTCGTCGTGCGGGATCCGCACGTGCTTGTAGTACTCGAAGCCCGTGCCCGCCGGGATCAGCCGGCCCATCGTCACGTTCTCCTTGAGGCCGCGCAGGTAGTCCACCTTTCCGGCGATCGACGCCTCGGTGAGCACGCGCGTGGTCTCCTGGAACGACGCGGCCGAGATGAACGAGTCGGTGGAGAGCGACGCCTTGGTGATTCCGAGCAGCATCGGCCGCCCCTGCGCCGGGCGCCCGCCCGCCGCGATCACGCGCTCGTTCTCCTCGAGGAAGCGGAAGCGGTCCACCTGCTCGTCGACGAGGAACTCCGTGTCGCCGACGTCCTCGATCTTCACCCACCGCATCATCTGGCGGACGATCACCTCGATGTGCTTGTCGTTGATGTTCACGCCCTGGAGCCGGTACACCTCCTGGATCTCGTTCACCAGGTAGCGGTGCAGTTCCTTCTCGCCGAGGACCGCCAGGATGTCGTGCGGGTTGCTGGGACCGTCCATCAGCGGCTCGCCCGCGCGCACGCGGTCGCCGTCCTGGACGTTCACGTGCACGCCGCGCGGCAGCGCGTACTCGCGCGGATCCGCGCCCGGCTCGTCCGGCACGATGATGATCCGGCGCTGCCCCTTCACGATGGCGCCATGCTTGACGACGCCGTCGATCTCGGAGATCACCGCGGTCTCGCGTGGCTTCCGGGCCTCGAACAGCTCCACCACACGCGGCAGGCCGCCCGTGATGTCCTTCGTCTTGGTGGTCTCGCGCGGGATCTTGGCGAGGACGTCGCCGGCGAAGACCTGCTCGGTGTCCTGCACCATCAGGTGGGCGTGTGACGGCATGTGGTACTTGCGCGTCACCTTCCCAGCCTTGTCGCGGATCTCGATCATCGGCTGCTTCTTGTCGTCCGGCGAGTCGATGATGATCAGCCGCGACAGCCCGGTCACCTCGTCCACTTCCTCGTGGACCGTCATCCCTTCCACGATGTCCTTGAACTTCACCGTGCCGTCGTCCTCGGTGAGGATGGAGAACGTGTACGGGTCCCACTCGACGAGGACCTGCCCCTGTTCGACCTGCTGGCCGTCGGCGACCTTCAGGCGCGCGCCGTAGACGATCGGGTACCGCTCGCGGTCGCGCCCCTTGGTGTCCTGGATCACGAGCGACCCGGTCCGGTTCATGACGATGAGGGCACCCTTGTGGGCCCCCTCGGCCGTGTCGCGCTTCGCCTGCACCACCTTCAGGTTCTGGAAGCGCACGGTGCCTTCGTGCTTCGCCTCGAGCGTCGACTGCTCCGACACCCGGGACGCCGCGCCGCCGATGTGGAACGTCCGCATCGTGAGCTGCGTGCCCGGCTCGCCGATCGACTGCGCCGCGATGACGCCCGAGGCGAGGCCGAGTTCCACGAGCCGGCCCGTCGCCAGGTCGCGGCCGTAGCACTTCGCGCAGACGCCGCGCCGCGAGGCGCACGTGAGCACCGACCGGATCCGCACCTTCTCGACGCCGGCGTCCTGCACGGCGGTTGCCTTCTCCTCGTCGATCTCCTCGTTCGCGTCGACGAGCACCTCGCCGCCGAACGGATCGACGATGCGCTCGAGCGCGACGCGGCCGACGATCCGGTCGCGCAGCGGTTCGATAATCTCGCCACTCTCCACGATCGCCCGCGCATCGATACCGTCCATCGTGCCGCAGTCGATCTCCTGCACGATGACGTCCTGCGCCACGTCTACCAGGCGCCGCGTCAGGTAGCCCGAGTCGGCGGTCTTGAGCGCCGTGTCCGCCAGCCCCTTGCGGGCGCCGTTCGTCGAGATGAAGTACTGGAGCACCGTCAGCCCCTCACGGAAGTTCGACGTGATGGGCGTTTCGATGATCTCCCCCGACGGCTTCGCCATCAGGCCGCGCATGCCCGCGAGCTGCCGGATCTGCTGCTTGGACCCCCGCGCGCCCGAGTCCGCCATGATATAGACCGGGTTGAACGAGCGGCCGCTGCGGTCCGCCTCCTGCATCTCGCTGAACATCTCGTCCGCCACCTTCTCGGTGACGTCCGACCAGATCGCGATGACCTTGTTGTAGCGCTCGCCGTTCGTGATCGCGCCTTCGAGGTACTGGCCCTCGACCTTGATCACCTCTTCGCGCGCGCGGTCCACGAGCGCGGCCTTCTCGCCCGGGATCACCAGGTCGTCGATGCCAATCGACAGGCCGGAGCGGGTCGCGTAGGTGAAGCCGAGCGACTTGAGGCTGTCGAGCATCTCGACCGTGACGTCGAGGCCGAACCGCAGGTAGCAGTACTGGACGAGCTGCTGCTGCCCCTTCTTCTTCAGCAGGCCGTTGACGTAGGGCATCTGCTTCGGCAGCGCGTCGTTGAAGATCACGCGGCCGACCGTCGTGTTGATGATCTTCCGCTCGACCATGCGCGACTCGGCGTACTGCACGCCCTGGTCGTCGCGCGCCACCGTCAGGTCGATCAGCTCGCCGGTCCAGCGCAGCCGGATCGGCGTGAGCATCTCGACCTCGCCCGCCTCGAGGGCGAGCAGCACGTCCTCGACCGATCCGAACGCGCGCCCCTCGCCCTTCGCGCCGTGCTTCGACTTGGTCAGGTAGTAGCAGCCGAGGACGATGTCCTGCGACGGCACCGCGATCGGCGCGCCGTTCGCCGGCGAGAGGATGTTGTTCGACGACATCATCAGGACCGCCGCCTCGATCTGCGCCTCGGGCGAGAGCGGGATGTGCACGGCCATCTGGTCGCCGTCGAAGTCGGCGTTGAACGCGGTGCAGACCAGCGGGTGGATGCGGATCGCCTTGCCTTCCACCAGCACCGGCTCGAACGCCTGGATGCCGAGGCGGTGCAGCGTCGGCGCGCGGTTGAGCAGCACCGGGTGCTCGCGGATCACTTCCTCGAGCACGTCCCACACCTCGGGACGCTGCAGCTCGACCCACTCCTTCGCCTGCTTGATCGTCTGGACGAGGCCGCGCTCCTCGAGCTTGTTGTAGATGAACGGCTTGAACAGCTCGAGCGCCATCTTCTTCGGCAGCCCGCACTGGTGCAGCCTGAGCTCGGGACCGACGACGATCACGGAACGTCCCGAGTAGTCCACGCGCTTCCCGAGGAGGTTCTGGCGGAAGCGCCCCTGCTTGCCCTTGAGCGTGTCGGACAGCGACTTGAGCGGCCGGTTGTTCGCGCCGCGCAGCACGCGGCCACGGCGGCCGTTGTCGAACAGCGCGTCAACAGCCTCCTGCAGCATCCGCTTCTCGTTGCGGATGATCACGTCCGGCGCCTTCAGCTCGATGAGCTTCTTGAGCCGGTTGTTGCGGTTGATCACGCGCCGGTACAGGTCGTTGAGGTCTGACGTGGCGAACCGCCCGCCGTCGAGCGGCACCAGCGGCCGGAGCTCGGGGGGCAGCACCGGGATGACGTCGAGGATCATCCACTCCGGGCGGTTGTTCGACTTGCGGAACGCGTCCACCACCTTGAGGCGCTTGGCGAACTTCAGCTTCTTCTGCGCGGAGGTCTCCGCCTTCATGCGGTCGCGCAGCTCGTTCGCGAGCCTCTCCACGTTGACGCGCTTCAGGAGCTCCTTGATCGCTTCGGCGCCCATCGCGGCGCGGAACTTCGTCAGGCCGAACTCCTCGCGCGCCTTGCGGAACTGCTCCTCGGTGAGGAGCTGGTGCTCCTTGAGGTCGGTCTCGCCCGGATCGACGACGACGTAGGCCTCGAAGTACAGGATGCGCTCGAGGTCCCGCAGCGAGATGTCCAGGAGGTGCCCGATGCGGCTCGGCAGCCCCTTGAAGAACCAGACGTGGCTGACCGGCGTGGCGAGCGTGATGTGGCCGAGGCGCTCGCGGCGGACCTTCGCCTGCGTCACCTCGACGCCGCACTTGTCGCAGATGACGCCGCGGTGCTTCATGCGCTTGTACTTGCCGCAGAGGCACTCCCAGTCGGTCACCGGGCCGAAGATCTTCGCGCAGAACAGGCCGTCGCGCTCCGGCTTGAAGGTGCGATAGTTGATCGTCTCGGGCTTGGTCACCTCACCGTGCGACCACGAGAGGATCTTCTCGGGGGACGCGAGGCTGATGCGAATCGCATCGAAATCAGCCGTCAACGAACCGCGCTCCTGAAAGCTTCTCATTTTTTCCTTCGCCTGAATCCTTGGCTTCGCTGTCAGAGGCCTGAGGTCAGAGGCCAGAGGCAGCGGCCAACGGGTACCCCCTGGTACCTGGCCTCTGGTACCTGGCCTCTGGTACCTGGCCTCTGAACTACGCCTGCTCCAGCACCGGCTCGCCCTCGCCCTCGCTCGCCGGCGCCTCCACTTCCTGCGGCTTCCGCTTCGTCTTCAGCAGCTCCACGTCGAGGCAGAGCGCCTGCAGCTCGCGGATCAGCACGTTGAACGACTCCGGGAGGCCCGCCTGGAAGGACGCGTCCCCCTTGACGATCGCTTCGTAGATCTTCGCGCGCCCCGTCACATCGTCCGACTTGGCGGTGAGCAGCTCCTGGAGGATGTGCGCAGCGCCGTAGGCCTCGAGCGCCCAGACCTCCATCTCGCCGAAGCGCTGGCCGCCGAACTGCGCCTTGCCCCCCAGCGGCTGCTGGGTGATGAGCGAGTACGGGCCGATCGAGCGCGCGTGAATCTTGTCGTCGACCAGGTGCGACAGCTTGAGCATGTAGATGTAGCCCACCGTCACCTCCTGTTCGAACGGGTCGCCGCTCATGCCGTCGTAGAGCTTCGTCTTGCCGCTCTTCGGCATCCCGGCCTGGTCGAGCCACGACTTGATCTCGTCCTCGCGCGCGCCGTCGAAGACCGGCGTCGCGAAGTAAAGCCCGAGCGCGTGCGCGGCCCACCCGAGGTGCGTCTCGAGAATCTGCCCGACGTTCATGCGCGACGGCACGCCGAGCGGGTTCAGGACGATCTCGACGGGCGTCCCGTCCGGCAGGTACGGCATGTCCTCTTCGGGCAGGATGCGCGCGATGACCCCCTTGTTACCGTGGCGGCCCGCCATCTTGTCGCCGACCGAGAGCTTGCGCTTCATGGCGACGTAGACCTTCACGAGCTTGATGACGCCCGGGGGCAGCTCGTCGCCGCGGCGGATCTTCTCCTTCCTCTCCTCGAAGAGGTTCCGAATCACTTCGACCTGGCGCTCGGTGCGATCGCGCAGGTCCCGCAGGTCCTCCTCGAGGCGCGGGTCGTCGGTGGCGATCTTCAGCCGGACCAGCGCGTCGTAGTTGAGCTCCTGCATCACCTCGGGGGTGAGCGCCGTGCCCTTCTTTACCAGGCGCTCGCGGCCGTCCTCGTCGTACAGGTCGGCCCGCACCTCGTTCCCCTGCAGCATCGTCACGACCCGCTTCTTGACCTCGTCGTGGAGGATGCGGATCTCGTCCTGCAGGTTCTTCTCCATCATGTCGAGCTCTTCCTGCTCGATCGCCTTCGCGCGGTCATCCTTTTCGATGCCCTTGCGGGAGAAGATCTTCACGCCGACGATGATCCCCTCGATCCCCGGCGGGCAGATGAGCGACGCGTCGCGCACGTCCCCCGCCTTCTCGCCGAAGATCGCGCGGAGCAGCTTCTCTTCCGGCGTGAGCTGGGTCTCCCCTTTCGGCGTGACCTTGCCGACGAGGATGTCCCCCGGCTTCACGGACGCCCCGATGCGGATGATGCCGCTGTCGTCGAGGTCCTTGAGGAAGCTCTCCGACACGTTCGGGATGTCGCGCGTGATCTCCTCGGGGCCCAGCTTCGTGTCGCGCGCCTCGATCTCGAACTCCTCGATGTGGATCGACGTGTAGTAGTCGTCCTTCACGAGCTTCTCGGAGACCAGGATCGCGTCCTCGAAGTTGTAGCCGCGCCACGGCATGAACGCGACGAGCACGTTCCGGCCGAGCGCGAGCTCGCCCAGTTCCGTGCACGGGCCGTCGGCGAGGACCTGTCCCTTCTGCACCTTCTGCCCGACGCGGACGATCGGCCGCTGGCTGATGCAGGTGTTCTGGTTGGAGCGCTTGAATTTCGTCAGGTTGTAGATGTCGGCCCCGAAATCGTCCGTCTCCTTGAGACCGTACCCCTCGCCGGAAACGCGCACGATGACGCGCTGCGAGTCGAC
>DATHTE010000008.1:0-151337 GCA_035463475.1 Vicinamibacterales bacterium
CCACCCCTCGGAGAGGTCTAGACTCGTCTCGCTTTCGCCCCCCAAACGCGTCCGGCGTCCGTCCGGCGTCCGTCGGTGACAGACACGTTTGCCGCACCGGCAACCCCCAGGAGGCTTACGTAATGAGTTGAGCCTCGGGCCGCCAGCAGCCACCCGTCTCGCCAGTTGAGAAGGAGGTCAGCCCTGTATACGGGTGCCGTTCGCAGTCGCTGAAAGGGATGCGGCCGGACTGCCATTCCCGAATGGAGGACGCTCACTCACGAGCGCGCGTCCTCACGTTCGATGTCCCGTGCGGCTACCGCGCGTGCGATTCCCGAAAGGAGCGGTCCCATGCCCGAAACATGCCCCTGGCTCGTGATGCTGTACCTGGCGGGCGACAACAATCTCAGCGAGGAGATGGTCCTTGCGCTTCAAGATCTCCTGGCAGTAGGACCGCCAAAAGGAGACGCGATCGTGGCGCAGTTCGACCCAAGTGGCGTGGGTCTCGAAACGCAACGATACGATTTCACCGACTGGCCTCACAAGGGGAGTACCCTTAAGGATTATTGTGACACGACGTTCACGCCCGAGGAGACCAACGCGGCGAGCGTCGAGACCCTGACGGAGTTCGTGACATGGGCGACAGAGAAGCACCCCGCAGAGCGGCGTCTCCTCATCCTGTCGGGGCACGGCAGCGGCACGACGCAAGACTTCCTGCTGCGTGACGACGCCGCGAGAGATGCGCTGTCCATCCCTGAACTCCAGGAGGTCTTGACGGCCGTGCGCAAGACGGGGTGGAAGATCGACGTACTTGGAATGGACGCGTGCTACATGAGCATGGGCGAGGTCGCTTACGAAATTCGCAAGGATGTCGGCATCCTCGTCGGCTCTGAAGGTCTGTCCCCCGCGTTCGGGTGGCCGTATCGAGAGATTCTCACTCGGGCTATCAATCATCGGCACAATGGCGGTCCCCCTATGAAACCCGAGGAACTGGCGGCCGCGATCGTGGAGGCCCACGTGGACCACTATTCCGAATACGATCGCGCCGCCGGACGTTCGGCCGATCTGGCGGCGGTCGACCTCGGGCAGATCGACGGCGTCGCGGAAGCGTTCAGAAAGCTGGTCGTGACGCTCAAGGACTCACCCCAGCACGACAAGCTTCTCCTGGCGCACTGGTACGCCCAGACATACAAAGCACACCAGTTCGTGGACCTCATGGATCTGTGCGGTCAGATCCGGGAACGGTTCGCGCCCGGCGAAGCTGCAACGGCCTGTAGCGGCGTTCTCGATGCCCTGCGGGGCTGCACCATCAGGTCGGATTGCAGCGGTTCTGCGTACCAGCACTCGCACGGTCTGTCGATCTACTTCCCGTGGGCGTTCGTGTCGCCCGACTACGACGGCCTCGAGTTTCCGAAGGATACCGAGTGGGCCGCCTTTCTCCGGGAGCACCTGCGTGCCACGCAACGCGACCCGAGGCCAGGCTACGAGTTATCGGCGAGGTCGGGGCCGGACCCGGCGGGAGCCGAACGGAAGAGCAGGCTGTGGGGGCTTCTCATCGCGGCCGGTGTTGTCCAGGAAAGTGACGGCGGCCCCGTCGCATCGGAAGCCGACGCCGACCCAGAAACCGTACACCCATTGAAATCCCTCTGCTGTCTCCGTGGCGTTTGCGCGGATCGCGCGGACTTCGTCACGAAGCTGAAGAAGATCGTTGACGACATCGCGCGGACCGACATTCAGAACGTAGATCTGCCGCGCGAGATCGGCCGGCGCATGCTGCGTGGCCGCGCGCCGGGTGCCTTGAAGAGCCGCTACACCGGCGACGGGAGCAAGTACACCGGCGACGGAAGCAAGTACACCGGCGACGGAAGCCGTTTCAGCGGCGACCGTGAGATGTCCTTCAAGAACCTGCCGCCGGCGATCGGGCGAGCGCGTGAAGGTCGGGTTCCTGCAGCGAAGACGGCTGTCGCACACGCCGTCTGATCCGAGAAGGGGAAACACCGTGACACCGCGGTCCTCATTGATCGCCGTGTTGCTGACCGCATCCTGGGGCTGGGGCGCGTGTGGCCCCAGCCCGGATCCGTCGGTGTTGTTCGGACAGGCCGAGAAGCTCCGACGGGCATACGAGCAGCATGCCAGCCGCCTGGCGATCAGCAAGTACCGGGAAGCGCTTGCCCTCTGGTCGCGATCCGGAAACCCGGGCGCCGCATCGAGGGCGGGCCGGGGGACCGGCGCCACCTTCGAGCAACTGGGCGCGCTTCAGGAATCGGTGAACGCGTACCAGGAGGCCCTTGCCCTCAGTCTGCAGGCACACGATGCCGTTCTGGAGAGCGGGATTCGAAGCGACCTCGGCGTGGCTCACGCTCGGCTCGGAGAAATCGGTCGCGCGAAGTCAGAGTGCCAGGCCGCGCTGAACGTGGCGACACGCCTGAACGCCGTCCCGCAACAGGCGCAGGCGTTCAACTGCCTCGGCGAGGTCGACTACCACCGTGGGGATTCCCGGTCTGCCCTGTCCTTCTACCGTCAAGCCAACGCGATCTGGACGAACCTCAACGATCGAGGGGGTCTGGCCGAGAGCTTGCTGCTCGAAGGGTCGGCGCTGGCGGATGTGAACGAGCTGGAGGGCGCAAACCGGGCCCTCACGGATGCTCTTTCCTTGTGGCGGGAACTGGGAGACAAACGGGGCGACGCCATCACGCGCCTTGCGCTGACACGGCTGCAGTCCATCCCCGGCGAATACCAGGAAGCCCTGAACCACTACACGGACCTCAGGGATCGATTTCACGCTGCGGGAGATCTCGTCTGGGAAGCGGCGTCTCTGAGCAGCATGGCCAATATCTACGAGCGCCTGGGCGAGCGCCGCGCCGCGTTGACGTACTTCGAGGAGGCATCGACGCTCTTTGAGCAAACCGGCCTTCAGATGGCTGCCCTCGAGACAACGCTGAAGATTGGCAGCGGCTATCTGCTGAGAGACCCCGGCATCGCCTTGAGCTGGTTCGAGAAGACGCGAGCGCTCAGTGAGCAGTACGGCAATCAGCACATGCAATTGTGGGCGCTTCGCTATATTGGCCTGGCGCACCTGGCGCGCGGCGACCCGGGGCAGGCGCTGCAGTATTTCGAGCGGGCGCTCGGTGACCAGCGATCAATCGCCGACCCGCGATTTCACGCGTCGACATTCGCCGACATCGGAACGGCCCACCGTACCCTCGGCAATACGAAGCCCGCCGCCGGCGCCTTCAATCGGGCGCTCGAGCTCAGCCGCGCGTCACGGGACCGCGTCAGTGAAGCGGCGGCGCTGTTCGGTCTGGCACAAACCTGGGACGCGCAGAAGGATCTCGAGCGCGCAACGGACTACGTTCAGTCCGCGCTGAGGGTCGCCGAATCGCTGCGCACGGAAGTGGAGAACAGGGATCTGCGCGCGTCGTTCTTCGCGTCGGTGCACCAGTATCACGAGCTTCATGTTGACCTCCTGATGCGGCATCGCGGGGCACACCACAGGCGGCAGTACCAGGTCGCGGCGTTTGAAGCGAGTGAACGGGCGCGAGCGCGTTCGCTGCTCGATAGTCTCGCTGAAGCCGGGGTGGACCTCCAGGCGGGAATGGATCCGGCGCTGTTGGCGCGGCAGCGGGCGCTGAAGCGCGCGTTCGAGGACTGGGCGCTGCGTTACAGAAAGTCGAGCGCCGAGTCGGCAGGCACCGCCGATGTTCGGGCGCTCGCGAGGGAGTATCGAAGCCTCGAGGATCGCCACAGTGAGCTTCAAGCGGAAGTCCGCAGCAAAAGCCCGCACTACGCCGCATTGACCCAGCCGCAGCCGTTGCGCATGCGGGATGTTCAGGCGCGCGTGCTGGACGAACAGACATTGTTGCTGGAGTACGCGCTTGGCGAGGCTCGCAGCTACGTGTGGGCGGTTTCGAAAGAAGGCTTCGGCAGTTACGAGCTCCCTCCCCGAAAGAACATTGAGCAGGCGGCCCGGCGGGTGTACGAGCGGCTCACCGCCCGAACCGCCGCGACCGGGAAACCGGCGGATCGGCGCCGTCTCGTCCAGCGAGCCGACGCCGAGTACTGGAAAGAAGCCGGCCGGCTCAGCGACATGATCCTGGCGCCGGTAGCCAGCCGGATGATAGGCAAGCGACTCGTCGTGGTGACCGACGGCGCCCTGCAGTACTTGCCCTTCGCGGCGTTGCCCGCGCCGGGGCGCGGCCCACAGCCCCTTCCGCTGCTGGTCGAGCACGAGATCGTGAGCCTGCCGTCGGCGTCGGTGTTGGCGCTCCTGAGACAAGAGTCCGGCAAGAGTACGCCAGCGGCGAAAGCCATCGCCGTGTTTGCCGACCCGGTATTCGAGGCCGACGACCCGCGGCTTCGCGCCGTCGCCCTCGCGCGCAACCGCGGTACCGAGACGGCGCAACGGCCACTCCGTCCGAGCCTCCGAGACGCTCTGACTGCGATTCCCCGACTGGCCTCGACACGAGAAGAAGCGGCCGTCATCGTCCGAGCCGCGCCAGCCGGATCGACGTGGAGCGCGATTGATTTCGACGCCAGCCGCGCTACCGCGATCACCGCGGATCTGGCGCAGTTTCGCGTGGTGCACTTCGCCACGCATGGCGTCTTCGACGACGAAGATCCCGGCAGGTCGGGCATCGTCCTTTCGCTGTTCGACAAACAAGGACGGCCGCAGGACGGGCTGCTGCGGCTTCGCGACATCTACGGTCTCGAGCTCGCGGCGGACCTGGTGGTCCTCAGCGCGTGCAACACCGCGCTGGGCAAGGCTGTCGAAGGAGAAGGACTGGTCGGCATTGTCCGAGGGTTCATGCATGCCGGAACGAAGCGCGTCGTCGCCAGCCACTGGCGCGTCGACGACGAAGCGACCGGAGAGTTGATGAAGCGCTTCTATCTGGCCATGTTCAAGGAGGGGCGGCCGCCGGCGGCGGCGCTCCGAGAGGCGCAACTGGCGATGCTTCAGCAGGAGAGATGGCAAGCGCCATTCTACTGGGCCGCGTTCGTGCTGCAGGGCGAGTATCGGTGAGAGGCACGTGGGAGCAAGTGGCCATGGGCGTGACGGTGCGAAACGGGGCGCTCAGCGAAGGATCGTGGGACGATCTGTTCAACTTCCTGGATCCCGTGCGCCGGGAGAAACACGGGCCGGATCGCGACACTGAGGCGGCCGCGAAGTACCGGCAGATCACCCGCAAACTCGAGTGTTTCTTCGCCAGTCGCGGATGCGACGAACCCGAGGATCTTGCGATGGAGACGGCGCTGAGAGTGGCGGCGAAATGCGGCAACCTCACCGGCATCGACCACCGTGATTGCAGCGGGTACTTCTATGGTGTTGCGAGGAACGTCCTCCACGAATGGCTGCGCGCCGCGCGGCGAGACTCGAACGGCCGAGAGAAGCTGATGAAAGACCCGGCGCTGCTTGCCGATCGGCTTGCTCGCGCGCACGCCGAAGACGATACGGGGCAACGGTGCCTGGAGAGGTGCCTTGCCAGCCTGACGCAGAGGGCGAGAGCGATGATCCTGGCCTACTACAGGGCCGAGAACGCCGCGCGGGCCGAGTGCCACCGCAGCCTGGCGAACGAGTTCGGCAAGTCCGTCAACGCGCTGCGGATCGAGGTTCATCGCGTGAGGAAAGCTCTGCGAGGGTGCGTCTGGCAGTGCGTGCATCCGGAGAGTGCGGTCATGAGCGCGCTCCCGAGGCTCGCTCGCGAGCGCCACTAACGCACGACGGATAGGGGGCCCCCATGGATGCCACGGCTGACAAGGACGACGTCCTCCGGCGCTACTTGCTCGGCAAGAGCCCTGCAGACGTGCAGGAAAGCATCGAGGGCCGGTTGTTCTCGGACGACCGGATCTTCTGGGAGCACCTGTGCATCGTCGAAGACGAGATCATCGATGACTATGTGAACGAACAGCTGAACCCTCAGGAGGTCCAGGGCTTCGAGCAGCGCTTCCTGTCAACCGACGAACGGCGGCGGAAACTGGAGTTCGCACGCCTGCTCCGCAGCTACGTCGACGCAGAATCGTCCCGCGGCGCGGCGGGATGGCGATCGCTGGGACGCCGAGTGTCCGCGCCGGCCTGGGCGTTTGCAGCGGCGGTGACGCTCGTGCTTCTGCTCCCGGCCGCAGTATGGCAATTCGGCCCGGCAAACTCGCAGAGGGAACTCAGCGCGTGGCTGACGCCGGGCCTGGTCAGGGATGTCGGGGGGCAAGTCGCGAGGGTCCGTGTCCCAGCGGACCGCGCCCTGGTCCGTCTGCGTCTCGAAACCGAGGACGAGTACCCGCGCTACCGCGCGACGTTGTACGACGCCGAGGGTCCGGAAATCTGGTCGCACAACGGCGTTGACGCCGCCGTCGTGGACGGAAGACGAGCGGTCGCGCTCGTACTCCCGGCAATCCTTCTGGACTCTCGCGACTACTACGTCAGGCTTCACGGTGTCTCCGCTAACGGGGATCTCGTGCTCCTGAACCGGTACGATTTCCGAGTGATCAAGGAATAGCGACGACCAGGTCAGATAAACTGCGCGCCAGCCCCTCATGCAGTTCGATCTCCAGGCGCGCGGTACGACGGCGGCCCGCGAGGTGCGCGGCGGCATCACCACGTTCCTGACGATGGCGTACATCCTGTTCGCAAACCCGTCGATCCTCGCCGGCGCGGGGGTCCCGTTCGAGGCGTGCGCCGCGGCGACGGCGGCGGCCGCCGCCATCTGCACGCTGCTCATGGGCCTGGGCACGAACTTTCCCGTCGCGCTCGCGCCGGGGATGGGGCTGAACGCCGTCGTCGCGTTTCAAGTCGCGGGACAGACCGGGTCGTGGCAGGCGGCCATGGGCCTGGTGGCGCTCAACGGTCTCGTCGTGCTCGCCCTGGTGGTTGCCGGGGTTCGCGAGGCGGTGATGAGGGCCATCCCGCTCGACCTGCGCCGCGCGATCAGCGTGGGCATCGGGCTGTTCATTGCGTTCATCG
Source organism: Vicinamibacterales bacterium (assembly GCA_035463475.1). Classification (GTDB taxonomy): domain Bacteria; phylum Acidobacteriota; class Vicinamibacteria; order Vicinamibacterales; family 2-12-FULL-66-21; genus JACPDI01. The sequence goes on from DATHTE010000008.1 coordinate 6,935, forward strand.
GCGCCGTCAACGCGCGGCTCGTGGTCATTCCACCGAGCTCGGTCGATGCCCTCAAGACCGGTCCCTCCGCGATCGTCCCGCCCGTCACCCACGGATCGCTGCAGGCCGCCGAGCCCCTGCTCGCGCTGGCGGGCCTGCTCATCATCGCGTTCCTGCTCTCGAGAAGGGTGGCCGGCGCAATCGTCATCGGAATCGCGGTCGCGACGCTCGCCGCGCTCGTCCTCGGGATCTCGCACTGGCCCACGGGCACATGGCTGCGGGTGCCGCAGTTCGACACCGTGTTCCAGGCGGATCTGCGGCGCGCCTTCGACATCCGGCTCCTGCCGCTGCTGCTCTCCCTCATCATGGTCGATTTCTTCGACACGATCGGCACCGTGACCGCCGTCGCGGAAACCGGCGGGCTGCACGATCGAGAGGGACACATTCCGCGGCTCCGTTCAATCCTGGCGGTCGATTCGATCAGCGCCGTGATCGGCGGGACCTTCGGCGTGAGCTCGGTGACGTCGTACGTCGAGTCGGCCGCGGGCGTGGCGGAGGGGGCGCGCACGGGGCTGCACAACGTCGTCGTCGCGGTCCTGTTTGCGGGTTGCATCTTCGCGGCGCCGCTCGTGGCCATCGTGCCGGCGGCGGCCAGCGCCCCCGCGCTCATCGTCGTCGGGTTCCTGATGTGCCAGCAAATCGTGAGGATGGACTTCGGCGCGCTGGATACCGCCATCCCCGCGTTCCTGATCCTGCTGATGACGCCGCTGACCTTTTCGATTTCCCACGGGATCGGCTACGGGTTCATCGCGTATGTGGCAATCAAGCTTCTTCGCGGCCGCCCGCGTGACGTGCAGCCGATCATGTACGCGGTGGCTGCGCTCTTCGTCGCGTATTTCTGGATCGGGTGATCGAGCTTGCCCTGAGCGAGCGCAGCGAGTCGAAGGGGCGGTCCTGCGCGCGGAACCGGGGCGCGAACAGCGGCTGTCGGCTCGCCGGAGTTTCCAGCGTACCTGCGTCAACACCAGCGCGCTTCGGCTTAGAGCTCCACGTAATCCTGCTCGACGATCGCGTCGCTTCGCGCGCCGAGCCGCTCCAGGAGCTCGCCGATGATGGCGGCCTTGTCCTGGGCGTCGCGGCGGGACCAGGTGCGCGACTTCACCTCGAGGAAGTACCCGTCGGTTGCCGGGTTCAGCAGGCGATCGACGTGTACGAAGAACTCCACGCCGCGGTACCCGACCAGCCACCGGCGCCGGTCCTTTTCGATCTCGCGCTCGCGCTGCGGCTTGAAGTACTCGCGGTAGAAGCGGGGTGAGTGGGTGGCCGGCGCGTAGAAGCTGGAGCGGAACAGCGGCACCGCGCCGAACACGGCTTCGTGCGGCAGCCCCGTGAGCGTCAGCCGCGCGCGCACGTTGGTCACGCTGTTTCGTTCGTCGAGCGAGGAGTCCTCGCGGTAGCGCAAGCGTCCCTGGCCCGGATCGTCGAAGAAGAAATACGTGTCGTACTGGTGGTAGTGGACGGCGCGGATGACGGTGATCTCGTCCCCCTGGAGCGCGCGCAGCACGGTCTCGGGGGACGCCAGGCGCGCCTTGCCCTGCACCTCGAAGCTTTCCTGTTCCATCGCGCCGCCGATGGCGATCAGCTTCTGGAGCACGCTCTGCTCTCGCCGGATCAGGAACAGGTCGATGCGCTTCGCCATGTCGGCGGCCGCGGCGCGGAGCTCGTCCTCGTCCAGCGTCAGGAGGCGGCGGTCGCGCATCAGCCAGCGGCCGTTGCACATGACGTCCATCACGTCAGACGCCTTGGCCGCGTACACCAGCTGCGAGTACACCGTGTTGGGATCGCGGCCGAACCGCGGGACGTTGTGCGGGGTCTCGAGATCGACCACGATGAGATCGGCGCGCTTGCCGGGTTCGAGCGATCCGGTGATGGCGCCCAGGTGCACCGCGCGCGCGCCGCCGCGTGTGGCCAGCGCCAGCGCCTGGCGCGCCGGGAGCGCGGTCGGGTCGCCGGTGACCCCCTTGGCCAGCAGCGCCGCGAGCCGCATCTCCTCGAACATGTCCAGGTCGTTGTTCGACGCGCTCCCGTCGGTTCCGATGCCGACGGCGACGCCCACGTCGAGCATCTTCACGACCGGCGCGACGCCGGAGCCGAGCTTCAGGTTGCTCGTCGGGTTGTGCGCGATCCCCGCGCCCGCGTCCTTGAGCGCCCGAATCTCCCCCTCGTCCACGTGCACGCAGTGCGCGGCCAGCACCCGCGCGTCGAACAGCCGCTGTTTCCTGACCCACGGGACGACGGGCATGCCGTGCTCACGACGGGACTGTTCAACCTCGAGCGACGTTTCAGCGAGATGCGTGTGCAGCGGCACGTCGAACTCGGCCGCCAGCTCGGCGCACGATCGGAGGATCTCGGTGGTGCACGTGTAGGGCGCATGCGGGCCCACTGCCGGCACGATCAGCTCGTGCCCCCTCCAACGCCCGATGAACTCGCGCGCGCGGGCCAGGGCGTCCTCGAAGCTGGCGGCGTCCGGCGAGGGAAACTTGACCACCGTCTGCGCGCAGAGCGCGCGCAGGCCGGCGGCGGCCGCGGCTTCAGCGACCGATTCCTCGAAGTAGTACATGTCGGCGAAGCACGTCGTGCCGGACCGGATCATCTCCGCGCAGGCGAGCTTCGTGCCGAGCGCGACGAAGTCCGGCCGGACGAACTCCCGTTCGACCGGCATCATGTAGCCCATGAGCCAGACGTCGAGCCGGAGATCGTCGGCGAGCCCGCGCAGCAGCGTCATCGGGGCGTGCGTGTGCGCGTTCACGAGCCCCGGCAGCACCACGCGTCCGCGGCAGTCGACGGTCTCCGCCGGGTCGTACTCCGATTCGATGCGGCCGACGCCGAGAATCTCGCCGGCCCTGATGGCGACCGCCCCCGGCGCATGCACCGTGAATGCATCGTCCAGCGTGAGGACGTGGGCGTTGGTGAGCAGAAGGTCGCAGGGCGTACGCATCGGTACTCACGCAGTGTAGCCGTCCCCGCGGGGCACCTCAACGGGCAGGCAACTCTATTCGTCCGGGTGCGGTCGGGGGGTGTCGTGAGCGATCTTCTGCACCACTCCCTGCTCCTGCGCCAGTTTCTCCAGGTCCGCGAGTTCGGACGGCAGAAAGTCCGTGAAGTTCTCGTAGCCCGTCTCGGTGACCACGATCGTGTCCTCGTACCGCAGGTAGAGACCCTCTTCCGGAACGCGCAGCTGCGGATCGATGGAGAAGACCTGTCCCGGCTTGAGAGGCCCGCGATAGTTGCCGACGTCGTGGACCGCCATGCCTACGGTGTGCGAAAACACGCCGCCGCCCGTTTCGACCAGGCGGCGGGCCGCCTGCTCGTAGACCGGTTTCGAGAACCTCGTGCGCGCGAACACCGGTTCCATCGCCCGCGCCGCCTCCGCCATGATCTGCTGCGTGGTGACGCCCGGGCGCACACGTGTCATGGTCGCGTTGCGGTACTCGAGGACGAACTGCAGAAGCTCCCGTTGCCACGGCGCGTAGCGACCGCTCACCGGCCACATGCGCCCGATGTCGCTCGTGTAGTACCGGTAGTCCGGAGCGTAGTCCATGAGGACAAGGTCGCCGTCCTTCAATGTTCCGGTGTTGCGGTAGTAGTGCATGTTGTTGATGTTCTCGGAGCCGGCAGCCGTGATCGAGCGGTATCCCTCGAGCCTCGCGCCGTTTACCAGGAAGACGTATCGCGCCGCCGCGTCCAGCTGGTACTCGCTCACGCCCGCTTCGGTGCTGCGAATCGCCTCCATGACGCCCAGGCCTGCTATCTCGGACGCGCGCCGGATCAGCGCGATCTCGCGCGCGCTCTTGATGCTCCGCAAGTCGTCGAGGACGGGATTCAAGTCCTTTATCTCGCTCCGCGGATGGCGGACCCGGAGCAGTTCGACGAACCGGCGCTGCCGCGAAGGGGTGCCGTCCCAGTGGTCGTTCGCGCGCGCCACTTCCGCCGTCACCAGCTCCCCGCGACTCTGTTCGGCGCCTTCCGCAGGGCTGAACTCGGCGTAGATCGCGACCGGCGTGCGCGGCCCCTGGCCGGGCGCCGGGGGCTCGGACGGCCCGAGGGGCCAGCTCGCGCTGATCATGTGGTCCACCGGCTGCACGTCGTCCACGGCGGTCAGGCGCTTGACCAGCGCGGCATCGTCCGCCGAGAGCACCTTGCCCTCCGCCCGCTCGAGCCGCTCATTTCGCGAAGGCAAGTACAGCGTCACGGTTCGCGTCCGCCCGTCGAGGAGCAGATAGGAGCCGGGCGTCTCGATGCCGCACAGGTAGTAGAACGTGTTGTATTGCCGCGGGAACTGAAAACCGTCGGTCTGCGGCATGCCCTGCACGACGGCGACGGCAGCCGGCCCGATGCGATCGAAGACCCCCTGCCAGCGGCCCTTGAATTCTTCCGGCGGGAAATCGGACTGGTAGTGCTGTCCGGCGATCGGCCGCACGAGCGCGAGCAGAAGAACACACACCAGCATCAGGCGGGGCACCATTCCAGCCTCCTCGAGTTGTCAGGCGGTAGCGGTTGCGTGCATCGGTCGCGACCTCGAGCGGCGTGTCAGCAGGGTCGCCGCCTCGTGAGGTGGACCCGGGGATGCGTTGCGATTCCGGGCGACCGGTTAACTCTCCTCTACATACCAGTCGTCGTGCGGCGACCAGACGCCGCAGTGCAGGCAGGCCGTCTGGGTCCATTCGCGGGCGCAGGCCGGACACACGCCGTGTGTCTCGAACGTGTTCCACATGTGCCCGCACCCGGCGGGGTTGCAGGTCCAGGTGTCAGTTCGCGAGGGCTGCCACTGGCAGGAAGGACACCGGATGCGGAGGCGCCGTGCGATGCCGAGCTTCTCGCTCATCCGCACATCGGGCGCTCTGAGGAACGTGAGAAAGAGCATTGCCGTAACTCCCGAAGCCATTTGCAGTGATCGTCTCATACTAAGACGAGAGCGCGCGCTTCGGGAAGCTTTCCGAAAAAAAATTCCTGCGGACTTGTGCAGCTCACCCACTGGCGGGATCGGGCGCACGCTTCCAGATGACGACGCCGTCCCTGTAAACGGTGCGCACGCGATGCAGCGGGATGTGGCGCGCCGCGCCGGCTTCGTCCACGACCGTGAACATGCCGGGACGCTCCGGATCGAAGCTCACGGATGCGAACGGCACGATCTGTTCGCCGCCGGCGACTCGATCGACGTACCCCAGCTCGAAGACACCTCGCGCGAACGCGGCGTCCCATCGGATGCGATGGAGCAGCTCGTCAAGCGGCTGCATCCCTTCGCGCCCTTATTCCAGCCTGAGCGCGACGATCGGATCGACCGCCATGGCGTGACGGATGGGCCTGTATGCTCCCGCGGCCGCAGCCACCACCAGCAGCGCGCAGACGACGGCATACGTCACCGCATCGGCCGGCGCGACGCCGAAGAGCAGCGCGCTCATGCTCCGGCCGACGGCGAGCGCGACGGCCACACCGGCCAGGAGACCTGCGCCAATGACGCGCGACGTCCGCCACGCGAAGAACCGGACGATCTGCTCGTGGCGCGCGCCGAGCGCGATGCGAACGCCGATCTCGCGCGTGCGCTCCACCACCTGCTGCGCCAGCAGCGCGTACACGCCAACTACCGCCACCGCCAGCGCCAGACCCGCGAGGAGCGAGAACAGCAGCGCGGCGAACCGCCACGGAGCCACCTGGCGATCCACGACCGCCTGCATGGGCCGGATCGCATCGACGATCGCGTGCGGATCGATTGCGCGGATCTCGTCGCGCAGCGGCCCGAGGAACGTCGAGGCGTCGGCCGACGCCTGTACCACGAAGTGACTGACGTCCACTTCCGACTGCAGGTAAGGCTCGTACAGGTCGAACGTCACTTCCGTGAGCCCTCGGTATCTCACGTCGCCGACAACCCCCACCACCGTGCGCCAGGTTCCATTCTTCAGCTCGGCGCTGTTCATGAGGCGCTTGCCGATGGGATTGTGGCCGGGCCAGAGACGCCGGGCCGCCGAGCGGCTGACGATCGCGACCGGCGGCGACTCGCGCGTATCCTGCTCGTTGAAGGCGCGTCCCTCCAGAATCGGAATCCGCATCACCTTGAAGTACTCGGGCGTAATCGCTTCGGCGTTCAGCGAAGGGTTTTCTCCCCACGCGTCGCGATCGCGGGGCGACTGTCCCTCGAGCAGGACAGCCACACCGGCGCCAATGGGCCCGAATTCAAACGGCCGCAGGAAGAGCGCCGCGACAGCCGAGACCCCGGGCAGCCGCCGCAGCCGCTCGATCGCGTGGCGATAGAACCGCTCGTTTGCCTCGCCCTGCGGGTACTTTTCCGGAGGCGCGAGCACGTCGAGGGTCACGACGCCGTCGGGATCGAACCCGAGCTGAACTCGCTGGACCGCGTGGAAGCTTCGAACGGTCAGCGTCGCCGCCACGAGCAGCACGACCGCGAGCGCCGTCTGGACAATCAGCAGGCCGTTGCGGGCGCGCAGAGTCGTCGTCCGGCCCGCCGGTTCATCCGACGCTGCCAGCAGGTGCGGTGTCGCGCGGCGCAGCACGATGAGGAGCGGGAGCCCCCCGCACGCGAGGGCGGCGAGCAGGCCGGCGCCCATTGCGAACCCAGCGAGCATCGGTGTGCGCAGCGTGACGTCGCCGAGCCGCGGCACCGTGTCGGGCGCCAGCGCCTTCAGCAGCGGCACGCACCAGAGCGCGAGCAGGATGGCGGCCGTCAGGCCCGCCACGACGAGCGCGGCGCCCTCCGCGATCCCCTGCCGCAGGAGATGCGAGCGCCCGGCGCCGAGCGCGATCTGAATCGCCAGCTCGCGCCGGTTGGCCGACAGGCGGGCCAGTAGCAGTCCGATCACATTCGCGCACGTCAGGAACAGAACCAGCGCGGCCGCACCGATGAGCAGCAGCAGGGCGGGCCGCGTCTGTCCGAAAATATGGTCCGCCAGCGGCGTCACGACGATCGATCGGCCAGTTCCCGGTTCACCTGTTCCCGTCAGGCGGCCGACGATCCCGTTCATGTCGGCCCGCGCCTGCGCCAGGCCGACGCCGCTTCTCAAGCGCCCAAGCACGTAGAGGAACCCGATGCCCCTGGCCTCCAGCAGGTCCACGCCGGCGGCCGCCGAATGGCGGGCGAGCGTCGGCGAGATGGGCAGCCAGAGCGCCGCCCCGCGGGGATAATCGAACTCCGCGGGCATCACGCCGACGATGGTGATGGTGCGCAGCCCGCCGCCATCGTCGATCCTGGCGGAGCGGCCGATCACCTTCGGATCGGCAGCGAACTGGCGGCGCCATACTGAGTCGCTCAGCACGGCGACGCCTGGGCCCGAACGTTGGTCATCTGTCCTCGTCAACGCGCGGCCGAGCGCCGGCCGCGCGCCCAGCAGATCGAAGAACGAGCCCGACACCGCCGCGAAGGGAAGGACGACGGGGCCGTCCTGCTGCATCAGTCGCGCCGACCAGTTGATCGACCCGGTGGCCGCGAGCTGGGAGAAGGACGCGTTCCGCGATTCCCAGTCGCGGAAGTCCCTATAGGAGACTTCCCAGACTGCTTCGGGCTGCTGCTCCGTGCGCTCCCACATGACCACGAGCGACTGCTGATCGGCGACGGGAAGCGGCCGGAGCAGCACGGCGTACGCGACGCTGAAGATGGCGAGGTTGGCGCCGAGTCCGAGCGCCAGAACCGCGGAGGCGGGAAGCGCCACGGATCGGTCTCGTCCAAAGAACCGGAGGCCGTGCGCCACGCTCTCCGTGACGAAAGCCATGCGGCGCATCTTAATTCACCGCAGGGGACGCGGGGCACACAGGGAAATACAACCGCAGGGGAAGCAGGGACACAGGGGATAAACAAACCGCGCGGGACGCAGGGAACACACACGGAAAAGACGACCGCAGAGGACACAGGGGACGCAGGGAACAAAGAGGCCAAATGACTTCGCGCGTCCCTGCGCCCTCCGCGGTTCCGTCCCCTGCGCCCGCGTTCGGGAATTCCGGCTCCTCCGCGGTTCAGGTAGCTCCGGGCTAGTCGTCCAGTACGAAGGTAACCATCATGTTGACCTTGTAGGTCACGATCTTTCCGTCTTTCACCTGGGCCTCCTGCTCCTTGACCCAGGCGGACCGGATGCCTCGAAGCGTTTTGTTCGCTCGCCCGATGCCCTGGACCATGGCATCTTCGAAGCTCTTCTCGGAGGTTGAGCTGATCTCGACCACGCGTGCCACTGACATAGGGTGTTCCTTTCGCCGGCGACAGGGCCGGGCGAGCGCGGCGCAGCAATGCACGTGCCCCGGCGGACGCGCTCCCCGGGCAAGCTCAGGAGGAAGGCGATGGTGAGCCAGCGCGACCGGGCGTGCGCCGAGCCGCCACCCGCGCTGCTGCTCGACGGGATCGAGCAGTTCAACCGCGGCGAGTACTTCGAACAGCACGAGACCCTGGAGGTGCTCTGGCGGGAGGAACGGCGGCCGGTGAGGCGGCTGTATCAGGGCATCCTTCAGATCGGCGTCGCGTTCCATCACCTTCGGCGGGGCAACTACCACGGCACGGTGTACATGCTGGGGCGCGGCATGGGCTACCTGGCGCCGTTCGCGCCGCGCTGCCAGGGCGTGAATGTCGAGGCGCTTCTTGCCGATGCCACCGCCGCGCTAAAGGAAGTCGAGCGCCTCGGGCCGGATCGGCTCGCTGACTTCGACTGGCAGCTCGCGCCGGCCGTGCGGCTGGCGCCGCGTTGATCGCCCATGCGGCACTGAGCTGTCGTACACGCCCCCGACACGGCCTGCATTGATCTGGTACCCGGCTGCCGCCGCAAGCAACCACGGACTTGGGCATCAGCGTTGCTAGCGGCTCGCGCCCCCGTTGTGGTAGTAGCTGGATTTCACGCATGCAGCCCGAGAAGCCCGGCCTGACCGGCGGGACACCGCCGGTCAGGATCGTCATTGCCGGCGAGCACTCGATCTTCCGGCACGGCCTCCGCCGTCTGCTCGAAGCAGAGTTGAGCTTCGAGATTCTCGGTGAGACCCCGGACCCGCTGGAGTTGCCTCAGCTTGTCCGCGACCTTCAGCCTGACGTTCTGCTGCTGCCCCTCGGAACGCCAAGATCTCCCACGATGACAGCGGTTCGCGCGATCGCCGCCCTGGGTTCCCCGGTGCGAACGCTGATTCTCACCGACCGCGTCGACTCTCCCGAGATCGCGCTTGCGCTCGAGCTCGGCGTGCGCGGCGTGGTGCTGACGGACGCTTCGCCGGAAGTGCTGTTCGCGAGCATCCGCAGCGTCCTCGCCGGAGAGCTCTGGCTCGGCCATGAAGCGATGACCGGGGTCGAGACGGGATTACGGAAGCTCGAGACCTCCCGGCGCCGCGCGAAAGCGTTCGGGCTCACCCGCAGGGAAATCGAAATCATCCGGGCTGTCGTGGCCGGATACACAAACCGTGAGATCGCAGAGCGCTCAAGCATCAGCGAAAACACGGTCAAGTGTCACCTGACGCACATCTTCAACAAGTCAGGCGCCTCGAGCCGGGTCGAACTCGCGTTGTTCGCCGCACATCACCGGCTCCTGGACGGGCTCTGAGTCGCCCGCGCGGCGCTGAGCCGTCTTCCCTCGAGCACGCTTCTTTCCGCGCCCGTTCACGGGCTTGGGTTTTGCTTGCCCGACGCGGTCGCGAGTTTCGTCTTCGTCGGGTGTTGCAGCGTGCCCCACCGATAGGCACCTTCGGGTGATTCCTCCGACGGCAGCGCAATGCCACGATCAACCGTTCGGCTGTGTTCGCGCGCGTTCCAGCGCGCGCCGATCAACACCGTTCGCCGTCGCGCGTATCGCATTCACCAGGAGTCCTGAAATGGGTGGCAGGGTGTTGGCGAGACATGTGGTGGTTGGCGTGCTCGCGTGTCACGCGGTGGCGGGCGCCGCCAGCGGCCAGCTGCTGGGCGGCTTGCCGGGAGGCGGTCCCACCTGGCCTCCACCGGTGCTCCAACCGGTGCTGAGCAAGCTCGACCCGTTGATGCTCGCCCGGGTGAGCCTGAGCGCGGATCGTTCGGACGTCCTCGTGCAGGCCGTCGATCTGGCATCGCTCGACGCGGTAACGCTCCTCATCGCGGACACGGGGGGCATCGTCGGGCGGCAGCTGCCGATCGTGGACGCGGTCGCGGCCAACATCTCGAACAGCTCTCTCGCAATCCTGACGAACAGTCCGCTCGTGCGCCGCGTGGCGCTCGACCGGCTCGTGCTCGGGACGATGGATCGCGTGACCAGGGTGATCCGCACCGCGGCCGTGCAGGAGCGATACGGGTTTGACGGCGCGGGCATCGGCGTGGCGGTCATCGACTCGGGCGTCACCTCGTGGCACGACGACCTCGGCACGCCGGATCAACCCGGAATGCAGCGCGTTGACCGGTTCGTGGACTTCGTCAACGACCAGCCAGGGCCGTACGACGACTACGGTCACGGCACTCACGTCGCCGGGATCATCGCCGGCAACGGTGCCGATTCCGGAGGGGCCCGCGCCGGCGTCGCGCCCGCCGTTCGCCTCACCGCCCTGAAGGTGCTGGACGGCAGCGGCCGCGGGCGCATCAGCGACGTCATCGCGGCGCTCGGATACGTCCTCGACCACCACCACGAACTCAACATCCGCATCGCCAACCTCTCGATTGGCGCCGGCGTGTACGAGTCGTACGAGTCGGACCTGCTGCCGCAGGCGGCGAAGCGCGTCGTGGACGAGGGCATCGTCGTCATCGCGGCCGCAGGCAACGGCGGCAGGGACTCCTTCGGGCGGCGGCAGTACGGCGCGATCACCTCGCCGGCCAACGCTCCCTGGGTCCTCACGGTCGGCGCTTCGAGCCACATGGGCACGATCGATCGCGACGATGACACCGTCGCGCGATTCAGTTCGCGGGGTCCGACCGCTGTCGATCGCGCGGCAAAGCCCGATCTCGTCGCGCCCGGCGTCGGCATCGTCTCTTTGAGCGATCCCAACAGCCAGCTGTACGCCACGCGCTCGAGTTACCTCCTGCCCGGCACGGTCGCGACATCCTACTTGCCGTACCTCAGCCTGAGCGGTACGAGCCAGGCCACGCCGGTGGTGGCAGGCACCGTGGCGCTGATGCTGCAGGCGAATCCGGCGCTCACGCCGAACGCGGTCAAGGCAATCCTCCAATACACCGCCGAGCGGGAGTCCAGGTACGACGCGCTCACGCAGGGGGCTGGCTTCGTCAACGGCGGCGCCGCCGTGAGACTCGCGGCGCACTTCGCCGCGCCGGACACGTTTTCGTACCCGTCGACACGGAGTTGGAGCGAGCAGCTGATATGGGGCAACCAGCGGATGACAGGGGGCCGCCTCACCGCGTCCGCGAACGCGTGGGCTCCCGACGTCGGGTGGAGCGCGACGACGACGCCCGGCGGAGCTGTGATCGAGTGGGGCGTGCTCGAGGCGAGCTGCAGCAGCAGCACAACGAGCGACTCGACGATCATGACCGCGTCCACCGACACCACGACTACCAGCAGCGGCGGAACCTACAATCCCAGCCCGTGGCGGTACGACAGCCCGGGCGAGAACGTGGTGTGGGGCGAGGCTTGTGGCGGCGAGGACTGCCAGGGCCAAACGTGGACGGTCGATGACGCCACGGTCGTCTGGGGCACGACCGGGGACGGGGACACGGTGGTCTGGGGGACCACGGGCGACGGCGACACGGTGGTCTGGGGGACCACCGGCGACGAAGACGTCATGTGGGACCAGCAGCAGCAATGCCTCGCGGCCGATCCTCAACCGGTTGAACAGCACGTGGCTCTGGCAGCCTGACGAGGCATCCCATGCCGCCCACTGCTTCGGCCGGACTGCTTGACGGATTCACCGCCTTCGTAGGCCGGTGCGCTGCCCGCGTGCGCCGGGATCCCACTTCATGGACCGCGCTGCCGTTCGAGGCGCGGGTGTACGTGGCCGCCGTGACGGTGATCGGTGCCTGCCTGATCGCGGCGACCTTCCCTGGCATCCCGTCGCGGCCGCTGCTGTATCTGTCGCTCATCGTGCTCTCCTGCGTGACGTCGGCGTGGAAGGTGACGCTTCCGCTGCCGCTCAGCAGCGGTTCGACGCTCTCGGTTTCGTACGCGGCCGACCTGATGGCGTTGCTGCTGCTGGGCCCCGGCCCGGCGACGATCGTCGCGGTTTCCGGCGCGTGGACGCAGTGCACTTTCAGGACGAAGCAGTCGTACCCCTGCTACCGCACGATGTTCAGCATGGCGGGGGAAGCGATCACGATCCAGGCGACCGGCGTCGTGTATCTCTGGTTGAGCGGCGGCGCCGATCTCCTGCAACAGACCGACCTCGCGCGCACGGTCGTCGGCGTAATCGGCGCCTACTTCGTCGTCAACACCAGCCTGGTGGCGGGCGCGATTGCGCTCTCGACGCGCCAGAACCTCTGGCGCGTGTGGCACGACACGTTCCTCTGGAGCGGCCCGAGCTTCATGGTCGCTGGCGCCGCCGGCGCCACCGCGGCGGTGATCGTCGCCCACGGAACCCAGTGGGCCGCGATCCTCCTGGTCGCGCCGGTGTTCCTCGTGTATCGCACGTATCACGTGTTCCTGGGGCGGATCGAAGATCAACGCCGGCACGTGGAGGAGACCCGGAAGCTGCACACCGAGACGCTCGATGCGCTGCTCCTGGCCCGGCGGGCGGAGCAGGCGCTCGAAGCCGAAAAGGAGCGGCTGGCGGTCACGCTGCGCAGCATCGGCGACGGCGTGATCACGACGGACCTGAACGGATCCATCCTGCTCGTCAACAAGGTCGCGGAGCGGCTGACCGGGTGGACGCAGGAGGATGCGGCCGGGCGCCCGCTCGACGCGATCTTCCGCAACCTCGAGCCCGACAGACGGACGCCGTGCGACAACTCCGTGGCCACGCTCCTCCGCGAGGCGGGCGGCGGTAGCGTGAGCCGCTGCACCCTGCTCGTCGCGCGGAACCGCACCGAACGGCCAATCGAGGAGATCGCCGCGCCGCTTCGGGACGCCTCCGGCCGCGCGATCGGCATGGTGCTGGCGTTCCGCGACATCAGCGACGCGCTGAAGGCGCAGGCGGAGCAGGCGAACGCCAGCCGCCTCGCGTCGCTGGGGCTGCTCGCCGGCGGCATCGCCCATGACTTCAACAACATCCTGATGGCGATCATGGGCAACGTGTCCATGGCGCGCGCCACCGCCGGCGGCAGCACCGCGCCGCGCGCGCTCGAGGAGGCGGAACAGGCGTGCGTTCGCGCGCGGCAGCTCACCTGGAAGCTCCTGACCTTCTCCCGGGGAGGGGTTCCCGTGAAGAAGACCGTTGCACTCGGGCAGATCCTCGAGCAGTCAGCGACCCTGGCGCTGCGCGGCTCGAACGTGCGCTGCACGTTCCACATCGCGCCGGATCTCTGGCCGGTGTCAGCCGACGAGCGGCAGCTCGCGCAAGTGTTCAGCAACCTGGTCGTCAACGCGCAGCAGGCGATGCCGCACGGAGGATCGATCCAGGTGCGCGCCGAGAACGTGCGCGAGACCGCCGCTCGCTGGGAGCACGCGCTGCGCGTCAATCCCGGCCCTTACGTGCGCGTGACGATCACCGACCGGGGCATCGGCATCCCGGAGGAACACCTGGGGCGCGTCTTCGATCCCTACTTCACGACGAAGCAGCAGGGGAGCGGCCTGGGACTCGCGACGTCGCATTCGATCGTGAAGAACCATGGCGGCTATCTTTCGGTCGCGTCGAACGTCGGACTGGGCACGACCGTCCAGGTGAGTCTGCCGGCCTCGATGACCTGCCCGGCTCCGCCCGATTTGGCCGTTCGGCGCCTGCCGCGCGCCGGCCGCATTCTCGTGATGGACGATGAGGCCGGGATCCGCCTGCTCGCGGACAACATGCTGCGGTACCTCGGGCACGACGTCGAGGTCGTCGACGAGGGCGCGGCGGCGGTGGAGGTCTACAGCCGCGCGCTTCGGGCCGGGCGGCCATTCGACGCCGTCATGCTCGATCTCGTCGTCCCCGGCGGCATGGGCGGGCGCGAGGCGCTGGCGTTGTTGAACGAGGTCGATCCCGACGTCAAGGCGATCGTCGTCAGCGGCTACGCCCGCGACGCGTCACTCGATGATTTCAGGGAGGACGGGTTCAAGGCGGTCATCGCCAAACCGTACTCGCTCGAAGAACTGGACGCCACGCTTCACTCGGTCATCTCCCGCGGGAAAGGGCGTGTGCACTGATCGGACGGTAGACTGTCATGGACAACGAGATCCCAACCGGACCTGAACCAGCCTTCCCGCCGGATGGCATGTCAGTGGCGATCCCGGGCGCCGCCGCGCTCGCCTTGGGCGGCCGCCGCTGTACCAACCTGCCAGTACGGGTGGTCCTCGCCGACGACGAGTGCCTGTTCCGGGCCAGCCTCCGTCAACTGCTGGCCGTGCCGCCGGCCGTCATCAAAGAGGTGTACGGCGTTGACGTGGGGGCGGGCTTCGACGTGATCGGTGAAGCGGGCACCGGCGAAGACACCGTGCGGGTAGTGAAGTCGGTCCATCCTGAACTGCTGTTGCTCGACCTGTCGATGCCTCGCATGTCCGGCCTCGACGCGCTGCGCGAGCTCGAGGGGTTTCGCGAGGCGGTCCGCACGATCATCCTGGCCGGCACGATCGATCGCCCGGACCTCCTCGCGGCCGTCCACTTGGGGGTGCGCGGTCTGCTGCTGAAACACGCCAGCACGGAGGTCATGTTCGAGGCGATCATGTGCGTGATGGCGGGCCGGTGCTGGCTCGAGCAGACGCTCGTCACCGACCTGCTCGACACGCTGCGGCCGTTGATTCAGACGTCCAGCGCCGCCGGCGGTCCATCCGGCCGGCTGACGCCGCGCGAGCGCCAGGTGCTTGCGCTCGTGGCGGCCGGATATCCGAACAAGGAGATCGCGCGGGTCTGCTCGGTGAGCGAACAGACGATCAAGCACCACCTGACACGCATGTTCGACAAGGTGGGCGCCTCCAGCCGGGTGGAACTGGCGATGCTGGCGGCGCGGCAAGGGCTTGCAGACTCACCCGATCCGAGATGCGAGCCGGCGCCTCCTCGCGCCACGCCGATGTCGTCGGCAGTTCCTTCAGCGATGCTTGTCGCGCCCGAGTAACCCGCATGGTGCTACACCCGATGGTCACCTGCGGGTGATTTCCCCCTTCCGAAACATCTCCTATCGTTGACAGCGTAGCGCGCAGGCGCGGCGGACGCCCGCCCTCGCGCTGCTCGGGTCTCTCGCGCGACCGTGCCTGCGCGGTTGGTTGGTCCGGAAAGAGAACGATCAAACCGAAGGGGGCGAAGCCTTGGCAGTCGACAACCCGAGCTGGTATGCACTGTGGACCAACAGCCACTTCGAGCAGGTGGTGCACGACCATCTGACCGCGAGAGGGTTTCGGACGTTCCTGCCGATGGTTGCCGACTGGTCGCGTCGCGCGGGAACGCGTCGGCTCATCCAGCGGCCGATGTTCCCCGGCTACCTGTTCATCCACGAGGCGATCGACAAGCGGAAGTACATCGACATCATGAACACGCGCGGGCTGGTGCGCATCCTTGGCGAGCGCTGGGATCGTCTGGCGCCCGTCTCGGACGACGAAATCGAGTCAGTGCGGAGCCTGATGGGTTCCGGGCTGTCGGTCACGCCGTTTCCGTACCTTCGCGAAGGACAGCGCGTGCGGATTGTGGAAGGGCCGCTGGTTGACGTCGAGGGCATCTTCGTGCGGAGCCGGCCGAACCGCGGGCTGCTCGTGCTCTCCGTCGACCTGCTGCAGCGCAGCGTCGCTGTCGAGGTCGATGCTGCAGCCGTCGTCCCGGTCGCGAACGTGGTGCCGACCGCTCGCGTACCGCTTGGCGCCCCTGTTGCGCTGGCCCACGCGCGATGAACCAGGTTTCCCGCAGCCGGATCATGGCAGGTTTCGTACTCGTGCAACTGGGCACGTTTCCGGCCGCAGCCGCGCAGCCCGTCTTCCAGGTGCGTCCTTCGTTGAGCGCCACGGAAGTCTATGAAAGCGACCTGTTTGCGAACCCGTCCGGCCGCGACGGCGACGTCATCACCCGTGTCACTCCGGCGATCGAAACCGACCATCGCTCGCCTCTCTGGACGATCTCGAGCCGCTTCGCGGCTGACGCCGAGCGCTACGCGCGGCACCAGGAGCTGACAACGCCCGCCGCAAGGCAACAGGCTGCGCTCACGATGACGTATCGCCCAACGCCGCGCCTGGCAGTTGCCGGTGGAGCCGATCTCGTGGTGACACGGAACCCGCAGGAGCTGAACACCGCGACCGGCCTCGCGTTGATTCGCGCGCGCGCGCGACGCGTCTCCGCCCACGCGTCGCTCAGCCGCGCAATGAGCCCCGCGACCACGGGCGCGCTCGAGTACACGTTTGCCGACGAGCGGCTGGGTCAGGCCTTTCGCGCGGCCACGCACGCGCTCGAGGCGGGTGCGGAGCGGCGCCTCTCGGGCCGGACGACGGTCAGCAGCCGATACCGCGTGCACGGGTTCGCGTTTACGGCGGCCGGCGAAGACCAGGCCGTGATCTCGCAGTCGCTCACCATGGGAGTCTGGCGCGCGATCACGCCGCGGGTGAGCGTCTCCGTGGAGGCGGGTCCGCGAGTGACGGGCAGCGTCGCCCGTCCCGAGCTCACGACGTCGATGGAGTGGACGGGCATCGCGTCGAATGCTGCGCTGTCGTACACGCGCAGCCAGACCACCGTCATCGGCCTCGTCGGCGTGGCCGAGATCCAGTCGATGAACGCGGCCTTCGGCCGCACGCACGGCCGATCGCTCGACGTCAGGGTGGCGCCCGGTTTCTTCCGCAGCGCCCTTCCCGGTGTCCACGCGCATGTCTACGTCCTGTCGGCCAGCGTCATCGGTCGATTCAGGAACATGTTCGCGATCGACCTGACCGTGGATGGCGCCGTGCAGGAGGGCAGCCTCTATCCCGCGCTGGCCAGCCAGACGATCCCGCGTCACCGCATCCTGCTGCGCTGGCGGGCAGAGGCGCGTCGTTCTGAACCATGACCAGGACCCAGGTGCGCCTCTTCGATCTCATGATCGTCGCTTCGCTCGCGGTGCCGGTCGCGCCGTGCGCGGCCCAATCCGCAGCAGCGCCGCCTGGGGCCGTCCCTGAGAGCTGCACGGGCAACTACGTCATCGGGCCGGACGATGTCCTCGATGTTTCCGTGTGGGGAAACGCGGACGTCACGCGCACCGTGCCGGTGCGGCCGGACGGGCGGATCTCCCTCCCGCTCGTCAACGACATCCAGGCCGCCGGATTGACGCCAATGCAGCTGGGCGACGCCGTGACGAAGGCCTTGACGCCGTACATCCCGGAGCCCGCGGTGGCCGTGCTCGTTCGCGAGGTGCGCAGCTTCAAGGTCACGGTGATCGGCCAGGTGAAGACGCCCGGCCGCTACGAGCTGAAGGACCGTGCCACCGTCCTCGACGTGCTCGCGATGGCTGGCGGGCTCAACGAGTACGCGGCGCCGGAGCGTATCGCCGTGCTGCGCCAGGAGGCGGGCAGCTCGCGCCAGATCCCCTTCCGGTACGACCGGCTGACGGCGATGCGTCCACCAGCGAAGCGGGCGGCGGAGAATTTCTGCGTCAAGCCGGGCGACGTGATCCTGGTCCCCTAGGCCAGTGGAGCGTATCGGCTGAAGCGGCCTCATTTCCGCGCCCCCTTCTCCCGTTCAGGTGGGCCCGACGGAGATCGAACGCAGTCGGGCCAGCGGCCGGCCGGCAACGAACCTCCGCGTCCTCTGCGTGCTCTGCGGTACCAAGACGATACCGGTCCTTACCAGGCGAGTACGGTCCACCAGGAGTCGAATCGTGAGAGGTCCTGTTCAGCGTCGGCGCCGGGAGCGCGTTCTCCTCGTGGGCCTGTCAGCGGCAGAGCAGATCGTCAAAGCGATCGAGAGCCGGCGGTCGGAGCGCTACATCGTGCTGGGCGTCGTAGACGACGAGTCGGCGAGCGGGTGCCGTCCGGCTGGCTGTCCTCTTCTCGGACCGCTGTGCCGGCTCGGCGAGATCGCCGAGCAGGTCCGTCCGGATCGGGTGCTAATCGGTCTCTCGGAGCGCCGCCGGCGGACGCCGCTGCGCGCGCTCGTCGAGTCCTGCGTCGCCGCCGGAATCGTCGTCGAGGACGCGGCCGAGTTCCACGAGCGCTTCACTGGCAAGCTCGCCATCGAGACAGTCACGCCCGCCAGCATCGTGTTCGGCAGGCGCTTCGGACCGTCCCGGCGCTATCAAGCCATCGCGCGCGGCGTCAGCCTCGTCGTCGCGGCCCTCGGGCTCGTGTTTCTCTCGCCGCTCCTCGCGCTGATCGCGCTCGCGGTGAAGCTCGACTCCAGGGGCCCCGTGCTGTTCGAGCAGGTGCGGGTGGGCGCGGGCGCGCGACCGTTCAGGCTGCTGAAGTTCCGGACCATGCACCCCGCCTGCGAGCGCCGGTCGGAATGGGAGTGCGACAACCGCGATCGCGTCACCCGCGTCGGCCGGCTTCTGCGCGCGTTCCGGCTCGATGAGCTGGTGCAGTTCGTGAACGTGGTGCGCGGCGACATGAACCTCGTCGGGCCGCGTCCCCACCCGCTCTCGAACTTCGAGCTGTTCACGCTCGTGTCGCGCAACCTGAACGAGCGGACGGGCGCTGCGGTGGCCTACTACGCCCTGCGCACGATGATCCGGCCCGGCATCACCGGCTGGGCGCAGGTGCGGTATCGCTATGCGAATAACCTCGAGGAGGAGATCGAGAAGCTCCGCTACGACCTGTACTACGTCAAGCACATGTCGGCGGGGCTGGACCTGCGGATTCTCCTGGAGACGGTGAAGGTGATGCTGTTCGGTCACCCGACGCCTGAAGGGACCACGGCGCCCCGCGCGGAGCGAACGGCCCCGCCACTCGCGCTGCCCGCGAACGCGAACCAGACGCACGCGGCGTAAGCAGCAGAGCACAGCGAATGCCACGAGGAATTGACCGCAACGACCACGGCCCGAGCGTCGATCTCGCACTGGAGGTCTGGCACCGTCGCAAGTGGCTGGCGATCGTCGTGTTCGGAACGATGTTCGCCGGCGCGGCCACCTTGACGCTCTCCCTCCCGCCTCTGTACCGGTCCACGGCGACGGTCCTGGTCGAGCGGCAGCAGGTCTCCGAGGCGTTCGTGCGGCCGTCGGTGACGACGGAGCTCGAGACCCGGATTCAAACGATCCACAAGGAAGTCACGAGCCGCGCGCGGCTGGCGAACGTCGTCATGCAGTTCAACCTGTATCCGGAGCTGCGCAGCGAGACGCCGATGGAGGCGATCGTCAACCGCATGCGGCGCGACATCGATTTCCGCCTGAACGGCGTCGAGCAGATGAGCGGCCGCATCGCGACCATCTCGTTCACGGTGAGCTACAGCGGGCGCGATCCGAACAAGGTGGCGGACGTCACCAACATGCTCGCCGGCTCGTATGTCGAGGAGAACACGAAGAGCCGCGAGCGCCAGGCGGTGCGGACGGCCGAGTTCCTGAAGGTCCAGCTCGACGAGGCGAAGCGCGAGCTGGACGCGCACAACCAGCGCGAGCGCGAATTCACCTCCCGCCACGCGAACGAGCTGCCGCAGCAGGTAGACGTCAATCTTGCCGCGCTCGATCGCCTGAACACGCAGCTCCGGCTGAATGGCGAGTACCAGATCCGGGCGATGGAGCGGCGCGATCGACTCGAGCACCAGCTGGCGGACGCCGATCGCCCGAACGCCGCCGCGAGCCAGCGCGCGGCGGACGCGCCGGCGGCGGAGCTCGCGCGGCTGAAGACGCAGCTCGCCGAGCTCGAGGCGAAATACAGCCCGCGCTACCCGGACGTGAGAAGGCTGAGGCGTGAGATCTCCGCGCTCGAACAGCGGTTGACTGCCAATGAGGGCCGCGCAGAGGGGGCCGGCGTCAACGACCCTTCCGGAGACACATCGCCGGCCGAGGGCGGGCGACGGCTGGCCGAACAATCGCTGGCGCACGTCCAGGAAGAGATCGCGTCGCTCAAGCGCGAGGAGGGCGTGCTCCGCCGGCTGATCGCCGACTACGAGGCGCGCGTGGAGAGCGCGCCCCGCCGCCAGGAGGAGCTGCAGCAGCTCTCGCGCGACTTCGCTTCGAGCAAGGAGCGTTACGAGACATTGCTGAAGCGCTACGAGGAGGCGAAGGTCGCGGAAACGCTCGAGCAGGGACAGAACGTAGAGCAGTTCCGCATCCTCGACCCCGCGATCCCCGCCCTGGCGCCGGTGGCGCCGAACACGATGTGGCTGCTCGCGATGGGCCTGGTGGGGTCGCTCGGCCTGGCGTTCGCAGCCGTGGTCGTGTCCGAGAAGATCGATACGAGTTTCCATAGCGCTGACGACCTGCGCGGGTTCGCCGCGGTGCCCACGCTCGCCGTCATAGGTCGGATTCCGACACAGTCGGATCTTCGAGGGCAGCAGCTCCGGTTCGCGCTCGCCGTCGTTGCGGTCCTCGTCGGCCTGGTGGTCGTCGTCGGCGGCGCGAGGTACGTGGGGTCCGGGAACGAACAGATCGTCCGCATGACGGCCCGAGGGCAAGGCTGATGGCACCCGCCGAACAGCTCGTGAGCCTCGTCGCGCCTTCCTCCATCGAGGCGGACCAGTATCGCGGCCTGCGTCACAACGTCGAGCGGATGCGGCGCGAGGCCGGCGTCCAGCTCCTGGCGGTGACCAGCGCTGGAGCCGGAGAAGGGAAGAGCGTCACGACGCTCAACCTGGCGGGCTCGCTCGCGCAGTCGCGCGAGACGCGCGTCCTCGTCATCGACGCGGACCTGCACCGTCCTTCAGTTGCCGAGTACCTTGGCATCGAGCCGCCGCAGGCGCCGGGCCTGGCGGATCTCATACGCGACCAGGATGTCAGCCTGGCGACAGCGGTGCGGCGGCTCGACGGGCCCAACCTCTCGGTGCTGCCGTCCGGCACGTGCGAGACGGGCGCCTACGAGCTCCTGAACTCGCCCCGCCTCGAAGGCGTGCTGCTGGATGCGCGACGCAGCTTCGATTTCGTGCTGATCGACACCCCGCCGGTCCTGCCGCTGCCGGACTGCCGCCTGATTAGCCAGTGGGTGGACGGCCTGATGGTGGTCGTGAGCGCGCACAGGACGCCGCGCAGAGCGCTCGCCGAGGCGTTGACCCTCCTGGATCCGGCGAAGGTGATCGGCCTCGTCTTCAACGGCGACGATCGTCCCCTGACGGGGTACTCGAGCTACAACCGCCACTACTACTCGAGCCCGCCATCGGGCCCGCGGGAGGGCCGTTCGTGGCGGCGCCCCGGGCGGCCTGCGGCGGGTGACCACCGGGCGCGCATCGCCCGGCGTTAACGCGTTTTCCACCCGGCAAACCTCTCTTCACACGTCGGCGTTACGCCACATCGCCATCCGGAGATCCGTCATGCACAAGCGAACTGCCGTCGCGCTGGCTGCCGCGCTGCTCTCATCGACGTTCCCCGCAGCCTCCCGGCTGAACGCGCAGGTGCCGCCCTTCGCGGCGCCGACGTTCCAGCGGGGAGACGTCATCGTATCGCTTGAACCTGGCCCCGTGCAGTGGCACCTGTCCGACGGCACGCTCAAACGCGTGCTCGTGGGGACCGAGCCGGGCACCGGCGAGGGGATGGCCTTCGACGCCGCGGGCAACCTGTACGTCACGCGCTGGTGCTGGGACTCGTCGTGCTCCACCGGCAACACGGTCGAGAAGTACTCCACCGCCGGTCTCCCCGCGGGCACGTTCGGCAGCGGGTACAACTGCAATCCCCACACGATCTTGTTCGACGGCGCTGGAGCCGCGTACGTCGGCCTCGCTGGTTGCTCGGGTGCGATTGTCAGGCTCGTCGGAGGGGAGCCGGCCGCGACGTTCACCGTCGCGCCTGAGTACCAGGGCACGTTCTGGATGGACCTCGCGCCGGACGGCTGCACGATGTACTACACGTCGTATGGCCCGAACGTGAAGCGTCACGACCTGTGCACGGGGCGCCAACTCGCCGACTTCAACCTCGTGCCGCTTCCCGGCGGCGCCACACAGGACCTGCGGATCCTTCCCGACGGCGGTGTGCTCGTCTCCAGCGGACAGGTGATCGCCCGCCTCAACGCAGACGGCGCCCTGGTGCAGACCTACGGCATCCCCGCCGAACCGAGCCTCTGGGCGGGCCTCGATCTCGTGGGGGACGGCACCTTCTGGGCCGGCAATTACGAGTCATCGAACGTGTACCGGTTCGATCTGACAACCGGCGCGGTGCGGCACCATTTCAACGCCGGCTCGCCGTCGCACACCGTTGTCGGGATCCGCGTGAAGAAGTGAACGGGAGGTAGACATGCCCGGCAGGCCACGCGCATCAGCGCTCGAGGTGTTCTCCACGTGCCCCGCGTCGAGCGGCGCCGATCTCGCCACCTACCGGCAACGGGTGGTCGACGTCGCGCGGTGGTGCGAAGAAAGCGGCTGCACTGGCATCCTCGTGTACAGCGACAACTCCCAGCTCGATCCGTGGGCCGTAGCCGACGTCATTCTCGGCCATACGACGGCGCTCTGCCCACTCATCGCGATCCAGCCGATCTACATGCACCCCTACACCGTCGCCAAGGCCATCACCTCGATCGCCGCGCTGAGGGGCAGACGCGTCTTCCTCAACATGGTTGCCGGCGGTTTCACGAACGATCTCGCGGCGCTCAACGACCAGACGCCCCATGACAAAAGGTACGCGCGCCTCGCCGAGTACACGCTCATCATCCGGCAACTGCTCGAGACGTCGGGGCCTGTCTCCTTCGAAGGGGAGTTCTACAAGGTGGACAAGCTCAGGCTGTCGCCGCCGATGGATCCCGCGCTGCTCCCGGGATTCCTGATCTCCGGATCTTCGGAGGCGGGACTGGCAGCGGCAAAGGCGATCGAGGCGACCGCCATCAAGTACCCCAAGCCGGCGCACGAGGAGGCGGGCGCCGACGCGGGAATCGCGTGCGGCATCCGCGTCGGCATCATCGCCAGGGAAGACGAGGCCGAGGCCTGGCGCGTGGCGCTCTCGCGGTTCCCTGAGGATCGCAAGGGACAAATCACGCGGCAGCTTGCGACGAAGGTGTCCGACTCGGTATGGCACAAACAGTTGAGCGCCCTGGAGGACACGGCCGGGCGGCATCCGTACTGGCTCGTGCCCTTCCAGAACTACAAGACGATGTGTCCGTATCTCGTGGGCAGCTACGAGCAGGTCGGCGAGGAGATGGGGAAGTACTTCGCCGGGGGCTACCGCACGGTGATCCTCGACGTGCCGACCGAACCGGAAGACCTGCTGCACACCTCCGCGGCGTTCAGCCGCGCGCTTCAACCGGTGCAGTGATGCCAACGCTGCTGCAGCAGTGGGTGACGGAACAGGCCGAGGCGCGGCCCGAGCGTTCGGCGGTGGTGCATGCCGGCGCGCGGCTGTCCTATGGCGACCTCGAGCGTCTGTCCAACCAGCTGGCGCGGACGCTCAAGGCAGCCGGCTGCCGCACAGGGGACAGGGTCGCCGTGCTGATGCCGAAGTCGCCGATGGCCATCGCAAGCCTGTTGGCGATCTACAAGGCGGACGCGATCTACGTGCCCCTGGATCCGGCGTCGCCCCCTTCACGCCTCTCGAAGATCCTCGCGTCCTGCGACAACCGGTGGCTGCTGGCGGCCGGCATCGCGCCGTCGCAGGTGCGCGCCCTGCTCGCGGGCGACGCGCGCCGGCGGCGCATGTCGCTCGGTTGGTTGGATGACTTGAACGCCGCGGACGCGGACCTGCGCGCCGCCTTCACGCTCGCCGACGTCACGTCGATGCCGGGGGAGGGGCTCTCGTACGAGCACGGTGCTGCCGACGCGGCGCATATCCTCTTCACCTCGGGATCGACGGGCGCCCCCAAGGGCGTGATCATCACGCACGGGAACGTGATCGCGTTCGTCGAATGGGGCACGAAGTACTTCGGGATGAACGCGTCCGATCGCGTGTCGGGCCACCCGCCGCTGCATTTCGATCTCTCGTTCTTCGACCTGTTCGGCACCTTCGCGGCGGGTGCCGAGCTGCACCTCGTGCCCGCCGAGCTGGGCCTGCTGCCCAACAAGCTCGCGGACTTGATCCGGACCTCGGAATTGACGCAGTGGTTTTCCGTACCGTCGGCCCTGACCTACATGGCGCGGTTCGAGACGGTCCGACTCGGTGATTTCCCGGCGCTGAAGCGCGTGCTGTGGTGCGGCGAGGTCCTGCCGACGCCAACGTTGATCTACTGGATGCAGCGGCTGCCGCACGTGCAGTTCACGAACCTGTACGGTCCGACGGAAGCCACGATCGCGAGTAGCTACTACACCGTGCCTGCCTGCCCCTGGGATCCGCAGGCACCGCTGCCCATCGGGACGGCGTGCGACGGCGAAGAGCTGCTCGTCCTCGACGAGACCCGCCGGCCGGTCGCGGCAGGAGAGACCGGCGATCTGTACATCGCCGGAGCCGGACTGAGCCCCGGTTACTGGCGGGATCGCGAGCGCACCGAGGCGGCGTTCGTTCCCCGTCCGGATCGCCCGTCCGAACGCATCTACAAGACAGGCGATCTCGCGCGAATTGGTGACGGCGGCCTCGTGTACTTCCTCGGGCGCGCGGACACGCAGATCAAGAGCCGCGGGTATCGAATCGAGCTCGGCGAGATCGAGGCGGCGCTGAACGCCGTGGATGGGGTGCAGGAAAGCGCCGTCGTGGCGCTGAGCACCAGCGGCTTCGAAGGGACGGCGATCTGCTGCGCGTACGTGCGGGCCCCCGGCGCACGCGTGACGCCCGCGACGCTGCGCCTTGCGCTGCGCGAGCAGCTCCCGGCCTACATGATGCCGGCGCGCTGGCTCGCCTTCGAAGAGCTCCCGAAGAACGGCAACGGGAAGATCGATCGTCCGCGTCTCAAGGAGGCGTTCGCCACCGATGAAGTTCAGGCCAGCTGACCGGCCGGAGCTCCTGCGGCTGGTGGCCGGCTGGCTCGCGGACCGGGACAACAACCAGTGGCTCGATCTCGGCGACGGCCGCCAGGCCGTCAGCCCCGAGTGGCTGTCCATCGCGGTGCAGCGCGGCACGGTGGCGCTGCGTCTCTTCACGGCCGACGACGACGAGACGCCGATTGGCGTCGTGGCACTGAGCAACATCAACCGGCACTTCGGGACGGCCAACATCTGGATCGTGCTCGGCGACAAGTCGTACGCGGGCCGGGGATACGCGAGCCGCGCCACCTCGCGGATGCTGACGATCGGGTTCTCCGAGCTGGGACTGCAGGCGATCAACACGTGGATCGTGGAGCACAACCCATCGGTCCGCGTCGCGAAGCGCGTGGGGTTCAGGCCGATCGGCCGGCAGCGGCAGTGTCACTGCATCGACGGGCGCGCGTACGACCGCCTCTGGTTCGACATCCTCGCATCCGAACACAAGGAGCTCTGACATGAGCGCAACCCCGGACCTGCAGGATCGGATCGCCAGGGTGTTCTCGGGATCCCTGAAGCTCGACATCCCGTCCGCTGATACGGACCTGTTCGAGTCCGGCGTGCTCGACTCGCTTGCGTTCGTGGAGTTGCTGCTGCACCTCGAGCGGGAGTTCGGCGTGACCACCTCGGTGGACGACCTCGAGCTCGACAACTTCCGCACGATCGGGCGCATCGCGTGGTTCGTCAGCGCGCGCATCGGCGGCGCGGCCGGCACGCCGAACCCCCGGGTCATCGAGTTGAGCTCACGCCGCTAATCGCCGCCTGCTATGCGAATCGGCCGCACGGTTCCCCCCGCCGCAGCGCCATTGTGCTGGCGCGCCCTCTGGCACGGGCTGGCCGGCGCCTTCGCCGGCGGACGCGCGATCCGCGCACGCGAGGATGAGATCCGCCGCCAGTTCGACGTGGGTCACGTGTTCCTGGTGTCGTCAGGCAGCGCGGCGCTGGCGCTCGCGCTCATGGCGCTCAAGTCACTCTCCGCGAGATCCCAAGTCGTGATCCCCGCTTACACCTGCTTTTCCGTCCCGGCCGCGGTCCTCAAAGCGGGCCTGCGTCCCGTGCTCTGCGACATCGATCCGGACACGTTCGATTTCGATCACGCGCTGCTGGAGCGGACGATCACGCAGGACACGCTGTGTGTGGTGACGCATCACCTGTTCGGCGTCCCGTCCGACGTCGAGCGCACGAAGGCGCTCTGCCGCCCGAACCGGATCTTCGTCGTCGAGGACGCCGCGCAGGCGATGGGGATCGAAGCGCGCGGAGGAAAGCTCGGCACCCTTGGCGATCTCGGGGTGTTCAGCTTCGGCCGCGGGAAGAACGTCACGTGCGGGTCCGGCGGCGCGCTCATCACTCGCTCGTCCGAGATCGCGGCGGCGATCCGCCGGCGCTGGATGAACGTGCCGGCGGCACGGCTGCGCGACGTGGCCAGGGACGTGGCGCAACTCGCGCTCATGACCGTGTTCATCCGCCCGCGCCTGTACTGGGTGCCCGCATCGCTGACGTTCCTGCGGCTGGGCGAAACGACCTTCCCGAGCGACGTGCCGGTGCGCCGCATGGCAGGCATCACGGCCGGCCTTCTGCGGGGGTGGCGGGAACGCCTCCTCCGATCCAACCAGGCGAGACGCGAGACGGCGACCTACTTCCACCGGCGGCTGCCGGTGCCCGCCGCGGCGCCGCATCCATATCTCCGGATGCCGCTCCTGGCGTCGAGCCCCGGCGAGAAGGACAAGCTCTGCTCGCTGTCGCGCGCGCGCGGCCTCGGGCTCAGCGCCGCGTATCCAACTCCTGTGAGCGACATCCCGCAGATACGCTCCGCGTTCCGAGGACAGCAGTTTCCTTCGGCGCGGCGTGTTGCGGAGAACCTGCTGACGCTCCCCACTCACCACTGGCTGTCCGATCGTGACAAGCAGGCGATCGCCGACCTGTGGCGCGCCGCTCGGATCGCATGATGGCTGACGTCATTCTCTGGTGCTCCGTCGCTCTCGTCATCTACGCCTACCTCGGCTACCCGTGCGCGCTGCTGGCGCTCGCGGCTATCAGGACGCGGCCGGTCCGCAAGGGACGCGAGCTGCCGCTCGTGTCCTTCATCATCACCGCACACAACGAGGACAACCGCATCGCGGCGAAGATCGAGAACACGCTCGCGCAGGACTATCCCGTCGATCGGCACGAGATCATCGTCGCATCCGACTGCTCGACGGACCGGACCGACGCGATCGCGGGCGGCTACGCGCCGCGCGTGCGCCTGGTCCGCACGGCGGAGCGCCACGGCAAGGAAGCGGCGCAGCGTCTCGCCATCGAGGCGTCGCGCGGCGACATCCTGGTGTTCTCCGACGTGGCGACGGCGCTCGCTCCCGGCGGCGTGTCGTCTCTCGTCAGGAACTTCTCCGACGCGACGGTGGGATGCGTGAGCAGCGTCGATCGCTCCGTGGACGCGGCCGGCCGCGTGAGCGGCGAAGGGGCGTACGTCCGATACGAGATGTTCCTGCGGAGGCTCGAGACGGCGGTCAACAGTCTCGTCGGGCTGAGCGGGTCGTTGTTCGCGGCGAGGCGGGACGTGTGCCGCCGATGGGCCGCAGACCGCCAGAGCGACTTCAGCACGCTCCTGAACGCGGTCGAGCTGGGGTACCGCGGCGTGCTCGATCCGGACAGCGTCGGGTACTACAGCAACATCGACGACGAGCGCCGCGAGTTCCAGCGGAAGGTGCGAACGGTCGTCAGAGGGCTCGCCGTGCTGGCCTCGAACGCCAGGATGCTGAATCCGCTTCGCTACGGCATCTTCGCGTGGCAGCTCGCGAGCCACAAGCTATGTCGCTGGCTCGTGCCGTTCGCGATGATTGCCGCTCTGGTGAGCAACGCCGCGCTCGCGCCTTCCTCCGTTGTCTACGAGCTGATGCTCGCCTTGCAGCTGTCGTTCTATGCCGCCGCCCTCGGCGGCCTCCGGACGCGCTCGGCGGCGCTGCGGATCCCGGCGTTCCTGCTCCTGGTCAACGTGGCCGCGCTCACGGCCTGGATCCGCTACGTCCGCGGCCAGCGGATCATCGCGTGGACACCGTCCGAGCGCACCCCGCTGCCGCAGATACCGCTGCGCGGGTGAGAGCGTCTTCACGCAGAGGTCGCAGGGAGCGCCGGGGAGCGTTAGCGAGTTCGCCGCGGGTGACTGGCCCCGGCCGCCGGCGCCTCACGCCGCCAGGTGGGCCCGACGAAGTCTGACGAAGCCGGGCCAGCGGCCGGGCGGACTCCTCCGCGTTCTCACCGCCCTCCGCGGTTCCGATGGCTCCGAGTGCTCAAGGACGCTCCCTATGATCACGAACGTTCTCACCGTGGACGTCGAGGAGTATTACCACGCGGCGATCTTCCGCCGTGGCGCGGGTGGCATGGCCCGCGGCGGGTTCGAGAGCCGCGTGGGGGAAAGCATGCGGCGCCTCGCGGACCTGATGCGCGCCCACCAGACGCGGGCCACGTTGTTCGTGCTGGGCGAGATCGCGGCCGCCCACCCGAGGCTGTTGCGCAGTCTGGCCGCCGACCAGCACGAGATCGCCTGCCACGGCGACCGGCATGACGATGTGTCGGCGCTCTCGCCGCGCCAGTTTCGTGAGGACATCCGCAGGGCCAGGGCCCGGATCGAGGATGCCGTCGGGCGGCAGGTCATCGGCTATCGCGCGCCGAACTTCTCGATCGGCCCAGCGCAGTCATGGGCCTACGAGATTCTCTTCGAGGAGGGATTCCGGTACGACTCCAGCCTGCACCCGATTCACCACGATCGGTACGGGCAGCCCGACGCGCCGCGCTTTCCGTTCGAGGTGTGGCGCGACGGCCCTGACAGCCTCACCGAGTTCCCGATTGGCACCGTGCGCCTGTTCGGCGTGAACTTTCCGATTGGCGGCGGGGGCTACTTCCGCCTGCTGCCGTACGACGTGGTACGTCGAGGCATTCGCCGCGTCAACGAGCGCGAGCAGCAGCCGGTGATGTTCTACGTCCACCCCTGGGAACTCGATCCCGGACAACCTCGACCGCCGATGCCATGGCACCACCGCTTCCGTCACTACGTGGGCGTCGAGAAGGAGGCGGGGAAGCTCGCGCGGCTGTTCCAGCAATTCCGGTTCGGGACCGCGAGCGCCTTCCTCGACGCTCGCGTGTGCGGCGTCAGGGTGTTCGACGCCCTCGGCGAGCGCGTGTCAATGGCGACCGTCTAGCGAACCTGCGAGCGCAGAGATGCTTCAATCCCTTCCCGACGCGGGGGCCGCGTGGCGGCGCATCGTAGAGGCGTCCAGCCGGTCGGCCCTGGCCCACTCGCCCGAGTGGTTTTCGCTCATCCAGCGCGCGTACGGCCACTCACCGCTCTACCTCCAGGTGGACGACGGCGAGGGGCACACGGCGGTGCTTCCGGCGTTCGTCGTGCGCCGGCCGTTTTTCGGCACGGTGGTCACGTCGATGCCCTTTCTCGACAGCGGCGGCCCCTGCGGATCGTCGCCTGCGATGCGCCGAATGCTCGTCGAGCATCTCGTCTCGGAGGCGCGCCGGATCGGCGCGAGGGCCGTAGAGCTTCGCTGCTCCGAGCGGATCGAGATCCCGGTCGCGCCGTCGGAGAACAAGGTGAACATGTCGCTGCCGCTTCCTGCCGACCCGGACCGGCTCTGGCGGCAACTCGAGAAGCAGGTCCGTAACCAGGTCCGCAAGGCGGAGCGTTCGGGGCTGGCGATCGAGTTCGGCGGCGCCGAAAAGCTGGCGTCGTTCTACGAAGCCTTCGTCGTGCGGATGCGCGAACTGGGGTCGCCGGTCCACGCGCCGGAATTCCTCTCGGCCGTTCTGGATGCGTTTGGCCCGCGCGCGCGCGTGGCGCTGGTGCGCAAGGGTGGCACGACGGTCGGCGGGCTCATCGCGCTCGCATTCAAGGATCGCGTTGCGGTTCCGTGGGCGACCAGCCTCAGAGAGTACTTCTCCTTGTGTCCGAACATGCTGCTGTACTGGGAGACGCTCCGCGCGGCATGCCGCGAGGGCTTTCGCCGGTTCGAATTCGGCCGATCGAGCCGCCACTCGGGCACGTACCAGTTCAAGTGCCAGTGGGGCGCGCAGGAAGAGCCGCTCTTCTGGTACACGATCCCGGTCGCCGGGGCGGCCGCCGCGCTGCCGCGTCAGGGGCCCGATGCGAGCGCGCCCCTCCTCGCGAGGGCGTGGCAGCGCCTTCCGCTTGCCGTCACCCGCCACCTCGGTCCGCGCATTCGCCGGTACTTGATCCAGTGACGACGCACCCAGACGTCCGCCCGCGGCGGGTCGGATTCATCGGCGCGGGACAGATGGCGCGGCAGCATGCGCTGGCGCTTCGCCGGATCGCGACGCCGGCCGTGGTCGTGGGACTGTGCGACAGCGCCCCAGGGCGTGCGATGGAGCTTGCGGCGATCACCGGCAGCACGGCGTACCCCACGATCGAGTCGCTGCTCGATGAAGGGCGGCCGGAGATCGTGCACGTCTGCACCCCTTCGGGCGCGCACTTCGACGCGGCGTTCAGGGCGCTTGACGCCGGGGCGCACGTCTACGTCGAGAAGCCGTTCGCGCTGACCGTTGCTGACGCGCGATCGCTGCTCGGGCTGGCGCGCGAGCGCGGCCGGCTCGTGTGCGCCGGGCATCAACTGCTGCGCGATCGCGCGTTCGAGCGGCTCATGACGGGCGCGGCCGGGCTCGGCACGATTGTCCAGATTGACAGCCACTTCACCTTCCGGCCGGTGGGTCCCCCGTCGGCCCGCACCGGCCCCCGCGCGCTCGCGAGCCAGGCGGTGGACATCCTGCCGCATCCGCTCTACACGCTGGTGAGCGCGCTCGAGCGGTTCGCCGCGCAAGGGACGTCCATCGACATCGCCTGGGCCGACGGTGGCGCGTCCGACCTGCACGCCGTGCTTCGTGCCGGGGACATCGTCGGCCGCCTGTCGGTGAGCCTGCGGGCGCGTCCGATCGCTTCGTTTCTCACGGTGACAGGCACCGGCGGAGCGCTGACGTGCGACTTCGTGCGATCGGTGGTGATTGGCGCGGCCAACCCCGGCACCGCGACGCTCGAGAAGATCCTCAATCCGATTGTGGAAGGGGCGCAGATGATCGCGTGCACGGCGACCAGCCTCGCGCGCCGCCTGGCCGCGGGGGGCGGCGGCTATCCCGGGCTCGCCGAACTGATCGGCGCGTTCTACGCGGCGGCGGCGGACGGCGCGGAGTCACCGGTGAGTCCGGACCATCTGCTCCGTGTGAGCACCCTGCTGGAGCAGCTCGTCGCGCGCATCGAGCCCCCCGCGCCGCGCGCCGTTGCCGCCCCACCGCGCCTCCTCGTCGCAGCACCGCGCGCCGTTGCCGCTGCACCGCGCGACCCTGGTCCACCGCTGGTCGCGCTGACCGGTGCGCGAGGGTTCCTCGGCGCGCACGTCGCGCGGGCGTTGCCGCGCGTGCGCGCTCTCGGGCGCTCCGCAAACCCGGACGACCCGCACGTGCACGAGTGGATCGTCGCGGACCTGAGCGCCGGCGTACCGGCGGGCGCGCTGGCCGGCGTTGAAGTCGTGGTGCACGCCGCCGCGGAGACGGCCGGCGGCTACGAGGCGCACCAGCGCAACACGATCGACGCGACGCGGTACCTGCTGCGCGCGATGCGGGACGCAGGCGTGTTCCGCCTCGTTCTCGTGAGCAGCCTCTCGGTGCTCCGGCCGCCGCGCACGTCATGGGAGCGACAGAACGAGGACACGCCGAGACTGGCGGATCCACGCCCGTTCGGCGCGTACGCGTGGGGGAAGACGCGGCAGGAGGAACTCGTCTCGGAGCACGCGGCGGAGTTCGGCATCGCGACGCGCATCGTGCGGCCGGGCGCGCTGACGGACTGGAGCAATCCCGCGCTGCCCGGTCTGATGGGACGGCACCTGTTCGGCCGGTGGCACCTGGGCCTGGGCCGGCCCGGGCTGCCGATTGCGATCTGCGACGTCGCGCGGTGCGCGAAGGCGATCGCCTGGACGGCGACCGACTTCGATAGCGCGCCAGCGATCGTGAATCTGTTCGACCCCGAGGTTGCCGATCGCCGCGCGGTGATCCGCCGATTGCGGGAGCGCGGGTGGACCGGGCGCGTCGTGTGGGTGCCGATCGGCGCGATCTCACTCGCCCTTGTCGCCGCCCGAACCGCGATGTCTCTCGCTCGCGGCCAGCGTCCCGAGAGGCTCGCCGCGTGGTCCGTCCTCCGCCCGCGGCGCTATGACGCGCGCCTTGCGGCGGAGGTGCTGGGTGGGGTCAGGTCATTTCAGCCCTGACCCAGCTCTCGCATGCCACTCACCATCTTCGTCACCGACGGCGACGAGCGGCCGGCGCTCGCGATCACCCGCAGCCTGGGGAGGCGCGCCGGAGCGGTCGTGATCGTGGGCGCGGACAGGCCGCACAGCCTCGCCTCGTCGTCCCGGTACTGCGCGCGGCACGTCACGTACCCCTCGCCAGCCGGCGCGCCGGACGCGTTCTCGCAGTTCCTGCTCGACTTCCTCGCGCGAGAAAAGGTGGACGTCGTGCTCCCCGTGACGGACTTCACCACGCACGCGGTCTGCGCCAGCCAGGGGGCAATCCGGCGGTCCACCGCGATCGCTGTGCCCAGCCTCGCCGCGTTCGAGTTCGCGTCGGACAAGCGCAGGCTGCTCCAGTTGGCCACACGTCACGGCGTGCCGGTTCCGTCAACGCAGTACGTACAAGGCGCCGCGGGTCTGGCCGCGGTCATCGATCGCGTGACGTATCCGGCGGTGATCAAACCAGTCCGGTCCCGGATCCCGACCCCTGGCGGATGGGTCTCGACCGGCGTGCACTACGCGTATTCGAAGGCAGAGCTGCTGGGTCTCTACGAATGCATCGACTACCTCGCCGTCCATCCCTCGCTCATTCAGCAGCGCATCGTCGGCCCTGGATGTGGCGTGTTCATGCTGTTCGATCGTGGCCGCCCGATCGCCGAGTTCGCGCACCGCCGTCTCCGCGAGAAGCCCCCGTCGGGCGGCGTAAGCGTTTTGTGCGAGAGCGTGCCGCTCGATCCCGTCCTGAGGGAGCACGCGATTCACTTGCTCGGATCGCTCGGCTGGCACGGCGTCGCGATGATCGAGTTCAAGCAGGACAGGGAAAGCGGACGCGTCTACCTGATGGAGGTGAACGGCCGCTTCTGGGGCTCGCTGCAGCTCGCGATCGATGCCGGCGTTGACTTTCCGGGCCTCAGTTGCGAGCTCGCGCTCGGAAGGAGCCCGGCGCAGGCCCCGGACTACCGGGTCGGGGTCAGGAGCCGCTGGCTGGCCGGCGACGTCGATCACTTCCTCCTGCGCGTGTTCAAGCGCGACATCGATCTCCGGCTCGATCGATCGGCGGCCTCACGGTGGCGAACGCTCCTGCACTTCCTGAGATTCTTCGGGCGGGGCCTGCGTTACGACGTTCTGAGCGCCAGCGATCCACGGCCGTTTCTCCACGAGTGCCGCCAGAACGGCCGAGCGCTGTGGAGGTCCGCGGCGGGTTTCGCGTCGGGCCACTGACCATGTTCCAGTCGAAGGCCCTGCTTCGTGTGTGCCACATCATGTCCGCCGACCTTTGGGCCGGCGCGGAGGTGCAGGTGGCCACGCTGTGCTCGTACCTCGTGGCGCAACCCGAGGTCAGCGTGTCGGCCGTCCTCTTCAACGAAGGACGCCTCGCAGGCGAGTTGCGACGCCTCGGCGTGGATATCGGGGTCATCGAAGAAGGGCGCCACACTGCCGCCGCCATCGTGAGATTCGCCGCCCGCTTCCTGCGCGAGCGGGAGATCGACGTCGTCCACACGCACCGCTACAAGGACAACATCCTCGGCACGGCGGCCGCGCGACTGGCGGGCGTGCCGGTCATCGTCAGGTCGGTGCACGGTCTCATCGAGACCGCGGCCGGATGGGCCCGCCTCAAGGTGAGCGCGTGCGAAGCGCTCGACAAGATCGTCCTCAGCCGCTTCGCGCATCGGGTGATCGCGGTGTCCTCGCGCACGGCCGACGCGCTGCGCGACATGGGCTACCCGGCCGCTTCCCTCGTCGCCATCCGCAACGGCGTTGACGCGCGGCAGATCCGCGCCGGGCGCGGGCGAGACGACGTCAGGTGCGAGCTTGGCATCCCGCCGCAGGCGCTGGTCGTCGGGACAGCGGGCAGACTCTCGCCGGTCAAGGCGCAGGCCGCACTGCTCCGGGCGGGACGCCTCGTGCTCGACGAGCGCCCCGATACGCGAATCCTGATCGTCGGGGAGGGTCCGCTCCGTGAGGAACTGATCGCCGCCGCTCGCCGCCTCGGAATCGGGCACGCATGCGTGTTTGCCGGCGCGCGGGCGGACGTCCACGACGTCGTTGCGGCGATGGATGTGTTCGTCCTGCCGTCGCTCCACGAGGGCATCCCGATGGCGCTGCTCGAAGCGATGACGCTGCAGCGGCCGGTGGTCGCGACCGCGGTCGGGGGCGTGCAGGAAGTCGTGACGGACCGATCGAACGGATTGCTCGTGGCCGCGGGGGACGATCGCGCGCTCGCCGCCGCCTGCCTGGAACTCGCCCGCGATCGCGACCTGGCGCGTCGAATCGGTGAGGCGGCGAGGCAGACGGTTCAGCGGAGGTTCTCGTACGAAGCGAACGGTCGCGCCGTGCTCGATCTGTATCGCTCCGCTCACACGACGGCGGCCATGACGAGCCCGGGGCCGTCCACGCTCGCGCTCTGCCGCGCGTTGCTGCGCGCGCCCGTCGTCCATGCCTGGCGAAAGATGCGCGAAGCGCTCGACAGCGCGATCGAACGGCGGCGAATGGCGCGAATCCGTCGGGAGCCCGGCCCGGTGCTGGCCGCTCTCCGTTCGGCGGCGCGGGTCCTGATCGTCTGTCACGGCAACATCATCCGCAGCCCGTTCGCCGCTTCACTCCTCGCGCAGGGAGTTTCGGGACACCGGAGGGTCTCCGTTCTCTCCGCCGGCCTCGCGGCAGTCCCGGGCAGGCCACCTCACCCGACGGCGGTGGAGCTCGCGGACGCGCGCATGGTGGACCTCAGGACGCATGCCGCGTCCCCGCTCGCGCCGGATGCGGTTGCGGCGAGCGACGCGATCTTCGTCATGGACGTGCCGCAACTGGTGACGATGCGGCGGCGGTTTCCCGAGGCGCGCTCCCGCACGTTCCTCCTGACGGTCTTGGCCGTCGGGACGCCACTCGAGATCCGCGATCCCTACGCCGGGGACGAGTCGCGGTTCCAGGCGTGTTTCGAACACATCTCTCGCGCGGTGCAGCCCATCGCCGAGGCCTTGTCGGGCGCGACGCAGCAGGCATGAAGCGTCGAATGAAGAGCGCGCTCGGGCACGCCATCGCCGTCTCACGTCTGAGCGCATTGCTCCTGCGGAACTCCGCCGTGGTCGTGGCCTTCCACCGCGTGAACGACCGTCCGGGCACTAGCGGCCTGTCGCTGAGTGTGTCCCTGTTCGAACGCTACTGCCGGTACTTCAGGGAACACTTCCACGTCGTCCCGCTGCGCCACATCGTCGAGCGGCTCGAGCAGGGGGGACCCCTCGGACGCGAGCTGGCGATCACCTTTGACGACGGGTATCGCGACAACTTCGAGAACGCCGCGCCCATTCTCGAGAGGCTTGCGCTGCCGGCGACGTTCTTCGTGGTCACGCAATGGATCGGCAGCGACGTCGTGCCGTGGTGGGACGCGGTGGAAGGGACCCGTCATCCGTGGATGACGTGGTCCAACGTCCGCGCGCTTCACGACCGGGGATTCGAGATCGGCGCCCACACGCGCACCCACGTGGACCTTGGGGCGGCCGGAGAGTCACAGATCGAAGAAGAAGTGCTCGGCGCGCGACGCGACCTGGAGACTCGGCTCGAGGCGCGCGTGGAACTGTTCGCGTACCCATACGGCAAGCGGGAGAACCTTCGCGACCGGAGCAGGCGGGCGGTCAAGGAGGCCGGGTTCCGGTGCTGCTGTTCGTGCCACGGGGGGCTGGTGACTCGAGGAGCCGGCCCGTTCGAACTCGCGCGCGTGCCGATCACTCCCCGCCATTCATCTCCTTACCAGTTCGGCTTCGACATCGCGTCCGGTAGAAGCGAGATCACGGCGGGGTAAAGCGTGCTGCGCAACGTAGGAAGCACCTGGGTATTGACGCTCGTCGGCATCGCAGCCACGTACGCGCTCAC
This sequence comes from Vicinamibacterales bacterium, assembly GCA_035463475.1. Lineage (GTDB taxonomy): Bacteria > Acidobacteriota > Vicinamibacteria > Vicinamibacterales > 2-12-FULL-66-21 > JACPDI01. Next base: position 43,045 of record DATHTE010000008.1, read on the forward strand.
GCCGTTCGTCATCGAGACGTTCGGCAAAGAGGGATACGGCACGTGGGCGCTGATCACGTCGATGACGGGATACATCAGCCTGCTGGCGCTCGGCGTCCCCATGGCGTGCGTGCGCTACCTCGCCCAGCACGTCGCGGAGGGCGATCGCGGAATGATGAACCGGACCATCGGCAGCTGCGCGGGTCTGTATCTCATCATCGGCGGCCTCGCAGCGCTGATCGGAGCCGTGCTGATGGCGCTGTTCGGCATGTACGAGATCCCCGCGGTCTTCGAAATGGAGGCGCACGTCGCCTTCGGGCTGATGGTGGTGCAGGTGTCGGCCGGGTTCATCGGCCTGCTCCCCGAGGGGATTCTGTTCGCGCACCACGATTTCGTCGTGCGCAACGCGGTCCGCGTGGCCGGGGTGCTCCTGCGATTCAGCCTGACCATCGGCCTGCTCACGCTGAACGCTTCCCTGATCGCGCTTGCCGCCGTGCAGCTCCTCTGTCTTCTGTTCGACTTCGGGGTGTCCTGGCACCTCGTGCGACGCCGGTACCCGGGAGTCCGGATCAGTCTGGCGGACTTCGACGTGGCAGCCGTGCGGAAGATCCTCTCGTTCAGCGTGTACGTGTTGTTCCTTGCCGCCGGAGCGCGCCTGGCGTTCGAGACCGACGCGCTCGTGCTCGGCGCGATGCTCGGGGTCAGCGTCATCCCGTTCTACGCCGTCGCGAACAGCCTGATCGTCTACCTGATGGACTTCGTCATCGCGATCGCCGCGGTCGTGTCGCCGATGGCCACGAAGCTCAGCACGGAGGGCAAGCTCGAAGAACTCAGGGGGATCTTCCTGACCTGGTCGAAGGTCGCGCTCTCGCTCAGCCTCGCGGCGGTGCTGTTCTTGGTGACCCTGGGCCCGCGGTTCATCGGCTGGTGGATCGATCCGTCCTTCGAGCAGCCGGCGGGCCGCGTGCTCCAGATCCTGAGCCTCTCTTGCCTTCTGTTCCTTCCTGTGCGGGGCGTGGCGCTGCCGATCATGATCGGAGTAGGCAAGCCGAAGGCGGCCACCGTGGCGTTCCTCGCCTCCGGGTTGCTGAACCTCGCGCTCAGCATCCTGTTGGCGCGTCCGCTGGGCCTCGCCGGAGTCGCGCTCGGGACCGCCATCCCTAACGTCCTGTTCGCGATCTACGTTCTTGCGATCACGTGCCGCGAGCTCCACGTGCCCATTGGCGCCTACGTGACGTACGTCGTTCCACGCGCCACGATTGGCGCGACACCGGTTCTAATCCTCTTGCTCTGGTTCAAGGTGGGACTGCAGGTCGAAACGATCCTGGGCCTCGCCGCGGCGGGCGCCGCGATGGTCGTCGTCTTTGGCCTTACGTGGATCCTCTACGTTTACCGCGGCGATCCGTACGTCGATCTGAGGCCCCACCTGGTGCGATTTCGCGTGGGGAGCCGGGCATGAGCCAGCTGGTTGCGGCGCTCGACTCGAGTCACGTGTTTGCTCCCATGACCCAGCCGCTGCCCGCGCCCGGTCTCGAGGTCGAGCTGCGGCGCGATCTCGACGTCCACCCGGACGACGAGGCGGCGATCGAAGCGCTGGTCGCGGCCCGGCCCGAGGTCGGCGTGTTCGTGTCGAAGCCCTGGCTGTCGGGCTTCTTTGCCGACTGCCCACCCGGCACGGAGCAGGCACTCCTGCTGTTCCGAAAAGACGGCCGGCTGCGTGCCATCGTCCCGGTCGCCGTCAGCGTGACGATGACGCACGTTCGCGTCAGGCTGCTTGGCGGCGCGCTGGGATCCGACCGGGTCGATCTGCTTGCGGCCAGGGGGTTCGAGGCCACGGCGGCCGAGACATTCCTGGCGTGGCTGCGCGGGACGTTCGGCGGCAGAGGGTTCGTGCTGGAGCTGCGGGACGTCTGCGGCACGTCGCCGCTCTGGGGCGCGATTCACCGCAGCGGCATGGAACGCACGCAGCGCCTCACGCTGCAGCCCCGTGAGATCTACCCGGCGCCGTACCTGTCGCTCAATGGAGGCGAAGCCGAGAATGCTGCCGACTCGCCTTCGAGCGCCGCGCTGCGGTCGATGCAGAAACATCGACGCTGGCTGGAGCGTCGCTGCCGCGTCCGAATCGATCTCCTCGCGGAGCACGGAGCCGTTCTCGAGGCCTTCGAGTGTCTGGCGCGGTTCCTCGGCGCCCGCTGGCGCGGGCACGGCGGGTCCGTGCTCGACAACCACGGCGCGCTCCGGTTTCACCGCCACGTGCTGCCGCTGCTCCTTGACGCTGGCCGGTTGCGGATGATGCGCATCTCCGCGGACGCCAGGACGGTGGCGGTGTTTTACGGACTGGCCGCGGGCCGGTGGTGGGGCTACTACCTGGCCGGTTACGACCGCGAGTGGGCCGGACGCATTCATCTGGGCCTGGTGAACCTGTCCGCGGCGATCGACCTCGCGGCGCGGGAAGGGGCGGCCGAGTTCGACTTTCTCAAGGGCGCCGAGCGGGTCAAGTACACGTGGCCCGTTCGCGAGCGCACCACGCTCGACGCCGACGTCTTCTCGGAAAACGTCAGCGTGCAGCTCACACGCGCGACCCGCGCCACGCGCGACGCGACCGCAGCGCTGACCAAGTCCGCCCGAGCGCTGTTTTCCTGATGGGCACGCTGTCCATGCTCACCACCGCCGCCAGGGGGCACGTTCGGACCTTCGTGGCGCGTGACATCCCGCACGTCGCCCGGCTTCACCGCACGGTGTTCGACACCGCGGCACGCGCCGGCGCGTCGTGGCTCGACATGTACAGCGCCTATCTCACGCGCGTCTTTCTCGAGAACCCGACACGCCACCCGGCGCTCCCCTCGCTGGTGCACGAAGACGAGGACGGGTCGATCGCGGGGTTCCTCGGCGTCGTCTCCCGGCCGATGACGATGAATGGCCGGCGTTTTCAGGCGGCCATCAGCAGCCAGTTCGTCGTGGCGCCGTGCGGTCACGCGGGCCTCATCGCGCTGCGCCTCGCCAGGGCGTTCCTCGAAGGGCCGCAGGATCTCGCGATCTCGGACGAAGCCAACGACACGTCGCGCAGGATCTGGGAGGGACTCGGCGGCTCGACCTCGCTCCTGCACAGCCTTTACTGGACCCGGCCGCTGCGGCCCGCCCGGCTGGCCGTCGCGATGTTGCGCCGCCGCGTCAGGCTGGCGCCGCTCGCGGTGACGGCCGCGCCGTTCGCCCCCTTCCTCGACGCGATCGCCATGCGCGTCGCCCGGAGAGAGCTGGGCGGGGCGAGCCCCGACGTCTCGTCGGCGGAGGAACTGACGGAGCGCACGGTGCTGGCGTGCCTGCCCCGGTGCACGCGGCCGGGCACGCTGCGCGTGGAGTACGACGAGCGCACTCTCGCGTGGAGCTTCGAGCACGCAAAACGTCGCGCCGGCAGCGGCGCGTTCCACGCCGCGTCCGTCCGTAAGGGAGAAAGGGTCGTCGGCTGGTACCTGTACTGCGTGGACGCGGAACACGTCGCGCAGGTGGTGCAGATCGCGGCCGAACCGCTCCGCGTCCACGACGTGCTCGATCAGTTGTTCGCGCAGGCGGCGCGCGACGGAGCAAACGCCGTCAGCGGACGCGTGGATCCGTCGCAGCTGCAGGCGCTCACCGATCGGCACTGCCTGCTGCACCGGCGCGGCCCGTGGGTCCTCGTCAGCACGAAACATCCCGACCTGCTCCGGTCCTTCCAGACGGGGGAGGCCTGTTTCTCGCGGCTCGACGGCGAATGGTGCCTGGGGTTCTGATATGACGACCGTCGCGATCGTCGCGGTCGTGTTGCTGCTCTGTGCCGCCGGCGCCGAGCTGGCCGCTCGGTGGTGGCTGCATCATCGCAGCCACTACTACGTGTTGCCGCCCGGGTTGCGGCTGCGCCTTCACCCGGATCCCGACGTCTTCCCACAGCTCGAGCGCGTCGTGCGCTTCGAGACGAACAGTGAAGGGGAGCGCGGAGACGAGCCGCCTGCCACGCGCTCTGGCCTGTTTCGCATTCTCGTTGCGGGAGGCAGCCAGCCGGAAGGGTACCTCCTCGATCAGGAGACGAGCTGGCCAGGCGCGTTGCAGCGCCTGCTCGAAAGGCCCGAACATCTCGCGTCGCTCGGAGCGACGCGCGTGCACGTGGGCAGCATCGCGCGCTCCGGCGTCGGATCGGAAGCGCTCGATCTCATCCTCGAGCGGGTCCTGCCGCGCTACCCGAAGCTGTCGGCCGTTGTCATCCTGGTGGGCGCGAGCGACGTGCTTCGATGGTTGGAGTTCGGCGCGCCCCCGTCCCCGCCGCCGCCCGTCCGTGTTTCGGACGTGTTCCGCTGCCATCCGGAGCTGGCGTTCGGCTGGAGCCCGCGGCGCCTGGCGCTCGTCGAGATGGTGCTGCGGATTCGTCATCGCTGGCTGCGTCCGGTCGAAGTGCACGATCGCGCATGCCGGTGGGTCGGCCGGGCCCGCGCGATGCGGGCACGGGCGGCGGTCATCCGGACCACGACACCGGACCATGGGCCCATGCTCGCGCACTTCGAGCGTCACTTCCGACGGGCGCTCCGGCGCGCAGCGGCGCACGCCGACCGCGTCATCGTCGTCCGGCAGCCCTGGTTCGAGTGTGCCGCGTCCGCCGAGGAGCTTGGCCTCATGTGGCACGGTGGCGCAGGGCAGGTGTGGCTGGAGAACGTGACGACGTTCTATTCGCTCGACGTCCTCTCGGATCTCATGTCCCTGCTCGACGTGCGCGCCGCGGAGATCGCGAGCGAACTCGGCGTCGAGCAGGTCGATCTGATGCCTGTCCTCGAAGCGAGCACGAGGACGTACTACGACTTCTTCCACGCGACCCCCGTGGGGGCGCGAATGATCGCAACGGCCGTGTCAGCCGCCGTGCTGCGCACGTCGATGCCGTCCCACGCCACTCCCCGTCATCACGAGACCGGGCGCCAGGTTGACGAGGCAGCGGCCGTCGAACGAAAGGTGTCCTGAAGCACAGGCCCCGCCCGGAAGCCCGTCACGCCGGTCAGCACGACCCGCGCGTCCCTCCAAAGGTGGAACAGCCATGACCGCGATCTCTCCAGCGCGCGCGACCTCCGTCCGTCTCGCGGCGCTCGTTCTCGTTCTCGGCTCGGCTCTCATCTCTCCGTCCCACGTCGCGGCGCAGCTCGGGCTGGGCAGCCTCATCGTGACCGTCACCGCGCCGCAATCAGGCTCCACTGTCAGCGGGCCGATCACTGTCTCGGCGAGCGTCAGCATCGTCGGCAGCCTTACCGTCCGAGACGTCCAGTTCAGGCTGGACGGCGCGAATCTCGGCGCCGCAGACAGCTCGGCGCCGTACGCGGTCCCCTGGGACACCAGGACCGCCACCAACGGCACGCACACGCTGGTCGCGATTGCCCGGGACCTGCTCGGCGTGACGTACGCGTCGAACCCGGTCACGGTCACCGTGTTCAACGACCTGACACCGCCGACGGTGGCGATCACCGCGCCAGCCGCCGGCGCCACCGTCGCAGGCACGATCACCATCGGCGCGAACGCGTCGGACAACGTCGCCGTCTCCGGCGTGCAGTTCCGGCTGGATGGCGTCAACCTCGGCACGGAGGACACCGCCGCGCCGTACTCAGCCGCCTGGAACACGACGATGGCCACGAACGGGACGCATACGATCACGGCCGTCGCGCGTGACGCGGCGGGCAACGTCGCAACGTCGAGCGCCGTGACGGTCACGGTCGACAACGCCCGTCCGTCCGTCTCCATCACGGCGCCGGCGTCTGGCGCGACGCTCTCCGGCACGGTCACGGTCGCCGCCAGCGCCTCGGACAACGTCCGCGTGGCGGGAGTGCAGTTCAGGCTCGATGGCGCGAACCTCGGGGCGGAGGACACGAGCGCGCCGTACTCGGTGCCCTGGAACACGAAGACCGCTTCGGACGGGTCGCATACGCTCACTGCGGTGGCGCGCGATGGGGCGGGCAATCTCGCGACTTCCCCGACCGTCACCGTCACGGTGGACAACACCGGTCCTTCCGTCGCCATCACCTCACCGGCGCCCGGCGCGACTGTGGCTGGATCGATCACCGTCACTGCGAACGCTTCGGACGCGAGCGGCGTGGCGGGGGTGCAGTTCAGGCTGGACGGCGCGAGCCTTGGCGCGGAAGACACCGCCGCACCGTACTCCGTCGCGTGGGACACCGCCTCGGCCGCGAACGGCACGCATACCCTGACCGCGGTCGCGCGCGACAGCGCGGGGCAACTGACGACGTCGGCTGCCGTGACGGTGACGGTGAACAACACCAACTCCGGTCCGACGATCGCCATCACCTCTCCTCCGTCCGGCGCGACGCTCAGCGGGACGGTGACGCTCAGCGCGGACGCTTCCGACGCCGACGGCGTCGGCGGCGTTCAGTTCCAGCTCGATGGGGCGAGCCTCGGCGCGGAAGATACCGCCCCGCCGTACTCCGTCGTGTGGGATACCGGTACCGCCACGAACGGCACGCACACGCTGACCGCCGTCGCCCGCGACGCCCTCGGGAACACCACGACCGCCTCACCCGTCACCGTGACCGTCTCGAACGGCACGGCGTCTGTCGCGCGCGTGGAAGACACCAGCGCCTCGGTCGTTTACGTGGGTTCGTGGGCCCAGGGGAACACCGCGAAGGCCTGGAGCGGCGGAACCGCCGCGCTCGCGACGGGTGGACCCTCCGCTACCGGCGAACCGACGCGCGCGACCCTGACTTTCACCGGGACGGGCGTGCAGTGGATCGGCTTCCAGGGCCCGCAGACAGGCATCGCGAACGTGTACCTCGACGGCGCGTTCATGGCCGCGGTGGACACCTACGCGGCCACCGAGGCGCTCGGCGCGGTGCTGTACACCGCGAGCGGGCTCGTCTCCACGTCTCACACGTTGACGATTGATTCGACTGGCACCAGGAACCCCTCGTCGTCCGACATCTTCGTCGTCGTGGACGCCTTCGACATCACCGCGGAAGTGGGGGGCGGCGGGCCCGACACGACACCGCCTGCCGTCGCCATCAGCGCGCCGGCGGCCGGCGCGTCCGTTTCGGGGAACGTCACCGTGAGCGCCACCGCGTCGGATGACGACGCCATCGCGGGCGTGCAGTTCCAGCTTGATGGCGCACCTGTCGGCGCGGAGGACACCACCACGCCGTACTCCATCACCTGGGACACGACGACGGTCGCCGACGGATCGCACACGCTGACCGCGATCGCCCGGGACGCCGCGGGCAACACCGCGACCTCCGCCGCGGTGACCGTGACCGTGGCCAACCACGGCTCGACGCCGCCTTCCTCTACGATGATGACGCGGTTCGAAAACACGGACACCTCGATCGTTTACACACCGGGTTCGGCGGTCTCGGCGCCGCCCAACTGGTGGCACGGCAGCCGCAGCCGCGGGTGGAGCGGCGAGACATCGTCGTTCAACCGCTCGGAAGGGGCACGGGCCACCTTCACGTTCACCGGCACATCAGTCGCGTGGATCGGGTTCCGCGCCTCCTGGGCGGGAATCGCTCGCGTGTATCTCGATGGTGCGTTCGCAGGCGAGCTGGATCTGTACGCGTCGGCGGAGGAGCCGCAGGCCCGTGTCTACGCGGCGTCCGGACTTGCGGCCGGTACACACACGCTTGTCGTCGAATGCACTGGGCGCAAGAACCTCAACGCGACCGACAACGCGGTGGTCGTTGACGCGTTCGACGTGGGGCCGGCGGTCGCGCCGCCGGCCGCCGGCCGGCGGATCGAGGACACCTCCTCGTCGATGACGTTCACCGCGGGGTGGACGCCAGCGCCGCCGGGAGCGTGGAGCGGCGGGTCGGCCGCAGCCTCCTCCACCGCGGGCGCCCGCGCCACGGTGGCGTTTGCCGGCACGTCGGTGAGTCTCGTGGGCCTGCGCGGGCCGCAGACCGGCATCGCGCGCGTGTATCTGGACGGCGCGTTCCATTCCACCATTGACACGTTCTCATCGGCCGAGATCCAGGCGGTCGTCTTCACCGACACGAACCTCGCGCCCGGGAACCATCAACTGGCGATCGAGGTGACGGGTACGAAGAACGCCGCGGCCACCAACCATCTGATCGTTCTGGACGCGTTCGACGTGCGCTCGCGCTTCGAGGAAGTGGACCCGGCGGTGCGTTACACCGGCGCGTGGGTCGCGGGGGACTTCAGCGAAGCCTGGAGCGGGACGTCGGCGAACTTCGGCAGCGGATCGGCCGCGCGCGCCACCGCCGCGGGCGCGCGGGCGGAGTTCAGCTTCTCCGGAACGTCGGTGACCTGGGTCGGGTATCGCGGCCCGCAGAGCGGGATCGCGCGCGTGCATGTGGACGGAGCCTTCATCAGCGAGGTCGATACGTACGCCGCGACCGCGCAGGTGCAAGCGCCGCTGTTCACCGCGTCGGGCCTGCCCGCCGGCCCGCACGTGCTCGCGATCGAGGTCACGGGGCTGAAAAATGCCGCCTCGAGCAACGCGGTGATCGTGGTGGACGCGTTCGACGTCACCCTGCCGGCCACCCTTCCGACCGTGCGCCGCTTCCAGGAGTCGGACGCGGCGTATCCCGCGGCCGGCTGGACGCAGAGCAGCCCCAACCCGCTTTATAGCGGGACCGCCATGGCGTTCTCCAGCACGCCCGCGACCGCTGCGGAGTTCACCTTCACCGGCAGCGGGATCAGGTGGATTGGCCAGCGGGCGTTCGACGGCGGGGTCGCGCGTGTCTACGTGGACGGCGTGGTGATCGCCGACCTCGACACCTACGCGCCGATCCAGGAGGAGTACCAGGCGGTGATCTTCAGCGCCGGGCAGCTTGGCGCCGGGCCCCACACGATCCGCATCGAGGTAGCCGGCACGAAGAACGTCTCGTCCTCCGGCATACGGATCGTGGTGGACGCGTTCGAGGTGATCCAGTAAGGGACGGACCCGACATGTGCGGACTCGCTGGCCTGCTGTCAACCGCCGGATTCAACAAAGACGAGCTGCTCGAGCATGCGGCGCGGATGGTCGATCCGCTCGTCCATCGCGGTCCCGACGATCGCGGCGCGTGGGCGGATTCGAACGCCGGCATCGCGTTCGGGTTCCGGCGGCTCGCCATCGTCGATCTGTCGCCGCAGGGACACCAGCCGATGCGGTCGCCGTCCGCTCGCTTCGTCATGGTGTTCAACGGAGAGGTCTACAATTTTCAAGAGCTGCGCCGCGACCTGGAGCGTCGCGGCCATCGGTTCCGCGGCCACTCCGATACGGAAGTGATCCTGGCGGGCTTCGATGAATGGGGCGTCGCGCGAACGGTGCCGCGCCTCGTCGGGATGTTTGCCATCGCGGTCTGGGACCGTCAGCAACGGCGACTGTCGTTGATCCGCGACCGGCTCGGGAAGAAGCCGCTGTACGTGTACCGCGAGCCCGGCCTCATCACCTTCGGATCGGAGCTCAAGGCGCTGTTCTCCGGTCCGTCGTTCGATCGTTCCATCGACCGTGCGGCATTGATGTCGTACCTGCGATACCGGTACGTCCCCGCGCCGAGGAGCATCTTCGAACGCGTCAGCAAGGTGCTGCCCGCGCACATTCTGACGATCGCCGAGCCGCGGGTGCCGTTGCCGGAGTCGAAACCGTACTGGTCGTTACACGAGGTGGCCGAGCGCGGTCTTGCGTATCCGCTGGATCTTTCCGACGCGGATGCCGTCACCGAGCTCGACGGGCTGCTGACCGACGCGGTGCGGCGCCGCCTGTATTCGGACGTGCCGCTCGGCGCGCTGCTCTCGGGCGGAGTGGACTCGTCGACGGTCGTGGCGCTGATGCAGGAGGCCAGCGCGCGGCCGGTGAAGACCTTCACCATCGGTTTCGACGACGGAGAGTTCGACGAAGCCCGTCACGCGGCGCGCGTCGCCGGTCACATCGGTACCGATCACACCGAGCTCATGCTCACGGGCGAGGACGCCTGCTCGCTCGTCCCGCGCCTGGCCGAGATTTTCGACGAGCCGCTCGCAGACCCGTCGCAGCTTCCGACGTTGCTGGTGTCTCGGCTCGCGCGCCGCGAGGTGACCGTCGCGCTCTCCGGCGACGGCGGCGACGAGCTGTTCGGCGGCTACAACCGCTACGTCTTCGGCGCTCGAGTGCTGCCGCGCGTCAACCGCCTGCCCCGGCCGATCCGCCGGCGCGTGGCGGCGGGGATCGCCAGCGTGCCGGCGGCCACGTGGAACCGGCTGCAGCGCGTCGCGGTGGTTGTCGGCGGCGGCGCAGCGGAGCATCGGCTCGGCGAGCGGATACACAAAATCGGGAACGTGATGCACGCGGAGACGGTGGGCGGCATGTACCGCTCGCTGCTGTCCGCATGGCAGCGACCGGCCGCCCTCGTCGCCGGCGACGCCGACGAGTACGACCCGAACGCGGACGCGCTCGATCGATCCGGGCCGGAAGGGTTGCTGGACCGGATGATGCTGGCCGACCAAGCGCACTACCTCCCCGACGACCTGCTCGCGAAGCTCGATCGCGCGAGCATGGCCGTCAGCCTCGAGGTGCGCGCGCCGCTGCTCGACCACCGCGTGGTGGAGCTGGCGTGGAGGCTCCCCCAGCGGCTGAAGCTGCGGGACGGCGTCGGGAAATGGGCGCTCCGCGAAGTGCTGTACCGGCGCGTGCCCCGCGAGATCGTGGAGCGTCCCAAGATGGGCTTTTCGGTGCCGATCGACCGCTGGCTGCGCGGACCCCTGCGGCGGTGGGCGCAGCCGTTGCTCGCCCCGGACGCGCTCGCCGACGGTGGTCTGGATCCGGCTCCCGTCTGGCGCGCGTGGCGCGACCTTCAGGAGGGGCGACGCCAGAGCGGCGCGGAGCTGTGGACCGTGCTGATGTTCCAGGCGTGGAGGGAACGGTGGGTGGCCTGACCGGCGCGGCGGGCGGCATTCCCGCGTTGCGTGTTGCGCACCTGATCGAATCCGACGGTCCCGGGGGCGCGGAACGTGTGGTCGCCGATATCGCGACCCACCTCCAGGCCGCCGGTGCATTCAACGTGGTGGTGCTCCCTGCCGAAGGGGAAGGCTGGCTGGCGCGCCAGCTCGCGGGATCGAGCGTGGCCGTCGAACACTTCCGCCTGGACGCGCCAGTCTCGCCCGGCTGCGCGCGCTCCCTCGCGGCGCTGTTCCGGCGCTACCGGATCGATGTAGCCCACAGCCACGAGTTCTCGATGGCGGTTTACGGTAGCTGGGCGGCGCGGCGCGCCGGAATCCCGCACGTGATCACCATGCACGGGAGCCAGTACTACGCTGCACGGCTGCGGCGACGCCTCGCGATGCGCGCCGCGGTCGCGTGCAGCGGCCGCACCGTAGCGGTCTCGAACGCCCTCGCCGATCGAATGAGCGAGGACCTGCGAATGTCCCGCGCGCGCATCGGCACGATTCCCAACGGCGTGCGGCACGTCATTTCCGAACGCTCGTCGGTGCGCGACGAGTTGCGCCTCGGGCCCGCCGATCGCCTGGTCGTGGCGGTGGGCAACCTGTATCCGGTGAAGGGACACCGGCACCTCGTGGACGCGCTGGGGCTCCTCGCCGCACGACACGCGAGCCTGCACGTCGCCATCTGCGGACGCGGCGACCTCGAGGCCGCGCTGGCGGCGCAGGCGCGCGCTCTCGGGATCGCGGCAAAGGTGCACCTGCTCGGATTGCGGTCGGACGTTGCGGGTGTGCTCGCGGCCGGTGACCTTTTCGTGCACCCGTCGGTCTCCGAGGGTCTGCCGCTCGCGCTGCTCGAAGCGATGTTCGCGTCCCGGCCGATCGTCGCGAGCGACGTCGGCGAGATCCGCGCGGCGCTGGCCGGCGGGGAGGCAGGGATGCTGGTGGAACCCGGAAGTCCTGCCGCGATTGCGTCTGCCATCGACCGTCTTCTGAGCGACCCGCACCTGGCGCGGACACTCGCGGAGCGCGCCAGCCGGCGCGCGCACGACGAGTACGACGTGTCGCGCATGGTGCGACGGTACGTGGCGGCGTACGCCGAGCTGCTCGACCGCCGCGCACACCGCTGCGCGGCGCGGAGTGAAGCCCATGTTGCGTAACGCGCGCGAGCTGCTCGCAAGGCGCCAGGGTCTCGACGTCGAGGACAAGGTCGCCGTCATTGACGGGCCCGCACGAATCACCTACGCGGAGCTGCGCGAGCGCTCCCACGGCTTCGGGGCGCTCCTGAGGCAGCGCGGCATCGGACCGGGCGATCGCGTCGGCATCTTCCTGCGGCGCTCCATCGACGCAGTCGCGGCGTTGTTCGGGACGTGGCACGCCGGCGCCGTGGCGGTGATCGTCAACGACGCCCTCCGCACGCGGCAGGTCCACCACGTTCTCGAGCACAGCGAGGCGCGCTGCGTGATCACGGACACGCGCCAGATACTCGCCGTGCCGGACTATCCCTGCGAGGCAATCAATGTTGACGACGCGCGGGTTCCGGCCGGCAGTGCCGCGCCAGCGCGGCTCATCGGCGCCGACCTCGCGGCCCTGATCTATACGTCCGGGTCCACGGGATTGCCGAAGGGCGTGATGCTCAGCCACGACAACCTGCTGTCCGGCGTCCAGATCGTGTCGCAGTACCTGGAGCTGACCGGCCGGGACGTCATTTTGAGCATTCTGCCGATCAGTTTCGATTACGGTCTCAACCAGCTCCTCACATCGCTGTTCGTCGGCGGGAGGCTCGTCATTCAACGCTCGCTGTTTCCGCCGGACATCTGCAAGACCATTCGCGCGGAAGGCGTGACCGGCCTTGCCGGCGTGCCGACGCTCTGGCTCCAGCTCACGGGCCGGCTGTCGCCGTTCCTCAGGACCGTCTGCCCAGCCCTCCGGTACATCACGAATTCCGGCGGGCGCCTGCCCGAGCAGACGGTGCGCGCAATCCGCGCTGCGCACCCGCACGTGCGCATCTACCTGATGTACGGGCTCACGGAGGCGTTTCGCTCGACGTACCTTCCGCCGGAAGAAGTCGACCGCCGCCCGTCGTCGATGGGAAAAGCCATTCCCGGTGTGGACGTGCTCGTGGTCAGCGAGGATGGCCGGCGGTGCGCGCCCGGCGAGATCGGAGAACTGGTCCACCGCGGCGCGAACATCTGCCTCGGGTACTGGCGCGATCCCGAAAGCACCAGCCGCGTCTTTCGGCCGCACCCGCTCGAGCAGTCCCGAAACGGCAGGACGGAGACGGTGGTCTTCTCCGGAGATCTCGTGAAGACCGACGCGGACGGCTACCTCTATTACGTCGGGCGCAAGGACATGCAGGTCAAGTCGCGCGGCGTCCGCGTGAGCCCTGAGGAGATCGAGCGCTGCGTTTACGCCTCGAGCCTGGTGTCGCACGTCGTCGCCTTCGGCGTGCCGCGCCAGGACGGCGACACCGACATCGTCGTGGCCGTCGTTCCCGTGGAGCCGGCAGGGTTCGACGAAGGCACGCTCGAGGAGTTCTGCAGGGAGGCGATGCCGGAGTACATGTGGCCGCGCGAGATCTGGGCGCTGCCCGCCTTTCCGCTCACTTCCTCAGGCAAACCCGATCGCGTGGCGATCCGGCAACTGTATGGCGAACACACTGGCAGCCCTGGAACGTCTGCTCGAGCCGCAAGAACGGCTTGAGCGGGTAATCGCGGCCGCGTTTCGGCGTTTCGGCCCGCGGCTCATCGATCTGTCGTACGCGAACCCCTGCGACGGGCCGCCGGCGGCGGTGCTCGATGCGCTGAAGCGCGCGGCGGGACAACTGACGGGGCTGTCGCTGCAGTACACGCCATATGCCGGCAGACCGGCGACGCGGCGCGCCGTGTCGTCGGCGCTCTGCCGAGAGTACGCCATGTCGTTTCGCGCGGACGACGTGATCTTGACGGCTGGCGCGATGCCCGCGTTGAACGTCGCCGCACGCGCGCTCTTCGCACCGGGCGACGAGGTGATCGTCCTGACGCCGGCGTGGCAGGACTACCCCCTGTACCTCCGAAGTCTCGGGATCCGGGTGCGCTTCGTTCCGGTCGGCCCCAACAAGCGGCTCGATCTCCACGCGATCGCGGCCGCGATTGGGCCGGCGACGAAGGGCATCCTCTTCAGCCAGCCGTGCTGCCCGACAGGCGTGCTCTATCGGAAGGACGAGATCGACGGCCTGTCGGCGGTGCTGCGCTCCGCGGAGCAGGTCTTCGACACGCGCATCTACGTCGTCAGCGACGAGGTGCACCGGCATATCGTGTGGAGCGGGCGCGCCTTCTACAGCCCGGTCCAGAGTCATCCGCGAACCATCAGCATCTACTCGTTTGGAAAGGCGCTGTCACTGCAGGGGCAACGGATCGGCTACATCGCGGTTTCACCGCTGATGCCGGAGAACGCGGACGTCCGAGCGCGCATGGCGCGCTGCGTCCGGCTGATGGGGTATGGCAGCCCGACCAGCCTGATGCAGCGCGTCGTGTGCGACCTGCTCGACTATGTGCCTCCGCTCGACGCGCTCGCGGAACGCCAGGCGCGGGTCAGGCGAGCGCTGGTTTCGTTCGGGTACGACGTGTGCGACGGCGACGCGACCTTCTATGTCTACGTCAAGTCGCCGATGCCCGACGACTTCACGTGCGCCGAGCGGCTCGCCGCCGCAGGCGTGCTCGTCGTGCCCTCGACGCTCTTTCACGAACCGGGATACATCCGCCTCTCGCTGACTGCAAGGACCGAGGCCATCGACGCGGCGCTTCCTGCCTTCGAGCGCGTCATGCATGCGTACCTGGCGGGTTGCGACCGCCTCCGGGCGGAACTGCCGCAGATCCCAGTGTTAGCCTGAGATGTTCGAGCCCCTCCTGCGTGTCAACAACGTCTACTGGTCAGACGACGCGTTCCGGCCGCGTCTCGCAGCGTGCGAAACGCCGGGCGCGGAGCCCGGCGCCGTGGCGCCCGAGCAGGTCCACGGCCGATTCGCCTGCGCGTCGGCCAGCCCCGACGGGAGCGTTTCGCTCGCGCGCGATCGCTTCGGCCTGAACAAGCTCTTCGTCGCCGTTCACGAGTCGGGCACCTTGATCGCCGCGAACTACCTGACCGATCTCGTCGCGCGCGGCGTGCCGCTGGAGTGCATCTATTCGGTGCCCGCGGGGCACGCCGTCCACCTGGATCCGCGCGGCGACTTCGTCTCGCTGCGCGCGTACGCGAAGGATGCCCACGCGTCCGACGCGCCGGGCGCGGTCGAGGAGATCGCCGTCCAGATTAGAAGACGGCTGGAGCGCTGGTTTGCGAGGTTCGCCGCGGAGTTCGCCGGCAGCCGAATCGCCATCTGCCTGTCCGGCGGCATTGACAGCAGCATCATCGCGGCCCTCGCGACGCGGTACTTCGCCGAGGTCACGGCATACACGTTTGCCTTCACCGAGCCGGGGCGGCCGCCCACCGACGACGCCGTGGCCGCCGAGCGCCTGGCGCATGCCCTTCGCATCCCGCTGCGCACCGTGGCGGTTTCCGCCGAACAGGTGATGGCGTCGGTCGATGACGCGATCTGCTACGGCCAGGACTGGCGCGACTTCAACGTCCATTGCGCGATCGTCAACGAGATTCTCGCCCGCGCGATCGCGCAGGACGCGGCGGCCGGCGGCGCGTGCGCGTCATGGACGGTCCTCACCGGCGACCTGGCGAACGAGCTCCTCGCGGACTACACGCCCGTTGTCTACGCCGGAAGAACGTTCTACGCGCTGCCCGACGTCGGACCGGACCAGCTGCGATCGGCGCTCGTGCGCGGGCTCGACGCCGGCGATCGCGAGGTCGGCATCTTCAGCCGATACGGCATCGACGTCATTCAGCCGTACGCGTTCGCGGCGGACCTGTACCTGCGCCTGCCCGGATCGATGATCGCGCGCGACGGCTTCAAGCAGGCGCTTGCCTGGATGATGGCTGGCGACCTGCTGCCCGCGTTCGTGCTCGACCGCCGGAAAGTGCGCGCGCAGATCGGCAGCGCCTCGCCCGTCGGGATCCTTCCCGTTCTCCTGGAACATGGCTGCGACCAGCCGGCGTTGCGGCGCATCTTCTGCAGAATCTTCGGGGTTCACGATGAGGGCTTCCTCGACCGGTTCATCCGGGCGGGCCGCTATCGTGTGGTCACGCGGCTGACCGGTTCGAGATCGATCGTCAATGGCCACACCGCTGCCTGACACCGCGGCGCGGATCGAGGCGTTCATCCGCCGCCACTTCCACGTCATCGACGGGGACCCGGGTTTCTCGCGGGACGCTCACCTGTTCGAAGGGGGCTACGTGGACTCGGCGGGGATCGTCGAGCTGCTGATGTTCATCGAATCGACCTTCGGGGTGACCTTCGGGGACGACCAGATCTTCAGCGACCAGTTCACGACCATCAATGGCATCTCGGCCCTTCTTGCTGCACTCGACTGCCGCGACGGCGACCTCCGTCCGGCCGTTCGCTGAGGCGGACATCCCCCAGGTTGCCGCGCTGCATAGGCGGGTCTTTCGCCCGGTTGACGGCGACCCCCGGCTCGACACGTACCGCCGTTACTTCTCGGAGGTCTTTCTGGCCGCCGCGCGAGGTCGGCATGTCCCGGCCTCGCTCGTCTACGAACGGCAGGGCACGATCCACGGTTTTCTCGGCGTGGCGCCGCGTCGAATGCTGTTCAGGCGGCGCCCCATCCTGATGGCGGTGTGCTCGCAGTTCGTGGTGGATCCGGCGGTGCGAGGGCAGGTCGGCTTGCGCCTCCTCAAGGCGTGTTTCGACGGCACGCAGGATCTGACGATCAGCGACGAGTCGGGGGACGGCACGCGCAGGATCTGGGAATGGTGCGGCGGCGACACCGTGTTGCCGTACAGCCTCCGGTGGGTCAGGCCGCTGCGCCCCGCACAGTACGGGGTCTCGCTCCTGGCCCGGCGCTCGCGGCTGTCGCTGGTGGCGCGCGCGCTCGCGCCCGAAGCGCGGCTCTTCGATGCTGCTGCGGCGGCGCTGGGCGGGCGCGGGCTCGTGCCGCGGCCGCCGAGGGGATCGCGAGAGGCGCTCCATGATGCGGCGTTTGCCGCCATGATGCGCGAGCTTACGGAGCAGAGCGCGCTCCGTCCGGATCACGACGCACGCTCGGCTGCCTGGGCGCTGGCCCGCGCGGGCGCCAGACCCGGCTACGCGCTGTTGCAGAAGCTGCTCGTCCGCAACGAGTCGCGAGACGCGGTCGGCGTGATTCTGTACTGCGTGGGCGAGGACAGGATCGCTGAGGTCCTCCAGGTGGCTGCGCGGCCGGACGCCATCAACCACGTGCTCGATCATCTGTTCGAGGACGCCACGCGGCGCGGGGCCGTGGCGGTTGCCGGGCGTTTCGAACCCGCACTGGCCGACGCCCTGTCCCGCGCTCGCGCCGTGATCCACCGGGGCCGGCACTGGACGCTGCTGCACTCGAACGATCCTGAGCTGCGGCTCGCCGTCCATCGCGGCGATGCCTTCCTGAGCCGGCTCGAAGGTGAATGGTGCCTGCGATTCCCATGATCTCGCGTGCGGGCAACGTCACCCTGAGCGTCAAGTCGGCCGCGCGCTCCCTCGCCGGAAGGATGTACGGCGCGATGCCGGCCTTCGCCAGGCAGCTCAAGGGGAAGCTCCTGATCCTGATGTACCACCGGGTCCTGCCCCGAGCCGACGCCGCCGCGACGTTCGTGCAGCCCGGCATGTACGTCACGCCACAGACATTCGAACGCCATCTCCGGTTCCTGACGGCGCACTTCGAGCTCCTGTCGTTCCGCGAGTTGCTCACGCGATGGGATGCGGGCCAGTGGGACGACTCGGCGCGGTACTGCACCCTCACCTTCGACGACGGCTGGGTAGACAACCACCGCTATGCGTTTCCGTTGCTGCGCGCGTACAACGTGCCGGCGACGATCTTCCTCCCGACCGGCCTGATTGGCACCAACGACTGGCTGTGGACGGATCGTCTCGGCTACCTGCTGGATCGAGGTCGTCGCACGGGACGCGCGGCAGCGACCGACGTGGACCGCGCGATCGAAGAGGCGAAAGGATGGCCCGAGGCCGAACGCGATCTCTGCATCCGCGCGCTCGCGGCGGACCTCGGGGTGGAGGTCCCCCGAGACCGCTGTTTCCTGGACTGGAACGAAGTCCGTGAGATGTCGAATCACGGCATTGAATTCGGATCGCACACGAGCACGCATGCGATCCTCACGCGCCTCGACGAGGCGAGGCTTGCGACGGAGCTTCGGCGGCCGCTCGAGACGCTCGCCGAGCGGTGTCAGACCGTCGTGCCGGTTCTTGGATACCCCAACGGCGATCGTTCGGAGACGGTGGCTGCCGCGACGCGCGCGGCCGGCTACAGGGCCGCCGTCACGACGAGCCCAGGCGCCGAACGCGGCCGGCCAGACGATCTGTTTCGCCTCAGGCGCATCGGTCTCCATGAAGATGTGACGCGATCGGTTCCGCTCCTGACGTTCCACATCGCCCGGCAGATCGGCTTTTCGTCTTAAGGAAAACACGTGATCACGCTGCTTGGGAGCGCGTGTGCCGCCACGCTGGCCGCCGTGAGCCTGCTCGCGATGTACCAGTGGCTGCTGGCCGTGGCGGCGCTGTTGCCGCGTCGCGGCCGCCTCTCGCAAGGGACGCCCAGGCGCAGCAGACTGCTGGTGCTCATCCCGGCGTACAACGAGGAGAACGGCATCGCCCGAACGCTCCGCAGCCTCGCGCGCGCCGACTATCCGCGCCATCTGCTGCGTGTGGTCGTCATCGCGGACCGGTGCACGGACCGGACGGCGGCCGTCGCCCGAGGCTGTGGCGCGGAATGCCTGGAGCGACTGAACGGTCCAGCAGGCAAAGGGGCCGCGATTGCGTGGGCTGTCCACGAGTTGCGGCGGGCGGGTGCGGAGTTCGACGGGCTGGTCCTCATCGACGCGGACAGCATTGTCGATCGCGGCGCGCTCCTCGCGTTCGACAGCGGGCTCCGGGCGGGCCACGAGGTGCAGCAGGGATACAACTACCTGTCGAATCCGTGGGCCAGCCCGTTCACACGGATCATCGCGGCGACGAGCGTCCTTCGAAACGGGCTCTTCTACGGCGGCAAGGAGCGGCTGGGTCTCTCGTCGATGTTGAGCGGGACCGGCATGTGTTTCAGCCGGGGGGTCCTCGAGCGCAACCGCTGGACGGCGTTCTCCGTCGGCGAGGACTGGGAATTCTCGATTTCGCTGCTCCTCAACGGCGAAACGATCCACTTCAATCGCGCGGCGCGCGTCCGCGCCGAGGAATCGAAGGGGTTCCGGCAGGCGTCGAGGCAGCGCCTGCGATGGGCGAGCGGGCGGCACGGTGTGGCCGCCAGGTGCCTGCGGCAGCTGGTGAGAGAGGGCTGGCGGCGCCGCCGGTTCGGGCTGTGGGACGCGGCGCTGACGTTGGGCGCGCCGACGTATTCGGCGCAGGCGTCACTCGTCCTGCTGGCGGTCGCCACTGCCTGGTTCCTCGCGGACTCGCCTGGCTGGAGCTTTCTGCTGCCGTGGGCCGGCGCGGTGACCGGATTGCTCAGCGCGTACCTCGCGCTCGGCGTCGCGCTCACGGACGCGCCCGTCCGCGCGGTCATCGGCATCGCCCTCATCCCGGTCTTCCTTCCCTGGCGGGCGGCGATCGAGCTGCTCGGGTTTCTCGGCTTCGGGCGGAAGCAGTGGGTACGCACCTCGCGGCTGTCCCCTTCTCCCGGCTCTCCGCGCCCGACGTAGCGTCCGCCTCGAGGCGGACCTAGCAAGGATCATCCTGTGACGAAACACCTTGCCGTTCGAACAATCGCCGCCGCGCTGCTCGTGGTGGTCTTCTGCGTCGTCCACGCCCCGCCGGCACAGGCCCAGGTGCTGTTCGAGGACGACTTCGAGCACGGCGTCACGAATGCCGATGGAACGATCGGCTCCTGGGACGGTCCCCCGGATCCAACGTCGATGTATCTCACCGAGCGCGTGGCGCGGTCCGGCCGGCGTTCAGTGGAGCTGAATTACGTGCCCGGCACCTTCGGCGCGAGCTTCATGTACCGGCTGATCGCGGGGCGGGATCACGTTTACGTGCGGTGGTATCAGCGTTGGTCCTCCGGTTTCGTCTGGGAGCCGTCCGCGACCAAGATGCTCGTGCTCAGGCCGATGGGCGGCTATCCCCAGTTCTATCCCGAGGTGCTGTGGGCCAACGGGCAACTCGCAATCCAGGCGCAGGTCGTCGCGGAAGCCAACTGGGACAGCAAGAACTTCTATCAGAACCAGGGGACACCAGTCGTGTTCGAGGGGGACCGCTGGTACTGCATCGAAGTGTTCGTCAAGCTGAACGCGCCCGGCAGCGCAGACGGCGAGCTCGCCGCCTGGATCGACGGCGACCTCACGCTGTCGTACACCGGCCGGCAGTTTCGCGGAGCGAGCATCACGGACCCGGCGCCATCGACCGCGCAGATCCAGGCGGTGGGGCTGACCGGGTACTACGGCGGTGTCACACAGGTGCCGCAGCAGCAGTCCTCCTGGCAGGACGACGTGGTCGCGTCGCTGGAACCGATCGGGTGCCAGCTCGTCGCGGACGACTTCGAGGGGACCGCGACGAACCCTGACGGCACGATCGCGGGCTGGGACGGTCCGGCGCGCCCCTCGGCGATGTACCTGACCGACCGCATGGCGAAGTCGGGCTCGCGATCCCTGGAGCTCTCGTACGCGGCAGGCACACGCGGCGCCGGTTACATGTACAACTCGTGGCGCGGACAGGACCAGGTCTATCTCCGCTGGTACCAGCGATGGTCACCCGGGTTTCTCTGGGAGTATTCGTCGACGAGCCTCGCGGGTCTCAGACCGCTGTCCGGGTATCCCCACTTCTACGCGTTCGTCGCAGGCGCCGCGGGCGAGTTCGCGATCCAGGCGCAGGTCCTTGCCGATCGCGCGTGGGCCAGCGAGAACTTCTTCCAGAATCGCGGAGACCCCGTGCGGTTTGAGCCGGAGCGCTGGTATTGCATTGAAATGATGGTGAAGCTCAACACACCGGGTCAGGCCGACGGCGCCCTCGCCGCATGGATCGACGGCGAAGAGAAGCTGTTGTACGCGGGCCGCGAGTTTCGCGGAATGAGCCCGGCCGATCCCGCCCCCTCGACCGCGCGCCTGACCGCGCTGCTGGTGGCGGCGCAGTATGGCGGTGACACGACGGTGCCGCAACAGCAGTTCTCATGGCACGATGATTACGTCGCATCCACCCAGCGCATCGGGTGTCTCGCACCCGCCCCCGGGATCCCCTGACCGCTGGTCCACATCGCCGCACTTGCGCCCGGTGGTCCCCACGCCGCTCGCGGTGGAGTCTGCCCGGTCGAGCGATCGCACCGAGACGGGATGGGACCCGCTGCTCGTGTGCGTCGCGGGATACATGCTGATGTCCGTGGGCCGGGTCCATCAGTTGTTCGGGCTCGAGGCCCTGCGGCCGGCGATCCTGACCGGCGGCCTGGCAATCCTGCTGTACCTGGTCGATGACCACGAGCAGCGACGCATCCTGCGTGTGTGGATGCCGACGACGAAGTACCTCCTCGCCCTGTTCGGCTGGATGCTGCTGTCCGTGCCCGGATCGCTGTCCGAGGGCACGAGTTTTACGCTCGTCTTCGGCAACTTCGCCAAGACCATGCTGATGTTCATCGTTGTGACCGCGGCGGTCCGGGATGTCCGCGACGTCGAGCGGTTGGCGTTCGCGTACTTCGGCGCCGCGGCGATGTACGCGTCGGTCGTGGTCAGCAGGTTCGACGTCGGCGCGGGGGCCGACTGGCGCCTTGGACACTTGTACTATTACGACGCGAACGACTTCGCCACTTTTGCGGTGACGGCCCTCCCGTTCGGCATCTACTTTCTCCAGGCGAGCGAGCGCGCGTTGGTGCGCCTGTTCTCCGCCGCGGCGCTGGCGGTCCTCACGCTCGGCTTCGTGTACTCCGGATCGCGTGGAGGCTTTCTCGCCCTGCTGGCTGTGGCGGTCTTCGTCGTCGCACGATACACGGTGATCCCACTGAGGTGGCGCGTGTCGGCGACGATGCTCGTCGCCGTCGTGCTGCTCGCGGCGGCTAGCGACCAGTACTGGCGCCAGATGGGAACGATCTTCTCGGACGCGGACTACAACCGTACCGGTGAAACAGGGCGGCTGCAGATCTGGGAGCGCGGCCTCGGGTACATGATGGCCCATCCCGTGCTCGGCGTTGGCCCGGACAATTTCCCGGTCGCGGAAGGAACGTTGTCACCCTTCGCGTCGCGCCAGCAGTACGGGATCGGCGTGCGGTGGAGCGCCGCGCACAACAGCTTCATCCAGGTAGGAGCCGAGCTCGGGTTTCCCGGCCTGCTGCTGTTCGTCGCGCTGCTGGCGAGCGCGTTCGCGGCGCTGCGCCGGACACGGCGGCGTCAATTGTCGCGAGCGGACGGCGAGCGGGACGCGCATGACCTGACGCAGGCGGTCACGGCATCGCTCATCGGCTTCGTCGTGGGCGCGTTCTTCCTGTCGCTCGCCTATTCAGAGATGCTCTACACGCTGCTGGCGCTCGTGGCTGGCCTGCACAAGCTCACGCCCCGCCACCCGGAATGCTGATGTAGGTGTGGTCGAACCGGTAGAAGTCCGCCTGCCGCTTCGTGTCTCCCACGCCGCCCCATGTGGGGCTCATCTGGTACTCGACGAAGCCCCCGTCGTTTGGATAGCGGATGTTCGTGTAGTCGCCAACGAGGACGCCGTCGAGCCACCAGCGCACGATGCCGTCGCCCGCGCGATACGCGCTCTCGTATTTCAGATACCACTCGATGCGGTGCCATCGCCCGGGCGTGACGGGACGAGCGGTGGCGTTTGGCGTCAGCCACGAATCGCGGTGTTCCCGCCACTGGGGCAGGACGCGCAGCTCGTAGGCATCGCCGCCGGTGCCGAACATGACCATGGCGATGTCGCTCGAGCCGGCCAGGTACAGGAACTGGATCTTGTTGATGCCGCTGGCGTGTGCCTGCCAGGGATCGCTCGTCCTCCACTCCAGCCCGATGAAGACTTCCTTGCGATTGTCGAGCGAAAAGAAATGCGTCGCCGGAGCGACGCCGCCGGCGAACCCTGCCGGATACAAGTACTCGAGCACGCTCTCCGGGGAGCGTGGGGCGGCGGGGTCCGAGACGATGCGATCGTGCGGGCCGGATCGACGGCTCCAGTGTTCCGCGGCGACGGCAGTCCACGACTGGTCCGTCAGCGCCACGAAACCCGCCGGTTCGGAAGGCCACCGCGATTCGGCCTGATTTCCCGGAGCACGCGTCGGCGATCCGCACGACCCGATCGCAATCGCGGCCAGCATCATCGCCGCGCTGGTCCCGGCGCCACGAGCCATTGCCGTATTGTAGACACAGGGTTCCGGCTTCAGGATCATGGTTTAGGGTTCAGGCGAGAGTTTTTCCTGAACCCTGAACCCTGCCTACGGTCGAGCCGTCGCGACCGTCACGTTGTCGATCCAGAACGACTGAGCCACCGGCGAGCCGTCGCCGATGTAGGGCGCGATCACGATCTGGTTGAACTCGGCGCCGGCGTTCGCGGCGGTGCGCAGCAGCACGTTGCGCCGGTCGATGACCGGCTGGCCGTCGAACCAGTACTGAATCACGCCGTCGTTGATTCCCCTGCCGCCGGAAATCGTGTTCAGCTTCACGTAGGCTTCCACGAGGTGCCAGTCGCTCTTGTAGTAGGCGCCCGGGGTGTCGCTGAAGTACCGCGCGCCCGCGGTCCACTTCTTCTCGTTGACGTAGCCGCTTCCGCCCATGTAGCAGTTGTCGGGATAGCCGTCGCTCGAGCCGTTGCAGCCAGCCACGCCTCGCAATTCGGTGATGCTGGTCAGGTCCTGCCCGACCCTCGCCTGGTCCACGTTGGCGCCGTCCTGGATGCCCACGAGCGGCGTGCCCCCATTCTGTTCCACGTACACGGTGAGGTGCGTGAATGAAAGACCCGACCACTGGCCGTCGCGATTAGTCAGGAAGTGGAACTCGTGCGGATGGTACGGCTGCTCGGAACCGACCCAGTTGGTGCTGTACTTCACGTGGTAGCGCAGGTAGACGGCACCGGTCGGCGTGAACGTCCTGCGCAGGGCGACCGCGGCCGTCGGCGTGGTCGAACCTGCGTTGAACCGGTACTCGATCGAGCGCGCGCTGCCGGCGACATGCTCGGCGGTCGAAAGCAGCGGTGTGGTGTCGTCGTACCAACCCCGGCTCGCAAGGTTGGCGTCCTCGAAGGTCTCCTCGATCAAGATCTCGGACGGCGGCGGCGGGGGCGCGCCCGTCCCCGGCCTGCTGATCCGGATTCGATCGAACCGCATGAAGTCGGCCTGGTTCTTGGAGTCGCCGACGCCTCCCCAGATGCCGCTGATCGTGATGTTGTCCACCGGGTTGCTGGTCGTGTCCACGTCGGAGCGGTCGATCGCGAGCACGCCGTCCACCCACACCCGGACGATGCCGTTGTTGGACGATCCCTGCTTCTGGTAGATCTCGACCTTGTGCCATTGGCCGCGCACGAACGTGATCGCGTTGACGTTCTCGTGCATCCCGCCCGGTCCGCTGCCGCTCTGGTTCACGACATAGAGGTCTAGCGGGCTTGCGCCCGACCCGAACATCTCGTACCACATCGCGGCAAAGTTCTGCCCGCCGTCGTGCAGGTAGATCATCTTGTTGATGCCTGAGCTGTGCCCCTGCCATCCGGGGCTGACCTGCACGTAATAGCCCACGTACAGCTCACTGCTGCGGGCGGCCGCCGGGATGTCATACCGAAGTTCGGTGCCGCCGCCCCCGACGTGACCCGCAAGGTAGTCGATCTGCAGCGCCCGCGCCTCGCCGAGCGGCGAGTCCGTGACGCCCTTCACGCCGATCGGTTTGTCCGAGGACGAGAAGATGCGATACCAGTCTCCGAGCGTCCCATCCTCCCAGCCCGTGTCCTCGATGACCGTGAAGCCGGCGGGTTCGTTCGTCCAGCCATCCGGGGGCGCCGCGTTCGAGACCGTGACCGTCACCGTTCCCGACGTGGTCTGGTTGCCGGCGGCGTCCCGCGCCACCGCCGTCAACGCATGACTCCCATTCGGCACGGTGGTCGTGTTCCACGTGACGCTGTACGGCGGCGTGGTGTCCTGGGCGCCGACATCCGTGCCGTCAACCTTGAACTGCACACCGACCACGCCGACGTTGTCGCTCGCGCTCGCCGTCACGGTGACCGACCCGGAAACCGTGGCGCCCGGCGCCGGCGCGGTCAACCCAACGGCCGGCGGGATCGGGTCCGGCGGCGCCGCGCCGTACGCGATCCGCAGGTACGGCCGCAGCTGCGGATCGGCGTGCTCCATGCTCGCGAAGTAGCGATAGCGGTCGGCGAGCTTCGTCGTGTCGGAGTTGAGCAACACGCCGAAATTCGTGGACGGTTCGGCCAGCCATTCCTGGACCATCCCCGTGATCGTCCACGTCTTGAACCCGGGCGCCTTGTCGATCGCCCGCGTGTCGCGCGCCGGCGAGATGTCCGCCTGCGCCATCGGCACGTTGTTGCTGCAACAGGTGTTCGCCGTCCAGGGTGTCACGCCGTCGGCGGTGTAGCCGGTCGCGGCGCCGATGGCAGGATTCCTCCCGACGATCTTGTGCGCGGTCACGGAGTACGTGGCGTCGCTCGTGGCATCGCTCTCCACGAGCGCGAGGTGCAGCGTGGCGCTCTGCACCACGCTGCCCGCCGGAACGCTGGAGAGGTCGAACTTCATGACGATCGCGTTGGCCACGCGCTGATCCGGCCAGGTGTACGTGGTGAGCAACGCCACGCCGCTGTAGTTCGTCGCGTCGAGATTCAGCGAGGTGTCTGCCGGCGCGACCAGCACGACCGGGCCGTTCGACACCGTGACCGTGACGGCGGCCGAGGTCCTGGCATTGCCGGCGGCATCGCGCGCGACTGCCGTGAGCGTGTGCTCCCCCTCCGCCGCGTTGGCTGTGTTCCAGGCCACGGAGTACGGCGCAGAGGAGTCCTCGCCGCCGAGCGCCGCGCCGTCGAGGCGGAACTGAACGCCTGCCACGCCGACGTTGTCGCTCGCGGTGGCGCTCACTGTGACCGTCCCGGAGACTGTCGCGCCCGCTGCCGGTGCGGTGATCGAGATCGCAGGGGCCGTCGTGTCCCCAGCGGCAAGGGTCCTGAAGCTGTACGTGGCCGACTTGTACAAATGACCCGACGCGTCGCGCGACTGTGCGCGGAAATAGTAGAGCGTATTGGCGCCGAGGCCGCTGAGCGTCACCGCGTGCGACCTCACGAGCGCGGGATCCAACGGGCTCGCGCTGCCAAACGATTTCGACACGCCGTACACCACCTGCGTGTCCGCCGGCGCGATCGTCGCCCACGCGATCGTCGCTCCCGACGACGTAAGGGACGACACTGTCACGGCCCAGTTCCCCTCGGGATCCTTGACGACGCGGAGGTTGACTGGCGGAGCGGGGTGCTGGGCGGACGCGAGGACAGGCGTCAGGCCCCACTCGCCGGACAGTGCGGGAAGCCAGGATGGCACGACGGCGATGACAGCGATGAGGGACGTGAAGACGACGCGCGAGCGGATTCTGACAGACATATGGGCCCCACGCTCCGTTGCCGCAGAACGGCGCGGGCGCGGGCCTCACTCGTGCGCCTGCGTCATCTCGCGGACAGACGGTGCCCCTTCCCGGGGAAAACAGGTCCGATTTGACGTGTGCGAGTCTGGCCGGCTGAGTCGCAACTGACGTGCCAGAGCGGCGTTGGAAGTTCCGGTCGATGCGGCCCCGCCAGCGACGGCGGTCCAGCGAGCGAGCGGCAGGCAACTCGCCGTGTTCGCTGGAGTACCCGCCATCCGCGGTGACGATTCTTGTTTCGC
This sequence comes from Vicinamibacterales bacterium, assembly GCA_035463475.1. Lineage (GTDB taxonomy): Bacteria > Acidobacteriota > Vicinamibacteria > Vicinamibacterales > 2-12-FULL-66-21 > JACPDI01. The sequence goes on from DATHTE010000008.1 coordinate 69,789, forward strand.
GGATGCAAAACGGTGCTTGTCCCGTGCGCGCCTCGCGGGCGTGCGAGCGGCCGCGCGCGGCGCCGAACCGCACACGCGCCGCGTTGAAGGAGATTCGCATGGCACCCAGCGAACCGTTCCCCGACGGCCACGGCACCACGGTCACGGTCGCGTGTGACGGCGATATCGTGACGGCGCGGCAACACGGCCGCGCGTTCGTGCAGCAACTCGGGTTCTCCGTGCTCGAGGCGATGCTCATCGCCACGGCCATCTCGGAGCTCGCGCGCAACATCGTGCTCCACGCGCAGCGCGGCGAGATTCTCATCTGCCGGGTCGAGCAGAACGGCCGGCTGGGCGTGCTCGTGATCGCGCGCGACGAGGGACCGGGCATCGCGGACGTGCAGGAGGCCACCGCGGACCGGCACTCGATCCGGCTCGGGCTGCGCGGGCTCAAGCGCCTCGTGGACGAGCTCGAAATCGCGTCGATCCTCGGGCGCGGCACGACCGTCTCGGTCAAGAAGTGGAAGGGGTGACCGCCGCTTCCACCCGCCGCGCCTTCCCGCAACGCCCCCGCACTCCTTCCCTCCGCCAGAGATCGGTCCCCCCCAGCGCCGGCGATACGCGCCCCGCGCGCGCTTTCCCGCGCGCGCCACGCCTCGGGCGCGTAAAATAGACGCTTCACACTTGGCACCCACACGCCTGATGGGCGGCGCGTTCGTCATCGCCTTCGCGCTCGCCCTCGCATCTGTTGGAACGGCGCAGGAGCTTCCCGGGGACGCCGCCGGTGTGCGCGCTCCTGTGTCGCGAGCGCGGCGCTACCAGATGAACGCGCGTGTCCGGCCGCTCCTGTTCTGGATTCGCCGGAACGACGTGGGCGCCGCGCGGATTACCTGGCGCGGCGATCCGCATGGGGCGCACGGCTACGAGCTGCTGGTGGGATCGGATCCGCTGAAGGCGCCGCGCCGGATCAACCGATGGGGCTACATCGCCGAAGATGTGTCAGGAGTCGGGGCGACGATCGTCGGCGTGATGACGGAGTCGAACGCCGAGTCGGTGGAAGAAGCGGAGCAACTGCTCGCGCGCGCGGGACAGGGCGGGTATGCCTTCCACGCGATCCGCGCGACGGTGTCCGGCGAGCAGGCGGAGGCGGAAGTCGTGCTGTTGCGGAGCGAGCAGGATCTGACGTTTCGCGAGCTCGAGCCGCTCCTCGCGCGCGTCTCCAGCGTGGACGCTCCGCGCCGCGTGTTGCGAATCCCTCCGGCCACCACGCCCGGGTTCCTGTGCGCCGTCGCGGCGCTCGTGCGTGAGACCGTGTCCCCGTCGCTCCCGCCGGCCGGCCGGCGCGCGCGACCGGCCCAGCCGCGCACCTACGTATACAACGGCCGGCTGTACGATCTCACCATGCGCTCGCTCGAGGAGCACGCCGACTTCGCGTCTGGTGGCCGCCGCTACGGCCCGGCGCTGGAGGCGGAGTTCGAGGCCTTCAACCGCACCACGCGGCACAGAACGAAGTTCTCCATCGTGTACGGCCGCGCCGGCGAACTGGCCGGCGTACCGCTGCGCATCGTGTTCCGGCCGAAGTGGTGGTTCGAGGCGGAACTGGTGCTGACGGACTGAAGAGCTCCCGGCGACATGACCTCATCCCTTGTGAACGCTCGACCTTCGAGCTCGTCCGCCAGCGTCACGCTTGACACCTCACACGAACTTCTCGTCCAACGTTGGCGCGGGCGTACTGTATCGCTTCAACGACTGGCTCGGCGCGAACGCCGATTACCGCACGTTCTTCGTGCACCGTGACGCGGACGACCCTCGCGTCCACCGGTTCACCGACGGGCCTCTCCTTCTTTCTGAAGTAGGCGCTGGGCGCTGGGACGCCAACGCCTCAACGCCTTCAGCGCCTTAAGGCCCAGCGCCCCGCGCCGAGCGCCCCAGCGCCTGAGCGCCCCGCGCCGAGCGCCTAGCGGCGTCATCAAACGGCTCAGCTCCCCGGCACAGACGTCGGTCGAGCCGGACTTGCTCTTGCACCTGATACGAGCATCATGAGACTTGCTCAGGTCGCACCTCTTGCCGAAAGCGTTCCCCCGAGGCTCTATGGGGGGACAGAACGGGTCGTGTGGACGCTCACCGAGGAACTCGTCCGCCAGGGCCATGACGTCACGCTGTTTGCGTCGGGTGACTCGCTGACTTCGGCGCGCCTCGTGCCCGTCGTTCGGCAGGCGCTGCGTCTCAGCGGATGCCAGGATGCGCTCGCGCCGCACGTGCTGCAGCTCGAGGAAGTGCTCAAGCGAGCCGACCAGTTCGACGTGGTGCACTTCCACATCTCCCAGATCCATTTCCCCGTCGTGCGGCGATTCCCGACCGCGCACGTGACGACACTCCACGGCCGGCTCGACATCCCGGAGCTCGTTCCGCTCTTCCAGGAGTTCAGCGACATTCCGTGCGTCTCGATCTCCGACGCCCAGCGGCTGCCGCTGCCGCACGCGAACTGGGTCGCGACCGTGCACCACGGGCTTCCACCCGGGAGGCTCGCGTTCGAGCCGCGCCACGGCTCGTACCTTGCTTTCCTGGGGCGGGTCTCGCCCGAGAAACGGGTGGACCGGGCGATCGCGATCGCGCGCGCGGCGGGGATGCCGCTCCGCATCGCCGCGAAAGTCGATCCGGCCGACGCCAAATACTTCGAACAGGAGATCCGGCTGCTCCTCGACGATCCGCTGGTGGAGTTCATCGGCGAGATCGGCGAGGCCGAAAAGAGCGAGTTTCTTGGTGGCGCGAGAGCGCTCCTCTTTCCGATAGACTGGCCCGAGCCGTTCGGGCTCGTCATGATCGAGGCGATGGCGTGCGGAACGCCCGTGATCGCGTTCCGCGGCGGTTCCGTTGACGAAGTCCTCGAGGAAGGCGTCAGCGGGTTCGTCGTCGAGAGCGTGGAGGAGGCGGTGGACGCCGTCGCGCGGATCGACGCGCTCGACCGCCGCGTCTGCCGCGACTCGTTCGAGCGGCGGTTCACCGCCGCGCGCATGGCGGCAGACTACGTGGATCTGTACCAGCGGCTCAGGGCGGCGGCCCCCTCGATGGTCGAAGTAGCGGACCCGTCATGCAGCACGTCATACGCCTGACCGATCAGTTCGATATCGCCGCCGATCCCGAGCGCCCGTCGACGCCTCCCCGCGTGCTGAAGCACGGCGACACCTTCAGCGTCTTCGATCAGCGCGGGGACATGATCCAGTCCGACACGGGAGAGCAGGGGCTCTTCTTCGACGGCACGCGGTTCCTCTCTCGCTGCGAGCTGCTGGTGGGGCCGGGTCGGCCGCTCCTCCTCAGCTCCACCATCAGCGACGACAACGTGGTGTTCACCGCGGACCTGACGAACGCGGATGTCCGCACGGGGGGGCGCCTGGTGATGCCCCACGGCGAGATCCACGTCTTCCGATCCCGGCTGCTGTACGAAGGGGGCTGCGTCGAGCGCCTGCGGGTCTCGAACTACGCGCTGCACGCGGTCGAGTTGCCGCTGAAGGTCCGGTACGACGCGGATTTCGCCGACATCTTCGAGGTCCGGGGCACCCGTCGTCCCCACCGCGGTGAGCGGCTGCCCGAGTCGCGCGAGCCCCATACAGTGCTCCGCTACCGCGGACTGGACGGCCTCGAACGGCGGACGCGCCTCCGCTGGAGCGCGCCCCCCGACGATGTCGGGCCTGGCGTGGCGATGTTTCTGCTGCGCCTCGAGCCGCACGGGACGATCGCCCTGGAGCTCAGCGTGTCGTGCGAGCGCGGTGCCGAGTCGCGCACGGTGCCGTCGTACGACGACGTCCTTCTCGTCGCGCGCGAGACCCGGACGAGGCTCTCGGCGCAGGGCAGCCGGCTGCTCACGACGAACGAGCGGCTCGACCGCTGGGTCCGCCGCTCGACGGCCGATCTCGAGATGATGATGACCGACACGCCGAGCGGCATCTATCCCTACGCCGGCATTCCGTGGTTCAGTTGTCCCTTCGGCCGCGACGGCATCATCACGGCCTTCGAGCTGCTCTGGGCGAACCCGAGCGTCGCGCGCGGAGTGCTCGGGTACCTGGCGGAGATGCAGGCGACGGTGCGCTCCGACGCGCAGGACGCGCAGCCCGGCAAGATCCTGCACGAGTTGCGCGGCGGCGAGATGGCGGCGCTCGGGGAAGTGCCGTTCGGCCGCTACTACGGCACCGTCGACGCGACGCCGCTCTTCATCATGCTCGCCGACGCGTACGCCGAGCGCACGGCGGACCTCGAGTTCATCGACCGTCTCTGGCCGAGCATCACGGCCGCCGCACGCTGGATGGAGGATGGGGGAGACCTCGACGACGACGGGCTGATCGAATACGCCCGGCGAAGCGAAACCGGCCTCGTCCAGCAGGGTTGGAAAGACTCCCAGGATTCGGTGTTTCACCAGGACGGCACGCTGGCGGAAGGGCCCATCGCGCTCTGCGAAGTGCAGGGTTACGCGTTCGCCGCGTGGCGAGGGGGCGCGCGGCTGGCGGCGCTGCGGGGCGACAACGCAACCGCGGCAGGGTGGCAGGCGCGCGCCGAGCGCGTGCGCGCCCGGTTCGAGGACGCGTTCTGGTGCGAGGACCTCGGGACGTACGCGCTCGCGCTCGACGGCGACAAGCGGCCGTGCCGCGTGCGGACGTCCAATCCCGGGCACTGTCTGTTCGCCGGCATCGTGAGCCCTGAGCGCGCTCGAAGCGTCGCGGAATCGCTGATGGGCGAGGGGTCGTTCAGCGGCTGGGGCGTCCGCACCGTTGCCGCAGGGGAGTCGCGCTACAACCCGATGTCGTACCACAACGGGTCCGTCTGGCCGCACGACAATGCCATCGTCGCGGCGGGCCTGGCGCGTTACGGGTTCACCGGCGCGGCGGCGAGGATCCTGGACGCGATGTTCAGCCTGAGCCAGGTCGTCGATCTCCACCGGCTACCCGAATTGATCTGTGGCTTCCATCGGCGCGGCGGGGAGTACCCGACCCTGTATCCCGTGGCCTGCGCTCCGCAGGCGTGGGCCGCCGGCGCCGTCTACCTGCTCCTGCAGGCGTCGCTCGGGTTGCGCGTCGACGCCGGCGCGCGCAGCGTCTCGTTTTCGCGAGCCGTGCTCCCAGGGTCCATCGATTCGCTGCAGATCACGAACCTGCAGGTCGGCGACGCGGTGATCGATCTGCTGTTCGAGCGCCACCCGCACGACGTGGGCGTGCGCGTGCTCCGCCGGACCGGCGACGTCGAGATCGTAGCCGTCAAGTGAGCGCACGCGGGCTCAGCTGATCGTGAGTTCGGTGATCGTTGCCCGGTAATAGTCGAAGCGACCCTCGGGTGCGTTCCAGGACGCTCCGATAGTGGTGGGCACGCGCAGCGCGCCGAACGTCCGGTAATCCGCGCACGACGTGGACCACGGCGTGGGGACGAACGTCCGGCCGACCTGCCGGGGGCGATCGGGCGAGCTGGAGCCGAGCACGCGGCCGTCCTCGCCAATGCTGAAATCCACGGTGACGTCGGCCGCGCCCATCCGGCAGCGCGCGCGAAGCTGTGCGGGTCCGACGGCGCTCCACTCGATGGCTCGGTGATCGTCGAACGCCATGGGGCACGTGGGAAAGGAGGCGAGCAGCCGGATCAGCTCACCCCGGTCGGCCTCGGGACCGCTGACGCTCGCGATGCGGACCCTCCCGAGGACGCGGACCGTCAGCTCGCCGCGCCCGTTCTCGTACGCGTCCACAACCGCCGCGGTGACCAGCGGCGCCATGCGCGCCCGCGCCTCCCAGCGGAACTGAAGCCCCCGCGGATCGAACCACTGCGTGGCGGTGAGCGGGATCCACGACGCCGCCGGTCCGTTGCGGATCTCGCCGCCTTCGATCGTGGTCACCCGCCGCACGTCGGGCGCGCCACCCGGCATCGCAAAGCCGCGGACCCGATCAAGAAGCACACGGGCGTCGTTTGGCATTCGGCATTAACGGTACTCGATGACCTGGGCTGGTGCTGCGGCATCCGCCATGCCAGATACGGCCGCGCTTTCGGCGCGACACCGCGCAGTTGCGCTAAGCTGACGTAATGGCGATGGGCGGATGGTTGCGGGCGTTGGACACCCTTGGCGGTCTGCTGGACGTGGGACAGCGCCTGAAACGGAGCGCCGCGCCGCCACGCCCGCCGGGCGATGCGCTGAGCTCGGTACCGGGCGCGATGCCTGGAGGACTGGAAGCGCGGCTCGCCGGCGTGCTGGTGGCCGCGCTGAAGGAGGCGTTCGACCGCGATCGGACGCGCCTCGAGCTCGAGCAATCTCAGGTGGACGCGGAGCGCCGGCGCGCCGAGGAGGCCATGCGCCTGGAGTTGCGGCGGCAGGCAGGGGATCGCGCCGTGGGGCACGCTCGCCTGGTTGCGGTCCTGGCGGTCGCCGCGTGGCTCGCGTCCACGGTGTTGCTCGTGGCGGTGCCCGGCGCGCGCGAGATGCCCGCCCGCGCCGTTCTCGCGGTAGGCTGGGTCCTGCTCCTTGGCTGCGCGGGCACTGCCTTTGCGTTCTACTACCAGGTAGCCGCATGGCTCGGCCGGCTGCGCCCCGGCGCGGCCGACCCCGGTGACGTTCCCGCCGAAGGCGTGGGGCGCACGTCAGGCGTTCTTCTGATTGTGGGGATGGCGTTTCTCGCTGCCGCGCTGCTGCTGGCGATATAAGAGATGGCGATTACCGAACGAGCTCCTGCGGCCTCGCGGGTCGAGCATGACCCGCGCGGGTTCATCACCGACTTCGATCTCTACCTGTTCAACGAAGGCAACCACTTTCACGTGTACGACAAGCTGGGCGCGCACCCGGAGACCGGCGCGCGCACGGGCGTGCACTTCGCCGTCTGGGCGCCGAACTCCGACCGCGTCGCCGTGATCGGCGACTTCAACGGCTGGAGCGGCGCCGACCACGTGCTCCGCCCGCTGGCCTCGAGTGGGATCTGGTACGGGTTCATCCCCGGCCTGACGAGCGGCGAGCGCTACAAGTACGAGATCCGCTCGCGAGTCACGGGAGCGCTCCTCCAGAAAATCGATCCGTACGCGTTTCGCTTCGAGGTGCCGCCAAGGTCCGCCTCGGTGGTGTGGGACCACAGCGGCTACCAGTGGCGCGACGACGAGTGGATGCACAATCGCGCGAGCTGGGAATCCTGGTTCCACCGGCCGATGGCGGTTTACGAGGCGCACCTCGGCTCCTGGCGGCGTGTGCCCGAAGCGGGGCAGCGCTATCTGACGTATCGCGAGCTGGCGACGCAGCTGGTGCCCTACGTCAAGGAGATGGGCCACACGCACATCGAACTGCTGCCCGTCATGGAGCATCCGTTCGCCGGCTCGTGGGGCTACCAGGTCATCGGCTACTACGCGCCGACGAGCCGCTTCGGCACGCCGGAGGACTTCAAGTTCTTCGTTGACGAGTGCCACCGCCATGGCCTCGGCCTGATCCTCGACTGGGTGCCCGGGCATTATCCGAAGGACGGCCACGGCCTCGCCTACTACGACGGAACGGCGCTGTACGAGCACGCCGATCCCCGGCAGGGAGAGCACCGCGAGTGGGGGACGCTGATCTTCAACTACGGGCGGCACGAGGTGAAGAACTTCCTGCTGTCGAACGCCCTGTACTGGCTGAAAGAGTTCCACGTGGACGGGCTCCGCGTGGACGCGGTCGCCTCGATGCTGTATCTGGACTACTCGCGCCAGGAGGGAGAGTGGGTCGCGAACAGGTTCGGCGGCCGTGAGAATCTCGAGGCCATCGACTTCCTGCGCCAGTTGAACACGATTACGCACGCCGAGGCGCCGGGCAGCATCATGGTCGCCGAGGAGTCCACGGCGTTCCCCGCCGTAAGCCGGCCGACCTACGTCGGGGGTCTCGGGTTCACCTACAAGTGGAACATGGGGTGGATGAACGACACTCTCGAGTACATCCAGAAGGACCCGGTCCACCGGCGGTGGGAGCACCGCCACCTCACGTTCTCGCTTCTCTACGCCTTCACCGAGAACTTCATCCTGCCTTTCTCGCACGACGAGGTCGTGCACGGCAAAGGCGCGATGCTCGACAAGATTCCGGGGGACATCTGGCAGAAGGCGGCAACACTGCGCGCGCTCTACGGGTTCATGTACGCGCACCCGGGCAAGAAGCTGCTCTTCATGGGCGGCGAGTTCGGCCAGTGGCGGGAGTGGTACTACGACACGAGCCTCGATTGGCACCTCCTCGACGAAGGCCCGTACCACTCAGGGCTGCAGCGCTGCATCCAGGCGCTGAACTGGCTGTACGGGCGGGAGCGGGCGCTGCACGACCTGGACTTCCACCCCGACGGGTTCCAGTGGATTGACTGCAACGACAACGAGAACAGCGTCCTCTCGTTCATCCGCAAGGCCCGCGATCCCCGTGACTACGTTGTCGCGCTGCTGAACTTCACCCCCGTGCCGCGCGAGGGCTACCGGATCGGCGTGCCGGACGCCGGGTACTTCGAGGAGATCCTGAACACCGACTCGGCGTACTTCGGGGGCGGAGACCTCGGAAACGCCGGCGGCGTGCACACGGAGCCCGCGCCGTCGCACGGCTGGGAGCAGTCGCTGCGCCTTACGCTGCCCCCGCTCGGGTGCCTGCTTCTGAAACTGCGGCGCTGAGCTTTGCCGCCCTCGTCGAGCGCAGACGCGCGAGGCGGAGGTGGCGCGGCCCGAGCCGTTCGTCACCGTCGAGGATGGCGCTTTCCATCTCTCGCCTTACTGCGACAGCGCCACTATCCACTCCCACTGCTCGTCACTCACAGGCATGACCGAGAGCCGTGGCATCCGCGTGAGCAGGAAGTCGCCGAATCTGGGGTCCGTCTTGATGGCCGCGAGCCTGACCGGGTTCTTCAGCCGCTTGACGGGGGCGACGTCCACGACGTGCGACCGCCCGCTCTTGTCCTTGGGATCGAGGTACGCGTCGGAGGTCGCCTTCGCGATCCCGACCACGGCCTTCTCGTCGCCGGTGTGATAGTAGAAGATGCGATCGCCTCGACGGACCGAGCGGAGGTGCTTTTGCGCCAGCGCGTTCTTCACGCCGGTCCACGTGGTGCCGCCGTCGTTCTTCAGCTCGTCGTAGCTGTAATGCGTCGGCTCTTCCTTGAACAGCCAGTTCGCCATGGGCACCGATTCTAGCTGGGCGCACCTGCGGCTCAAAGACCGGATCTATCCCGGCGTGCGCGTCCTGTTCGTGGGCATCAACCCCGGCGTGCGATCGGCCGTGACCGGTCATCACTTTGCCGGCTACTCGAACCGGTTCTGGAAGCTGTTGTTCGAGTCCGCGCTGGTGCCCGAACCGATCGGGCACCGAGACGACGTGCGGCTGCCGGAGTGGGGGTACGGCATCACCAATCTGATCACGCGCCCGAGCCCCGGCATCGACACGCTGAAACCGAAGGAGTACGTGGACGCCGTTCACGCGCTCGAACGCAAGGTGCGGCGATACAGGCCGGTCGTGGTGGCGCTCGTCGGCGTGACGCTCTTCAGGGCGATCTTTCCGGACAAGAGAAAGGAAACGGTCGCGTTCGGACCGCAGGCGGAGACGCTTGCCGGCGTGGCGGTGTTCCTGCTGCCAAACCCGAGCGGCAGGAACGCGAACTTCAGCTACGCCGAGATGCTTCGCGCGTTCCGGGCGCTGCGAACGCACCTCGATCGCGTCGCGCCTCGAGCCTGATTGCGCAGGACGGACCCAGGGGCCCGCATCACAGCGCAACGAGCATTCTGAGACTGCGCGCCGCGTCCGCAAACCTGTGGCGGCGGCCGCGAAGCGGCCCACCCAACCTTCCTTTTGACTTTCGACTTTGAACTTCGTGCCGTTATCGATTTACCTTCTACCTGTTGCCTTGAGCAGCTCGGTCGATCCCGTCCTCCGGTCGACGAACGCCATCTGCATCGCGCCCGCCGGGACAACGACGTCGATGGTCCGCCGCGCGTGCCGCAGGCGCACCGTCGCCGGCTCGGCGCGCTCGTTCACGGCTATCACCAGCAGCGCGTCGGCGAACGGCAGCACGCGGACCAGGCACCCTTCCGGCGCCTCGGCCGATGTCTCGACCGCGCGCGTGAGACCCGCGGCAATCAACCCGGCGCGGTAGTGCGCCTCTGTGGCCTCCTGGCCATCGGCCCATTCGAGCGGCAGCGGGTGGTGGTGGATGGCGCCAGCCCCGCGCGCTCTCGTTGCGGACGCCGGCGCTCCCTCCGCCGCGAACCAGGACTCGGGCAGCGTGCCGGCGAACCGAAGCGCCATGCGCGAGGAAGCACCTGACGCCGGGACCGCCGCGGTTTCTTCGACCGCCGCGAGCGGCCGTTTGCCGACGCCCAACCGCTCGGCCGGCAGCCCCGCATCGTCAGCCTCGAACCAGCCGCTGGCGATGAGATGCGCTCCCGCGCCAACGGCTTCCGCGATGGCGTTCCAGGCCGCGCCCGACAGGCCCCTCGTGGCCGGCAGCACGATCGCCTTCGGTGCGCCGAGCTCGGCGGGTGCGTTGTACTCGGCGATCGCGCGCGCGGGGGTCATGAGCCTCTCGAACAGCGCGCGGACGGCAGCGCGCGTCGCGCCGGTGGCCTGGTCGCGCGCCGAGAACATGTCGGACGAAGGGATGATGAGCGCGACCTCGGGTTCGACGTACCCCTCGAACCGCGCGCGGTGCCGCGCCACGAAGTCGGCCACCTCGCGCAGCACGCGGTGCTCGGGCTTGTAGCTGCCGTCCACCCGTCGCAACCCGATCGCGACTTCGTTGTCCGACGCCATGTACGGGTTGACGTCGTAGCACCACTGAATCACGCCGAAGGCGCCCGCGGCAAACGCGTACCCGATCTTGCGCGAGAGCAGCTGCGCGAACTGCTCCGGCTCGCGGATCGCCGCGCCCGACAGCAGCTCCCGTTGCATGATGCCGGTCTCGCTGACGAGCATCGGCTTGCCGCTCGCCTTCGCGAGGACGCCGTCCCACAACAGCGCGTCGTTGTTCCACCAGGTGTGCATCGACGTGAACGCCACGTGCGGGTGGTGAAACAGCGGCCCCGGCCTCGTCGTGAGCCCGCCTTCGTCCTGTCCCACGCTGACGGCCGCCTGCGAGCCTCCCGCCCGCACCGCCTCGGTCATGCGCCGCACCCACGTGTTGAACGCCTCCTGCGCGAACAGCGTGTAGTCCACCGCGCGGTACGGCCGCGCGTCACCCATCAGGTACCAGACCTCGAAGTCGGCATCCGTCGGCAGCGCGATCGGCTCGGACGGCAGCAGGTGCCAGCGCGCGCGCACGACGTCCTGCCACGTCTGGCCGGTCCGGGCGGCGGGGCCATAGCGCTGCTCGAGCCACGCGAGGAACGCCTCGCGCTCGTGCCGGTCGCCATTCGGGCGCGTGCGCCAGAGGCGTTGCGGCGAGGAGAACGACGGCTCGTTGATGAAGTCCCACAGGATCTCTTTCGCCCGGGCGAAGCGCGAGGCCACGGCCGACACGTACGCGCGTTGCCCCTCGACCGCGCGCGGATCGAGGAACGGGTTCTCTCCGCCGAACCGCTCGGGCAGGAACGCGAAGAACGTGAAGATGACGGGTATCCCGTGCTTGCGCGCGGTCAGGTAGTAGGCCTCGAGCGCCCGCAGGAACCCTTCGTCGATCACGTTCTGATCGAGCGAGATCTTCCGCCACCCGGACCAGACGCCGGTGCGTACCATGTTGATGCGCAGCGACGCGAGCTCGGCGAAGGTGTCGTCCCACGTCGCGGCGTCGGGCTCGAAGAGAAAATCCCGGTGGACCGTCGCCGACATCATCGTCGTGCCGACGACTGGCTCGGGCCGGCCGTCTCGACGAAGCGTGTAGCGATCGAAGGTGAGCGTGCCTCCCGACGTCAAGAGCGCGGGATCGAAGATCCAGAACCCGGTGCGCGCGACGGGCAGGCCGGGCGCCTCCGCGGTGACGCGGTACAGCCCTGGTGTCCATGTGCCTGAAAGCGCGACGCGAGCAGTCGCATGCGCGCCGCCCGTCAACGGCACGTCGTTGACGGTGCGGTCGCCGCCGGGCCCGTTCACGCGGAGCGTTACGCGCCAGTCGCCGGGCTCAGCCGCGAGCGGCCTGTGCAGTCGAAGGACAACGGATGGTTGCTCCCCTTCGTGGAACGTTCCGAACGTGGGGTCCACGCGAAAGTCCACGGGTTGCCGGACCGCCTCGCGCAGCAACAGCTCCTGCTCGGCGCCGCTCGGCGGCACCGATAGCAACCAGAACACCCACCGCCCGCCGGCCCAGCGTCCCTGTAGCCGATCGATGGCGAATGCCGCGGCCGCGCCCGGAAAGCGCGGGTCGTCGGCCGCGCGCGTGAGATGGAGCAGCGGATGCAGGATCGCATCGCGCGCGCCTGGCGAACCGTCCTCGTCGCGGAAGTCCACGGTGTCGGTGAGCCGCGGCTCCAGCACCGACGCCCACGCCTCCCCTTCGATGCGGCGACGATCGAGCGCGACACCGCTCCCGCGCGCTGGCGCGATCTCGGCGCGAGCGGCGTCGACACGATACGACTGGTTCAAGCGCAGCGCTTTGAGCATCGACACCGTTCGCGGCTGGACGACTCGGGCGCCTGGAGGTCCCACCACCGGACGCGTGAACGGCTCGCCCCCCAGGTGCAGGAGCGATCCGCCGCGTTCGAGAAACCTCTGAAGCGGCTCCCATGCCTCGGCCGGAAACGCCGAGCCGTGGCGCCACACGAGCAAGCCTCCCTTCGAGAGCGCGTCGGCGAGGGCCGCCGTGCTGGTGAGTTCCACGGCGCCGGGCACCGCCGCCGGAGAGGCGACGTCGATCGAGGGAAAGCCAGGCTCGGCGAACGCGATAATTGCGGTCGTCGGTTTCGCGTCAGTCTGTTCGGCCATTCCGGTTCCGCCGGTCAGGAACAGGACGGCGGCTGCGGGAAGAAGAGAGTGCTGTCGCATCGCCCGGCAGGGTAGCACGGCGTGCGAATGGTGCTCAGGGGCTGCACGACGGGCCGAACGTGAAGGTGGCGCTCGGCGGGCTGCCGCCGAGCGCGCGCGACTCCACGCGCACCTGGTGGCTGCCCTGGGCCGTGGCTTTCACGTCCACGCTCGCGACGCGCCACGCAGTCGAGGGTCCCGGGAGCTTCTCCACGCACGCGCGGACAGGATCGCCCGAGGGGTCCGCAAACACGAGCACCTGCTGCTCCCCTCGGTGCATCAGGAAGGCCAGGACCGGCCGCGTCTTCGATCCCGACCAGGTCAGTGGCGAGGACAGCTCGTAGGCGTCGCCGCGTCGCGCCACGGCGTTCAGGTCCTTCCACTCGGCCGGAAGGGGATAGAGCGCCGTGCCAGCCTGCCACTCCCGCTCGCCGGCAACGGGATACGCTGCATGGTTTTGTTCCCTGCTCTGGCGCGTGTCGTACAACGCCACCCCTTCGCTGGGACCGGGGTGCGTCGGGGGGAAGAACCTCTGAAAGGCGATCCACCTGCCGTCGTCGGACGCGACCGGCGAGCGCGCGTAGATCTCGTCGGGCGGCACGCGTCCCGCCGGATCGACGACGGTGAAGCCGTGGTCGCCGAGCAGCAGCACCCGCGCCTCGTCGTCGCGGATCATGAGCGCGCGCAGCGGCCCCATCGTCTCGTTCAACGAGACGATGTGATGGCGATTGGTGTCCTTGTGCGTGATCATCACGCGCGCCGGCCGTCCCGGCGTGGCATCGAGCGCTTCGGCCATCAATCGCGCCGATTCGGCCCGCGGGAGACTGGGCTGCGGGCCCGCGGCGAGGAGGACAAAGACGGTCAACGTCGGTATCATCGGCTGGGTTTGTTGAGCGCGGCGATGAGCTCCGCCGCTTTCTCCTTCATGATCGCATGCTCTGCGGCCCGCGTGGCAAACCCGATGGCCTCGGTACGCCGGCCGAGCTGTGCGCCCGAGTACGCCGCGTTGTAGTACGAGCGCGCCTCGCTCACCAACTGGTCGTCGATCGCACGCTGGTACTCTGACGCGAGCGCTCCGACCTCCTCCGCATCCTCGGGCTCCACATCCGCCTTCTGCATCTCGGTCAGGTCGGCGCGATAGGCGTCGGCGGACGTGCGGTAGCAGCCAGCCGCCCTCGGGAACAGTGCGAGCGCCCCTTCCCATTTCTTCTGTTCGGAGCGGACGAGGCCGAGGTACCACGCCGCGTCGCAGATCGCGCTGCTCCTGTCCATGTCCATCGTCTTCTCGAGATCGGCGGAGGCGGCCTCGATCGCGCCGCGTTCGAAGTAGATGATTCCCGCCAGCAGGAACACGTCCGGCCGCAGCCCGGCCGTTTGCTTGGCGCTCTCGGCGTCGTCGCGCGCCTCGTCGAGGCGTTTCTGCAGGCGGCGATTGTAGGCGCGCCAGTAAAACGCGTCGCCGATGTACCACTCGCCAAGCTCGATGAGGCGCGTCGCGTCCGCAATCGCCTCGTCCGGGCGCTGCAGGTACGTCAACGAAATGATGCGGCCGAGCAGAGCTTCGCGGTGCGCCGGCACGAGGGCGAGTGTCTCGTCGTAGTAGCGCACCGCGTCTTTCAGCTTGTTGAACGTGCGGTACATGCCAGCGAGCGCGACCGTGGCCGACGGGGACCTGGGAAACGCTTCGTACGCGGCGGTGAGGTGCGGCGCAATCGTCTTCCTCATGCCTCGTCCTCGCGACGCGTCCGCGAGCGCGTAGCGCCCGAGGAACAGGTGCGCCTCCGCGTATCGGGGTTCGAGATCGAGCACGTCCTCGAGCAGCTCCCGGCGGCGCTGCACGCAGGCGCCGAGGCGATACTTCACGAGCGGCGAACCGCCATGCTGCGCCTGGATCGCGTCCAGCGAGGCGTCCCGCGCGCGGTAATCGCCGTACGAGCAGGCGAGGGACGCGTCGATGTAGGCGACGAACGGATCCGCGAGCCGCGGCTTGAGCCGCGCGCGCCAGCCCGCCACCTGCGGGCCGATCGCCTGGCGCGTGCGGATGAACTCCTCGCTGAACTCTTTGGTCAGGCCGGCGTAGTCCCACGCGATCGCGTCCGCCAACGCGACCAGGAGGGGAGCGTCCTCGACAGGGGGGAGCGAGGCGGCGCGCGCTCGCGCGCGCTCCAGGTAACCGACCGCCGGCAGGCCGATCTCTTTTTCCCGCAGAGCCAGCAGAAGACTGGCGCGGAACGCCCCGCGCGCCGCCTCCGGCGCCGGCCGCCGCGCCTGGGCCAGGTGCGCCTCGTAGATGTCCAGCGCTTCCACGAGGCAGGCGTAGCAGCCGATCGCCGCCAGGCCGTCGGCTTCGGCCAGCGTCCGCAGAGGCTGCCGGGGTGCGCGCGCCGCGCAGGCGCACAGGAGCGCCGCGAGGCCGATGATGGTCGCATGGCGCATGGCTGATGCATTAGACACCGTTGGGGTCAGGTTTAGACCTGGTTTAGACCTGACCCCAAACTTGCACCACCACACAGACACAGCCTGCGCTGAGCTGTGAGGGAGGATGACTCATGCGACCGTTCTTGCTCGTTGTGGCGGTGGCGCTTGGCGCCTACGTCGGGATTGCGGCGCTGCCACCGGCCGGAATCGCGTCCGCGCACGCACTGGAAGAGTCCGTCGCGGGCGCTCAGCAGCAGCCGTCCGGACGGGCCCAGGTCGACATCAACGTGAACCGCGGCGGCGGCGGGGCGTGGTGGGCCAGCCCCGTCTGGATCGCCATCGGCATCATCGGCCTGGTGCTGCTGATCGTCGTCATCGCGATGGCGGCCCGTGGCGGGGGCACGACTGTCATTAAAGAATGATGGGCTCAGCCGTCACCCTCGACACGTGCGCATAGAATCCTTCAGGGGTGGGCGTTCGATCGCCTGCCCCTGAGGGCCGATGCCAACTTCGCCGAAGAGCCGCGCCGGGGAGGTCGTCACCGTCGCTGGGCGCGACGTCACCGTTTCCAATCCGCAGAAGGTGCTCTTCCCGCAGGCGGGCTACACGAAACGCGATCTCGTCCGCTACTACCTCGCCGTCGCGGATGGGGCGCTCCGCGCGGCGGGAGGGCGCCCCAACGTCCTCGTGCGCTATCCCAACGGAGTCGGCGGGGAGTTCTTCTATCAGAAGCGTGCGCCTGCCTCGCGCCCACTCTGGGTGGACGTCGTTTCGCTCAGCTTTCCCTCCGGACGCACGGCGGAAGAAGTGGTCCCGCGCGACGCCGCGGCGCTCGCGTGGATGGCGAACCTTGCGTGCCTCGAGCTGCACCCGCATCCGGTGCGAGCGGACGATCTCGATCATCCGGACGAGTTGCGCGTCGATCTCGATCCGGTGCCGGGCGTCGCGTGGGACCAGGTCTGCGAGGTGGCCCGCACGGTCAGGGTGGTCCTCGGAGATTTCTCGCTCGTCGGGTGGCCGAAGACGTCCGGTTCGCGCGGGATCCACGTGTACGTTCGCATCGAACGGCGCTGGACCTTCTCCGAGGTCCGCAGGGCCGCGCTCGCTCTCGCGCGCGAGGTCGAGCGCCGCGCGCCGGCGCTCGCCACCAGCAAGTGGTGGAAGGAGGAGCGGCACGGCGTCTTTCTCGACTACAACCAGAACGCGAAAGATCGCACGATCGCCGCCGCCTACTCAGTGCGCCCCACCGCCGACGCCCGCGTCTCGGCGCCGTTGACCTGGGACGAGATCGACGAGTGCAATCCAGGGGACTTCACGCTGGCGACCATGCCGTCGCGGTTCGCGGAGGTCGGGGATCGGCACGCGGAGATGGACGCTGCGCCCTGCTCGCTCGAACCGCTGCTGGAACTCTCGGCCCGTCACGAACGCGAGGGACTGGGAGACGCGCCGTGGCCGCCGCACTTCAGGAAGCAGCCTGGCGAGCCCGTGCGCGCGCAGCCCTCGCGTCGCCGCACTCCGATCCATCCGCTCATCGAGATTGCCCGCGCGAGACGCAAGGAAGACGCGCTGGCGGGGCTGGATCGCTGGAAGGCGAGGCACCCGGAAGCGGCTGCGCACCTGAGCCCGCCCGATGTTCTGGTGGATGCCATGCGCGGCCGGTTTCACACGTGGACGCGCATACGCGTGAACCTGCGGCACGTGCCCGCGGAACTGCGGCCGCCACAGGAAGCGCTCGACCCGGACGAGGACATGTCGGCCGACTGGAGTGAGGTCACTCCGGCTCGGGACGCCCCGCGCCGAAGACCTTCTCCAGCTCGTAAGCGGTCGTGACCTCGAGCTGATCGTAACGGCAGTCGGCGGGGCGTTTGTCCGGCCGCCACCGCTGGAACACGGCGGCGTGGCGAAACCGGTCTCCCTGCAGGTGATCGTACTTGACCTCGCACACCCGCTCGATGCGCAGCGGCTCCCACGAGAGGTCCTTGCCCGCGCTCCACCGGCTCTGCCCGCCGGGCATCCGCGTGATCCCGCTCGCCTCTGGCTGCGCCCACTCGCGCCACGGGTGAGCGTCCATCGCGCCCTTTCGGAGGGGCTCGAGCTCCGCCGCGAGCTGCTTTCGCGTGCCCATCGTGAACGAAGAGGTCACGCCGACATGCTGCAGCGCACCCTTCTCGTCATAAAGACCCAGCAACAACGATCCGACGAGCGTTCCCGGGCCGTTCTTGTGCCAGCGGAACCCCGCCACGACGCAGTCCGCCGTGCGCACGTGCTTGATCTTGAACATGACGCGCTTGCCCGGCTGGTAGGTGCCGTCGGCCGGCTTGGCCATGACGCCGTCGAGGCCGGCCCCTTCGAACCGCATCAACCAATCCTCGGCGACGCTCCTGTCGCGCGTCATGGGCGTCAGGTGTATGGGCGGCGGGAGCTTCGCGATGAGCTGCTCGAGCCGCGACCGCCGCTCCCGCAACGGTCTCGACCGGAGGTCTTCTCCCGCGGCTGCGATCAGATCGAACGCGACGAACGACGAGGGGGTCGCTTTCGCCAGCTTCGCTATCCTCGACGCGGCCGGGTGGAGCCGAAGCTGAAGGGCGTCGAAGTCGAGGCCGTGGGGCGTCGCGATGACGATCTCGCCATCCACGACACAACCGTCCGGGAGAAGCGACGCGATCGACTCGTGCAGCTCGGGGAAATACCGATCGAGCGGCCGGAGGTCCCGGCTCTGGATGAACGCGTCTCCTCTGCCGCGAAAGACGATTGCGCGGAAGCCGTCCCATTTGGGTTCGTACAGGAATCCCTCTCCGGACGGCAGCTCCTCGGCGACTTTCGAGAGCATCGGTTCGATGGGCGGCTCGACGGGAAATGAGGGCGTCATGTTGCTGCGATCGTAACGTGATCGCGGTCGCGGGGAGGGCACGTGCCCGAAGTTGGAACCCAGAACGCCCGCTCCTTCGTCTGACATTCGTAGGAAATTTCTGCGGCAGGGAGCATGGGGGACTGCATTGATGAGTTTGGTCGCCCTGGCGAAATCCAACGAAGAGGTACTCGCGCGATATCGGGCGCTCGTGGACGTGGCTGGCGCGCTGGCCTCATACACGGACCTGGATGACCTTTTCCTCGGCTTGCGCGGCCATCTCGAACCGCTCGTCGAGTTCACGTTCCTGGCGGTGTCGCTGCGCGACCGTGACGACGGCTCGCTCGTCCTGCGGTTCTTCGAGCCGCGCGATTCGGAGGCCAGCCGGCTGGTCGGGAATACCTACCCCCTCGGGACTTCGTACCCGGGCCAGGCGGTGCTGACCGGCCAGCCCGTTTACGTGACTGCCGTTGATGCGGCGGGTCCGTATCCGAGCGCGTTGCTCGTGCAGTACGGCGTCGCGAGTTACTGCACGGTCCCACTGATGACCGCGCGCGGGACGCTGGGCTCGCTCAACTTCGGATCGCTCGCCCCGAATGCCTACACGCGCGAAGACATCGAGCTGATGGCGAAGGTCGCGAAGCTCGTTGCGGTGGCGGTGGAGAACGCCCTGAACGTCGAGACGGTTCGCGAGCACCAGGCGGCGCTCCAGCGCGAACGCGACCAGCTCGATGTCCTGCTGGAGGTCACCAACGCGGTCGTGACGCAGCTCGATACGCGCGCGCTGTTTCGCTCGGTGGCGCCCGCCCTGCGGCGCTGCTGCAGCGCCGACATGGCCGCGCTGACGCTCTACGATCCCGAGGCGCGCGTGCTGCGCAAGCACGCGTGCGACGGAGGTGGCCGCGACATGCGCGAGCTGCCGCCGGTCGTTGAGCATACGCTCGAGGGCTCACCGTCCGGCCTGGTGTTCAAGGAAGGCATTCCGCGCATCTTCTCGCGCGACGAGCTGATGGCGTTCCCGGAGACCCGGAGGTTCTTCGCGGAGCGCGGCATCCAGTCGGCCTGTTGCGTGCCGCTCGCGACCGCGCAGGGGGTGATTGGCACGCTGGACCTGGCGGCCTTCGCGCCGGCGGCGTTCTCCGAGGATCATTTCGCCCTGCTGGCGCGCGTCGCGGGGCAGATCGCGATCGCGGTCAGCAACGCGATCTCGTACGAGCGCATCGAGCAACTCAACGCACAGCTGGCCCGTGAAAAGCTGTACCTTGAGGACGAGATCCGCTCCGAGCACCTCTTCGAGGACATCGTGGGCAGGAGCACGGCGCTGCGACGTGTGCTGCGCGAGGTCGAGACCGTCGCGCCCACCGATTCCACGGTGCTGATCTTCGGCGAGACCGGGTCGGGTAAGGAGCTCGTGGCGCGCGCGATCCACCAGTTGAGCGCGCGGCGCGACCAGGCGTTCGTCAAGTTGAACTGCGCTGCGATTCCGACCGGGCTGCTCGAAAGCGAGTTGTTCGGCCACGAGAAGGGCGCGTTCACCGGCGCGATGGCGCAGCGCATCGGCCGCTTCGAGCTCGCGAACCGCGGCACCGTGTTCCTCGACGAGGTGGGCGAGATCCCGCTCGAGCTGCAGCCGAAGCTGCTGCGGGTGCTGCAGGAGCGCGAGTTCGAGCGGCTGGGAAGCGTGCGGACGCTTCGCACCGACGCGCGGCTGATCGCCGCGACCAATCGCGACCTGGCCGCGCTCGTCGAGGCGCAGCAGTACCGGCAGGACCTCTACTATCGCCTCAACGTGTTCCCGATCCACGTGCCGCCGCTGCGCGAGCGCCGCGAGGACATCCCGATGCTGGTGCGGCACTTCGCGCAGCAGTTCGCGCGCCGGATGAAGAAGACGATCGAAGCCATTCCGTCGGAGACGATGGACATCCTGGCGGCGTACGACTGGCCGGGCAACATCCGGGAGCTGCAGAACCTGATCGAGCGCGCCGTGATCCTCTCCCCGGGGCCGACGCTCGAGGTGCCGGTGATGGCCCTGGCACCGCGCGTCCAGCCGCCCGTTTCCGCTCGGGGCCAGGAAACGCTCGAGGAAACCGATCGTCGTCACATCCTCAAGGCGCTCGAAAGCACGAACTGGGTCGTGGGCGGCGCCAACGGCGCGGCAGCGCGGCTTGGGCTGAAGCGATCGACGCTCCAGTTCCGCATGCGCAAGCTCGGGATCAACCGGCCGGAAATGCAGCGGTGACATCGCCGCGATTGGCGCCAGCGGATTGGCAGCGTGCCAACCCGCTGGCGCCCCTCGCGTTGGCACTTCCCCTCGTACGCCGCGATCGCCACGCGGCCAACCCGCATCGCTTCAGCGATTAGCTCCATCTCGCGCCTCACGCGCATTCCCGGCACGGACTTCGCTCTTCATCCTCGCGGGAGTGGAAGAATCGATGCTCCGCATCACCGAACAGCGCACGCCGGACCGGGTCGTTCTCAAGCTCGAAGGACGTGTCTCAGGGGACTGGGTCCGCGAGGTGGACGCGTGCTGGCGCGCTGCGGTCGAGGCGAACTCGAACGCGTCGATCCTCGTCGATCTGACGGAGGTCGATCGAGTTGACCTCGCTGGCCAGGGATTGCTGGCGCGCATGCACCGCGCGGGCGCGCGCTTCGTGACGCGCGGTTGCCAGATGCGCGAGCTCGTTCGCGAAATCTCGGAGTCGTAAACATGGAGGGAATCGCCAACCGCCTCGTTCGTACCGCCGCGCTCGTGCTCGTCGTGGTGCTGAGCCCGGCGTGCACGCTCGGGCCTGACTACAAGCGTCCGGTCGTCACGACGCCTGCCGCCGTTCGCGGCGCGGATCCGCACGCCGGGACCGAATCGCTGGCCGACCTCGAGTGGTTCGAGCTGTTCCAGGACCCGACGCTCACGCGCCTGGTCACGGCGGCGCTCGAGCAGAACTTCGACGTGCGCATGGCCGCCGAACGCGTGCTGCAGGCGCGCGCCGCATTCGGCATCACGCGCGCCGGCCAGTTCCCGGGCGTGGACGCGTCGGCGGCGGTCGTCGGCACCCGCATCTCGCAGACTGGCGCCAACCGCGCGATTCCGCCGGGCGTGGACCCCGACGTGGCCTACACGCAGGCCGGGTTCAGCTTCGGATGGGAACTCGACGTGTGGGGCCGCCTGCGGCGGCTGAGCGAGTCGGCGCGCGCGCAGTTCTTCGCCACCGAGGAGGCGCGCCAGGGGGTCGTCACCACGCTCATCGCCGACGTGACGGAGACGTATCTCGCGCTCCGCGCGCTCGACCTGGAGCTGTCCATCGCGCGGCGGACGCGCGACGTGGCGACCGACAGCCTGCGGCTCACGGAAGCGCGGCGCGAGCGGGGAGTGGCGACGGCGCTCGACGTGCGCCAGTCGGAGCAGCTCCTCCACATCGCCAGCGCGCAGATCGCGGGCATCGAGCGCGACCTGGCGCAGACGGAGAACGCGTTGAGCCTGCTCCTCGGACGGATGCCCGGCGACATCCCGCGCGGGCTGGAGCTCGAGGCGTTCAAGGCGCCCCCGTCGGTCCCGGCCGGCCTTCCGTCCGCGCTGCTCGAGCGCCGGCCCGACATCCGCCAGGCGGAGCAGGAGCTCATCGCGGCCAACGCGCAGATCGGCGTGGCGAAAGCGGAGTACTTCCCGCGAATCAGCCTGACCGGCTTCCTCGGGGTGCAGAGCCGCGCGCTGTCGGACCTCCTCAGCGGTCCCGCGCGCATGTGGACCGCGAGCGCGGATGCGACGGTGCCGATCTTCAACGCGGGACGGACGCGCGCGAACGTCAGGCTGGCGGAGGCGGTCCAGCGCGAGCTGGTCGTCAACTACCAGAAGACGATCCACACCGCCTTCCGCGAAGTGGCGGACTCGCTGGCCGGGTACCGGAAGACGAGCGAGCAGCGCGCGGAGCAGGAGCGGCTCGTCGAGGCGTTGCGCGCGTCCGCGCAGCTGTCGGCGCAGCGCTATGAAGGCGGCGTGGACAACTACCTGCAGGTGCTCGACGCGCGCCGGAACCTGTTCCAGGGGGAACTGGATCTCGCGCGGTTGCGCCAGCAGGAGCTGGCGAGCCTGGTGCGCCTGTACCGCGCGCTCGGGGGAGGGTGGGACGTAGGGGAGGAGAGGAACTCATGGCAAAACGGATGATCCTGATGCTGAGCGTGATGGCCGCGTTCCTGGCGGTGCTCGGCTTCGTGAAAGTGCGGCAGTTCCAGGCGGCGGCAAGCCAGGCCGCCGCGTTCCAGCCACCCCCGGAGGCGGTGACGACGGCCGTCGCAGCCCGGGAGGACTGGCCCGTGACGCTGAGCGCGATCGGCACGACCGCGCCGGTGCAGGGGGTCACCGTCAGCGCAGACCTGCCCGGCATGGTCGAGCGGATTCACTTCGAGTCCGGCCGGTTCGTCCGCGATGGCGACGTGCTCGTCGAACTCGACACCCGGCAGGAACGTGCGCAGTTGACCGCCGCGGAGGCGGAGCGCGACCTCGCGCGGCTCAACTTCGAACGGATGCAGGGGCTGATCGTCGACGGCGCCATTTCCCGCGCGGACTACGACCGCGCCGCGGCCGAGCAGAAGCAGACGGAGGCGCGGGTTGGAGAGATCCGCGCGACGATTGCACGCAAGGTCATTCGCGCGCCGTTCTCGGGCGTGCTCGGCATCCGCCAGGTGCACCTCGGACAGTACCTCTCGGCGGGTGACCCGGTCGTCCCGCTGCAGTCGCTGAATCCGATCTACGTGAACTTCGACGTGCCGCAGCAGGATGCCGGCCAGCTTCGCGTCGGCCGGCGCGTCCGGGTGACCGCGCACGACGTGTCGGGCGTCGTCCTGACCGGGCGCATCAGCGCGATTGACTCCGTCGTCGACGAGTCCACGCGGACCGTGATGGTCCAGGCGACGCTCGCCAACCCCGACGGCCGGCTGCGTCCCGGCATGTTCGCGCAGGTCGAGGCCACCGTGGGGGACTCCCGCGCCGTCGTGGCGCTTCCCGCGTCGGCGATCAGCTACGCGCCATACGGCGACTCGATCTTCGTGGTGGCGGAGTTGAAGGATCCCTCCGGCCGGACCTACCGGGGCGTGCGACAGCAGTTCGTCAAGCTCGGTGGGTCGCGCGGGGACCAGGTCGCGGTGTTGTCCGGCGTGGAGCCGGGGGCGGAAGTCGTGACCTCCGGCGTGTTCAAGCTGCGCAACGGCGCGGCCGTCCAGGTGAACAACAAGATCCGGCCGAGCAACAGCCCGGCGCCGAGTCCCGAGGATAGTTAAATGCGTTTCACGGATATCTTCGTCAAGCGGCCCGTCCTGGCCATCGTCGTCAACCTGGTGATTCTGATCGCCGGGCTGCAGTCGATCCGTGCGCTCAGCGTGAGGCAGTACCCGCGGAGCGACATCGCGGTTGTCCGGGTGACCACGGCGTACGTCGGCGCGAGCGCCGACCTCGTTCGCGGCTTCATCACCACGCCGCTCGAGCGCGTCATTGCCAGCGCCGACGGCATCGACTACATGGAGTCGTCGAGCGCGCAGTCGCTCAGCACGATCACGGTGCACCTCCAGCTGAACTACGACACGAACGCGGCGCTGACCCAGATCCAGTCGAAGGTGGCGCAGGTCCGCAACGACCTGCCGCCCGAGGCGGAGGCGCCGGTCATCGAGCTCGAGACAGCGGACAACCAGTTCGCTGCGATGTACATGGGGTTCTCGTCGCAGCACCTGGATCAGAACCAGATCACGGACTACCTGACCCGGGTCGTGCAGCCGAAGCTGAGCGCCATCAGCGGCGTGCAGCGCGCCGACATCCTAGGCGATCGCACGTTCGCGATGCGCATCTGGCTGAAGCCGGACGAGATGGCGGCACACAACATCTCGCCGTCGGAGCTTCGACAGGCGCTCGCGCAGAACAACTACCTGTCCACGCTCGGGCGGACGAAAGGGTCGATGGTCTCCGTGAACCTCATCGCGAACACCGACCTGCGCACGCCGGAGGAGTTCCGGCAGCTCGTGGTGAAGGAGCGGAACGGCGCTGTCGTCCGGCTCGGCGACATCGCCGACGTCGTGCTCGGCGCCGAGAGCTACGACGAAGACGTCCGCTTCAACGGCGAGACGGCGACGTTCATGGGAGTGTGGGTGCTGCCGACGGCGAATGCGCTCGACGTGATCGAGCGGGTGCGCGAGGCGATTCCCGGGATCCAGGCGCAGCTGCCGGCCGGCATGAAGGTGGGCATCCCGTACGACTCGACCGAATACATCGAGGACGCGATCGACGAGGTCCTCACGACGTTGAGCGAGACGCTCCTCATCGTCATCGTCGTCATCTTCCTGTTCCTCGGATCGGTGCGTTCGGTGATCATTCCGGTGGTCGCCATCCCGATTTCGCTCGTCGGCGCCGTGTTCCTGATGCTCGTCGCGGGGTTCACGATCAACCTGCTCACGCTTCTGGCGATCGTGCTCTCCGTCGGCCTCGTCGTGGACGATGCCATCGTCATGGTGGAGAACATCGAGCGTCACCTCCACCAGGGGAAACCGCCGTATCGGGCGGCGGTAGACGCGGCGCGCGAGCTGATCGGCCCGATCATCGCGATGACGATCACCCTCGCGGCGGTGTACACGCCGGTCGGGATCCAGGGAGGGCTGACGGGCGCGCTGTTCCGCGAATTCGCGTTCACGCTGGCGGGCGCCGTGATCGTGTCCGGCGTCGTGGCCCTGACGCTCTCGCCGATGATGGGCGCGACGCTGCTGCGCGCCGGCGACACGGAACGGGGCTTCGCCGGATGGATCAACCGCCGGTTCGATGGCGTGCGGCACGTCTACACGCGCGTCCTCGGGGGGACGCTGCGCTACCGCCCCGTGGTGCTGGTGCTCTGGCTCATCGTCGCGGTGCTGATTGTGCCGTTCTACATGCTCTCGCAGCGGGAGCTGGCGCCATCGGAAGACCAGGGCGTGGTCTTCTCAGTGCTCCAGGCGTCGGGCAACTCCACGATCGATCAGACGAAGCTCTTCGCCGCTGAAGTCGCGGAGGTGTATCGGTCTTTCCCGGAGACGGGCAGCATCTTTCAGATCACCTTCCCGACCGGCGGGTTCGGCGGGATGGTGACCAAGCCGTGGAGCGAGCGGACCCGGACCACCGACGAGCTCTTGATGGCGTCGATGGGTCCGTTGTCGCAGATTCCCGGCATCCGGGCGATTCCGTTGACGCCGCCGCCGTTGCCCGGCGGGGGAGACTTCCCGGTCGACCTGGTGATCGCGTCCGCCGCCGAGCCCCAGCAGATCGTCAACATCGCGGGTCAGCTCGTGCAGAAGGCGTTCGAGAGCGGGATGTTCATCTTCGCCGACGCGGATGTGAAGTTCGACCAGCCGCAGACCGAGGTCGTGTTCGATCGCGACAAGCTGCGATCGCAGGGGGTCGACCTGGGGCGCGCCGGCCTCGACCTCTCCACGCTGCTGGGCGGGGACTACGTGAATCGCTTCAGCATCCAGGGGCGGAGTTACAAGGTGATTCCGCAGGTGAAGCGCACCGAGCGCCTCACGCCGGACCAGCTCGAGAACATGTACATCACGGGCTCGAACGATCGGCTGGTCCCGCTCTCCACGTTCGCGACCCTGCGCACGACGACGCAGCCGAGGGAGCTGAAGAAGTTCCAGCAGCTCAACGCCGTGCGCGTGCAGGGTGTGATCCCGCCGCCGGTGCCGCTCGACCAGGCGCTGGGTTTGCTCGAAGCGGAAGCAAAGAAGATCCTGCCGCAGGGATTCACCATCGACTACGCCGGCGAGTCGCGCCAGCTCAGGACGGAAGGGGGACGGTTCCTCGCAGTGTTCCTCCTCTCCGCCGTCCTGATCTATCTCGTGCTCGCCGCGCAGTTCGAGAGCTTCCGCGACCCGTTCATCATCCTGGCGGGCTCGGTGCCGCTGGCGATTTCCGGCGCGCTGCTGTTCTCGTTCCTGGGCCTGACCACGCTCAACATCTACAGCCAGGTTGGGCTGATCACGCTGGTCGGGCTGGTGGCGAAGAACGGCATCCTGATCGTGGAGTTCGCCAACCACCTCCAGGAATCGGGCCGGGCGAAACTCGACGCGATCATCGAGGCCGCGGGAACGAGGCTGCGGCCGATCCTGATGACCACGGCCGCGACCGTCGTCGGGCATTTCCCGCTCGTGATCGCGACGGGGCCGGGAGCCGGCGCGCGCAACAGCATCGGGATCATGCTGGTCACCGGCATGGTGATCGGGAGCGTGTTCACGCTGTTCGTGGTGCCGTCGATCTACATGCTGATCGCGCGGAGCCGCGTGGCGGAACGGGCGCCGGCCGAGGCCGCGCCGGCGAGCTGGCAGCCGGCGTAAGAAATGGGGTCTGACCCCATTTTTACGATTTGCGTAATTCCGGTCTGGGTACTGCGACTTACGTAAACCGTAAAAATGGGGTCAGACCCCATTCATTCAACCCGCAGCCCCTCCACAGGATCCACCCGCATCGCGCGCAGGGCCGGCGGGATGCACGCGACGAGGGCGGTCGCCAGCAGCAACATGCTGGCGGCCGCCGTCGAACCCGCGTCGGTCGGCGACACCTGGTACAGGACGGCCGTCAGCACACTCTGCGCGGCACGAATGATCGCCCAGCCGGCGGCGAGGCCGGCGCACACCAAGAAAAGACTCTGGCCGAGGACCAGCGCGCCGACGCGCGCCGGCCTCGCGCCCAGTGTGAGCCGAATCGCCAGCTCGCGCGTCCGCAACGCTACCGACCACGAGAACAGGCCGTACACGCCGAGCGCGGCGAGCAGGCCCGCCAGCGCGCCAAAGAAAATCAGGATGGTCATCAGCATGCGCGGCTCGGCGGTGCGGCCGCCCAGCCGTTGGCCCCAGGTCTGGGACACACCCATCGGCACATTGGGCGCCGCGACCCTGAGCGCTGAGCGCACGGCCGCCCGCGCGGCCGCCGGATCGATCGCGCGCACGGCCAGGAACTGCTCCATGAAGGGGAACTGACGCGTCGTGAAGTACATGGCCGGCTCCGTGGTCTGGCCGAGCGGCACGTTGCGGATATCACGGACGACGCCCACCACCTCCAACTGCACGAGTTCGTGGCGTCGCCCGTACAGCAGGTTCCGGCCAAGCGGGCCGATCCCGCCGATCTCCGTCGTCAACACGCGGCCGACCGCGTTGCGGAGGTCCGAAAGGAACCGCTTCGCGAACGTCTCGTTCACGATGACGACACCTGGCGACTTCGGGCCGTCGAGAGCGGTGAAACTCCGGCCCTGCGCCATCGTCGCGCCCATCGCCTCGAAGTAGCCTTCGCTGACGCTGTGCATCTGCGCCATCGGCGCGTCTTCGGGCCGCGCCGGTCGCGGCTGACCCGCGATCCCGAACGGCTCGCGCCATCCGACCTCGAAGGGCAGGAAGTTCGTCGCGCCGGCCGCGATGACCCCCGGCTGCTGGCGGATGGCTTCGACAATCCGCGCGTGCGTCTCGCCGGCGGACTGCCATGCCGCATACGACGCCCCCGAGCTGACGCTCGCCGCCAGCTGCACGCTCGTCGTGAGTACCGTCTCCGCGTCCACGCCGGTCGGCGTGTCCATCATCTGCCGCACGCTTCGCACGAGCAGCGCAGAGTTCACGAGCAGCGCGCACGCCAGCGCCACTTCGCCGGCGACCAGGAGGGAGTAGACGCGGCGCGCGCCGCGCGAACTGCCGCGATCGCCCGACCTGAGATCGGCCGCAAGCTGCCCGCGCAGGAGCAGGAGCGCCGGGATGAGTCCGAAGAACACCGTCGTGGCGGTGACCACGCACAGGCCGACCCCCAGCGCGCGCCAGTCCACGCTCGCCTCCTCGAGCCGCGGGATCTCCACGGGCGCGACGGCCACGAGGAGCGGCAGCGCGATCGCGGCCGCGACGACGCCGATAACCGCGCCGGCCGCGGACAGCGTGAGGCTCTCGGCCATGAACTGCGTGACGAGGTGCCGAGGAGACGCGCCCATCGCGATGCGGACAGCGATCTCTCGCTCGCGCGCCAGCGCGCGCGTGAGCAGGAGCGACGCGACGTTCAGCACGCCGATGAGCAGCAGGAGGCCGACGGCGCCGAACAGGACCAGGAGGGCCGGCCGATAGTAACCAAGCTGCTCGTCCAGCAGCGGAATGAGCCGCCCACTCCACCCGCCGTTGGTGGCGGGAAACTCGCGCTGGAGCCGCAGGCCCAGCGCGTCAACGGCGGCTCGCGCCCGCTCGAAGCTGGCGCCGTCCGACAGCCGCATGACCGCCTCCATGAAGTGCGCCGCGCGGCTGTGTCGCGTCATGTCCCAGGTGAGGCGCTGCCACACGTCGACATCGTCCGGAAAACGGAACCCGGCCGGCATGACGCCGACAATCGTGTAGGGAGAGTCGTTGAACCTGAGTGGCCGCCCGACGATCGAAGGATCGGCGCTGTAGCGCGAGCGCCACAACCGATCGCTGATGACGGCGATGCGCTCGTCTCTCGCGAACAGCGGCCCGCCCGCGGGGAACCCGGCGCCGATCTGCGGCCGGACGCCGAGCACGTCGAACAGGTTGCCGCTCACTTCGATCGTGTTCACCCGCAGCGGATCCATGCCGGGATCGACCAGGTTGACCGCTGGCCGCCACCACGCCGCCGCGTCCGCGAACACCGGCAGCGCCCGGTAGTCCATGAAATTGACGGGGGAGATCGGATCGTGCGCGAGACCGCGCTCGGTGTTGGCGTCCCAGAGCGTCACGAGGCGGTCCGGCGCCGCGTAGGGCAGCGGCCGCAGGATGACCGAATCAACGACGGTGAAAACGGTGGTCGCCGCCCCCGTTCCCACGCCGAGCACGAGTACGGTCACGAGGGCGAAGCCGGGATGCTGGCGGAACTGCCGGACAGCCGTGAGAAGAGCGGTCATCAACGAGATGCTCCTGGATGGGACGGGCTGCGTGACGACATGCGAATCCGTCACACCGTGCATCCGCATTGGACGGGAGAACCGAGCGAAACGTTGGCGGACGGATCGACAGGCTCGACAGGCTCGACGGGTTCGACAGGTTCGATAGGGGTTTGAGTTCTTCCGGTTCGGTCGTCGCAACTGTTACGTCCGCGCGCTCACGCGTGCACGGCCCGGCGGAGGGCCGCTCTCGCGAGCAGGCGCGTGGAGTCGAGCGTCGGCAGCGGCGAGTTGGAGTCGTCCATGATCAGCGGGATTTCCGTGCAGCCGAGGACGACCGCGTCACAGCCCTCCTCTTTCATCCGGGCGATCACGCGCTGAAATTGCTCCACCGCCGCGGGCTTGCACACGCCATACACCAGCTCGTCCATGATGATGCGGTTGATCTCTTCACGCTCCGCCGGCTTGGGAAGCACGTACGCGATCCCGCGCGCGGCGAGCTTCTCCGGATACACGTCGCTCTCCAACAGCCAGCGAGTGCCGGTGAGGCCGAGGCGCCGGAAGCCACGCTCGACCGCATCCGCGGCGACTACCTCCGCAATGTGCAGCCAGGGGAGCGGCGATCGCGGTTCGACGAAGGGGAGCGCCTGGTGGATGGTGTTGTCCGGGCAGATCAGGAACTCGGCGCCGATCGACGCGAGCTTCCTTGCGGAGGCGAGCATCAAGTCACCCACGCCCTGCCAGTCGCCGCGATGGAGGCGCTCCGTGTACTCGGCGAACGGCGGGGTGTGCATCGAGACCTCCGGGTGGTCGTGCGCGCCGAGCAGCGCGGCCCCTTCCACGCAGATGGTCCGATAACAGAGCGCGGCCCCTTCGGCGGAACAGGCGACGATCCCGATGTGCTGCGGCATCGTGTGATTGTATCGCCGCGCCCGGCGGCAGCGCCCAGCGCCCTACGCCCAGCGTGGAGCGCCCTACGCCGCGCCAACGCCCAGCGTTGAGCGCCCTTCGAGATCGTCTGGCGCACTGCACCTTTGGTTCCAGCGCGAGGTCGGTGCTCGGGCGTGATGGTGCGCCGTCACGCCCAGTACCAGACGACTGGACGGAACTGAATGGCAGACCTGAGCGAACGGGCCCTCGCAGAGAGGCGCCGGCGAGCGGCGATCGACGAATCAGTGGGCCTGGCCGACCCGCGCTCCCACGAGCGTCTTGCTGGCGCGTGAAACCACGAGCGCGATCGGAAGCCCGACGAAGACCATGTGCACGAGGATCATCGTGGCGACGAGAGACATGGGTGGCGTACGGAGGTTCACGCGGGACAGCGGCAGCACGATCTGGTTCATGACGAGGTAGACCAGCACGCCGTAAATCGGTCCATACAGAAACGGCTGGCGCACAAGCACACGCAGACGCCGGCTCGCCGTGAAATACACGGCCGCGACGACGAACGCGATCAGAAAGTGCAGCGCCATGCCGAGCGCGGCTGTGCTCGCGCCTCCCTGGAACGCCGACGGCCCCAGCAGGCCGCTCGCGATCCCCTGCAGGACGAGCATCGGCCTGAAAGCGCCGGTGAACGCGGCGCGAACGGCGAACGCCGCCAGGATGTCCAGAACCCCGACAACCAATCCGCCGAGAGCGATGGGATGCATGCGGCGCACGACTGCCTCCTCCAGTGAGCAGCGATTTTAGCCGTTCGGCGCGGCCCTCTGACCTGCTAAGATCGTCCCGATCCGACTCCCCACTTCTGGCGTGCCGGCCGCGGTTCGCCTCTTGGTCCGGACGTCGTCACCGTCAGCCGCGCTGAGCCCAGCGGAGGCCGGGACATGGCGATAGCGTGTGCTCGGTGCCGGAAGGACAGGCCATCGTGGCTTCGGCGGGCGACCTTCGTGCAAACAACGAATCCTCGGACGGGACCGTCTTGATGCCGGCGGAACCGACGACCCAGCTCCGGACGACAAACAAGATCGCGATCGCCGCGGGCGCGCTGGCGATCGTTGTCGGTGGCGGCCACGCGGTCGCCTGGATTACTGGCGCGATCGCACAACCCTCGGCCGGCACGGTCGTCATGACGACCAATACTGCTGTGGGCTTCCTGCTGTGTGGGCTCGCGCTGTCATTGCTCGCCTGGCCGGCGCCTGGGCCCGCTCGCCGACGCATCGCTGGAGCATGCGCGGCGCTCGCCTTTCTGCTCGGGGCGGCGACCGTCAGCGAACACGTCTTCGGCTGGAACCTCGGCATAGACGAACTGCTGGCCAGCGGACCCGCGGGTGCCCTGGCGAACCCGCCCCGCATGAGACCGCCCACGGCGGTGTCGTTCGTGTTCCTCGGGCTGTCCCTCCTGCTGCTTGCGCGTGGCCGCCGGCCGCACGAGCGGGCGATGGTGCACGAGGCGCCGGCCGTGATCGTCCTCCTGCTCGGGCTCCTGGAGACGATCGCGCTGCTCTACGGCGCCATCGAGTTGCAGAGCATGGTCCGTTTCACGGGCCTCACCTGGGGGACGGCGGTGCTGCCCGTTGTGGTCGCTGCCGGCGTGCTGTGCGCGCGGCCCGGCGAGGGGATGATGGCGTGCCTCACTGCGCCGGACGAGGGTGGCGTCATCGCGCGGGCACTGCTCGGTCCGGTGGTGTTCCTGCCGATCCTGTTTGGCTGGGCACACCTGAGGACGGAGCGTCTGAGGTGGTTCGACGAGTCAACGGGCACGAGTCTGCTGACACTCGCGTCCGTCGTGACGTTCCTCGCGCTCGTGCTGTTCGCCAGCCGCCGCGTCAGCCTGTCTTATGTCGCGCTCCGCAAGAGCGAACGGGAAGCGCAGCGCCAGAAAGAGCTGCACGCCGAGGTCATGAGCACGACGGACGTGAACATCGCGTACCTGGATGCCGACTTCAACTTCGTCGTCGTGAACGCGGCTTACGCCGAGAGCTGCCGGATGAAGCCGGAGGAGATGGTGGGCCTGAACCACTTTGCCCTCTATCCGCATCCGGAGAACGAAGTGATCTTCCGTCGCGTCCGGGACACTGGGCAGTCGGTCTTCTACAAGGACAAGCCGTTCGAATACCCGGACCAGCCGGAACGTGGCCTCATGTACTGGGACTGGAGCCTCGTTCCACTGAAGGATGCCACCGGCAAGGTCATCGGCGTGGTCCTGTCACTGAGGGAGACGACGAAATACAAGCAGGCGCAGGACGCGCTGCGCCAGGGCAAGGAACGGCTCCAACGCCTGGTGGAGGCGTCAACCGCTGTGCTGGGGCAGACCACTCCCGAAGGGCTCCTCGCCGTCATCTCGGAAGCGGCAAGAGACCTGACCGGCGCACGTCATGTCGCGGTCGGCCACGGCTTTGTGAACGGCGAGTTCCTCATCGGCGCCGCATCGAGGAGAGGCGAGGGACCGCGCTGTCCGCCGGCCTCCACCTTCAAGGTGGAACGAGGCGGCGTTCACCTCGACCTGATGCAGGATGCCGACGCGATTCGGATGGACGACGCCGAGTTGCGCGCGCATCCACGCTGGTGGGGCCTGCCCGGAGACCACGTGCCGCTGCGAGGGCTCCTCGGCGTGCGGCTCCTGGCCGGCGACGGCTCGCCCAACGGCATGATCCTCGCCACCGACAAGGAGGAGGGGGAGTTCACGGCGGACGACGAGGCGGCGCTCCGGCAGCTGGCCGCGATCGGATCGCTCGGGCTCCAGGAGACGGCGGTCCGCAACGAGCTCGAGGAGGCGGACCGGCGCAAGAACCAGTTCCTGGCGGTGCTCTCGCACGAGCTCCGCAACCCGCTCGCGGCCATCCGCGCCGCGCTGTATATCGTCAACCACGCCACCTCGTCTCCTGCGCACGCCGGCCAGGCGCGGGCGGTGATCGACCGTCAGGTCGCGCAGCTGACGCGGCTCGTGGACGATTTGCTGGACGTGACGCGCATCACTCGCGGAAAGATCCAGCTACAGCGGGGGCCGCTCGACTTCGTCGCGCTGGTGCGGCGGACGGCCGAGGATCACCGCTCGATGTTCGTGAACCGCGGCATCGACCTCGAGATCGCGCTGACGAACGAGGCCCTGTGGGTGGACGGCGACGAGCACCGGCTGACGCAAGCGGTCGGCAACCTGCTGCACAACGCCGCGAAGTTCACCGATCGCGGCGGACGAACGGTGATCCGCGCGGGGCGCGACGAGGCGTGGGATCGCGGCATCATCACCGTTCGCGACACGGGCATCGGTATCACCCCCGCGGCGCTGCGGCGCCTGTTCGAGCCGTTCATCCAGGAGGAGCAGTCGATCGACCGCGCCCGCGGCGGTCTCGGCCTCGGCCTGTCCCTCGTGAAGTCGCTCGTCGAGATGCACGGAGGTACCGTGCAGGCTCGAAGCGACGGTCTCGGCAAGGGGGCCGAGTTCACGATCCGGTTGCCGCTCCAGGCATCACCGGCCGTTCCCCGCCCGGAGCCGGCCCGCGCGCGGCATCAGCTCAGGCGCGTGCTGATCATCGAGGACAACGTCGATGCCGCGATCACGTTGCAGAGAGCGCTAGCGCTGGCCGGTCACCAGGTGGAGGTGGCCTACACCGGCCAGGAAGGGCTCGCAAAGGCGACACAGTTCGACCCGCACGTGATCCTCTGCGACATCGGTTTGCCGGGAATGGACGGATACGAAGTGGCGCGCGCGTGCCGAATCAGCGACGCTCTGCGGGACGTGTATCTCGTCGCGCTGACGGGATACGCGCTGCCGGACGACGTCGCGAAGGCGCGCGAGGCGGGGTTCGATCTTCACGCGGCGAAGCCCCTCAGCACGGAGAAGCTCGAAGACCTGCTGGGGGCGATTGACCGGACCGAGGTGTCGCCGGACTCCGAACACGTATCGCCGCCCGGCGGGAGCGTTCACTAGGCCTGCCGGGGACCCACTCCTGTCGCGTCACGCGTTCGCGTGACCACTGTTGCGCACTTTGGCGCACACGGCGTGTGCGCTCTACATGTGCGCCTGACACCTGCCGATATCACCAACACGCCACACATCACCGGGAGTTTGAGCTTATGACGAATCCGTACGCTCCGCCTCGTGCTGTCGTCCGGGACGTTCGTGATCCACAGGCACAGGCCGAGCCCGCGGGACGTGGCACGCGGCTCGGCGCGGCGATTCTCGATGGCATCATCGTCACCGTGATGGTGTACGTGCCGATCCTGTTCTTCCCCGCGATCGGCGCGGCCGCGTCTCCCGGCGCGGAGGGGGGCAGCATGATCGGCATCGGTATGGTGCTGGGGCTCGCCGGGTTCATCATCTGGTGCTGGCTCACCATCACGTACGTCTACCGCAACGGGCAGACCATCGGGAAGAAGCTCGTCGGGATCAAGGTGGTGCGCAGTGACGGAACGCCGATTTCGCTCAGCCGGATTTTCTGGCTGCGCAACGTCGTGAACGCGATGCTGGGCATCATCCCGCTGTACGGGCTGATCGACGTGCTCTTCATCTTCGGAGAATCGCGTCAGTGTCTGCACGACAAGCTCGCAGACACCGTCGTCGTCGTGGCCTGAGGGTTCCCCCGGGGGCGGGCGGGACGTGCTGGACACGGTCGTCGCTGCGGAGACGCCTGAAGGCATCCTGCTCGAGCTGCGTCCGGCCGGTCTGAGCGTCCGATTTTACGCGTTCGCGCTCGACTGGGTCATCCGGATCGCCGTGCTGTACGCGGCAGCCATCGCAGTGCTGTTCGTGGGCGGCGTCGGTGTCGCGTTCTGGCTGATTCTGCTCTTCGCCCTCGAGTGGCTCTATCCCGTGGCCTTCGAGCTGATGCAGGGGGGCGCGACGCCGGGGAAGCGGGCGTTCGGCCTGAAGGTCATCATGGACAACGGCCTGCCGATCACGGCGGCGGCGTCCATGACACGCAACCTGCTGCGCGCGGCCGACTTTCTTCCGTTCGGCTACGCGTTCGCGATCGTGAGCATGCTGGTGCGGCACGACTACAAGCGGCTCGGGGACATCGCCGCTGCCACCATCGTCGTGCACGAACAGAAGGCGGTGCCCCGCATCGTCCTCGAGGCGGTCGCGCCCGTGGCGCCGGCGCGGCCGCTCGCGCAGCAGGACCAGGCCGCGGTCATCGCGCTCGCCGCGCGGGCGAAGCGCCTCACGGCGGAGCGGCTCGACGAGCTGGCAGCGCTCGCTGCCACGGTGTCCGGAGACGCGGGGCGCGCGGGGCCCGCCGTCACGCGCCGCGTGCTCGGGGTGGCGCAGTGGCTACTGGGGCGCCGGTGATGACCCCGCTCCAGTTCGAACAGGTGTATCAGGCGGAGTGGGCCGAGCTCGAGACGTTGCTCGATCGTGTGATCGGCCGCAACGCCTCGGGTGACGCGCCCACGGTTCCCGTGCACGGCGATCGTCTCGCGGCACTCTACCGGCTCGCGTGCGAGCACCTTGCGCTGTCGCGCGCCCGCGCCTACCCCCCGTACATCGTCGATCGTCTCGAGCGGATGACCGCCGACGCACACCAGCTGATTTACCGGCGGAACGAGTTCGGTCTCGCCCGGCTGAAGGAGCTGATCGCCGTCGATTTTCCGTCCGCGGTCAGGAAGCAGGCCCCGTACGTGGCCGTGGCCGCGGCCGTGTTCGTGCTGCCGGCGATCGTGATTGCGCTGCTCGTGTATTGGCGCCCGGAACTGATCCTGGCCGTGGTGAGCTCGGAAACGGCGGCCTCGTTCGAGGAAATGTATTCGCCGGCCGCCGACTCGATCGGCCGGAACCGCACGGCGACGACAGACTGGATGATGTTCGGCTTCTACATCTACAACAACGTGAGCGTCGCGTTCCAGTGTTTCGCCGGTGGACTCTTCGCGGGCATCGGGACCTTGTTCTTCCTCGCCTACAACGGCGCGTTCTCCGGGGCGCTCGCCGGATACCTTACGGAGCGAGGGCTGGCGTCCACGTTCTACTCGTTCGTTGCCACGCACTCGTCATTCGAGCTGACGGCCGTCGTGCTGTCGGGAGCGGCGGGCCTGCGAATCGGGCACTCGCTCCTGGCGCCGAAGCGCCTGACGCGCATGCAGTCGCTGCTCGAGGCGACGCGCGAGTGTTCCGTCGTTCTGTACGGGATGACCGCCATGCTCTTCGTGGCCGCGGCGGTCGAGGCCTTCTGGTCGTCCGCCAGCTGGCTGCCGCCGGCTGTGAAGTACGTGGCGGCCACCGGCTGCTGGACCGCCGTGCTCGGTTACTTGACGTTCCAGGGACGCCGTGCAGGTTGAGGCTCTTGCGGTTCGCCTGCGCCCGCGGACGGCGATGGAAGCCGCGGACCTCGGCGTGCGTCTGTGCCAGCACGCCGTGCGCTCCGTTTACCTGTGCTACGGACTGGTGGCTGTCCCGGTGATCGCGCTCGCGATGGCGTCCTTCGGCGTTGCCACCTGGCTGCCGAGCCTCGTCATTTGGTGGGCCAAGCCGTGGCTCGATCGGACGATCCTCTTCGTGCTGGCGCGCACGGCGTTCAATCAGCGGACCGCGCCGGGCGACCTGTGGCGGGAGCAGCGGCAGGTGTGGTGGCGCCAGATTGTGTTCACGTGGACGGTGCGGCGGTTCTCCCCCTGGCGTTCTCTGACGCAGCCGGTGTATCAGCTCGAGGGGTTTTCGATCCTGACGGCGGGTCCTCGCGTTCGCCAGATCCGCCGCGGAAAGGCGGGCACCGCGTTCCTGATGACGTCCGCGTTCGCCCTGGCCGAAGGCGCGCTCACCGGCGCCCTGGTGTCGCTCCTGTTCTGGTTCGCGCCGTCGGGACAGACGCCGGACCTGCTCGAGTTGCTCTCCGGCGAGCAGCCGGCCTTCGCGCTGGCCTGGACAATCGCGTACGGAGTCGCGGTGCTGTTCCTCGAGCCGTTCTTCGTGGCCGCGGGATTTGCGATGTACCTGACCAGGCGTGCCGAGCTCGAGGCCTGGGACATCGAGCAGGAGTTCCGGCGTGCGTTCGCGCATTGAGATCCACCTGTGGACCGCCGCGATCGTGGCGCTGTCTTGCGCGGTCCCGGCAGCCGCGGCGGCGGCCGCCGTCATCCCGGCCCCGGTTGAGAGCGGCGCTGAAGGCTTCACCCAGGCGGAGATCGCGCACGCGATCGCGAGGGTCAAGGCCGATCCGAATCTCGCTCCGGAGCGCACCATCAAGACGCTCCGCTGGAAGAACGCCAGCGAACCGAAGCGCTCCGGCATCCCGGCGTGGTTCACGTGGCTGGCCGGCCTGTTCCGGTGGCTCGACCAGTCGGCGCGCCTCCTGGTGTGGGCCGCGGCAGCGGTGCTCGCGGGCATGCTGGTCGTCTACCTCGTTCGCCTCTGGCGCGCGGCAACCCTCTCGCGCGTAGACGAACCGTTCGTGCCGCCCACGCACGTGCGCGATCTGGACATCCGGCCGGAGACGCTCCCGCGCGACGTCGGCGCGGCGGCGCGCGCGCTCTGGGACCGCGGGGAGCATCGCGCGGCGCTCGCGCTCCTCTACCGGGGCCTGCTTTCCCGCCTCGCCCACGTGCATCGCGTGCCGATTCGCGATTCGAGTACCGAAGGGGAGTGCCTCTCGCTGGCGGCAGGCCGCCTGACGCCGCGGAGAAGCGAGTACGCGGGACGACTCGTGCAAGTGTGGCAGCGCGCCGTGTACGGCCAGGAGGACGTTCGCGTGGCAATTGTGTACGCGTTGTGCGACGAGTTCGCGTCCCTGCTCGATCGAGCGTCGCCGAGCGGATCCGCCGCCTCGCAGGGGGCGTCATGAGGCGCAGCGTCCCGATCTGGCTGCTCGTCGGCTCCCCCCTCGCGTTGCTGGTGGTCTGGATCGCCCTGAATACCTCGTGGGTCGACGTCAAGCTGCCGATGCCGCCGAAAGGGGAGGCGCGCACGAACCCGTTCTATGCCGTGCAGCGTTTCGCCGGGGCGCTCGGCGCGCGCACGACGTGGGACCGCGTGCTGGCCGTCCCGCCGCCGGAGTCCGTGATCGTGCTCTCGGCCTGGCACTGGAGCCTCAGCTCATCGCGGCGCAACGCCCTGGAGCGATGGGTCGAATCCGGCGGACGGCTGGTGGTTGACCGGACACTAGTTGGCGGCGGCGACGAATTCGAGCGGTGGTCCGGGATCGCGCGCAACGAGAAGAAGCAGGCGCGGCAGACCGACGACTCCGACGCCCCTTACAAACCGGCGAACCCGGCGACGTGTCGCCCCTTCCAGGAGGAACGGGAGGGTGTTCAGCCCTCCACGTCCGCGACGCGGTACCGGCTCTGCGGCCTGGAGGCGTTGTCGTCGCTCGCGAGCGTAAAGCAGCCGCTCTGGGCGCTCCGCGACGCCTCGGGTTTCCAGGCCATGCGGGTGCGCGTCGGCCGCGGTACCGTGACCGTGATAAACGCGGCGCCGTTCCGCCACCTCAGCCTGTTCGAGGGAGATCACGCTTCACTGTTCGTGGCAGCCACGGGGTTGCGTCGGGCAGACGAGGTGCACTTCCTCTCCGAAGACGATCACCCGTCGCTGGTGGCGCTGCTGTGGCACCATGGAGCGCCGGTTGCGTCGGTCGCGCTGGCGCTCGTCGGGTTGATGCTGTGGCGCGGCGCGGTCCGGTTCGGCCCGCTGGCGGCGTCGCCGCCCGCCGCGCGGCGTTCGCTGGCCGAGCAGATCCGCGGCACGGGGCAGTTCGCGCTGCGGTACGGGCGGGGCAAAGCGCTTCATGCGGCGAGCGTCCGCGCGCTCGACGAAGCGGCGCGCCGCCGCGTCAGCAGCTACACGAACATGCCTCCACCCGAGCGCACGGAGGCGCTCGCGCGGCTGACCCGGTTCGACCGGGATTCTCTCGCGGCGGCGATACATCACCCGGCGCTGCACCGCCCGCACGAGCTGCGGCGCACGATTGCGCTGCTCGAGGCGGCGCGGCGCCACATCCTGCTCGAACGCCCAAGGTCCTCCCATGGAACACGTTGAATCGGACGCGGTCGCAGCGGCCGCCGAGAGCCTCAACCAGCTGCGCACGGAGATCGGCCAGGCGATGGTGGGTCAGTCCGCGGTCATCGAGCAGGTGCTGATCGCGTTCGTCGCGTCGGGACACGTGCTCGTCGAGGGGGTGCCGGGCCTCGGAAAGACGCTGCTCGTGCGCGCGCTGGCCCGGGCGCTGTCGCTCTCGCACGCGCGGGTGCAGTTCACGCCCGACCTGATGCCGTCGGACATCACCGGGCACGCCGTGCTCGATCCCGCCACCCGCGAACTGCGCGTCGCGCGGGGGCCCGTGTTCACGCACGTGCTGCTCGCCGACGAGATCAACCGCGCGCCGGCCAAGACGCAGAGCGCGCTGCTCGAGGTGATGCAGGAATACCAGGTGACGCTCGAGGGGCGGACCATTCCGCTGCCCAAGCCGTTCATGGTGCTCGCCACGCAGAACCCGATCGAAACCGAAGGCACGTATCCGCTGCCCGAGGCGCAGCTCGATCGCTTCCTGTTCAAGATCGAGATCGGCTACCCGTCGAGCGCCGAGGAGGCGGCCGTCCTCGTCCGTGTCACCGCGGACCAGGCGGGCGACGAGCTGCCGCTCGCGGGCGTGAAGCCGTGCCTCAACAGCGACGGCGTGACCGGGCTGCAGCGCATCGTGGCGCGGCAGCGCGTGGACGAGCAGGTGATCGATTACGCCGTGCGGATCGTGCGGGCGACGCGCGATCACGTCGGGCTGGCGATCGGCGCCGGACCGCGCGGCGCGCTCGCGCTCGTGCGCGGCGCGCGCGCCGCCGCGCTGCTCGATGGGCGTGGATACGTGACGCCGGACGACATCAAGCGCGTCGCGCTGCCCGCGCTCCGGCACCGCGTCGCGTTGTCGCCGGACGCGCTCCTCGAGGGGCGGTCGGCGAACGATCTCCTGGCCGACGTCATCGGCTCGGTCCCGGCGCCGCGGGCGTAGCGAAGGGTTCAGGGTCAGGGGTCAGAGGCCCTAGGTTAGACCAAGGTTAGACCAGAGGCTGGGCGCGAGAGGCGAGAGGTCACAGGCCGCCCCGATCAACCACGAACGGTGCCGTGACAGTTCGCGAATCATCCAGGCTGGGGGCAGACGTGCCGTGCGAATCTCCGTAATTCCGGGTCGGGCGGCGATCGTGGCGCTTGCCGGCGTGACCGTCGGCGCGCTCGTTGCGCTCCTGATGCGAGCGGGCGTCGCGATGACGACCATGGCGGTCGCGGCGGCTGTCGCGGGTCTGCTCTCCGCCGCGGCCTGGGACTGCGTGGCCTCTCGCAGGGCCTGGCGTCGATCGCAGCCGGCGCTCGTGCGCCGGCTGCCCGCGGCGTTCGCCATCGGGGTGCGACGGCCGGTGCACCTCGCGATCGACCTCGCCGGTGTGGGCCGGTGGCGCTGCGTGCTGTACGACCACGCGGATCCCACGCTTCACACCGAAGGGCTCCCGATTGCGCTCACGCTCGCCGGCGGCACGCGCACCGACGCGACGTACACGGTCGTTCCGACGACCCGCGGCGAGGTGACGTTCGCGCGCGCGGAGCTGCGCGTCCGCACGCGGTGGGGCCTGTGCGAGCTCGTCGAACGGCTCGGCGCGGATGAAACCCGCCGCGTCTACCCGGATTTCTCCCAGG
Source organism: Vicinamibacterales bacterium (assembly GCA_035463475.1). GTDB lineage: Bacteria > Acidobacteriota > Vicinamibacteria > Vicinamibacterales > 2-12-FULL-66-21 > JACPDI01. The sequence continues at coordinate 110,333 of DATHTE010000008.1, forward strand.
TGGCGCGCTATGCATGGCTCGCCGGCGACCGGCGCCTCCAGGAGATCGGCATCAAGACGTACCAGCTGCGCGGGCAGGGGACCGACTTCAAGCAGCTTTCCGAATACCGCATCGGCGATTCGGTCCGCCACATCGACTGGCGCGCCACGCTGAGGGTCGGCAAGCCGATCGTCCGCGAGTTCCAGGACGAGCGCGACCAGTGCGTGATCCTGCTCGTGGACTGCGGCCGGCGCATGCGCGCGGACGACCGCCGCGGCGCGATCGGCACGACGCACTTCGACCAGGTGCTGAACGCGGTGATGCTGATGTCGTACGTGGCGCTGAAGCAGGGTGACGCGGTAGGGGCGATGACCTTCGGCACCCCCGCCGGCCAGGAGCGATCGTTCGCGCCACGCAAGGGGACGAAAGCGCTGAACGCGTTGATGGGGGAGTTATACGGCGTGCAGCCCACGCCCACGCATTCCGACTACCTCGCGGCGGCGCAGAACCTCCTGCGCCGGCACCACAAGCGCGCCCTCGTCATCATCATCACAAACTTCCGCGACGAGAACAGCAGCGAGCTCGGGCACGCGCTGCGGTTGCTGCGACTGCGCCACCTCGTGCTGGTCGCGAGCCTGCGCGAGCGAATCGTGGGCGAGCTGGCGGGGCAGCCGCTCGCGAGCGGCGACGCGGCGATCGAGGTCGCCAGCGCGCATCTCTACGAGCAGGCGCGCCGCGATGCCTTCAACCGGCTCGCCGCCCGCGATGGGCTGATGGTGGACGCCGAGCCGGACCGGCTCGGCATTGAACTGGTCAACCGCTATCACGCCATCAAGCGCGCGGGCCTGATGTGACCCGCATGCCCTTTCCCGCCTCGCGTTCCTGCGCAGCCCTGCGCCTCACCGGTTCATCCATTCGACGAATGCCGGCGGAAGTTCGTCACGGACGACGGCAATCTGGGAGACCCGTTCGTGGCGGAGCAACGCGGCGCCGGCGGCACGAGCCTCCTCGATCGTCGCATACCGTTCCCACGAACCGGCCAGATTGCACGCGGTGCCCCGCCGAACAGTCACCACCAACCTGAACATGTCGTCCTTCATTCCTCAAGAGCGCGCTTCATTCCTCAAGAGCGCGGAAAGCCGGACTGATCGGCGCGGTTCTCCGCCAGCCAGCGCTTGGTGACCCAGCCGAGATCCGATGGGTCACCCGATCGCCTCATGCGAAAGCCCGCGAGGACGATCAGCGTCACGATGCTCATTCCGATGCCAATCCACATGGCGGTGGGCCTCTAGAATCGCTGCACGAGTTCGACCACCGCGCGCAGGAACATCGCGATGGGCGAGCCAACCAGGAGGATCCCCAGCGGCAGCAGGAACACCAGGAGCAGCAGCAGGACGCCATCTTCGAGCAGTTCGAGGATTCCCCGGGACCTGCGCCATCCAGCCGCACGAACACCTGCGCGCGCGCCTGCCGCGCGGCGGCCGCCAGCCCACGGGAGGGCGACGCTGGTATCAGTCATTGGTGACCGCCGGGCCCCTTCGTTCTGCATGGCGGGCGTTTGCCGCCTCGGTGGCCGGGCCGGAGGCTTCCACGGCTGGTGTCGCCTGGAGCCTGGCCATCAGCGCCCGAATCCGCTGCCGATGGAGGACCTTGCGTTTCCGATACTTTTGAAACCGGGCCTTGTCGCCGTTCAGCTCAGACATGCGGTCCTCCGCGGAGCGCGTTGCCGCGCGCCTCGCCACCCTGAGCGTAGCGGGTCAGACAGGGTCCGGCTGTACCCTTTCGCACAGGTAAACGAAGGACCACGGCGGGCGGAAGGGTCATGATCTGCCCGCGCTATCGTCTGCCGGCTTTCGCGCGATATAAGTGGTGGTACTCCCTGTGGCCAGGACTTCGCCGGCCGTCCGTCCCGTGTGGCTCATCGCAGCGGCGTTTGTCGCCCTGCAGCTCGCCTTCGTCAACCGCTACGGCATCTTCCGCGATGAGCTTTACTACATCGCGTGCGCCGAACATCTCGGGTGGGGCTATGTCGACCACCCGCCGTTCGTCGCGCTGGTCGCCTGGGTCTCCCGCCGGCTGTTCGGCGACTCGCTCCTCGCGATCCGGCTGCTCTCGGCCCTGTGCGGCGGCGCCGTCCTCCTGCTCACCGGCCGGCTGGCGCTCATGCTCGGCGGCGATCGGTGGTCCGCGGCGCTTGCGGCAATTGGCGTCGCGATCGCCCCCGTGATGCTGTTCCTGTTTCACATTCTCTCGATGAATGCCTGGGACATCCTCTGGTGGACGGCCACGGCATACGTCGTGACGCGGATCGTCAAAGAGGAGCGGCCCCGGTTGTGGCTCCTTGCGGGCGTGTTCATCGGCCTCGGGCTCGAGACGAAGACCAGCATGGCGTTCCTCGCGCTCGGGTTGACGGTGGGCGTCCTCCTGACGCGCGAGCGGCGGTGGCTGCGCAGCCGGCATCTCTGGATCGGCGCCGCCATCGCCGCGGTGGTCGCGGCGCCGCACATCGCGTGGCAGGTGGCGAACGGCTGGCCGACGATCGAGTTCATCCGCAACGCGAGCGCGCTGAAGAACGCGCGGCTGACGTCGCTGCAGTTCGCCGGAAGCCAGCTCCTGGAGATGCACCCCGTCAACGGCGTGCTGCTCCTCGCGGGGCTGTGGTTCTTCTTCACGGCCGAAAACGGACGCTTCCGGATCTTCGGCTGGACCTATGTCGCCATCTTCCTGCTCGTGTTCCTGCAGAACGGCAAGACGTACTACCTCGCGCCGAGCTACCCGCTGATGTTTGCCGGGGGGAGCGTGGGCCTCATGCGGCTGTTGAGCGGACGCGCACGTCTGTTCCGGCCCGTGGTGATCGCGGTCGTGCTCGCGGCCGGCGCGATCGTGTTGCCCGCCGCGTTTCCCCTGCTCCCGGTCGAGACCTACATCGCGTACACGCGCGTTCTCGGCCTCCGCCCACCCAACGCCGAACGCAGCGAGACGGCGGAGCTGCCGCAGTTCTTCGCCGACATGTTCGGGTGGGACGCGATCGTCGGCACGGTCGCCGACGTTTACCGGTCGCTGCCGCCAGAGGACCAGAAGAAGGTCGGCATCGTCGGGTTGAACTACGGCGTCGCGGGCGCGATTGACTTCCTGGGGCCGCGCCACGGGCTGCCACTGAACGCCATCAGTCCGCACAACAGCTATTACCTGTGGGGATCCGGAGACGTCACCGGTGAAGTCCTGATTGTCGTGGGTGGGCGGCCCGAAGACCACCGTGAGTCGTACGCGAGCGTCGAGCCGGTCGCCATGATCGAGTGCGGCTACTGCATGCCCTTCGAGAACCACCGCCCCGTGTACGTGTTGCGCAAGCCGACGCGTTCGTTCGAGGAGATCTGGCGGTCGTCGAAGTTCTTCTTCTGAACGCTCCACGAGGCGGGCCTGGGCCGGCATCGAGCTCTGCGGAGCGGGGAGACCTGCCGTCCGCGTCGGCCGTCTAATAAAGATGATGCAGCGCTTTGTCGCGTGCGTATTCGTATGCCTGGCCGCCGCGTCCGCGCAGGCACAGGAGCGGCCGCTCCCGGACGCGTCGGCATTTCTCCGGGAAGCGCGAAACCGCCTCGAAGCGGTCTCAGACCCGGAAGCCGAGTACGTCTACGTACAAACGCGCAGGGAGCGGAAACTGGACAAGGCAGGCCGAACAACCAGCGAGTCAGTCACGGTGGTCGAGAGCTATCCCGGCCTGCCAGGAGAGTCGCGCTGGGAGCGCGTGATCGAGAAGAACGGCGTTCCTCCCTCAGCACGCGAGCTGGACAAGGCGGACCGCGAACGGAAGAAGCACGTCGAGGAGTACGAGCGGAAGCTGGCGGGGGACCCCGCGAAGGAGCGCGCCAGGCAGGCCCGGGAACACGAGCGCAGGCGGCGCAGGTACCTGGCGGCCGTTGACGAGATCTTCAGCGTGTTCGACACCCGCATGCTGGGGCGCGAGGCGGTGCGCGGCCACGACACGATCGTCTTCTCGCTGACGCCGCGGCCGGAAGCAAAGCCGCGCACGCGCCAGGGGAAGATCATGCGCAAGGTCGCCGGCCGCGTGTGGATCAGCGAATCCGATCACGAGCTGGTGCGCCTCGAGGCGGAATCGCTCGATACCATCTCGATCGGGCTCGGCCTGCTGGCGCGCGTCCACAAGGGTTCGAGCGTCTCGCTCGAGCGGCGCAAGGTCGGCGATGTGTGGCTGCCCGCCCTCGGCACGTACTCCGTCAGAGCGCGCGTGGGGCTCGTCAGCGTCCTGCGGCGCGCGGGGACGGAGGAGTTCTCGGACTATCGGAGGTTCAACGTCGAGACATCCGCGACCTACGCCCCGCCGAAACCGCCCTCGCCGTGATGGTCTGCCGATTCGCCGCGCTCCCCGAAGCCGGCCGAGCGCGGCTGGGGCACGTCGGCCCCGGTCCGCCCCTCCCGCCCGACGCCCAGCGCGTCCGCGACGCGGTTGATGTAGTTGAACCAGGACGCGATGAGCGTGATCTGGAGAATGGCGGTATCGTCGAAGCCGGCGCCGCGCAGGCGCTCGTGGTGCTCCGGGCCGATTCTCGTGGCGTCGCGCGTGAGTGCGGCGACGTAGTCGAGCATCACCCGGTCCTGCGAGCTGACGGGCGCGGTCCGGTAGTCGCGCGTGACCGCCTCCACCAGCGTCTCGTCCAGCGTCACCCTGCGCAGAAACTCTGCGTGCGACTCGATTCAATAGAAACAACGGTTCTGCGCGGACACGACCGTGGTAATCAGCTCGTGCTGGCGCCGCGTCAGGGGGAGCCGCGGCGACATGAGCACGCCGAAGGTCGCGAACGCGTGATAGAGCGCGTCGGGAATGAGCGAATGCGACGCCACGATCTCCGAGGTGCCATCGCCCGTTGGATGGACGGGAGTCGCGTATTCCGGTGGATACAGCGCGCGTTGACCGTCGAGCGCGTGACGGAGCGCTTCGGTCGCTTCGGCGAGAGGGACCGTCTTGATCCATGTCATGGGCCGACACCTGCTGCGCGCGGCACGCGACCACTCAGGGCTTGAGCCGCAGCAGTTGTGCCGCGTTGCCGCCGAGGATCCCCGCGCGTTCACCGTCGGACACCTGGAGTTGTCCGACCGACTCCAGCATCTTCGGAATGCTGCCGATCTGGTGCGGGTAATCGCTGCCGGCCAGGATGCGCTCGACGCCGGCAAACGCGATCGCCAGCTCGATGGCCTTCGCGTTGAAGTTCACCGTGTCGTAGTAGAACTGCCGCAAGTACTCGGTGGGCGGCCGCTGGATATTCGCGCGGCACTCGCGGAACGCGCGGAAGCCGCGATCGAGGCGTTCGGCGAGGTAGGGGATCGCGCCGCCCATGTGCGTGAGGACCCAGCGGATTCGCGGAAAGCGCTCGGGAATGCCGCTGAAGACGAGTGAGGCCGCGGCGAGCGTCGTGTCGAAGAGAAAGCCGACGAGCGGCATCAGCCAGTACTGCTGCATCGCGTCGACGTTCACCGGGTTCGTCGGGTGAATGTAGAGCACGGCCCCGAGGTCGTTGGCCGCCTCGTAGAGCGGCCAGAAGCTCCGATCGCTGAGCGCGACGCCGTTGACGTTGCTGAACAACATCGCTCCCGGCATCCCGAGGTCGCGGCACGCGCGCTGGAACTCGGTGACCGACGCCGCCGGGTCATTGAGCGGCAGCGTCGCGAGTGCCACGAACCGTCCCGCGTGTCGGTCCATCGCCTCGCGGAACTCGTCGTTCACCAGCGAGGCGAGGCGTGCGGCCTCGCGCCGTTCCTCGACGTGGGTTCCGGGGGTCGTCAGCGTGATCACCTGCGTGTCGACGCCGTGCTCGGCGAGCACGCCGCTGCGGTATTCCAGGTCACGGTGCCCGCGAACGGCGATGTTGTAGTCCCCCGGGTAGTGCAGCCGCGGGTTTCCCTCGTCGTCCACGGTCACCTTGACGCGGCTCGATCCCGCTTTCAGCGCCTCGAGATACCGCGGCGGATAGTAGTGGTTGTGGAAGTCAACGACGCGCATCCTGACGCCTCCCGGATACTGCGAGCCGGCCGGGGGCCCCGGCGCGGGGTGAGGTCCGCGGCATTCTACGGGATGCGATCGTAGACGGCCTTGAACTTCTCATCGACGCCGATTGCGCCGCCGATTTCCGTCAGCGTTCTGCCGTCGTCCGAAAGGGCGAACGACAGTGTGTAGAGAGGTTTGCCGTTCTGCTTCTCCATGAGGTCGAACGAACGCGGCCCGGTCTTCTGGAGGGCCAGCGTCAGGCCTGGCGGCACAGCGGGGCCCGTAGCCGGGTAGTCCTTCCCGTCGAACTTCACGTCAGACGTGATCTTGAAATCCGGAATGCTGATGGTGAGTCCGTCGCTGCCGGAGGGTGACAACTCGAGGACCGTGGGCGCGCTGCTTTGCACGTTCTTTGTCTTCCACTTGCCCGCAAGGCCCGGGCCGCCGGAGACCCGATTGTAGACAATGGTCTGATCGAAGGTGCCGCCAGCCGGCTTGGGCCCCTTGGCGTTGATGGTCAGTGCCGTGCCGTCCGCCGACAGCACGGTCGTATCGGTGCTGAGCACCATGCCGTCCTGCTTGTACACCGTCTCCCACGTGTTGGCGCCGGTCTGTTTCCAGGTGGCGGTCCGTCCCAACATTGCGGGATAGTCCTTTCCATCCAGCCGGAAGCTGTAGCTCTGGCCCGCGACCGTGAACTGCATCTCGCCCTGACCGGTCTCCGTGATAGTCACGGTGGTTTCCCCGAAATCGCTCCTGGCCATGTTCAGCTTCCACCTGCCCGCGTAGGGAAGGTCGCCGGCTTCGTTCGATTGAGCAGACGGCACGGTACTGCTCATCAAAAGGGCCACGGTTGCCGCGACGAACGTCCTGCGCATGACTTCCTCCTTGCCTGCAGGAAAGCGGGTGCAACGCATCTTTATACACCCGCCGGTCTGAACAGCCGCGAATACGTGGCTCGCGCGGCAGCGTGCTCGAGGGCGTCCGGCGGTAGAATCACCTCAGTCGAGTCTTCTGCCGAGATGGATCTGTCCCACGTCACCTTTCACGGCAAACCCGCCGATCGGCGCCACGGGGCGAAACCGCTCATCGTCCGCCCGGCGCCGCGCGGCGCGGGCGTAATCGAGAGCGACAACGCGACCTCGCTCGCTGAGAACAGCCTGCTGGGGTTCGTGCTGGCCCGGGCCAGTCTCGATCCGGCGGCGTACCGGCCACGGCCGCTCGAGCGTCGGCTTGGCGCATGCCTCCGCGCACTCCGGGCGCGCTCGGAAGTCGACGCTCGCGGGCGCCTCGAATCGCATCCGGAATTGCGTGATGTCGCGCTGACCCTTCGGATCTGGAGCATCGGGTGTTCCACGGGTGCCGAGTTGTACAGCGTTGCCATCCTCCTCGCGGAGGCGCAGTTACTGAACGGTGCGTGTCTCGTAGGCACCGATTGCCGTACCGACGCCGTGGAGCGCGCGCGCGAGGGCGTGTTTTCCGACGAGGCGCTCGCAGCCGTGGACCCTGCGTGCCGAATGCGGTACTTCGAGCGCACGCTCGGTGGCTGGCGTGTCGTCGATTCGCTGCGGCGGCTCACGACCTGGCACGTCGCGGATGCCACACGTGAAATGAGCGAGGGCCCGTGGGACATCGTGCTGTGCAGAAATCTCGCGATCTACCTCCAGGCACAGTACGCCGACGCGATGTTCCGGCGGATGTCGCAGCACATCTCGGCAGGGGGCTTCCTCGTCGTCGGCAAGGCCGAACGTCCGGCTGTTTCGCTCCCGCTCCTGCCCACGGGATGCTGCGTATATCGACGCCATGAAGTCTGACGACGCCCTCGGAGAAAGCCGGCGCCCGTCCAGGGCCGTGTCTCTGGCCGTCGCGGCCGCCCTCGTAATCGCGTGGGGTGTCATCCGCCTGGTGGTCTTCGAGACGACGGTGTTCCCGCTCACGTATGCCATTCCACTGCTGGTCTGCGTCTGGACCCGGGATCGGATCGCGCTGTGGAGTATGGCCGCCGTCTTCGCGGCCTTCCACACGGCGAAGCTGTTCTGGATTCTCCCCGCCGGGACGCTGGCGCCCGCGGAAGCGTGGGCGAATTACGGGGCCACCCTGTCGAACATCTCTGTGGCCGCCGCGGCGGTTCACGCGATCATCCGCCTGCGAGAGCGCCTCGAGGGCGCGCTTCGCCACGTGCGCGCGCAGGCAGACGAGTTGCGCGCGCAAGGGGCAGAACTGGCGCAGCAAAATGAAGAACTGGCCACGCAGGCCGAGGAACTGTTGACACAGTCGGACTCGCTCGCGCAGCAGAGCGAGGAACTCGCGCGTCAAAACGAGGAACTGCAGTCACAGGCGGAGGAGATCGCCACGCTCAACGAGGCGCTGAAGCGCCGCGAGGCGCTGCTCCAGGCGCTGCTGGACACCGCCCGGCTCTCAGGCAGCGAGCGCGACGCCCTTCAGCAGATCACGGGCGCAGCGGTGGATCTCTTCGGCAACGTCGCCGCGGCCGTCGCTGTCTACGAGGAGGCGGCAGAGGGCCTCTGTGTCCGGGCGCTCGCAACTGGAAGAACCGCCGTCGAGTTCGATGACCGCCGCGTCGTACGCGACGACTTCGTCGGATTGATGTTGCAGCAGTACCGCACGGCGAGTCTGAACGACGCGTCGCTCCGGCCGGACCTGTCGCTGGTCGAACTGCCCGATCGTCCGCCGTTCCGGGCTGCGCTCTGCGCCCCGGTTCACTTCATTGGGGTGACCTTCGGGGCGTTTGCGGTCTACAGCGCCCACCCGCACGAATGGACCCATGACGAGTTCCGCCTGGCTGAGTGGCTGGCCGCACAGTGCGGGCGCGTTCTCCAGACGCTCCGGGTGCAGTCCGACCTGCGCGACGCGGACAGGCGGAAGAGCGAGTTTCTGGCCACCCTGTCGCACGAGCTGCGCAATCCACTGACGCCCATCGAGTTCGCGCTGAGGCTGATCGAGGCGGGAAACGGACAGACCGAAAAAGCGGTGGTCGTTCTGCGGCGCCAGTTGCAGCAGCTCGTCCGACTCGTCAACGACCTGCTCGATGCCACACGGCTGACGAGCAACAAGATACAGGTTCGGAGAACACGGACCGATCTCGTTACGATTGTGCGGCACGCCGTCGACGCCTGCATGCCCGACATCCAGGCGGCCGGTCACGACATCCACGTGGCCGCGCCGCCCGAGCCCGTCTGGATCGATGCGGATGCCGATCGTATCTGCCAGGTCGTCACGAATCTCCTGAACAACGCGACCAGGTATACGCCGCCCGGCGGGCGGCTCGCGTTGACGGTTTCAACCCTGGACTCCGACGCCGTTGTGTCAGTCGCGGACACCGGCGTGGGCCTCGACGCGGGAGATCTGCACCGCGTCTTCGACATGTTCACGCAGATCGGCGGGCCCGGCAGCGGTGGACTGGGGATTGGCCTGGCGCTGGTCCGCGGCATCGTGGAGCTTCATGGCGGACGCGTCGAGGCGCGAAGCGACGGGCCCGGGCGCGGCAGCGAATTCCGCGTCGTGCTCCCACTCGCCGCAAGCGGCAGCGCAGAGACGGCCGACACACCCGTGTCGGCCTTGCCTGACAACCACCGCTTGCGTGTGCTGGTCGTTGACGACAACCGCGATTCGGCCGAAATGATGGGCGCGGTGCTCGAGGGGCACGGCCACACGATCCGCGTCGCGCACGACGCGGAGACCGCGCTTTCGGCGGCCGTGGATTTCGCGCCCGACGCCGCCTTGATCGACATTGGCCTGCCCGGCGTCGACGGATACGAGATCGCCCGCCGCTTGCGGCAGGCTGTCGGGACCCGTCAGGTGCGCCTGATCGCACTGACCGGCTGGGGAACCGATGTGGATCGCGCGCGGGCGCGGGAGGCCGGCTTCGACACGCACCTCACGAAACCGGCCGATCCCCGCCTCGTCCTGACCGCGATTTCGGCGGACGAAAAGACCGCCTGACGCCGTGCACACTTCACGTCCTTTGCTGCTCGGCGTCCTGCTTAGCGCGCTCGCCACCGCGGTCTTCGTCAACGCCCAGACGCCACCCGGATCTCGCCGCGCGTGGATGGACCTGGCGCGCACGCCGCCCATGGGCTGGAACAGCTGGAACCGGTTCCAGTGCGACGTCAGCGAGACGCTCATCCGGGAAACGGCCGACGCGATCGTCTCGACCGGAATGAAGGAGGCCGGCTACGAGTTCGTCGTGATCGACGACTGCTGGCAGATCTCGCGCGACGCCGCGGGGAACATCGTCGCGGATTCCAGGCGCTTTCCGTCCGGGATGAAGGCGCTCGCCGACTACGTGCACTCGAAGGGTCTGAAGTTCGGGCTCTACTCGGATGCCGGCTCGAAGACCTGCCAGGGCCGCCCCGGCAGCAACGGATACGAGACGGAGGATGCACGGCAGTACGCCGCGTGGGGCGTGGATTACCTGAAGTACGACTGGTGCAGCACGGACGGCGTCGATCCGAAGGTCGCCTACACCACCATGCGCGACGCGCTGCGCGCCACGGGCCGGCCCATCCTCTTCAGCATGTGCGAATGGGGACGCAGCCAGCCCTCCACGTGGGCGCGCGGCGTCGCGCACCTCTGGCGCACGACGGGGGACATCCTGCCCTGCTGGGACTGCACGGAAGCGTGGGGTGGGCATGGCTGGGTGAGGATCCTCGACATGCAGGTTGGCCTGGAGAAGTACGCGGGGCCGGGTGGGTGGAACGATCCGGACATGCTGCAGGTCGGCAATCCGGGGCTCACGGCCGCGGAAAACCGCGCGCACTTCAGCTTCTGGGCGCTGCTCGCGGCGCCGCTGATGGCGGGAAACGATGTGCGAACGATGGCCCCGGAGGTGCGCGACATCCTGCTCAACCGCGACGTCATCGCGGTCAACCAGGATCCGCTCGGGCGCCAGGGCCGCCGGATCCGCGACGACGGGGACCTCGAGGTGTGGTCGAAGCCGCTCGAGGGAAGCGCCCGGGCGGTGATCCTGTTCAACCGCGGCAAAGCGCCCGCGACGATCGCCGTGTCGTGGCAGGAGCTGGGCCTGCCGTTCGACTCGCCTCAGCCCGTGCGAGATCTCTGGCAGAAGAAAGACGTCGGCGCCGTCAAGGGCACCTTCTCGGCGACCGTGCCGCCGCACGACGTGGTGATGGTGCGGGTCGGCTAGCGTCACGACGCGGGCACTCGAGCGGTTCCGGAGGCCTGATGCGCTCACTCCTTGCCGCGCTGGCCACACTCACGTCCGGCCTCCTGGTACAGGGCGTTCTCACTCAGGACTCGCGTCCCGCCAGGACCCAGGCGGAACAGCAACGACCGACCTTTCGCGCCGAAGTCAACCTGATCGAGATTGACGTCGTCGCGCTGGACGGCGCGAACCTGCCAGTCAGGGGACTTGGCCGGCAGGAATTTCAGATCCTCGAGGACGGCGCGCCGAAGGACATTGTGTCGTTCGCGCAAGTGGACCTGCCCGTTGGCCCCGTTCGTACACCTGCCGCGAACGACGTGGCGACCAATCTCGGCGCCGGCCGGGGACGACTGATCTTTCTCGTGCTCGACGACGCGAACAGCCTGAAGGGGCGTACCGAGGCGATCAAGCAGGCGGCGAAGCGGCTGGTCCATCGGCTGTCGCCGGACGACCAGGTTGGCCTCCTCTGGGTGAGCCTCAGCCGCCGAGGCGCGCGGGAGTTCACGACCAACCACGCCGCGATTCTCGAGGCGATCGACAGCTTCGAGGCCGAGCAGTCGCTCATCGAACGCCGGGCCGGTCCGACGTCGGCTACCGAATTGCCGAGGGACCCCGAGAGCGGCATGAGCGAGGACAGCGCCATGCTGGCCGGGCTCAACCTGAAGGCGCTGTTCGATGCCAATCGGCCGTTTACGGTGGTGGAGGACGTCAGCAGGCACCTGACGGCTCTCGACCGGCGACGGAAAGCCATCGTGTACATCGGCCAGGGCGCGAACTTCCAGCGCACCCAGCCCGGCGAGCCCGCGAACGATGTGAGCGTGCTCAGGGCGATCGCAGCCGCTCAGGATTCGAACGTCACCTTCTATGCAATCGATCCGAGCGACCCGCTGGCAACCGGCCCGCGCCGCATCGGGACACAGGCGCAGGCCGTTCCCGAGTTCGCCAGCGTCGCCTCGGCAACCGGCGGATTCGCCACGTTCCGGTCGGATCCGCTGGTTGCCGTCGATCGCGTGCTGGACGCCACGAATGCGTACTACCTGCTTGGGTATTCCGCGGACCCGCTGACGGCGGCGCGCGGCCTTCGGCGCATCGAGGTCCGCACCACGCGTCCCGGTGTGCGCATCCTCGCGCGCAACAGTTACAAGCCGGTGGCCACTGCCGCCTCCGTGGACCCGCGTGAAGTGGCCTCGCGTGCCGTGCGCGAGATCGTGCCCCAACCGGATCTTCCTCTCAAGGCTTTTGCCGCGCCGTTTCGCGGCCCTGGCCGCAACCGGGAGGCCATCGTCGTCGCGGTCGAAGTGCAGGCGCCAGAATTCGCGGAGACCACCGGTGTCGGCGGCTTGCGCGATGACGTGCAGCTCGTTGTGTTGGCCGTCGAGCCTGGAGGTCGCCTGCGCGAGAGTCATCGAGTGACCGGTCGGGTCGCTCTCACGCCCGAGCGTGGTGGTGCAAACCCGGAAGGGCGCTACCTGTTGTTCACCCGCCTCGAGCTTCCCCCCGGTCAGTACCAGTTGCGGATCGGCGTGCACAGCGCGATCGCAGCCCGCGCAGGCAGTGTCTACCACGACCTGACGGTGCCCGCATTTCATGCGCAGCCGCTGTCGCTCAGCGGGCTCGTCCTTGGCCAGGACAGGAGCGTGGCACCCACGGTTCCGGCCGGGCGGGCAGCGACGATTGCCGCGCTCGTTCCATTCGTTCCTCTTCTCACCCGCGATTTCACCGCACGCGACGAGCCGTGGGTGTTCGCGCGCGTCTACCGCTCGGGCGAGTCCGATGATCGGTCGGTCTTGTTGACCACGACTGTGACAAACGTCGAGACCGGTCGAGTCGTGTGGACGACGTCCGAACAACGCCGGGCCGATGCGTTCGCGCCGGACGGCGAAACGCAGTATCGCGTCCCGATCCCGATTGGAGAGTTGCCGAGCGGTTCGTATCGATTCCGGGTCGAGGCGGCGGCGGGCGGTCCGCCACCCGCCGGCAGAGAGTTCGACTTTCGCGTCCACGAGGAATCGAGGAAGTCCGGCGCCCCCGAGGGCACTTCATCTCCAGAGGTGCGGCCGGCGCCGTCACCGGCAGTTCCTCGGTACGCGAATCCGGAACTCCAGACGGTGATCGACCGCGCGTCTCGCTACGCCACTGAGTACCTCACCGAGTTGTCCGGGGTGGTAGCCGAGGAGACCTACGAACAGTCAGTTGTGCACTCTGGCTGGCGTCTGCCCGTTCGCCGGGGCCGCCGTCTCAGGTCTGACTTCCTCCTCGTGCGGCTGCCAGGAGATCAGGGCTGGACACCGTTCCGCGATGTCTTCGAGGTTGACGGGAGGCCGGTGCGCGACCGGGACGATCGGCTTCGCAAGCTGTTTCTGGAGCCCCGGGAGGTGTCTGTTCCCGCCGCGCGCGAGATCCTCGCGGAGGGGGCGCGGTACAACATCGGGACCGTCGTGCGTAACATCAACCAGCCCATGCTCCCGCTGATGTATCTGCTGCCGGAAAACTTGAGCAGGTTCGAGTTGAGCCTCGGAGGTGAAGACAGTATCGAAGGTATGCGGGTTCGCCGGGTGGATTACCGCGAAACGCGACGACCGACATTTATCCAGGACGGATCCGCGGGCAACGTCCCCTCAGCCGGCACCTTCTGGATCGACGCGATGAGGGGTCGCGTCATCCGGAGCGTCCTCAAAACCAGCCACGGGTTCTTTTCAATGGAAATCGAGGTTCTCTACGGCCCACTTGACGAAACGGACTTCTGGGCTCCAGTCCAGATGCGCGAGTCGTACGTATCGGCGGCGGAGCGGATCTACGGCGCAGCCACATACACGAACGTTCGACGCTTCAAAGTCGACACGGCCGAGACTTACAGGGTAAAGCCGGACCTTCGCTGAAGTAGGTCGAGCCGCCCGGATCAAACCCGTCGTCGAACAGCGCGCCGACAGTCTGATTGTGCGGGCGCCCTAAGGCTAGACGGTTGGCGCAGAGGCTGCCGCCGGCAAGCTCACTTCGGGCGCCCGTGGAATGATCAGCCACGCGGCGAGATACGCGACGACACCCAGCACGACGGCGCCGCAGAGAATTGACAGGATCACCCAGAGCAGCCGGATCGGCGTCGCGTCGACGGCGAAGTACTCTGCGAGTCCGCCGCACACCCCCGCGATCTCCCGGTCGGTCGCGGAGCGCGTGAGCCGCCTCCCGTGTTGCAGCGTCGCCGGTTCCGTGGTCTCCGGAATGACCAGCCACGCGGCGAGGTACGCGAGCACGCCGCCGATGATCGCGCCGGGCACGATGGAGAAGACCACCCAGGCGGCGCGGACGAACACCACGTCGACGTCGAGGTAGTTGGCGAGTCCGGCGCAGACGCCGGCGATTTTCCCGTCCGTTCGCGATCGGGTCAACTGGCGAACAGGCATGGACGCTCTCCTCGATCGTTTCGACGACGGGGGAGGTCCCGCGGTTCACTTTCGCTGCCGGACAGGCTCATTGCCGGTTGACCGGCGTCCAGGCGCTGCAGGTACGGAGCGAGGAGATGGTAGCCGCCCCGCAGGAGCGTCGTCTCGTCACGGCTCCAGTTTCCCCGGCATACGTGCACGCCGATCCGCACCGCCGAAAAGCTGCGAATGCGATCGTCGAGGCTGAGCAGTCAAACCGCACCGTGAACCTTCCGTGAATCGCGCCGTATAGTTACGCAGGTTCTTCCGGCCCCACCATGACGTCTACCCCTGTTGCTTTCCTCGCGGCGGCGGCGCTGGTCACAGCCGGACTGAGTTCGGCCCAGGACTTCACCCCGGACCCCGGCCAGGTCCGGTTGGAAGTCAGTGACCTTCGCCGGCTCGCGGCGGTGCTGCGCGCCGCAGGCGGCGAAACCTCCGCTCGCGCGGCGGCCATCGAACGCGACTACCTCGCGCGGGCGTCGCCCGGCCTTCGTCGGTACGTGGCGCAATACAACGTGACCGGCGCCAGCATCGCCGCCGCTGTGGCGAAGAGTCCACACGCGTACGCGGATCTCGACCGGACCGCCGCCGCGATCCTCGCGGAGGCGCCGGCGCTCCGTTCGGCGTGCCAAAAGCTGAAGGCGCTCCATCCGGATGCGGTGTTCCCGCCGGTCTGGTTCGTCGGCGGGCACCTCGGCGCGGGCGGCATGGTCGAACGTGAAGGTGTCATCGTCGCCGGCGAACGCTACGCCGCCAACCCGGCCGACGTTGTCGCTCTCGTCCTGCACGAGCTGGCGCACTTCCAGTCGGCGATGCTGATCGGTGTGGAGACGTATCATCGCGCCCTCGGGTCCGAAGCGACGCTTCTGAGCCGCGCGGTCCGCGAGGGAAGCGCAGAGCTGATCGCCGAACTGACCACCGGCCGGCACATCAATCCGGCCGCGGAACGCTACGGGGCGCACCACGAGCGCGAGCTGTGGGAGCGCTTCCGGCAGGAGATGCACCGCCGCGAGCCCGGCGACTGGATGTTCGTGCAGCCCTCGAACGCCGAATGGCCGCGCGATCTCGGCTACTGGATCGGATACCGTATTGCCAAGAGCTACTACGATAGCGCGCGGGACAAAGCGCGGGCGATCGAGGACATCCTCAGCGTCACGGATTTCGCCGCGTTTCTCGAAGCGAGCGGCTACGCTGGCGGAACCCGTTAGCACGCGCCGCGCGCGGTGACGTCACCGCTGCGCGCGTCGATGACTTCGTTTACGCCCTCCGCGAAGGTCGTCCATTCGCGCGGGAACGTCGGGTTTCGCGGGCTCGTGGCGATGATGACGGTGAACCGGATGAGTTGGCAGAGACCCGGAACCTGCTATCGTGACGCGCGGTCGGGGATCAGAGGAGGATTCGGTGAACGTCGTCGCCACCCCGGGAACGAGGACAGACAAGGGCGGGCTGGGACGCAGCATCGTCGCCGTGGCGACGGGGTTCCTGTCGGTCGCCGTGCTCTCGCTCGGCACCGATCAAGTGCTGCACATGCTGAACGTCTACCCGCCGTGGGGCGAGCCGATGCACGATCCGGGGCTGAACCTGCTGGCGTTGTCGTATCGGATTGTCTTCACGATTGCCGGTGGCTACATCACGGCGAGCCTCGCACCCCACTCGCCGATGCGTCACGTCGCGGTGGTTGGAGTAATCGGGCTCGTCTTGAGCACCGCGGGAGCGATTGCCGCGATCAGCATCGGCAACCTCGGTCCGGCCTGGTATCCGATCGCGCTCGCCGTGACGGCGTTCCCGTGCGTCTGGCTCGGCGGGCTGCTCCACGGGCGAGGGCAGGTGCGAAGTCCCGTATAGCCGATTGCGCCGAGACCGAACGGCCATCGCGCGCGGTCGGGCCGCGCTGAGGATCGTCAGGCCCTGGTGACGCGCCCGCGCGCGGGGTCCCAGCGCCACTGATCGCCACGGCCCTCCAGGTGCACGCCGCCCAGCCAACGGTCGATTCCACAGATCCTGATCCGGTCGGCCCGGCGCGCCAGGACGGCGCGGGCGAAATCGGTCAGGTTTACCGATCCCTCGAGCGGCCCATTGCGGGCTCTCGGCCGCGGTTCGAGCGTGATCAGCGGAGGCGACGTGCGAGAGAGGTCTTTCGCGACCTCCGATAGAGACAGGTCGGTGATGTAGTAGGCGTCCTCGCCTTCGTGCATGCGTGGGAATGCCGCGGCGAGATCGACGCGGCCGGCGTTCGCAAGTTCGAGGAGCCGCCGCTCGGTCCGCGAGAGTCCATCGATGGTCCACGGATACTCCTCGAGGAACCGCCCGATCGCGGAAGCGAGATAGGGCAGCGCGGAGGCGTCGCCTCGGCGCAGAGCGTCGAGCGGCTCGGGGGTCGGCTCCCGGAACGCCTCCCAGGCGGCGCTCGCGAGCGAGTACTGCTCCGCGGTCACCGGCTGCCGCGTGTCGAGCAGGGAGGCTAGATCGCCGGGCGAGAGCTCGCCCAGTCCCTCGAAGCGTGGATGCCCGGGAAACGACCCGATGCACACGAGGCTCACTGTCTTGGCGGGCGGGAGGCGCTCCCGGATCCACGTCAGGAGCTGAATGAGATTGAGTTGATCGAACAGGTCGTGTTCGTACCAGAGGACGAGTTCTTCGTACGACTCGTGGCGGTCGATCGCGGCGCGCCAGGTCCGCAGGTCGTTCACGGGATGGACGGCGCCCTGTTCGGCCGGTCCTGCGAGATGGCGGGCGCGGACCTCCCTCAACTCCTCGTCGGACAACCCCGCCGGGACCGGTCCGTCGTAGAGCGGATCAGCCCAGATGGAGCGCGCGCCTGGAATCGCGGCGGATTCGATGAGGCCCGTGGTGCTCGTTCCGTTCGCGACGTGAAGGAAAGGTGCGCGGATCACTAGCGTACGTTCCGCAACGCGTCCGCCAGCCGATCGAGATCGTGACGGGTGGAGTACACGTACGCCGACGCGCGAGCGGCCTCGGTCGCGCCGAACCGCTTGAGGAGCGGAAGCGCGGCCATGTCGCCGGCGCGAATCGCGATGCCTCGCGCATCGAGCGCCCGCGCGATCGATGCGGCGGAATGGCCGTCGATGACGAACGTGAACACCGGCACTCGTTGGGCAGGGCGTTTCGAGCCGATGATGCGGAGACGCGGGATCTCCGCAAGCCGCGCGAGACCGTACTCTACAAGGTCCTGGTCATGGCGCCGCAACCGCTCGTGGCCAGCCGTCTCGAAGAACTGCACGGCCGCCGCGAGACCCACCGGACCCGCGACGTCCGGCGTGCCGGCCTGGAACTTCAGCGCGCCCTGCTCGTACTCCGCGCGTTCGAAATCCACCGCGTGCGCCATGTTGCTGCCGACGTGATACGGCGGGATCGCATCCAGCCGATCCCGCCGTCCCCAGACCACACCAGTTGCCATCGGGCCGAGCATCTTGTGTCCCGAAAAGACGTAGAAATCGCACCCGAGGTCCTGCACGTCGATCCGCACGTGGGGCGCGCCCTGCGCTCCGTCAACGACGGTGAGCGCGCCGGCCTGGCGCGCCAGCGCGCAGATCTCCTTCACAGGGTTGACGAATCCAAGCACGTTCGAGACATGGCTGAACGCAACAACCTTCGTTCGGTCCGACAGGATCTTCTTCAACTCGTCGAGCGGCAGTTGACCTTCGTCGTCCACGTCGAGCATCCGGACGTTCGCGTCCGACTGACGCGCGGCCCTCGTCCACGGCATCAGGTTCGAGGCGTGCTCGGCGACTGTCAACACCACCTCGTCACGGCGCTTGAGGTTCGACGTTCCCCACGTGCTCGCGACGAGGTTGATGCCTTCCGTGGTGCCGCGGACGAACACGATCTCCGCCGGGTCCGCCGCATTGATGAACCGCGCGACGGCCTCCCGCGCCGCCGACAGGCGGTCGGCGGCGCGGCGCGCAAGCGTGTGGGCCCGGGACGGGTTTGCGTTGTCCGCGGCATAGTACGAGGCAATTGCATCGATCACCGTCTGCGGCCGCAGCGTCGTCGCGGCGCTGTCCAGGTACGTCAGTGGATGTCCGTTGACGCGCTGGCCCAATGCAGGAAACGTCGATGGCCAGACGCTCTGTTGCATGCGGAGCCTCCTCGTCTCGACAGACTCGACAGAGGTGTGCGCCAGCGCGACAGCCGCCGCCCACATCGACAGGAAACGCCGGCGATCGGCTTTCATCACTCGCCTCCCCCTGCGGCCTGGCTTCCGAGGCTCGCGTACAGCGTGTCGAACATCGACGCGCCCTCCGCGATCCGGCGATGGTCGTCGGCAAAGCGCGACACGATGCCATCGATGAGCGCGGCCACTCCTGCGGTTTCCGGACGTTGATAGCGCTCCTCCCGGAGATCGATGTCGTGGACGATTTGCGCGATCGCAGCGAGTGCCGGGTCCGCCGCAAGACCGGAGACCTCCAGCAGCACCTCGAACGTGCAGCGGTCCCCCTCGTGCGTGAACTCGCCCTCGAACATGTCGAAGCGCAGGCCGTCCGTGACAGGCATGGAATCCTCGGCAGCCACGAAGACGAACGCGCCTGCGGGATCGATGAAGCGGCGTATCAGCCAGGCAGACGAGATGCGATCGACCTTGACTCCCTTGCGAGTGACCCACGTCCGCGCGCGCAGTTCATCTCGCGGCAAGGTCGGCGCGGGTGGCTTGTTCGTGCGTTCCGTCAGACGATCGATCGCGGTCATCAGCGCCTCCACTTCCTCGCGCCCCTCTGCCTGAAAGAAGTCCAAACGGCGTGCTGCCTCCAACCGTCTGTGCAGTCGACGCCGCTCGCTCTCGAGCGAGGCGTCGTCGGGCGCGGCACCCGGATCGCGCACGCGCTCCAGGAGCGTTCGCGCCTCGCCGGCGAGCGCGCGGTACTCGGTCGCGCGGATCGTTCGAAAGTTCTGGCGGATCTCGTCGTCCTGGAGGCCGCCGACGAAGGAGGCTTCAACGATCCACGCGGCGCCTCCCTCGGCCCTGATCTCCCGGAGGAGCCATTGAAAATCCTCAAGGGTTCCCTCGGTCGCGGGCAGCAGGTAGGCCGACCGCTTGAGCGGCAGAGCGCCGAGCTGGCTGAGCCGCCGCATGACTTTGGCGCGCAAATACGGGGGTTTTGGCGGGAGGTTGTGCAGCAGCAGCCACCAGCGCCCGTCGGCCGTCATAGCATAAGCTATATGCCATCAAGCTAGAATATGTCAATTGCTATATTTCATACAGCGAGCTCATTGCGGTCGAGAGCCGGCAGGCGATCGATCGCCAGCGGTTGCAGGGCGCCCTTGCAGCGGAGGAAGCAGCAAATGACGCCGCTCGTTGTCTGGCTGCATGCATCCTCGGATTCGAGGTGATCGGCGTGTGAACGGAGGCTGGCGGAGAGTGGGATTCGTCCGCCTCCGCGCTTCGCGCTTTCACTCCGCGCCAGTGGGGAGTGGCATGGAATCGTGTCGGACGAGCACTGGCAACGTGCGGCGGCGGCGGACCCTCCACAACCAATAGAACATCGCGCCAAACACCAGCAGGATCGGCAGCGCGCGCATCGGCGCAGTCGTGAATGGCTCCGGAAGGACTTTCGCCACGCGCGCACGGATCGAAAAGAACGATCCGGCCGCGATGAACAGCGCGAAGCACATTCGCCACAGATGGCGCGCCAGGCGCGGCCCGCCGCGGGGCACGCCGAACCGCATGATGCGCACGTCGCCGGCCGCCGCCACGATCATGACGGTGGCGAGGAAGAAGAACATTAGGAACGGGACGCCGTTGAGGACACCGCGGGGGCTGTTGAAGGCCTTCACGCCGGCCACGATGTCGACGAACGCAAGTCCGACCGCGACCGCCAGCGCGGCCACATTGATACGGCGGTTCCATGGCGTCACGGGGCGGACGGTCGTCAGTGCCGTGCCGACAAAGTAGATCGTCATGAAACCGCCGAACACATTGCCCAGGATCGAGGCGCTAGCGCCCAGGACGAGCATGGCGTAGACGAACAGCAGCCCACTGCGGCGGTGGATGACCCCGCCCTTCTTCACCAGCAGAGCTACGGCGCCGAGAACAATGGCGAGCCCGCCAGCGGCAACGTGAATCGGTAAGAGCATGGGCCGTTGATTAGACGAGCAGCCTCGACGCGATGTTTCCGTCTCCATCGGCAGTCGGGCGACCGGCGATCGCACGTCGATCGTCCGACGGTCGCATTGCGGGTTCAGCGCACGTTGGGCGAAGAGTACGAGGTCCGGCGCGTGGCGCAAGACCGCTCTGCTTGTCGCGAGATGCACGGCATCGAGCGTGGACCGCAGAGCACCCTGACATCGGCCCCGGCGGCGGGCAGCCGCAGGCTCAAGGTGACCTGGGGCGCTGATGATCGCGAAGGGCAGCGGCCGCAGCGGGGCGCGCTCAGGAAGAGACGAAGCGTCGGAGAGCCCGCATCAGATCACAGGCGCCAGTACACGGTCACGGTGACGCGCCGGTAGGGACGCACGCCCGGCACGGCATTGCCCTCGATGATCCCGCCGAACGGTCGATCGAAGGCGTTCGTCACGAGCGCGCTGAGAAAGCCGCGCTTCTTCGCGAACTCGTACATCAGCTCGAAGTCGGTCAGATTGTAGGCTGCGCCGGACGGCAGGTCCGGAACCAACGACCGCTCGAACCACTGCGGCACGTACACATGGGTGAAATAGATGATGAACCCGTGCGGATTCGTGTAGGTGGCGCCGAGCCTCAGCTGGTTGTCGTACTGCGCGAACGAGGAGGTGGAGATGCGGCGAATCAGGTTGTCGGCGAAGACAGTGACGCGCTCGGACAGCACCGCATTGCCGTACACACTGTGCGTCGTGGTTCGCGTGTCCGCTTCCGGATACACGCCGTTGAAGTCCAGGAGCGGAATCTCGACGTCGCTTACGGAGAATCGGGAGCCCAGGAAGACGCGGCCGCGCGAGTGCTCGACCCTCAGGTTGGCTTCGCTGGTGCGCGCGCTCGGATAGGCGCTGCGCTCGAGCGAGAAGCCCGCCACCTGCGTCGGCGAAATGCGCGGCACCGCGGTCCCCGTGTCGAGGTCCCGGAATGCGCCGAACCGGATGGCGGTCGAGGGAAGGGGACGCAGCGTCAAGCCGACGAGCGGGCTCCACGCGCTGGCCCGGTACCGCTCCGGTAGACGATCGGATCTCATCGTCTGATACCGAAGACCAGCTGACGCGTGCGCCCATGAACTCAAGCGGATTTCGTCGCGAACGTATCCGCTGCCGGTCCGATCGCGCCACGTCTCGGATCCGTGCTCGAACAGGTCGAGATTGCCGAAGACCACGTGGAACAGGCGGTCGTCGCAGCTCTGGCCCGAACGCCTCCGCGAGATCTGCGCGCCCGCGATCAGCTGGTGCGGGCCGAGCTGTACCACCTGCTGCAGTTGCGCGTCCCAGAGGGCCCTCGGGACCTGGAGGCGCGTCGCGGAGCGCACGCCGGCGATGAGGGGATAGTTTGAACAGAGGGGGGCGAAGGCATCCGGGTTCTCGTCGACGTACTCCTCGTCGCTGTAGGCCACGAGCGCGGTCAACGTCGACCCGGGGCGCCAATCGCGCTTGAATCCCAGTGTCGCATCGGTCGTCGAGAACGTAATCCGGCGGTTTCCATCGGGGAAGTCGTTGAACTGGCTGAGCACCACGGGGTTCGACGTGTCGGCGCCGAACACCGACCGCGCGAAGTCAAGGTCGCCGACGAGCGAGCGCACTCTCGAGGCGCTGAGGAACAGGTCTGACGAGCTCGTCAGCGCGATCTTCCCCTGGAAGAACCCGTTCACCGCCTCGTCCGGGTGATCCGCGCGCAGGCCGTCGCGGCGGCTCAGCGACACGGTCGCGGAGTGGGCGAATCGGTCGTTGCCCGAAAACGTGCTCAGCGAGCCGAAGGCGTGGTGCGCGTTGCCGGTCTCGCCAACCAGTCGCGCCTGCCGATAGGGCTGATCCAGCAGGGCGGTGTACTCGGCGAAGTTGTTGAACGAGTTTCGGTTGACGGGCGCGTAGAACAGATACTGCAGTTCCTCGCTCCGTTTCGTCCCAAACCGATCCGGGGACCGGCTGGCGAGCTGCGACAGAAACAGGTGCGCCGCCGCGTTCGTCATGTCGGCGTTCACGGAGTCCACGGCCTCGAACTGGCCCCGGGTTTCCAGGCCGAGCTGCCGATAGACTTCGGCGAGGCTCACGTTCTTCGTCGCGAGGTCGCGGTCGAGGAGAAACCGGCTGCGGTAGACGACGCGGTTGTCGTTGAGCGCGATCGCGCGCTGCAGCTCCCGCAGCGCGGCGACGTGGCGGTTGTGATCCCTTTCGAACAGGCTGGCATACAGCCACGGCGTGGGATCCAGCGGATCGAGACGCTTGGCCGACGCGAGCGCCGCGAACGCCTCGTCGAAGCGCCCGAGCTGGTAGTACGCCTTGGCGAGGTAGCTATGGTACAACGCGACCTGCGGGTCCAGCAGCGTCGCGGTCAACATCTCCAGGAGCCCCTCCGCCGCCCGCCGTTCCTTGAAGTCGAGCAACCCGAGTCCCAGATGCGGCTCGGCGAACTCCGGATCCGCCTGCGCCGCGCCCGTCAAGTCCGCGCGCGCCGCGGCGTCCCGCCCGGCTGCCAGGTGAATGAACCCTCGCAGCGAGCGCACCTGCGCGTCGCCCGGCGCGACCCCGACCGCGTGCGCCACGTCCGCGCCGGCGCCGCGCGTGTCGCCGGCGCCGAACCTGATGCGCGCCCGATTCGCCAGCGCGCGCAGATCGTCCGGGTCGAGCTGCAGAGCGCGATCGAGGTAACGGCGCGCGCGCGGGAGATCGAAGGCCGCCTGCGCCGCTTCCGCCGCCGCAACCTGCGCCCCGACGGAGTCCGCGTGCGCCGCCAACGCCCGCTCGGCCGCGGCCATCGCCTCGCGCTTGCGGTTTCGAGTCAGCTCCAGCGACGAGAGCAGCAGCAGCGCGCGCAGGTGCGACGGCTCCGCCGTGAGGGCGGCGTCGATCGACGCGCGCGCCGACGCCACGTCGCCGGCCGCCATCGCCGCGGCGGCGCGCTGCGCGAGCAGGTCGGCGGCCGCCGGGCCGACGGCGGGATCCGCGACGGCCTCGTACGCCCTCGTGGGATCCGACAGCTCGAGATAGGCCATCGACGCGCCGATGCGCCCCCACGGATCGCCGGCAGACGCCTGGAACACGGCCAGCGCGCCGGTGGCGTCACCCGACTGCAGCCGGGCGAATCCCGGGCCCGCTGCTGACGCCCTCGCCGCCGCCGGCAGATCTTGCCACGCGACCACCGTCGGGTAGAACAGCGTCCACTGCACCGCGTCGTCCGGATTGAGAACCGTGCGCTTCACCGGCGCCTGTCCGGGACGCGCCGTGGCCTCTTCGCCGGCGTTGACGACGATCGAGCCCTGCGCATTCGAGACATCGACGCTCCCTTCGACGACGGTCAACACGGTGGTGTCGTCCGGCCCGACCGCGACGTCGATCTCCGTGCCGCGGATCGCCGCGCTCGCGGCCGGCGTTCGGATGACGGCGGCCCCGGGCCGCTTGCTGCGAAACCAGCCCTCGCCACGGAGCAGCTCGAAGACGGTCGTGTCCGTGCCGCGCCCCCGAACCGCCGTCACGGTGAGCGTGGCGCCGGCGTTCAGCTTCACCTGCATCTCGTCGATGAAGAGGATCGACGCACGGCTGGCGACCAGCGTGCGCACGCGCTCGTCCACGAAGAGCGTCTGGAACGGCGTCGCGGGATTCCAGACGTCCCGCCGCGCGGCGGCGTGCTCGACCCGCCCGGACATGGAGACGATTTTTCCCTGCGACGCGTCGGCTGGCGCCGGCGCCGTCTGGGTGAATCCTTGACGCGCCGACAGCAGACAGGCGACGAACAGCCAACGGGCCGATCCGCCGCGAGCCCGCATGGGTCCTCCCGCGAGGTGAAGTAACGTTGTGGGGGTGCGACGATTGTAGATCGAGGCGGCGCCCTTGACAACCGCCCAGACGGTTGCTCAATCGAGAAGATCATGCACGGGGATCAGAGCCAGCCACCCGACGCGACGTGCAGCCAGAACAAAATCCATCCGCGATGCTCCCGTTCATCCGGCCGGGATCGACAGTTACAAGACCTCCGAGTTAGCGTCGATCCTCCTTTCTGTTGACAGGATCGCCCGCGAACGGAACACCAGAGTCACAGCACAACTGCACCCGTCTGGGGCCCGATTTCGCATTCGTTAGTGGAGGCGATTCTCAGAGGAGGCCGCCATGAGACTCCCTGGTATCCGCGTCACCCCGGACGGCCCGCGCGCCGCCTGCGCGGCCGCGCTCGCCGTGAGTGTCCTCTTGCCCGCCACCGTCATCTCGCAACCCGCAACGCCGACCGTTCTGGTCGTAACCGAGGCGCACCGACGGGAACTCATGAAAGCGGTTGAATCGATGACCACCGAGGCCCTTGCTGACGTCCTGCGCCGGGCTCGGGCCGGAGACGCGGACGCCCAGGTGGTGGCCGCTCTGTCCCTTTTTGCCGGCAATGGCATTTCCAGGGACCAGTCCGAGGCGATGCAGTGGCTTCGCGCCGCGGTGGAGCGCGGTCACCCGATCGCGCAGAATTCCATGGGAATGCTGTATGCGCTCGGCGCGGAAGGTCTGCCGCGTGACGCCGCAATCGCCGTCGAATGGTTCAGGAAGGCCGCGAGCCACCAATACCCGCAGGCCGAGAGCAACCTCGGTTGGTGCTATTTCACGGGCGACGGTGTGGCGCTCGATCCCGCCGAAGCCGTCCGCCTCTTTCGCCTCGCTGCGGATAAGGGCAACGCGTCAGGCCAGAACCGCCTTGGCGTCGCGTATGCGCTCGGAAAGGGGGTGGCGCGGGACGATCGCGCTGCGCTGACCTGGTACCGGAAAGCTGCCGACGGGGGGGACCTCAACGCGATGAGGAATCTGGCGCAGGCGTACAACTACGGCACTGGTGTGCCGCGGGATTACACCCAGGCGGCGACGTGGTATCGGAAAGCCGCCGAGGCCGGCGATACCAGCGCCCAAGTCGATCTCGCAATCTCGTACATCAAGGGCGAAGGAGTACGGAAGGACAAAGAGGAGGCGGAGAAGTGGTTCAGGAAGGCGAGCGAACAGGGGGATGCGATCGGGTCGTTCTACCTGGGCCAGTTCTACATCGAGAAACGGTTCCTCGGGCACACCGACTCTGTGTCCGTCCTCACGGGTCGAGACAAATTCGACCTGGCCGCCCGACAGGGATACCCGGTCGCCGCGTTCAAACTAGGCCAGCTGTACTCGAGTCTTCTGTCGCCGCATCCAATAGGGAAGGACGATCGGCAGGCGTGTACGTGGTACCTGGTCGCGTCGCATCTCGACAGGCCAGGACCGTGGGAGGAGCGCCAACCTGGTCCCATGCAGGAGATGCGGAGAGAGCTTCCTCGCAGAATCGACCAGGTACGTAAAAGCCTCGGAGCCGCGCGATATGCCGAATGCGAGCGCGCCGCCAGCGCGTGGATGTCGGCGCACGCGGCCGATCGCGCGCGATGAAGGGGCGTGAAACAGGACCGGCACAGGAACCGGCGCTCCGACGCGGGTGTCCGCCAACCGATGATGCGCCGGGAGAGTTGGCGGAGAGAGTGGGATTCGAACCCACGGTAGAGTTTCCCCTACACACGCTTTCCAAGCGTGCTCCTTAAACCACTCGGACATCTCTCCGCGTTTAGAATCAACGACTTACGACTGCGACTCAGGAGAACACACGGCGAATTGTGTAACACCTCCTAATGTGTCGCGATCACTTATGGCCATTCCAGTATAGCTGCCGCCGAAGCTGTGGCGCGCGGTGCGTCGGGCATGCAGATCGCCACAGACGGCAATTGCGATTCTTTCGACCGCGAATCGGCAGCTCACACGGTGCCAATGCCCTTAGGGGGCGGCAGATCTGATAGGTCGGCTCGCAGCCACGCTTTCGCGATCGTCCACTCGCGCACCAGGGTCGCCTCTGAGATGCCAATGACCTCGGCCGCTTCTTCGATGGTGAGGCCGCCAAAGTACCGCAATTCCACGATGCGCTCCTGACGCGGGCTGAATGCGGCCATGCGCTGCAGCGATTCGTGCAACGCGAGGACATCGATTCGAGGACTGTCCGCCGCTTCGTCACCGGCGAGTGTGACGCGTTCAAGTCCTCCGCCGCGCTTGTCAGCGAGGCGCGCACGCGCGTGATCGACCAGAATCCGGCGCATCAGGCTGGCGGCAACGCCAAAGAAGTGTGCCCGGTCCCGCCACTGGACATGCCGCTGATCGACGAGCCGGATGTACGCTTCGTGTACGAGAGCGGTTGGCTGGAGCGAGTGCTCTCCGACTTCACGTCGCATTTGCGCCGCCGCGATGCGCCGAAGGTCGTCGTAGACGAGCTGGATCAATTGATCGAGCGCCTCACGCCCACCCTGGCTCACCGCGACGAGCAGTTCCGTAATCCTGGCGACGTTTGGCGACCCGTCGGTCATCAGCTTCGCCCACAGCATAGGCCACCCTCCGAGGCCTCTCAAGAGGCAGCGGCGCGGGTATCCTCGCCCGCGAAGTGGTGTAATGCGAATGGCAAAATAGTAGAATTTGCGCAAATCCGTTCGCCATCCGATCTCGGCAGGCCGGCCGTCGCCCGGCTGCTGGACTAATTGGTGGGGCATGAGATGACACCGGAACGCTGGGAACGCATCCAGGTGCTGTACCACGGCGTCCGCACGCTTCCCGAGAGCGATCGCGCCAAGTTTCTCGCTGACTCGTGCGGGGGCGACGCCGAGCTGGGATACGAGGTACAGAAGCTGCTGGATCAACCTGTGTCGACCAGCGGCTTTATTGAGTTCGTCGGCGGGCCTGCCCCGGTACGGCTTGCTAGCCCCGCGCGTCGTGACCTCACCGGTCGGCAGCTTGGCGGCTACCGCGTCACGTCGCTCCTCGGGCGCGGTGGAATGGGCGAGGTGTACCGCGCGCACGATTCGCGGCTTGGACGTGATGTCGCTCTCAAGGTTCTCCCGACGGAGTTCACTGCTGATGCCGGGCGGCTTGCGCGGTTTGAAAGTGAAGCACGGATGCTCGCTGCGCTCAATCATCCACACATCGGCGCCATTTTCGGCCTCGAGGACGCAGCCGGGTTTCCGGCGCTCGTGCTGGAGTTCGTCGACGGAGAAACGCTGGCCGATCGACTGCGGCGGGGTCCGATCGCGTTGCCTGACGCCCTGCGGTTCGCGAGTCAGATCGCTGATGCGCTCGATGCTGCGCATCGAAAGGGGATCATTCATCGCGACCTGAAACCGGCGAACATCAAAGTTACGCCGGATGGCCTAGTAAAGGTCTTGGATTTCGGGCTCGCAAAGGCAGCGGCGAGCGGCGTGGTCTCGCCGCAGGATCAGTCGCAGTCGACCGCGCTGGGCGTCGACGCCACGCGCGTCGGCACGATTCTGGGGACCGCGCCGTACATGAGTGCCGAACAGGCGCGCGGGCTGCCCGTGGACAAGCGCGCCGATATCTGGGCCTTTGGCTGTGTTCTGTACGAGATGCTCACCGCACAGCCGGCCTTCGGCGGGGAGACAGTCACCGAGACGTTGACCGCCATTCTCGAGCAGGAACCGGACTGGAAGAGGCTGCCACCCTCGACGCCGCTGCGAATCCGAAGACTCTTGCGCGACTGTCTGCAGCGCGATCTCGCTCAGCGCGTCCAGAACATCGCCGACGCGCGCGCGACGATCGAGTTGATCCAGCGTGGCTGGGATCGATGGCGCGCGGCCGCAGTCGCCGCAGCCACGTTGGCTGTTCTCGTGACGATCGCCGGTGTGATGCTGTTTCGCACCACGAGCCGATCCGGTCCGATCGCATCGAGCTCGGACTATGTTCAGCTCACCGAGCTGACTGAGTCCGTTGTTGCTCCCAGCCTGTCGCCCGACGGCCGCATGGTCACCTTCAAGGTGGGCGAGAACTTTTTCCTCGGCAGCGGCCAAATCTACGTCAAGCTGCTGCCAAACGGCGAATCGGTGCAGCTCACACGTGGTCGCCAGGGGAAATACAGCCCGGTTTTCACGCCTGACGGCTCGCGGGTGGCGTACACCCAGCTGGAAATGACCAAGGACGGTCTATCGTGGGACACGTTCACGGTGCCGGCGCTCGGCGGCGAGCCGACACGGCTGCTGGCGAACGCGTCGGGCCTCACGTTTCTCTCGAACGACCGAGTATTGTTCGCAGAAATTCGTGGTGCCCTGCACATGGGCATTGTCGCGGCCACCGTGCGACGATCCGAACTCCGCGACGTCTATTTCCCGCCGCATCCGCTCGGGATGGCGCACTTCGCGCATGCGTCGCCTGACCGGCGGTGGATTCTCGTGGTCGAAATGGACCAGACGCACGCCTTCGGCCTTCCGTGCCGACTGGTACCGGCCGATGGCAGCTCCATGGGCCGTGAAGTCGGCCCGCCCGGAACGTGCACGTCCGCCGCCTGGTCTCCCGACGGACAGTGGATGTACTTCGCTGCCAGCATCGGCGGGCGTTCGCACCTCTGGCGCCAACGGTTTCCTGATGGAATGCCGGAACAGATCACGACGGGGCCTACTGAAGAGGAAGGCGTGGCGGTGGCGCCGGATGGCCGCTCGCTCATTACCGCTCTCGGGATTCGTCGGAGCTCCATCTGGATTCACGATACGAACGGCGAGCGGGCCGTGGTGGCAGAAGGATTCGCGACACTTCCGCGCCTTTCGCGAGACGGCACACGCGTGTACTTCCTGCTGAGATCGGCCCCTGATTCCAGCGTCTTCGAATTGCGCTCGCTAACACTAGCAGCGGGGACGGTGCAGACGCTCGTTCCGAGTGTTTCGATCGTCGATTACGACATCTCGCGTGACGAGGCCGAGGTCGCCTTCACTACCAGTGATCGTGGAGAGTCTCAGATCTGGATCGCACCGTTGGACCGACGGAGTGCGCCGCGGCGGATCGCGTCGGGCGCAGATCAGGTGTCTTTCGGTGTGGCGGATGAATTAATCGTCCGATCGATTCAGGCATCGGGCAACCGCGTGGTCCGCATCAGCAAAGATGGAGTGCGCCGGGAGCAGATCGACGGACCGCCGGTGCACGAGAAGGGGCAGGTCTCGCCCGATGGACGATGGGTCATCGTCTACTCGCCCGGATCGGGTGCCGACGAACCGGTGGCGACCTTCGCCGTGCCGATTGGCGGTGGGGCGGCCCGTCGGGTCTGCATTCCATACTGCGACGTTGGCTGGTCGCCCGATGGCCGGCACTTCACGGTCGGCGTCAATCTCGATCTCGCCACGGGGGCGCCACGCAGGACGTTGGTCGTTCCGCTCGAGGAGGCGTCGTCGCTTCCTGAGCTGCCCGATCCAGGCGTGCACGCGATCTTCGAGTACGCCGCCTTGGCGAACCGGCCGGACGTCCGCACGCTCCAACACGGCGACGTGTCAATCGGGTCGGATCCCGCGACATACGTCTTCACAAAGGCCGACTTTCACACCAATTTGTTCCGGATTGCGCTCAGACGGTAGGCCGTCGTCGTGCCCACCGCCGAATCGATCCCCGGCAGCTCTTCGGCCGCGTCCACACCCGTGAGGTAGTTCCTCCGCCGTTTACGCGATCTATAGCGGGGCCGTTCCCGAGCGCTTCGCACGGCGGCCCGCATGGTTCGGAGTCGAGCTCGGAAGGATAAGGTCTGCCCCCGGGCTAACCTTATGCCGAACCGGGTGGTTCTCATCTTTGAGAACGGGGGAGAAGTCACCATGAACAGAGGCATGAAGAGAGCCGCTGGAATCCTCGTCCTTGTCGTGACGCCGCTTGCCACTCTGCTGGCTCCTGTCGGGGTCAAAGCAGACGTCGGGCGCTACGTCATCACCTCGTTCGACTTCCCTGGTACCGCCGTGACCCAGGCGTACGGCATCAACGCCAGGGGTGACATCGTCGGCACGTACCGGAAGGCCGCGCCGAACAACAAGAATCGCGGGTTCCTCCTCAAGGGAGGGGAATTCACTTCCGTTGACTTCCCTGGCATCAACACGGATTGGTCGATTGCGACGGCAATCGGGCCGGCAGGCGATATCGCCGGTTACTATGGGCTCGTGGGCGAAGCGCCAACGAGCGCCTACGGGTTTCTCCTTGACAAATATGGCGAGTGGACGACGGTACCGAACCTGGTGGACCCAGTACCGACTATGACGCCCGCCGCGTTCCGGATTTTACCGAACGGAACAATGGTCGGCTGTTTCCACTACGCGACTCCGTCTGGCGAATACACGTCCATGCATGGCTTCACGCTGACGCGTGATGGAACCTTCTCCAGGTTCGACTACCCGGCGCCCGAGTCCGGGTCATTCGCCATGCACTACGGGGCAACCCCGGATGGCAAGTGGATTGTCGGTACGTATACGGCGGCCGGAGTCAGCCACGGCTACCTGCTCGTTAAAGGGGACGTCATCACGTTCGACGTGCCGGGCAGCCTGCGCACGGTACCGCAGGACATCAACGCCGGCGGCGTGATCGTCGGGAACTATCGCAACCCCGGCGAGCCTTCGAGCGCCAGTCACGGATTCATCCTGGACACCCACCGTTCGATCGACCAGACCGAGTGGGAGTACAGCCGCTTCGATGTGGCCGGCGCATCGGTGACGCGCATCCGCGGCATCAATGCCGGAGGTGACATCGTAGGCGACTACATCGGCACCGATGGGCAGAACCACGCGTTCGTCGCAAGCCCCAGCTATGAGTAGAACCGCGTGGGGTCGGCGGCAGGAGGTTCAGGCCTCAGGCTCCGGGCTAGATCCTCCGGCTCGATGCCCGGGGCCGGAAGCCTGGTGTCTGAGGCAGGCCGGCCATTGGCGGCGACGGCTGATAGCGGTGCCCTCGTCACGGTAGGACGAGTTCGCGTCCTTGAGGTATGCGGCGAAAGAGCGCAACCGCCCAGATGCCGGGTAACAGGGAATCGCGTTCGGTAAGGAAACAACGTAACTGTGTAAGAACTGTGTAAGGTGGGCGCGAGAGCGCCGACCGACGCCGCCGTTCACCGCGTCACATCGATGCACATCGGACGGACGTAAGTTGTTGAAGTGGTTGCGCGAGGAGGTGCCTCGGTGTCGCTCAGTGCGGCTCGCCAAAATCGCTTTCCAAGCGTGCCTGATCGACCGCTCCAGCATCTCTCCGTCTTTAGAATCAACGACTTACCGGTCGCGTAGTGAGCGGGATCACGGCGTTTGTGATAAGTCCTCCAATGTGCCGCGATCACTTACGGACATCTCCAGTATAGCCGCCGACACTCGGTGATGCGCCTGAGAACCGCAGCGAATCAGGTCGCCACGACACGAGGCGCTTTGCTGCCGACTGACGTGAGGAAAGCCGAACGCAGTGTTTCGTCGGAAACGGCTAGTACGATTTTTTTAGCCGTCCGCCGCGCCTCATCGAGCAACGCGTCTGTTCCGTCGAGTTCCAGCAACACGATCAAACAGTCCAGAAGCACTGCCGGATCGCCCAACCGTCGCGCCGCCTTCACTGCCGCCCGCGCGTCCCTCGCCGCCGAGGGAGCTCCGACTTGACGCGACGCTCGGGCTCTTGTGACGAGGCCCAGCGCCTCGTACTTAGGCCGGTGTCGACGCCGGCTCTGGTCGATCACGTGTGTTGCTGCATGAACAGCTTCAGCCCATGCACCGCGTGCGAACGCAAGTTCGGCCCGCGCCTGCGACAGCCTCATGTCCCATTTCCACGCATGCCAGCCGCTGGCGTTCTGCACGGCCTGGGCCGTGTCGTCCAGCAACGATTCGGCCTGCCCGGGGTCCCGTTGCCGGGCAAAGATGAGGAGCAGATCGATTCCGGCACTGACCAGCGGCGGTTCGAAGGCGACGCGATGCGCGAGCTCGCGTGCCTCAAGAGCTCGCGCCATCGCGCTACTGAGATCGCCAAGACTCAACAGGGGCGCCACGGACATCGATGTGGCTCGCGCCAGCAGCGGGAGCGCGCCGCATCTCCTGCCAAAGGCGCGAGCCTCGTCGAACGCCCGCACCGCTTCGTCAAACCGACCCGCACCTGACAGGCTGAGTCCAAGGTGCTGCAGTGCGTAGAGCAGGAACGGGGGATCATCCGACGCCCTCGCTGTGTCTACCGCCTGCGAGGCATGCTGGATGGCTTCATCGGCGCGCCCAGCCCAATAGAGCGTCAACGGTGTGCGAGCAAGGCCGAACGAACGAATTCCGCCGGCACGTGCGAGCGCCTCGCGGTCCATCTGGGTCGCCGCGAGCACGTCACCATCCGAAACCATGGCACTCGCCATCCATGCCTGTGCGTCCGCCCAGAGATCGTCGCGACCGACACGATCGGCGAGCACCTGCGCTTCCCCCGCGAACTTCCGGAGGGCTGGAACATCCATCTGCCAGAACGCCGTTTCGGCAAGGCGGACGAGCAGTTCGCACCGCTTCTCTTGCTCCGCGGGATCGAGCAGACTCGTCGCTGCCTCAAAGGCGTTCTTCGCGGATGCCCACTGTCCGACCGCGAAGAAGCTGCGTCCCCGTTTGACGTGCAATTCGAATCGTCGCCCGGCGCTGACCGCATTCGGCGCCACGAAATCCATCGCCCGGAGCGCCGCTTGGTACCAGTGCGCTGAGCTCTCGAATGCCAGGGTGGTGTTGTCATGGTCACCGGCTTGCGTGGCGTAGTCGACGGCTTTTTCAGCGCTCTTGTATACGGCTGCTTGTCCGAAGTGATACGCCAGTTCGGCCAGGGGAGAAACGATTACGGTGGACTGTTGCTCGAGCGCGCTCGCAATCCGATGGTGGAGCCGCACGCGGCGCGCGGCGGTAATGCTCGTGTAAAGCGCCTCTCGGATCAGCGTGTGAGTGAACGAGAAATTGCCTGGAGCACCGGCCTCTTCGGTCACGATGCTGGCCGTGAGCGCTTCGTCCATGGCGTCCAGCACAGCGTCCTCACTGACGTCCACGAGTCCCTCGATTACCGACAGCCTGAATTCGCGGCCCATGACGGCGGCGATCGTGAGAAGTCGCCGTGTCGTGAGACCCAGTCGCTCCAATCGGCGCCCGATCAGTTGACGGATCCCCTCGGGAAGACCGACGTCTGCCAGCGTGATGGGCCCATCCCACTCCTGGCGAAGGGTGAGCGCCCCTGTCTCGTCGAGATGCTTCAACATCTCCACGACGAACAGCGGGTTACCTTCAGTGTGTCTGGCTACCAATTGGGTCAGCGACAGAGGAGCGTCACGGCCCATCCATTCCTCGATCATGTGGCGGACGTCGTCGTCCGAAAGCCGATGCAGGGCGACTCGTGTAGGCGTGTGTTCTCTCCGCAACGACTCCACCAGGTCGCGAAACTCGGGCGACCATTCAGGTACATCATTCCGATGCGCGATCAAAAAGTAGATGGCCGCTTCGCGAGTTGAGCGGATTATGTGCCGCAAGAGCAACAACGAGCCGCGGTCGGCCCAATGCAGGTCATCGATCACCAGGAGAATCGGTGCGCTTCGTGATGCGGCCGCAAGCAGTTGCGACGCGGCCTCGAACAACCGGTAGCGGCGGCCGTCCGGCGTCGCCGAATCCCGTGGTTCGACGATGTGAATTCGCGTCGTGATCTCCGGGACGATTTGCGCCAGCTCGCTTCCGGCTTCGATGTCCGCCAGATGCCGCCGCAAGGCCTCCGCTGGCGTTGTCCGGATCAGCCATTGGAGAATAGCTACCCACGGCGCATACGCGACGAGTGCCTCGCGGTCGCAACGTCCTACGAGCACCGTGGCGTGTCTGGCTATCGACCTGGCAAACTCCACAACAAGTCGCGTCTTTCCGACTCCCGGCTCGCCGCTGACGATCCCGATCTGCTGCTCTCCTCGAACCGTGCGCTCCCAGCTCGAGCGAAGAAGGTCAATTTCCTCGTCGCGTCCGGTGAGACGGATAGGTTCCTGGACACCGGCGGCGAGTGAGGGCGGAGGCGGAAGGCGCTCGGATGTTTCCCACGCGCCTGTTGTTGCTGGCCGAGCTTCATCGCCCTCTTCTCGCCGGCCTTCAAACCACGCGTCCAGTTCTCTGGTGTAGGCGTAAATCGAGCCGAGCTTCGCATGCCGATGGCGATGAACAGGCAGCCCTTCGTGCTTTTCCCATCGCCGAATCGTCGTGACATGACGATTGAGATATCCCGCGATCTCCTTCCAAGATTCGAGGCGTTTTCCTCGAGAATCCTGTTCCGGATCGTTGTCCCTCCCGGGTTGTACAGGCATGCGACCTCCAGAGCGCCACTCGTCGCGCCATTCTGCCACTGTCCAGGTCCCGCGGAACGGCAACTTCGGCCCGTGAGCAGCGATGAGCGACTTTGCTCCTTTTTGCTCGTTGCCGTGGATGCTGAGGGGCCGGTACCGTCATTCGCATCGAATTGGATAGGAGGAAGCCGATGAAAAGGACGATCACTGTACTGTGCTCGGTAGTTCTGGTCTTCACGGTTTGTGCGATCCTCGCGTGGGCGTCACCGGCCGTCGGGGTCACGCCCACGCTGATCGGCCGCGCTACGTACGAGCCCTTCAAGGTGGAAACGGACTCGCTCGTGAATGTCGAGGTGAAGGCCAAATCGCATTTGGACATGGTGGTCCGTACGCACGATTACGCTGTGGGCGGTTCCACGGGATGGCATACCCACCCCGGTCCGGTGTTCATCAGCGTTCTGCAGGGTCAGGTCACGTTTTATGAAGCAGACGACCCGACCTGTACGCCACATGTCGTCTCGGCAGGTCAGGGCTACGTAGACACGGGGCGCGGACACCTGGGCCGCAACGAAACGGGGCAACCCGCCAAGGATGTGACGGTTATCCTGGCGCCGGTGAATCTTCCGTTCCGCGGCGAGCTTCCCGCACCTAATCCCAATTGCGGTTTCTAGTGGCCAATGGCGAGGAGCTGCGGGATGCGCACCAATCCAATATTGCGAGGAGCCTTCATCGGCCTTCTCGTCACGTGCACCGCCTCGACAGCAACGCCCCAATCCATCGTCACCGGCGCGATTACCGGTACTCTGACCGACGCAAGCCAGATGGCCATGCAAAGGGTTACCGTCGTGGCCCGCAACACCGACACGAACCTCGAATCGTCAGCCACGACGGACCATGAGGGCCGCTTTCGAATCCTGAATCTGCAGCCGGGAGAATATGTCATCGAGATTGACACATTGCGGCTCGGATCGATCGATGTTGCGACTGTCGTGGTTGAAGTCGGGCTGACGACGACGGTTAACATCGCGCTCGATTCCGACCCGGCTGGTTCTAAATCGGCGCGAAGTCGCACATCCGCCATCCACCCGACGGGACAGTACGTCACCATCCACCTGACTCAGACGTCGTTCAACAATCTCCCAAACAACGGCCGCCGGTGGTCCAATTTTGCGATTCTCGCGCCGGCAACGATTCCGGAGAGTGCTTCCGGAGGTGTCAGCTTTCGCGGCACCAGCAGCCTGTTCAACACCAACAGCATCGACGGCGGGGATAACAATCAGGCGTTGCTGTCGAACGAGCGTGCAGGCCGACGCAGCAGCTACGCGATCAGCCTCGCGTCGATTCGTGAAGTCGACATCAACATCTCAAATTACCCGCCGGAATACGCCGGGACGGGCGGCGGCGTGATCAGCGCCGTCACGAAGAGCGGAACGAACACATTTCACGGCTCGGCGTTTTTCTACGATCGCGACAACAAGTGGGGGGCGCGCAATCCGCGCGGGTTTCAGAGCGTCTTCGTCAATGGCGCGCCCGATCTCGCTCCGCTGAAGCCTGTTGACACGCGTTATCAGTTCGGCGGCACACTGGGCGGTCCGGTTCTCGCGAATCGAGTGTTCTTTTTTGCGGCGTACGACCAGCAACGGCGCAACTTTCCTGCGATTTCGACGACGAGCGATCCCGGATTCTTTGACAGCGTCGATCGCGGAACCGCCGGCGCGGGTCTGAAGGCCCCCAGCCGGTTGCTGACGGATACGCAGATCGATTCGACGCTGGCGTTTCTCAAGAGCCTGACGGGCGAAGTTCCACGCCGCGGGGACCAAACCATCTATACGCCCAGAGTCGACTGGAACGTGACGGGCCGGCATGCGTTGAGTGCAACCTACAATCGCCTGCGGTGGACATCCCCGGCTGGGTCCGATACCGCACCGACGTCGAGCAGGGGTCGGGCGAGCTTCGGTGATGATTTCGTCAACATCGACTGGATCACAGTCAACCTGGTGTCGAGGGTCAGTTCACGGCTGCTCAATGAGGTACACACCCACGTCAGCCGCGACCACGAATACGCGTTCAGCCAGACGCCCGGCCCCGGCGAGCCGCTCACGGGTCCTCACGGCAAGCCACCGTCGGTAACTGTTGCAGGCGGTATCAACTTCGGTAAGCCAAGCGCTCTCGATGCGCGAGCATTTCCTGATGAGAAGCGATGGCAGTACGCCGATACGGTCACCGTGTTACTGGGGACTCACGTCATCAAGACAGGATTCGAGTTCAACCGCGTGAAGAGTGTGCGCGATATGCTGCCGAACGAAGAAGGCAGCTACTCATACTCAACCCTCAATGACTTCATCATTGATTACGCCAACTTCGCAGCCGCCGGCGCGCTGAGGGCCGCAGACAGGCGATGCTCGGGCTCCGCGCGGATCGCGGGCCAGTGCTACGCCGGCAACTACACTCAATCGTTTGGTCGCGCCGACTTCACATTCGCGACCACCGATTACAGCATCTTTGTTCACGATGAGCTCCCCCTGTCATCACGCGCGACGCTGAATCTCGGCCTCCGTTATGCGGACCAGCAACTTCCCCGGCCACTGTTCTCGAATCAGCTGCCAAACCTTCCTGGCCAGATCCTCGGGCCGGCGCAGACTCAGACTTTCCCATCTTTTAAGGGGGAGTTCGAGCCGCGGTTGCGTGTCGCTTACGACGTAACGGGTATCGGCAAGACGGTAATTCGCGGCGGGTATGGCTTCTACCACGGCCGCATCGCAGACGGCATCATCTCGGATGCAATCGTCCGCACAGGCACTCCACAGTCTCAAAACATATTTCAATTGAACCCCACTACCAATTCATCCGCGGCTCCAGTCTTCCCGCAAACGCTGGCGGATCCACCTGGTGCGGCGGTGTTGCCAAACCTCGTGGTGTTCGATCCGAAGATGCAGCGCCCCTTCATCCATCAGGTCGATGTGGTATTCCAACGGGAGTTCGCGTCCAACATCGTTCTTTCGGCGTCGTATCTGTTCAGCGCCGGACGCAATCTTCCAACCTTCGTCGACGTCAATCTCTCACCGCCGACCACGAGGACGTACGCGATCATCGGCGGCGAGTTCGATGGCCAGGTACTAACGGTCTCACCGTTTTTTGCCGGTTCGCGTCCGGATCCGAGATTTGCCGTCATCACGGCCATTCGAAGCCTCATCAAGTCGAATTACCACGGTTTCGTCGTCCAATTGAACCGACGCCTGATGAAGGGCCTCCAGTTCGACGGCGCTTACACGTTGTCGAAGACGACCGACAATGGACAGAGCTCGTTGAGCTTTGTCAGCAGCGGTAACTACCCGTCGAATCCGCTCGACCTGTCCGCTGATCGCGGCCCGGCGGACTTCGATGGCCGGCACAAGTTCACGGCTGCGATGGTCTGGTTCCCATCACCACTCGGATCCCATCGGCTGCCGAAGTCCATCTTCGACGGCTTCACGGTTTCGGCCGTCTTCTTTGCGCGGTCAGGCGAGCCGTATTCGGCAGGTGTCGGAGGTAGCGCGGCGGGAGGCCTGCGAGCAGGCATCACCGGAGGAGGGTTGCCGAGTCTCAGTCGCTTCCCGCTGTTCTCGCGGAACGCTTTCCGCCTGCCAAAGATCGTCAATCTGGATCTCCGCGTCTCGAGACGGTTTCAGATCACGACCCGCACAAGCCTTGAAGTCCTGGGCGAAGCGTTCAACGTTTTCAACCGCACGCAGGTGACGGGGCTGAATACCAGAATGTATGTGATCGGCGGAACTGCAACGGCATCGACGCTGACCTTTGATCCGTCCTTTCAAACTGTCAGTGCGGCGGGCAATGAGCTTACCCGTGAGCGGCAGGTTCAATTTGCCGTTCGCGTCGAGTTCTGAACGAAACGTTCCATCCTCTGCGGTCGCGGGCGTTGACCAGAAGCCGGCCGTCCGCGCTCCAGTCGGTGGGCTCGCAGTACTCGGCGGGACACGGGAACGTCCGGAGCACAGTCGGCCGTCGATGACGTAGAGCAGCACACCCTCGGCCTTACCAGGCAGTGGCACGAACACCACGTCCGACTGCGATCGCAGGAGCGGTGACCCCGGAGGAGATGCCGGTTGGCCGAGTCGACTCCGCCACACCGTCGGCCGCCAGCAGGCGAAGCGCGTCACATCGGATTCCGACATCGTCTATCCGAGCGACGAATGCGGCTCTGGCATCGACGGGCAGCGCTTTCGCTTCCGCAAAGATCCGCTCGAGCTCGCGCCACCGGTCCGTGCTCACGTTGTACCCCCAGCAGTCAGGGCGTCATAGAGCCAGGCGCGCGCAAAAGCCCGGTCGCTCTGCACGGTGCGTATCGAGACGTCGAGCGTGTGAGCCGTCTCTTCCTCCGACAGACCGCCGAAAGAGTCGCGCGACGATGGTCCATGACCCTTGTCACGCGTGGAGGCTACGCTCGAAAAGTCCAATCCGCGTGGCTTCCGTCGAGCGGTAAGTTTGCACGCGAGACGGAGAACGTGCATACCATGGTCGACGCCGTTACTGCGGAGCCAAGCAGCTGGCCGTTTGGGAACGACGTCATCGTCGAAAAGACGATATCGACCCTCCGAGTTCTCCACAGACGACGGCGGTCTTTGCTGACTGGCTGCAGGGGCGAGCGGTGGGGTTGCCAAGCTCAAGCCGATAGCGCAGCCGACGCTGGTCGTGAACGGGCAATGACGTGATGGTCCGACGATCATTTAGTATTCGTTGTCCCAACACATCCCCAGCTCACAACTGATCATCTATCCGGATTCCAAGGACGACGCGCGATCTCGGACGTCCCAAAGAAACACGTCAACTTTGCCGCAGCGCCTCGGTCGGCTGAATACGCAGCGCCCGGCGCGCCGGTGCGGCGCACGCAAGCACGCCCACGGCCGCCATGATGACGGACGTGATCACCGACGACACGAGGAGATCCACGGTCAGGCTGTCGGCGCGCCACGCGAGGAGCAGGATGATGCTGTTACCTGCGATGATGCCGCCGCCGAGCTGACGACCCGCACGGGCGAAAACGCTCCGGAGCACGTGCCGGGGGTTGGCGCCGAGTGCGATACGAATCCCAATCTCGCGCGTGCGACGCGCCACGGCGACGGCCATGAGCGCGTACAGACCGGCCGCCGAGAAGACCAGCGCCACGAGCAGAACGCTGCCGAAGACGACGCTGCCGCCCACCATCCGTGTTTGCTCCTGTGCGACGATGTCGTCGAGGGTGACGATATCCCGGAGGTGCAGACCCGCATCGACCTGCTGCGCAAGGGCGGCTACGCGGGGCGCAAGCAGCGCCGCGTCCCCCGCGACGCGCACGGCGACCACGACAGGATCGACCTCCGCCACGGAGGCCGCACGATAGAGGTACGCCGCCCCACTCCAATCGGCGGGGAACGTCCACAGATCAGTGACCACGCCGACGATCTCGTGCCAGGCTTCCGGCCCGCGCTCGCTGCTCCGCTGGAGCGTTCGGATTCGTGCGCCCACGGGATTCCTGCCCACCACGCGCATGAACGCCTCGTTGACCACGACGGGCCCGTTCGGCGCCCCAGCGTCAGTGGCATGCAAGCCGCGGCCGGCCACGATCCGCGCGCCGAACGCCTCGTGATAGCCGGCACCGACAGCCGCCATCGCGAATCCGCCCTCGAAGGTGCCGAGCAGGCGAACCGGAGGTGCACCGTCCTGCTCCATTTCCACCGCCACCCACTCCGGGGACATCGTCGGCAGGCGATCGCCGTGCGTCACCTGCGTCACACCAGGCTCCTCACGCAACCGGCCCGCGAGTTCTTCGTATGCAAGCGCGCGACGCGCGGCGATCTGCCCATCGTCAGGCACACCATGCTCGCCGACCAGCGCTTCGTTATCCATGCTGAGACGGAAGGTCAGGTAACGTTCCGCCGGAAACTCCGCCCGCGTCGACTGGTCGCGCAGGACGTTGCTGGAGATTCCCGCCGCGGCGGGCAGGCACAACAGCGTGAACGCCACCTGCGCGCCGATGATGAACGACCAGACGCCGCCGAACTTCATCGTCCCTCCGGCGCTCGTGATCCCCTGCAGTCCCCGCTGGACGGACGCGCCCGTGGCCTTCAGTGCGGGCAGCAGGCCGATCATGGCAGCCGCGACGAGCGCGAGCAGCAGGGCATACGCAATGGTGGCAGGCTCGAGCGTCAGATCGACCCAGAACGGCAGGCCCCCCATCA
>DATHTE010000009.1:0-24625 GCA_035463475.1 Vicinamibacterales bacterium
CAGCGGGCGCCGGCGCCGGACCCCGACATGAACAGTTCAGGGTTCAGGGTTTAGAGGGTTCGGGTTTAGGATTCAGGACGTGGCCATGAGACTCAGTAGCACCGCGTTCGCCGACGGCGCCGTCGTGCCGGTCCAGTTCACGTGCGACGGCAAGGACGAGCCACCTCCGCTGACCGTGTCCAGCGCGCCAGAGGGCACGCGGAGCTTCGCCCTGATCATGGACGACCCGGACGCGCCGGGCGGCACGTTCACGCACTGGCTCGCCTACGACATCCCCGCCGGGGAGGGAACCCTGCAGGCGGGCACCGCGAAGACGCTGCAAAACAGCTTCGGTCGTTCCGGCTATGGAGGCCCGTGCCCGCCGCCGGGCCACGGGCCTCATCGCTACAACTTCACGCTGTATGCGTTGGACGTCCCCTCGCTCTCGGTCGGCGGCAAGGCGCGCCGCGACCTCGAGGCCGCGCTGGGCACGCACACGCTCGCAACGGCGCGCCTGACAGGCCGGTACGAACGCCGCAGGTGAGCGCTGCTCACCGCGGCCTGTTCGATTCGACGAAGCTCACGCACTGCCCCTGGTTCCGGAACGCACCCGTGAAGCGCTGCCAGCCGTCGTTCTTGCACTCGTCCTTGTCGAGCGGAATGGTCATCAGGAACAGCACGGTGCCGTCGTGATCGGCGGCGCGCAGCGCCGTCGTCTCATCGTCTCCCGCCGAGGGGAACGCGTCGGCGTTCCCGCGCGCGTGTTCCACGCCGCGGACGAACATCTCGACGGCCTGCGACGTGAGCACGTGGTCCAGGCTCTGGGCGGTCCCGTCGAAGACGAACGAATACCTTTCCTCCGCGGGCATGTTGAACGTCTGGTTGGTGAGATCCGGCTCCACCTCGTCGGTGCCCGGCAGGAGCGCGCCGGCGGAATCGAGCAGCCCGGTCACCTGTCCCATGACGTCGACGTAGCCATCCGTGAACTCGAAGGCATTGAAGTCGCCGAGCACGATCAGCCGCACATCCGGATCCGTCGTCTGAATGGCCTGGATGTGTTTCGACAGGCGGAGCGCCTGCTCGTGACGCTTTGCCCGGACGCGACCGTCCGCCCCCTCGACGCCCGAGAGCGAACGCTGGTGCACGTTGATGAGGACAAATGGGAACGGGGCGCCGTCGCCGACGTAGGCGCCGCGCAGAACGAGGGGCGGCCGGTCGTTCAGCAGAGAGACCTCGGCGCCGAACTCGAACACGTCTGACGCACCGAACTGCTCGATGCCGTCAACTATCACCGTGTCGCGAACCAGGAAGCCGACGTCGATGCCGCCGATGTCGTTTCCTTCGGCGAGATACGGCGCATAGTGCACCGAGGAATCGTCGGCCGCGATCTGGACGGCGACGTCCCGCAGCACACCGAAGTTCTCGACCTCTTGCACCGCCAGGATGTCCGGCGAACCCAGTATCTCGCGTATGTACTTCGAGACTTTCGCGAGGCGGACAGCGTACGCCTCGGGCGTCTCCACGTCATCGTCAACCGCCGGGTCATCGATCGTGTCGTACAGCCGCAGGAAGTTCTGCGTGGCCACCGTGAGCTCGCCGCGGGCCTTCGCGCGAACGGCGCGCGGGAGCGTCGGTTCGAACCCCCTCTCGAACGACGTCGGCCAGATCTGGTAGTCGCCGAACGAGAACGACAGCGGTCCCTCCACCTGGGCGATGCGTGTGCCACCGAAGACCTGCACGTCCGGCTGGCCGAGCCCGCCGAAATCAACTTCGACAATCTCCGGGTTCCCGTCCCAGACCGGCAGGCCGGGCAACCCGGGGGCGAGGATCCCCGGCTCGCGGAAGGCGCGCGTGGCGCCCGCCACGACCGGCGTTTCGCCGAACTGATTGGTCGGACCCGTCGCCACGCCGTCCTCGATGCGGACGAGCATCCCTTCGTAGCGCTCGAGCGCCGCCTCCGGAGATGGCGCCGACGGCGACGGATTCGCGGAGGTGAACAGCACGGGCGCAGGCAGCGCGTGTCCTCCTGACACGACGGTCACTGCTGGACTCGTGATCTCCGTCAGGCTGAAGAATTCGGCGACGCTGCCCTTGACGTCCACCATGTCGCCGATCTGCACGGTGGGCGCTGTGGACGTGAACACGTAGATGCCCTGCGAGGTCGCCGGATCGGCGTCCGCCTCGACCTCGGGCGTCTGGATGAAGAATCCCTGGGCGCCCACCGCGGTCACGATGTTGCCAAGCGTTTCGATGATCACTCCGGCATGCGGTGAGGCCGCTCCGCTGCCCTGGATTTCGTGGATCGCAAGCAGCGGAGGCGGGGGCGGGGGCGGCGCGGCCCCGCAATGAACCCCCAGGCCATCGAACGTGTTGGTCGCAAAGCCGTCCCACTCGAGCGACGGATCGAAGACATCGGACCCGTTCGTGTCGCCCGCGGTCACCGTGCACTTGCGCCGCAGCGAATTGTCGGCCGTCGATGTGAGGCCGGTCCCCCACTCGGTCCCGGGATCGAAGCCAATCTGGCCGATCACGTCGATGACGATGGCTCCCTTCCGCAGGACGACCGCGTCGTCGCCGTTGAACCATCCGGCGCCGTTCGTCTGGTCGGCAGGCACGGGGAGCACCGCCGAGCTGTGCGCGAGGATGAAGACGTCGCCCGCCGCCACCGTGCCGGTCAGACTAATCGTCAGAGTGGCAACCGGGTTGCCGTTGAAGTGCATCTGAACGTTGTAGCCCTGCTGCTGCAGGTCGATCGGCGCCGCAGTGCCGTTGTAGATCTCGAGCGCCTTGTTGTTGCTCGAGCCTTCCACATACTCGGAGAAGAACAACTCGGCCGCGGACGGCTGCTGCGCCTCGGCGCGCGGCAGCCCGGCCATGACGGACATTAGAAAGAGGACGAGGGACGTCAATCGGGCGGACTTTGAGTGCATGAGACCTCCCGCCGGAACTCAACGCACCGCCGGCGGCAAAACATCCAGAAATCGAGATTGCTGAAGGTTTTAGGGGCGGCTTGCAGGTGCGAGCGGCCGCACGCGACTCGCAAGCGGGGAACATTCTCCTTGCGCCGGGTGAGTGCTGTCAACCGCGCCCGTCAGCGATGGCCGCCCACGTCCGCATTCACCTCGGCCTTTCCGACCGGGGGCACGGCGGTTGCAGCCCGCGGGCGCAACGTGAACCGGGTGCGGATCCGGCAATGACGGTCCGGCGCAACCTCCTCGACCTGCTCTCGCGCGAACCCCGCTCCGTGTCGTCGCTCGCCCGCGAACTGGGGCTGACACGAAAGACGGTCGAAGACGACCTGCGCCACGCGATCCGATCCGCGCGCGCCCAGGGACACGACGTTGAGGTCACTCCCGCGCGATGCAAGGCGTGCGGGTTCGTGTTCGCCGATGACAAGCTGACGAAGCCGGGCCGCTGCCCGGCGTGCAAGGGAACGCGGGTCTACGAACCGATGATTCGAGTGGTTCTACTTCTAGTTCTGGTCGTGGCGCCGGCGCTGTACGCCCTGGAAGGACCGCAGCAGGAGACGGGCCGCACG
Organism: Vicinamibacterales bacterium; assembly: GCA_035463475.1. Classification (GTDB taxonomy): domain Bacteria; phylum Acidobacteriota; class Vicinamibacteria; order Vicinamibacterales; family 2-12-FULL-66-21; genus JACPDI01. Next base: position 3,518 of record DATHTE010000009.1, read on the forward strand.
CGGGCGTCTCCGTGCACGATCTCGCAACCTGTCGTGCGACTGCCTGGCCTGCCGGAAGCGAGCGGCGTGGCGGCGAGCCGACGCTCCCCCGGTGTGCTGTGGGCGCAGAACGACTCCGGCAAGCCGGTGATCCACGCCATCAACAGCGACGGGACGGTCGCGGGCGCCGTGGTCGTCGAGGGCGCGGAGGTGGACGACTGGGAGGACGTCGCGGTGGCCGCGTGCCCTCAGGGTACCTGCGTGTACATCGCGGACATCGGCGACAACGATGGGTCGCGCGAGCGCATCACCGTGTATCGCGCGCCGGAACCGCTGCCACGGGACGCGAGCACTCAGCCGGCGGAAGCGTTCCATGGCGTGTACCCGGACGGCCCGCACGATGCGGAGTCGCTCTTCGTCGCCGCTGATTCCACCGTGTTTGTCATCACCAAGGGGGATCCAGCTCCCGTCGCGCTCTACCGCTTCCCCAACCCTCTCCGCGGCGGAACGCCGATGCGCCTCGAGCGCGTCGGCCAGGCGGTGGCAACGGCCCGGATCGACTCGAAGGACCGGCCGACCGCCGCTGATGCATCGAGCGACGGCCGCTGGGTCGCGGTGCGCACCACGCACTGGCTGGAGTTCCATCGCGCAGCGGATCTCACGTCGGGACAATGGCGGGCCGTGGCGCGCGCCGATCTGACCGAGGTCGGCGAGCGGCGCGGCGAGGGCCTGGCTCTCGGCGCGAACGGAACGGTGTTCCTCGTCGGCGAAGGAGGACTGGGATCCTCACCCGGCACGTTCGCGCGCCTGAGCTGCACCCTCCCACGTTGAGCTTCGCGGCTGTAACCTTTCGCGTTCTGCGCTCTCCATTCGAGGAGATGAGGTGACTGCATGAAGCGCGTCCATTCGCTCCTGTTTGGCCTTCCGCTCCTTCTGGTGGTGCTGGTCGTGTCGCTGGCCGGCTCGTCGCGTTCGGAACAAGGCACCTCGCCCATAGCGGCGATTCGCCCCGTACCGGCGCACGTCACGGAAGGACGCCGCATCTTCCGCTACGACACCTTCGGCGACGAACAGTTGTGGACCGGCGTGTTGCGGATGCATGAGGTGATTTCGACCGTCGATCCCGCGACCGCCCTCGCAGTCGGCTTGAAGGTCGATGTCGAGGCGCTGCCTCCGGAGATCATTGCCGCGCTCGAAGCCGGACAGGTTGACTTGACGAACCCCGCCGTGACCGTCGAATTGCTCCGGTTGAACGCGGTCGTAGGGGTCCAGGGAACGGTCAACGAAAGCGGCGCGCTCACCAGCGTGGGTATCACGTGCGCGCTCTGCCACTCCACCGTTGACAACTCGTTCGCCAGAGGCATCGGCAGGCGGCTCGACGGCTGGGCCAACACCGACCTGAACGTCGGCGCGATCGTCGCCCTCTCTCCCGCGCTCGACGAGGCGACCAAGGCCGAATTCCGCGCGTGGGGCCCGGGCAAGTACGACCCGCGTCACCACGCCTTCGACGGCACGAACCTGATCTCGCTGAACAGTCCGTCGCTGCCAATCGTGATTCCACCGATCTACGGCTTGAGGGGCGTCAGCTTCGAGACGTTCACCGGCGACGGCCCGATTTCGTACTGGAACAGCTACGTCGGCGTCGGTCAGATGGGCGGCCAGGGCGTGTTTCACGATCCCCGCATCGGGCTCACCATCTCCCAGACGCCGGATCTCGTCACGCCGAAACTGCCGGCGCTGCTCGCCTATCAACTGAGCCTGCGCACACCGGCGCCCCCCGCCGGCAGCTTCGACCGCGCGGCGGCGAAGCGGGGAGAGCGCGTGTTCCGGAACGAGGCGCGATGCATCACGTGCCACCGCCGGCCGAACTTCACCGACGTCCGGCGCGGTCCGACGCGGGGCGTGCCGTTCCTGCACGATCCCGCGGAGGTCGGCATGGACCCGGCGTACGCCGCGAGGTCGGCCACCGGGAAGTACCGGACGACGCCCTTGCGGGGGTTGTGGCAGCATGCGCCGTACTTCCACGACGGCAGCGCGCCGGACTTGCTCGCGGTGGTGGATCACTACGACCAGCTGTTCAGCCTGGGACTGACCTCGGCACAGAAGGCTGACCTCGTGGAGTTCCTGAAATCGCTCTGAACGGCCGTGTCACCTTTCGGCCGGTCGCGACTCTATTGGGGGAAGGAGGACGTGGCGGGGCGCCCACGGAAAGGGTGCCCCGCCCGCGGCCGCGGGCTGGCCGGTGCGCGTGTTTGCCACTCCCGGTGAAGAGGGAACACAATGCATGTTGTGAGCGCGCCAGTTCTCGAGTCGTGGGCCGCCCTGCCGGACGAGCAGGTCGTTCGCCACGTACTCGCCGGTCAAACGGCGCTGTTCGAGGTGCTCATGCGGCGGCACAACGAGCGGCTCTACCGGGCGGCGCGGGCGATTCTGCGGGACGAGGCGGAGGCCGAGGACGTCATGCAGCAGGCCTACGTCAACGCCTACACCCACCTGCGTCAGTTCGACGGGCGCGCGGCGTTCTCGACCTGGCTGACCAGAATTGCGGTGCACGAGGCGCTCGCGCGCGCCCGCCGCCGCGGCAGGTATATCGACATGGACCCCGAGAATCCTTCGACCATCGCGTTTCCGACGCCGTCCGCTCAGGGTCCGGACCCGGAGCGCCTCGCCTTCGCGCGCGAGCTTGGCGCGCTGATGGAGAGCGCGATCGACGAGTTGCCGGACGGCACGCGTGAAGTGTTCATGCTGAGGCAGGTCGAAGGGATGAGCACCAGGGAAGTCGCCGAAGCGCTCGACGTCAGCCAGGAGGTGGTCAAGACGCGGTTGTCCCGCGCGCGTGCTGCCCTTCGCCGCGACCTTTACGACCGCGCCGGCATCGCCGCGTCCGATGCCTTCCGGTTCGTGCGCCCGCGCTGCGATCGCGTCGTCGCCGCGGTGCTGGCGCGCATCGGCTCGTGAACGCGGCGATGGTCCAGCAGGGCGATCAGATCCCGCACTTCTCCGTGGGCACGGTAGACGGATCGCGCGCGAGGTACGCCGAGATCTGGCAGCGAAAGAACCTCGTGCTGGTCTCCTTGCCGCTCGAATCCAGAACCGCCGGCGTGCCCGAGTACGCAGCAGCGCTCATGCGGCAAGTCGGCGACATCAGCGCGCTCGACGGGCACCTCGTCGTGACGTTCGATCCGATTCCGAACCTGCCGTGCCCCGGCGTCGTCGTTGCGGATCGCTGGGGAGAGATCTACTTCGTCGCGGGCGCTCCCAACGTTCCGGCTCTCCCACCGCCCGACGAGATCCTCGAATGGCTCCACTACGTCGCGAACGAATGCCCCGAGTGCCAGGGGGAGACGCGCTAGCCGTAGGATTCCGCGCATGTCAATGGCGGACACCTACACGCCCTGGGAATGGCACGGCTACGTGCCCCGGGGACAGCGCTGGAGCCGCCCGGAAACAAGAAGAGGACGCGTCCGGCCACACTGCCTGCGGACGCGTCCCACTGCCGCCGCCGGACAACCGAGCGCGTCAGTTCGAGGTTCGATACCGGAGCTCCTGCCCCACGATCTTCGAGCGATCCGCATCCGGCTTCGGGCGGAACTTCATTACGCGGCCGTTGAATACCTCGGCGACGTAGAGATTGCCGTCCTGGTCGACCGTGATCTGGTGCGGTCCGCCGAACTGCCCCAGCGCGCCACCCTTCACGCCCCACCCGTACTGGTATTTGCCGTTCAGATCGTACTTGAGCATTCGCTGCGTGCCGCCGTCGGAAATCCAGAGGGTCTGATCGGTCGTGATGATGTGGGCGTATGGCGACGAGTTCACCCCCGTGCTGAACATGTCGAGGAACTTGCCGTTCTCGTCGAAGATCTGAATCCGCCTGTGCCCGCGATCGGCGACGAACACGCGGCGATCCGCGCTGATAGCGATGCTGTGCACCGTGTTGAACTCGTTCGGGCCGGGTTTGGCCGGGTCGCGCGGGGCCGTGCCCCAGTCCACCAGGAATTTGCCGTTCTTGTCGAACTTCGCCACGCGCTTCCCGCCGTAGCCGTCGCTGATGAAGAACGTGCCATCCGGCAGCCACGCGATGTCGGTGGGTCGGTCGAACAGCCGCCCGCCGTCGCGCCCGCGCTGCCCCTTGGTGCCGAGCGTCATGACGAGCTTTCCGTCGTACGTGAACTTGTGGATCACGTGCAACTGGTCGTCGAACACCCAGACGTGCTTCTCCGGGTCGTACGGGCTCATCTTGATCTTGTGCGGTCCGCGCCCGCACTTCATCTCGAAGAGACTGTCGTGCTGCCCCCAGTGCTGGACCTGCTTGCCGTCGCGATCGACGACGAAGATGACGTGGTGATACCGGCGCTGCCAGCCGCGGGGCTTCGTCGGCTCGCACGTGGCGCTCAGGCCATCATCGTTGCCCGTCGCGTTGCCGCGCGACGGGTTGAGCAGCCCGTAAGGTGTCCACGGTTTCGCGTCGGGTGGAAGCGGCAGCTCGCCGCGCATCGCCACCCAGATTCGATCGGGGCTTTCCGCGAACACGCCGCCGACCGATCCCCACGTCCATCCCGCGTGGGTCACGCCGTCCGGTCCCTCAGGCAGCGGCTGCGGCCAGTTCGGGACTGGCTCGTACGGGCCGAATTCCTCCTGCCCGCCGCGCTCCTGCATCAAGGCGGATGGCGTGACCAGCACCAGCGCCGAGAGAACGATCAGAACCCAGGTTCTCGCCCGCATGCTCGACCTCCAGGAGTGGTTGTTGATGGCAGTCCCCGGCACCAATGAAGACTGGGGTCGAGCGAAAGACGCGAAGTCTACCAGCGTGTGAAACCCTGCGCAAGCGTGGATTGGCCCGCGAGCGGATTCTCAGCCGGCGTTCTTCAGGCCGATCATCAGGCCCGTGGGACCCGGGAGCCGCACCTGCTCGACGTCCGCAAACCCGGCGCCGCGCAGCCAGTCCGCGTACTCCGCCTCCGAATAGGTGCTGCCCGACTGCGTCGCCACGAGCATGTTCAAGGCAAACAGCGCCGCCGACCTCGGCGCCGTCTTCGAGGGCTCCAGGATGAAGTCCTGCACGATGACGCGTCCGCCGGGAGCGGTGGCGTCGAAGCACCGGCGCAGCAGATCGCGGTTCTCGTCCGGGCTGAGCATGTGACAGATGGCCGAGACCAGGACGATGTCGTAATCCCGCCCGAGCGACGCCTGCCTGAGATCGCCGTTGCGGGTGCGGATGCGATCCTGCAGGCCCGCCGCCGCGATGTGGCGTCCGGCGATGGGGGTCACGGCCGGCTGGTCCAGCACCTCCACGCGCAGTTGAGGATTGGCGCGGGCGAACGCGATCGCATACGCCCCTGAACCGCCTCCAACGTCCAGCAGCGTCCGTGCGCTTTCCACACCCGCGGCGCGGACGACCGCCGCGGCCCGCTCGTTCGCGTTCTTGTGCATGGCCGCGATGAAGGCCTCGGTCCAGTCCGGTCCCCGCGCCGGCACGTCGCCGCCGGCGACCGCGCCCCCGGCGCGGACCGAATCGGTGAGCCGCGACCACGTTCTCCACAGATTGACGCTGTGCATCAGCGCGGCGCGCGAGTCGTCCCGGCCTCCAGCGGCCAGATAGCGCCCGCTCACCGGCGTGTTCGAGAACAGGTCTCCGCGTTTGTCGAGCAGTCGGATCGCGACCAGCGCGTTGAGGAACATCTCGGTGGCGCGGGCGTCCGCGTTGATACGCGCGGCGACATCGGGGGCCGTCGCGCCGCCACCCACAGCGGTGAAGACGTCCAGCTCGATGGCGGTCAGGACGACGCGGCTCTCCTGGAACGCGCGGATCGCCTGCTGCAGCGGGTCTGGCAGCGCGCCCGAGGTGTCTTTCGCCTGCATCGCCTCGAGCATCCGCGCGCGGTTGTGCGCGATCTCCGCGCGCACCGCGTCCGCGTCACCGCTCACGAGGCGCTGCACCACGCGCCCTTCGCGGAAATGGCTCGCGACGATCTCGGCAACGTCCGCGCGTTGCACACCGGAGTACCACGTGCCCTCCGGGTAGACCACCAGGTTCGGGCCGCGCTCGCAGAGGCCGAAGGACCCGCAGGGAGTAACCTGCACGGTCCCGGCAAGCCCCTGGCGGGCCACCTGCGCCCGCAGTTCATCGATGACGTCGGCCGCGCTGCGCGCGGAGCAGCACGGCACCCCTTCCGGCTTCTGCTGCTCGCAAACGAACACATGAAACGAAAAAACCTGCATAATGGTGTCTCCGCCGCCATTCGCCAAACACTCTGGACTGCTTGGGGTTCTCCCATGAGACCGACGGGAATCGACATTATCGGCGATGTGCCCTGGGGCACGCATTTCTGCCAGTTTTACCAGAACGAGCGCGACCTCACCGACGTTCTCGTGCCGTACTTCAAGGCCGGGCTCGAGGCGAACGAGTTCTGCATGTGGGTCACCTCCGAGCCACTCCGCGCGGACGCGGCGAGGAGGGCCATGGCCGCGGCGGTCGGCGACCTCGACGATCGCGTGCGCCGCGGCCAGATCGAGTTCCTCGACTACAAGGACTGGTACACCGTGGGCGGCTCGTTCGAAGCCGACCGCGTGCTGCGCGGATGGGTGGAGAAGCTCGAAGCGGCGACGGCGCGTGGATTCGAAGGGCTGCGCCTGACCGGCAACACGTTCTGGCTCGAGCAGTCCACCTGGAACGACTTCACCCAGTACGAGGCGGCCGTCAACGCCGTGCTCCCGCAGCACCGGATGCTGGCGATGTGCACCTACAGCCTCGCGAAGTGCGGGGCGGCCGAGATCATGGACGTGATGAGCAACCATGCCTTCGCGCTGATCAGGCGCGCGGATCGCTGGCAGGTGATCGAGAGCGCCGAGCGAAAGCAGATGGAAGCGTCGCTGCGCGAGAGCGAGGCGCGCTACCGATCGCTCTTCAACGCGATGAGCGAGGGGTTCGCGCTGCACGAGATCGTCTGCGACGAGTCTGGTCAGCCCTGCGATTACCGGTTCCTCGACATCAACCCCGCGTTCGAACGGCTGACGGGGCTGGTCCGGGCGCAGGTGGTCGGAAAGCTGATGAGCGAGGTGCTGCCCAACGAGGACCCGAGCTGGATCCGCACGTTCGGTCGGGTGGCGCTCACGGGAGAGCCGGTGCACTTCGAGAATTACGCGCCTGCGCTCCGCCGCCACTACGAGATCTTGGCCTATCGTCCGGCTCCGGGGCAGTTCGCGGTCGTGTTTCTCGACGTCAGCGAACGCCGCCGCGTCGAGCAACAGCTGGCCGAGGCGAACCGGCTGAAGGACGAGTTTCTGGCGACGCTCTCCCACGAGCTGCGGACGCCGCTCCACGCCATCATCGGCTGGTCGGACGTGCTGCTGAAGCGGCAGCCGGACCCGGAAACGGTGCGGCAGGCGCTCGAGAGCATCTCCCGGAACGCGCAGGCACAGTCGCAACTCGTCGCCGACGTGCTCGACGTCTCGCGCATCGTCGCGGGCAAGCTGCGGCTGAACGTGTCCGCGGTGGACCTCGCGCCGCTCCTCCTGAACGCGCTCGACGTCGTGCGCCCCGCGGCGCAGGCCAAGGGCATCGTGCTCCAGTGGACGATCGCGGACGGTCCGCTCACCATCAGCGGCGATCCGGACCGCCTGCAGCAGATTCTCTGGAACCTGCTCTCGAACGCCGTCAAGTTCACGCCGGCTCGCGGCCGTGTTGACGTGCGGGTCGAGAGGGTCGACTCGCAGCTGTCGGTGACCGTGAAAGACACCGGCATCGGGATCGAGCCGGAGTTCCTGCCGTTCGTCTTCGAACGGTTCCGCCAGGCGGACAGCTCCACGTCACGGTCGCAGAGCGGCCTTGGACTCGGCCTCGCGATCGTCCGGCACCTCGTCGAGCTGCACGGCGGGACCGTGCGCGTGGAGAGCGAGGGCAAGGGACGGGGCTCGACCTTCACGCTGCGGCTGCCGATTCGGGCCGTTGTCCAACCTGCTGAACAGGTGTCCGGCCCGGCGGCTGGCGTCTCGCGCCCGGCCGGCGTGGCGCGGAAGCCCGACGAGTTGAATGGACGCCTCGTGCTCGTCGTGGACGACGAGGCAGACGCGCGCGACCTCGTCAAGGCGGTCTTGATGCGGCACGGGGCCGAGGTCAGGACGGCCGGGTCCGTCGCCGAGGCGCTCGAGGCGCTGAGCGAGCGGCGGCCGGATCTGCTGCTCGCCGACATCGGCATGCCCGGAGAGGATGGATACTCCCTGATCCGGCGCGTGCGTGCGATGGCCGACCCAGGTCTCGCGCGGATTCCCGCTGTGGCGCTCACCGCGTACGGGCGCGCGGACGATCGCACACTCGCGCTCGCGGCCGGTTTCCAGCAGCACGTCGCCAAGCCGGTCCTTCCCGACGAACTCGTCGCGGTCGTGGCGAGCGTCGCCGCCACGGCATCGCCGACAGCGGTGTAAGACACGCAGCCGCACGCAGGCCGCGGCAGCGGAACAATCATTCGGAGGATTCAATGTCGGGTGCAGTCGTCTCTCGTCGTCTCGGCTCGCTTTTGCCGGTTGCGGTTGTTCTCACCGTCCTCACCGGCGCGCCGGAGCGTGTCTCCAGCCAGGGGCCCGTTCAACCGCCGGTTGCCAAGGTGGATCCCAAGGTCACGGTGCTCCACGGTGAAGAGCTGGTGGACGAGTATCACTGGCTTCGAGACAAGGGCAGACCTGAGGTCATTGCCCATCTCGAGGCGGAGAACGCTTACACAGAAGCGGGGATGAAGCACACGGCAGCGACGCAGGAGAAGCTCTACAAGGAGATGCTCGGGCGCATCAAGGAGACGGATACCAACGTCCCGTACCTCAAGGACGGCTACTGGTATTACTCGCGCACCGAACAGGGGAAAGGGTACCCGATCTACTGCCGCAAACGCGGGACGCTCGACGCGCCGGAGCAGGTCATCCTCGATCAGAACGCGCTGGCCGAGGGGAAGAAGTTCCACGCGCTCGGGGGAATGGACGTCAGCCCCGACGGCTCGAAGCTGCTCTACCTGGAAGATCTGACCGCGTTCCGCGAGTACACCCTCTACGTCAAGGACCTTGCGAGCAACAAGATCGTCGACTCGATCCCGAAGGTCTGGAACGGCACGGCGTGGGCCGACGACAACCGGACGTTCTTTTACATGACCGCGGACGCCGCCAAGCGCGGGAACGCCGTCTGGCGCCACGTCATCGGCTCGCCGCGCGAGAAGGACGTGAAGGTCTTTCAGGAGGACAACGTCCTGAACAACGTGTATGTCTTCCGATCGCGCAGCGGGAGGTACATCTTCATACCCGCCGACGGCTTCACGTCGTCGGAATGGCGGAGCATCCCGGCCGCGAGCCCCACGCAGGCGCCGCGCGTCGTCGCCGCGCGGCGGCCGGGCGTCGAGTACAGCGTGGATCACGGGGGCGAGTTCTTCTACTTCTACACGAACGACGGCGCGCCGAATTTCCGGATCGTGCGCGCGCCGGAGGCCGACCCGTCGCCGGCGAACTGGAAGGACTGGACGGCGCACCAGCCCGACGTCTTCGTCGAGGGCTTCGACGTGTTTCAGCGGTTCGCCGTCATCGCGGAACGCCGCAGCGGGCTGCGCCGCCTGCGCGTGGTGGATCTCGCGTCGAACGCGTCGCACGACGTGACGTTTCCCGAGCCGGCTTACGGCGTGTTCCCCGCCCAGAACCCGGAGTTCGACACCACGACGTTTCGTTTCAGCTACTCGTCGTTCGTGACGCCCACGTCTGTCTATGACTACGACATGGTCACGCGCAAGCGCGAGCTGAAGAAGCAGCAGGAGATCCCGATCGGCTTCCTGCCCCGCGCCTTCGCCGTGCATCGCCGGATGGCGACGGCGCGTGACGGCGCGCAGGTGCCGGTTTCGATTCTGCTGCGAAACGGCACACGCCTGAACGGCACCAGCCCGCTCCTCCTGTACGCGTACGGGTCCTACGGCGCGACGATGGAACCCACCTTCAACTCGAACGTCCTCAGCCTCGTCGAACGTGGCGTGGTGTACGCGATCGCCCACGTCCGCGGCGGCCAGGAGATGGGGCGCCAGTGGTACGACGACGGCAAGATGATGAAGAAGAAGAACACGTTCAACGACTTCGTCGACGTCGCCGAGTACCTCGTGAAGAACGGCTACACGAAGCCCGACCGTCTGGTGGCGAACGGCGGTAGCGCCGGCGGCCTGCTGATGGGCGCGGTCGCGAACATGCGCCCCGACCTGTTCAAGGCAATCATCGCGGACGTGCCGTTCGTGGACGTGATCAACACGATGCTGGACGACTCGCTCCCACTCACCGCCCAGGAGTGGGAACAGTGGGGCAACCCGAAGAACCCGGAGCACTTCGCGTACATGCGCAGCTACTCGCCGTACGACAACGTCGAGAAGAAGGACTATCCCTGGTTGCTGGTCACGACCTCGCTCAACGACTCGCAGGTGATGTACTTCGAGCCGGCGAAATGGGTGGCGAGGCTGCGCGCGATGAAGACGGACAAGAACCCGCTGTACTTCAAAGTCAATCTGGCCGGAGGGCACGGCGGCAGCTCGGGGCGGTACGAACGGCTGCGGGAGATCGCCTTCCGGTACGCGTTCGTCCTGGAGGCCGTTGGTCCCGCGCTGATCGAGCTGGGGCCGCGCTAGTTTTGAAGACCTGATAATAGACGCACCATGACTCACAGAGCCGCCCTCATCCTCTTTCTCGTCGTTGTGCCCCCGGTCCTGGCGAGCAGCGCGACGGCGCCAGTCGCCGCGACCTTAATCGCCACGGAGCCGACGACACAAACACCCCCGGCGCCGCAGGCGATGGCTCAGATTCCCGCTCCGCCCGACGTGGCCGCTCCTCCTGCCGACGCCGAGAGGACCGCGACCGGCCTCGCGAGCAAGGTGGTCAAGCCGGGCCAGGGGGGTGAGAAGCCAAAGGCGGACGACGTCGTGACCGTGCATTACACCGGCTGGACGACGGACGGAAAGATGTTCGACAGCTCGCACTCGCGCAACAACCCGTCAACCTTCCCGTTGAACCGCGTGATCCCCGGCTGGCGCGACTGCGTGACGCTCATGGTCGTCGGCGAGACCCGCCGGTGCTGGATTCCACAGGACCTCGCGTACAGGGGGCAGGCAGGGCGTCCCGCCGGGATGCTGGTTTTCAACATCGAGCTGATCGCGGCGAAGCCGTCGCCAACCGCGGCGCCGGCGGACGTAGGCGCGCCGCCGTCCGACGCGAAGCGCACACCCTCGGGGCTCGCCTACAAGGTGCTCACCCCGGGCACCGGGAGCCAGAAGCCGAATTCCCGCAGCCGCGTGACCGTGCACTACACCGGCTGGACGACCGACGGCAAGATGTTCGACAGCTCGGTGACAAGCGGGCAGCCCGCCACGTTCGGCCTCGACCAGGTCATCGCGGGATGGACCGAGGGCGTGCAGCTCATGGTCGAAGGGGAAAAGGCCCGGTTCTGGATCCCGCAGGATCTCGCGTACAAGGGGCAGCCCGGCGCGCCGCGCGGGATGCTCGTCTTCGACGTGGAGTTGATCAAGATCCAGCGCTGAGGCGCGCATGGCCGCGGCGGAGAACGCGGCGGCCTTGCCGAGCGCAGCCGCATCGCGACAGCGTTGGTCCATGGCGGTCACGTAACGCTCGAACGATCCAGCCACGACGTCGCGTGCATGACGAGCGATACCCTCATCCGACCACGCGTCGTAGAGTCTCTCGAAGGACAAGCCGTCGATTGCGGCGACGACTTCCTCGATTCGCTGAACCAGGTGTGATGCCGGTTTCGAAGCGCGCCGAGCGTCGTCCACGCCGCGCGGCCGACGGCCGGGTGTCGGCCGTCGGCCTTGCAGAGCAGGCACTGGGCGGGCGGCGCCGCCGATTCCGCGTATTGCGTGCCGCATGACGTGCAGATGAATGAGGACGGGTCGAGCAACCGTGACAGTCCTACTGAACGGTGATCGTGCCGTGCCATCGCGTGTCTCCATCGCGCAACAGGTCGTGATAACCGCACGACCGCGCGGCGGGCAGGGCATCGGTCTGCATGCGCTGGCCGGGCTCGACCCGGCCGACGCGGTTGATGGCTGGGCATTCGTTGTGGACCGGATGCGGGTCCGACGCCATTTGATGGACGACCGAGTCGTTGTTGACGAAGGTGACCGACTGTCCCTGCGTGATGGTCACGTTCCTGGGCTCGACGCCGGCGGACGTGATCGTGACGAGGGCCCCTTCAGCTCCTGGTGACGGCGAGCTCGGGGCCGCCGGCGAGTCCATCTCGCCGGAGCAACCGGTTGTGCTCAAGGCGAGCGCGAATCCGGCGCTTGCGAGCAGCAGCACTCGTTTCTTCTTCCAGTTCATCTTTCACTCCTCCTGTATTCACGCCTCATGCGAACGCCGTGGATCGGCGCTCGCCGGTCGATGCTGCAAGTCCCCGACCGTGAGGAGTGCAGGTCGAAATGAAGCGCGAAGACTCGCGAAGAGCGGGACGTGCCGAACCCTTCGATGTCAAACGATCGTAAGTCGCTTACTCTCAGCGAAACTGAGGTGTTTCGGTGCGTCTCTCGTTCGCCATCTGCGCCGCGTGGCACAGAGGCATGCGTGTGGCTCGACGATTTGAGGTGGGATGTGCGGCGCCGGTACCGTTCGACTTAGCTCTGCCCTCGCGGCTGCAACCTGGCGCGCAGCGCCTCAGTGGACGGTGGCAGGTCTTCCTCGCGCCGCGGCAGGCGCAACAGCCGGTCGAGCGTCGTGGGCACCGCCAGTTCCTTTCCCACCAGCGGCTCCACGGTCTCGTTGAACTTCGCGGGGTGCGCGGTGGCCACGATGACCCAGCGGTCGCCTGCGCGTTCGGCCGCCACGCGCCGGTAGACGTGCGCGGCGGTGGCCGAGTGAGGGCACCAGACGTAGCCGAGCGTGCCGGCGTCCGTCCGAATGGTCTCGCGGATCTCGTCGTCCGTGACGGCATACGCTCGCACGTGCGAGCGCAGCCGGCTGACGTCCGGGAACAAGGCGCGCAGCCGTTCCATGTTGGAAGGGTTCCCGACGTCCATCGCCGACGCGAGCGTCGCGATGCTGGCGCGCGGCTGCCATTCGCCGCCCGCCAGATGATCGACCACCACGCGATTCTCGTTGGTCGCCAGGACGATCTCGCCGATGGGCAAGCCCATCTCACGCGCCCACACGCACGCCACGGCGTTCCCGAGATTTCCAGACGGAACGATGAAGTGCGGCTTGCGTCCCTCGTCACGAAAGATCCTGAGGCTCGCCTGTGCGTAGTACGCCATCTGGGGAAGCAGCCTTCCCGCGTTGATGCTGTTCGCCGACGACAGGGCGCGGTCCCTCGCAAGCACCGGATCCAGCAGCGACTCCTTGACGATGCGCTGGCAGTCGTCGAAGGTGCCCAGGACCGAAAACGTCCGCACGTTGTCTCCCCAGCAGGCCAGTTGCTGGGCCTGCCGCGCCGAGACGAGCCCCTTGGGATACAGCAGAACGACGTCGACCCAGGGGCGCCGATGAAACGCGGCGGCGACTGCGCCTCCCGTGTCCCCCGACGTCGCCACCAGGAGCGTCAGTTTCCGGCCACTCCTTCGAAACACCCGTTCGAGACTCGCCGCCAGGAACCTCGCGCCGAAGTCCTTGAAGGCGCACGTCGGGCCGTGAAACAACTCGAGGACCGCGGCAGGGCCAGGAGCACGATCCAGGGGGACGACCGGCGCCTGAAAGGCGAACGCCTCCTTACAGATGGCCGACAGGTCCTCGTGCAGCTCATCGCCGGCGGCGAAGGGCTGGAGGACGCGGTGCGCGATCGACTCGAGCGACTCGGTGTCTTCGAAGTCCGCGGGAGAGGTGGCCGGCAGGTGCTCCGGGACGTACAGTCCGCCATCCGGAGCGATGCCCTCGATCATGGCCTGACTCAGGGTCGCGGAGTGGCGCGCGTGACGCGTGCTGATCAGCCTCATGTTCAATCACAGAAGCCGGGCGCCGGAAGCATCGATGGACGTGATCCACGCGTCCGTGGCGAGCTCATACCCGCGAAAGGCATCGACCATCGCCGAGCAGACCGCACTGGCCGCGGGCGCCTCGCACCACGCGAAGATCGTCGGCCCGCCGCCCGAAATCGAGCACCCGAACGATCCGTTCGCCATCGCCGCCGCCTTGACCGCTTCAAACCCGGGAATGAGCCTGCGGCGCTGCGGCTCGATGACGACGTCCTGCAGGGACGCGCGAATCAGACCCAGGTCGCCGGTGTAGCAGCCGGCGAGGAACCCCGCGAGGTTGGCTTGCTGCCAGACAAAATCCGACAGCTTCACCGTCTCCCTGAGGATCCCGCGGGACTCGCGGGTGGACAGCTCCATGTGCGGCCGCACCAGCACGCATCGCACGAGCTCCGGCACGGGAATCTGGATGACGACGGGTTCGTCGGCGCCGACGGTTAAAACGAGACCGCCATACAGCGACGCGGCAATGTTGTCGACGTGCGCGCTTCCACACGCGGCCTCTTCCCCTCTCATGGCGCACTTCAACAACTGGAGCGGTCCCACCGGCTCGGCCAGAAGTGCCGCCGCAGCGACGACGCCGGCCACTGCCGATGCCGCGGAACCGCCCAGCCCCGACTTGAGGGGAATGCCCTTCTCGATCGTCAGCTCGAATCCACCGTCGAGACCCAGCCGCTCGACGAGCGCGAGCACTGCCGCGCCCGCCGCGTTCCGCTCGGGGTCTGTCGGCAGGTCCGACACGACGCCCGTGATCCCCGCGATCGTGACGCGCCGTTCCGCGATGCGCGTGGCGTGCACGCGATCCCCGGCGACGTTTACGCTGTGACCGAGTATATCGAAGCCCACAGCGACGTTGCCGACGCTGGCCGGAGCAAACGCGAGCGCCGAATGCGATGGGATCACAGCCGGGCTCCGAGATAGGCGCACACGCGAAGCAGGTCGGCAAAGACACCCCCCGCCGTCACTGTCGGACCAGCGCCGGGTCCCTGAACGACGAGGGGGTTGCTCTCGTATCGTGCCGTGATGAAGCGGACGACATTGTCCGTCGGATTGATGTTGGCGAACGGATGCGACGGCTCCACCTCGGACAGGGCGACGGTCGCGCGACCGCTCGCGGCGTCAAGCGTGCCCACATAGCGGAGCACGCGCCCCTTCCGGCGAGCCGACTCGAGCCGCGCGGCCATGGGCTCATCGAGCTCGGTCAGCCGATCGAGAAACGTCCCGGCGTCGCAGCGCGTCAGCGGTTCAGGCACCAGCCCCTCGAGTTCGACGTCCTGCAGGTTCAACCGAAGGCCCATCTCGCGCCCCAGGATGATCAGCTTGCGGGCGACATCCATACCGGAGAGATCGTCGCGTGGATCCGGTTCGGTGTAGCCCCTGGCCTTCGCGTCGCGAACGACTGCCGAGAACGGCACCGCACCGTCCCAGGAGGTGAAGAGATACGAGAGCGTGCCCGACAGCATCCCCTCGATGCGCCGAATCTCATCGCCGGTTTCGCGCAGATCGCGGAGCGTCAGGATGATGGGCAACCCGGCTCCGACCGTCGCTTCATAGAGGTAGTGCGAACCGCCCGCCCGAAGCGCCTCCTTGAGACGCGTGTAGAAGTCCAGGTCCGCGCTGTTCGCCTTCTTGTTCGGCGTGACGACGTGGATCCCCGACGCGAGCCAGCGCGGGTAGTTCGCCGCGACCTCGGCGCTGGCGGAGCAGTCGATGATGACAGCGTGCGGCAGGTGGTCCGCGTGGACGTGATCTTCGAAGCGAAGGATGTCCGCAGACTCGGCGTCGCCGAGCGATTCGCGCCACTTGTCGAGCCGCACGGCGGGGTCCGCCAGCAACATCCGGCGCGACGTCAGGATGCCACGAAGCCGCAGGTCCAGCTTTGCCGTGTCGCGCAGTCTGCTCGCTTCGGATGCAAGCTGGTCGATGAGCGCGCTGCCGACGCCCCCGGGACCGACGAGACCGATCGAAAAGGTGTGCGGCGAGAGGTAGAAGCTCGAATGCACGGACTGCAGGGCGCGCGTCGTCTGCCGCTCGTCTATGACCATCGAGATGTTGCGCTCCGAGGATCCCTGTGCAATGGCCCGAACGTTGACCCCGGCCGAGCCCAGGGCCCCGAAGACTTTGGCGGCGACCCCGGGCGTGCCGGCCATCCCGTCACCCACAACCGAGACGATGCTGCAGTCGGTTCTCACCTCGACCTTCTGAATCTGACCGCTGACGAGCTCGGCCGCGAAGGTGTTGCGCACGATCCGCTCAGCGTGTTCGGCCTCGGTCTGGGGAATCGCAAAACAGATCGAATGCTCTGAGCTGCCCTGCGAAATCAGGATGACGGAAATATCCCCCTCACGCAGGCCGCCGAACAGGCGCTGCGCCGTGCCCGGGACTCCGATCATGCCCGCGCCTTCCACGTTGACGAGCGCGATGCGTTCGATGCTCGTGATGCCCTTGACCATGTGGTCCGAGACGGGCTGCGCGCAGATCAGGGAGCCGGCGCGCTCGGGCGCGAACGTGTTCCGTATCCTGATCGGAACGCCCTTCGCCACCGCCGGGGCCATCGTCTGCGGGTGGAGCACCTTCGCTCCGAAATACGCGAGTTCCATGGCCTCCTGGTACGACAGGGCGTCGA
Source organism: Vicinamibacterales bacterium (assembly GCA_035463475.1). Classification (GTDB taxonomy): domain Bacteria; phylum Acidobacteriota; class Vicinamibacteria; order Vicinamibacterales; family 2-12-FULL-66-21; genus JACPDI01. Next base: position 20,099 of record DATHTE010000009.1, read on the forward strand.
TCACCGTCGCGTCTGGCACGCGTCGCGGATCGGCGCTCAGGACTCCATCGACATCCGTCCAGATGTGAATGTCATCGGCGTCGACCAGGTCGCCGAAGATCGACGCGGAGAAGTCGCCGCCGTTCCGGCCGAGCGTCGTCTGCAGCCCCTGGGAATCACGCGCGACCGACCCGGGGACGACCACGGTCACTTCCGGGTCGCGCGGCACGAGGCGCGCGGCGTTGGCCCGCGATTCGGCCCAGCGAACGGTGGGCCCCAGCCCCGTCCGCTCGATCTGAATGATGTCGCGAGCGTCGATCCAGCGCACGCGGCCGGGGCGGCCGCGGCGATCCGTCAGGTACCGGGCAAACAGGCGGCTCGACCAGATGTCGCCAAAACCCGCGACGAGATCGCGGAGTGGCGTGGAGGCGAAGCGAATCAATCGGACGGTCTGGAGGATTCCGTGGATGTCCAGGGTGTCGCGCTCGAGCTCATCACCGTACTCGCGGAGCGCGCTTCCTTCCAGCAGCCCCCGGCCGATCTCCATGTGCCGCGCACGCAGGGCGTCGAGCTCGGCGAATGCCTCCAGTCCCTGGCGCTGCGACGCGGCGATCAGCCCCAGCAAGGCATCGGTCACGCCACGGCACGCGGAGAGCACCACGGCGAGCTTCGGCCGCGGGTCCTGCTCCAGTATCTGCGCGACCCGCTGCATGCACGCCGGGTCAGCGACGCTGGAGCCCCCGAACTTGTGAACGCGCCACCGTTCCATCGCCGGCTCCACGGCGATCCTACCTCACCGATTTGTCGTAATGACCGTCAGAGATCTTGACAGATGTACCGGTGGGATCTAGGCTCGCAACTCCTTCCCGGAGCCTACGCGTTCCATCTCAGTGGGCCTGAAGGCTGGAGGTCGCATGTACCGCAGGAACGTAAACCGTTTCCTCGCCGCAGCCGTCGTCCTCGCTCTGCCCATCACCGTCCTCGCACAATCGAACGTTGACACGCGTGACCCCGCGGGTCTCCGGCGGCTGCAGGATCAGACCGCCGGCGCGGTCGATGTCAGCATTCACAAATCCACCGGCGCCGCCCGTTTCATTCGCTTGAAGCCGGGCGCGGTCCGTGGCCTGGGCGGCGGAGCCGCGGTATCGCTCGCCAACAAGCAGCAGCGCTCCCGTACGTTCTTCCGCGAGTACGCCGCGCTGCTGGGAATTGACGATGTAGCGGGCATGGAATTCGTCGGGAGCCGGACCGATCAGATCGGCGAAACGCACCTCAACTGGAGGCAGCGATACCGGTCCGTCCCGGTCTACGGCACGATGATCCGTACGCACTTCGATCGGGAGCATCAACTGAAAGCGGTGGCCGGCACGGCGGTTCCAGCGATCGCGGTGGACCCCAACCCGTCAATCGCACGGGCGCGCGCCGAGCGGGCCGCGCTCGATTTCGAGTCGGCAGACCGTGCGGGCGCACAACTGCGCATCGGATCGGTCACGCTGTACGTCTACCGCCAGGGGCTGGCCCAGGGCGTGCCGGGCGAAAACCTGCTCGCGTGGGAGATCGAGGTCACCGACGGCGCCGGCATCCGGCAGCTCGTGTACGTCGATGCCCACACCGGCAAGGTGATTGAGAGCGTGTCGGGGATCCGGGACGACCTGAACCGGCGCGCGTTCGATGGGCACGACCTGCCCCGCCCGCCCGACAACTACCCGAACGGCTCCTACTGGAGCGAGGGGGAGCGTTTCCCGACCGCGTCGATCGAAGCGAACAACATGATCATCGCCTCAGAGGAAACCTACAACCTGTTCAAGAACGCGTTCAACCAGGACTCGTTCAACGGCGCCGGCGCAACGATGGACGCCATCTTCAACCGTGGCTACTCGTGCCCGAACGCATCGTGGAACGGCACGTTCATCTCGTTCTGCCCCGAGCTGACGACCGACGACATCACGGCGCACGAGTGGGGCCATGCCTACACCCAGTACACGAGCGACCTGATCTACCAGTGGCAGCCCGGCGCGCTGAACGAGTCGTACTCGGATATCTGGGGTGAAGTCGTCGACCTGATCAACGCCCGGGGCGGGGACGACCACGACACGCTCCGCGGCGCCAACAGCTGCTCCACGTCATCGCCGCCGGTGGGCCGAGTCGTCGTCAACGCGCCGGCGACGATTGCGGGCGTCAAGGTGGCGCAGGCGGCGAACTTCGGCGCGCCGCTCACCCCGACCGGGGTGTCCGCTGACGTGGTGGCGGCCCTCGACGCCGGTGCCGGTCCGGCCGCGCTCGATGGGTGCACGGCCATCACGAACGCGGCGGAGGTCAGCGGCAAGATCGCGCTCATCGACCGTGGCGCCTGTGAGTTCTCGACCAAGGTGCTCAACGCCCAGAATGCCGGCGCGATCGCGGTGATCATCGCGAACAACGTGGCTTCCGGCCTCCCCGGCATGGGCGCCGGCGTGGACGCGCCGTTCGTGACCATTCCCTCCGTCGGAATTCTCCAGTCCGACGGCACGGCGATCCGCACCGAGTTGACGGCCGGAAGCACCGTGAACGCGACGCTTCTCGCGCAGCCGGGCACCGACGAAACCGTCCGCTGGTTGATGGGCGAAGACAGCGGGGCGGGGTTCAACGGCGCCATCCGCGACATGTACAACCCGAATTGCTACGCCAACCCCGGCAAGGTGACCGACGTCGCGTACTACGTGTGCAGCACGGGTGACGCGGGCGGCGTGCACACCAACTCCGGCATCCCCAACCACGCGTTTGCGCTGCTGGTCGACGGCGGCACCTACAACGGCCAGACGGTGGGGGCGATTGGGATCGCCAAGGCGGCCCACATCTACTATCGGGCGCAGTCGGTATATCAGGTCTTCGACAGTGACTTTGCGGATCACGCCGACGCGCTCGTGCAGTCGTGCACCGACTTGACGGGACACTCGCTGCCCGGTCTCACCAGCGGATCGCCGTCGGTGGAGATTTCGGCCGACGATTGTGCGCAGGTCGCCAATGCCATCGCCGCCGTCGAGCTGCGGACGCCGGCGCCCTGCGCGTTTACGCCGCTACTCAGCCCGGGTCTGCCGCTGACCTGCAGCACGACGTTCACGTCGGGCGTGACCACGCCAATCTTCGGCGTCGACTTCGAAACCGGTGCGGCGGGCTTCACGGCGGCCGGGACGTCCGCTCTCCACCAGTGGACGCGACAGGCGCCACCTGCTGGCTCGCCGGCGCGCGTCGGCACGTCGTCGTTCTTCGCGCCGAACACCAACGTCAGCTGCAATGACCCGCTGGTGAACGACACCAGCTTCGCTGCGCTCACCAGCCCGGAGATCGTCCTGCCGGCCGGCACCGATTACGCGCGTGCGACGTTCGATCATTGGGTCGCCACGGAACCCGGATGGGACGGTGGCAACCTGAAGGTGAGCGTCAACGGCGGGGCGTGGCAACTGCTTCCGCCGGGCGCGTACTCGTTCAACGGGTACAACGTGCTGCTGTTCAGCGCGGCCCAGGGGAACACCAATCCGCTGGCCGGTCAGGCGGCATGGTCCGGGAATAACGCGGGAACCGTCAACGGTGGCAGCTGGGGCCGAACCCTCGTGAATCTCGGAGGGTTCGCGCAGGCCGGAGACGCGGTGCGGCTGCGGTGGGACTTCGGCACCGACATCTGCGGCGGCCGTACCGGCTGGTTCGTCGACAACGTGAGCGTCTTCAGTTGCTCGGCCAACGTCCCGTCGCTCACGGTCAACGACCCGGAGTTGCTGGAAGGCAACGAAGGCAAACGCATCGTCACGTTCACCGTCTCGCTGAGCGCGCGCACCCTGCGTGAGGTGCGTGTGAACTACTCGATTGCCGACGGCACGGCGTCGCACGGTGAGGACTTCCTCCCGGTGGCGGACGGGACGCTCGTGATCCCCGCGGGCGCCTCCTCCGGCACGATTGGGATCGTGCTGAAAGGCGACACGCTGTTCGAGCCGGACGAAGATTTCTTCGTCAACCTGTCAGGGGCGGTTAACGCGACGATCGGCGATGCGCAGGGGCGCTTCACGATCGTGAACGACGACGTCGCGACCACGGCCACGGCAGCCAAGCCCGAGAACTAGGGCGCCGCGCGATCACCTGCTTGCGCTGAGGGACGCCCGCCGACGGCGTCCCTCAGCTTTCCTCACCGGGGCGGCGCCTCCGCTCCGGCCCTCGAATGCCATCACCCGGTTCATGGACCAACTCGGCATCGATGATTGGCAGGACCGTGTCCGCGCCTTCGAGGCGACGGGCGCCTACAACGTCGCCGAGTTGACGTTGGCGGCATTGGCGACTCCCGCCCCGGTTGTCCGGCGCGCCTGCCCCCTCGGGGCAGATCCTGCTGGCCGGGGTCGGCGTGATTCCAGGGCTCGGTGCCGGAGCGGAAGCGGCCAGGCGGCGCCGACAACCGCGACCCACCGAGTTGTGGCGGGCGTGGCCATTCCCGTCGGCTGGCGCGTACGCGTCACTTGCCACTCGGAATTCATCGGACCTCACGCGCTCCTCAGCGCGCCTCAGCTCTCACGGTCGTCCTTG
>DATHTE010000010.1:0-47978 GCA_035463475.1 Vicinamibacterales bacterium
CCTCGATGAGCTGGCAGACATTGCCCTCCAGAAAGAGGGTTCCAGCGGGTCGCTCGGACCGTTTATTCGCGAAGTGGCTGCGCCGGAAGAATTGAAGGTGCGGGCCTTCGACAAATACTTTCGTGGGCGCCCTCAACTGGATGAAGTCACGTATCGGACGTATCGATCCGTACGCGCTGCGTGGGCCGCCCTGATGCGGGACGAAGTCGACGTGTTGCATGAAGTTACCAGAGACGCGCACGAATTCGTGGCATCCGAGCGACGAGTGCGTACGTACTCATTCTTGCGGCCCTACATCGCTGCTGTCCTCTTCAACGTGGAACGCCCCGCGATGCGGGAGCGGCGTCTGCGGCGCGCGCTCACCCAGTCCGTAGACCGGGCAGCTATCGTCTCCAACGCCTATCGCGGCCGCGGCCTCGTCGCCGCGGGCCCATTGACACCCGAGCACTGGACGCTTGCCGGTACCGAGCCGGCCATTCGGCAGTTCAATCCCGAGAGCGCGGATTCTGTGTTTGCCGCTTTGCCAGTCGCACACACCAGCGATCGGATGCCCTCGCGCCTTCGATTTACATGCCTAGTGGCCCCAGAGATTGAGCACCAGCCATTTGAGCGCATCGCCCTGCTACTACAGCAGCAGTTCTACGTACGCGGCATCGATATGCAGATTGAATCTGTGTCTCTTGCACAGATGCAACAACGTGTGCTGACCGGTGACTTTGATGCTGCTCTGTTCGAGTTCTTCGGCCGATCGCCAAGCTGGCTTTATGCCTTCTGGCACTCGCGGCCAGCGGCGTTCGGTGGCCTGATCGGCAGTGGATACTCAGCCGCCGACGCGGAGCTCGAGGCGATGCAGTTCGCGAGGGACGAAGTTGAACTGAAGCGCGCCGTCGCGGCCGTCTACAAGAAGATGCACGACGATCCCCCCGCCATCTTCATCGCCTGGCCCGAGGTCACCCGCGCGGTCAGCACGCGGTTCGAGGTACCCGTCGAGAAGGGGCGGGACGTCCTCGGCGCAAACCTGTGGCGTTGGAAACCCGCGGGGGAGCGGTAGCCATGCGGTCGATCACGACCAAGCTGATCCTCCTCATCATGACCGCGGCGGTGCTGCCGTTGTTGCTCTTCGGCTTCGTCTCGGTCAGCTCGCTCCGCGACGGGACGCGCGAGTCGGTCCGGGAAGGCAACACGAACGTCGCCACGCGCGCCGCCGAGCAGATCTCCGCCTACGTCGCCAACAGCGTCGCGGTGCTCCACGCCATCGGCGCGGAGCTGAACGGCACGCGGCTGGCCGCCTGGCAGCAGGACCGTGTCGCGAAGAACTTCGTCCTCGAGTTCCCGGAGTTCCGCGAGGTCAGCTTCTTCCGTCCCGACGGCACGGTCGTCGCGACCAGCCGCATCGGCGCGCCGCGCCTCGCCCCGCCACCGGCCGGGAGCGCGCGCAACGTGCAGGTCGCCCCCATCACGATCGACGACGACCTCCTGCCCACCACGACAATCGTCGTCCCCCTCGCGCCGAGCGCCGACGCGCCGGGCGGGTGGATCGTCGGGGAGTTGCGGCTCGAGGAACTGTGGCGGATGGTGGACCGCATCCGCGTCGGCCGCGCGGGCTTCCTGGCGCTGCTCTCGTCAGACGGCCGGCTGGTGGCGCACGGCGATCCCGACGAGAAGCGATTCATCGCACGCGGGGAGATCCTCCCGGAGCACGACCTCGCCGCGTCGCTGCGCGCCGGGCGGGAGCCGTACAGCAGCTACACGGACCTCGACGGCGTCGCCAAGCTCGCTACCGGCGCGCTGGTCACGCCGTACAACTGGGCGGTGATCGTCGAGCAGGAGCACAACGAGGCGTTCAGGGTCACGCAGCGCCTCGAGCGGCAGCTGATGATCGCGATCCTGGGCGCCCTCGCCATCACGATCCTCGTGGGCACCGGCTGGAGCCGCGCGTTCATCTCGCGCATCTTCTCCCTCCGCCGCGGCACCGAGGCGCTCGCGGCCGGCAGGCTCGACGAGCGCGTCGCGATCGGCGGGCGCGACGAGATCCGCCAGCTCGCGGACGCGTTCAACGCGATGGCGGACCGCCTGGTCGAACTGCAGGAGAACCTGCGGCGCCAGGAGCGGCAGGCCACGTTCGGGAGGGTCGCCGCCGGGCTCGTCCACGACCTCTCGCACCCGGTGCAGAACATCGCGAACAGCTGCAAGCTGCTGTTCCACTCGTGGGAGGATCTGGAGTTCCGCGCCGTGTTCCGCGCCAACGTCGAGCGCGAGACGCAGGCGGTCAAGGACGTTCTCGAGGATCTCAAGAGCATCGCGAGACCGGTGCCGCTCGATCGGGCGCCGGTCGATCTCAATCAGCAGCTCGCGCAGGTTGCCGAGGGGATGCGCGCGTCGGCGGAGGAGGGGGGCATCACGTACTCGGTCGCGCTCGCCGACGGCGCGCTTCCCGCGATCGCCAACGATTACGCGCTCGGCCGCGTGTATCGGAACCTGATCCAGAACGCCATCCAGGCAACATCGCCGGGCGGGCGCATCACGGTGAGCATCGAGCGCGCCGACGGCCGCGCGTTCGTCCGGGTGGCCGACACCGGCAGCGGCATTCCGCCCGAACGGCTGAACACGATCTTCGACGACTACTTCACGACGAAGCGGCGAGGACTCGGACTCGGGCTGGCGATCTCGCGGCGCCTCGTCGAGCAGTTCGACGGGCGCATCACCGTGGTGAGCGAGCTGGGTCAGGGGACGGTGTTCACGGTGGAACTGCCGCTGGCCGAGACGCCGGTGCCCGCCGGCGACACGGTCGCCCGGACCTGACAAGAGGCAAGAAAAGCGCCGAAGGGCCGCCCCGCGCCGGCGCCTACCGCCGGGCGCGGGACCGTCCTCCGACGCCGCCGCGCTACTTCCGGGGAAGGACCGCGTCCTTGAGCTGCTTGGCGATCCGCGCCTTGACGACGGTCTTGGCCGGAATCTTGATCTGCTCGCCAGTAGCGGGATTGCGGCCCATGCGCGCCTTCCGCTTCTGTACGACGAGCTTCACCATTCCGGGAATCACGAACTCACCGGAACGCTTGAGCTCCTTCTCCGCGAGCGTGTTCATCTCGTCGAAGATCTCGCGCGCCTGGGCGCGCTTCATGTCGAACCGCTCGGCGAAGTGCGCGAACAGTTCCGATTTGCCCATTCTGCGGGCGTCGGCCATATCGACTCCCCCTTACTTGGCGCGCTGAATCCGTCGCAGCCCGGCCGCGCGCGCGCGGCGACCGTGCGGAAAATTCCGTGAAATCCGCCGTATCCTAGCGCGCATTGTTTTGGGGTGTCAATCACGCCCCCGCAAAAACAGCCCGGAAAATGCGGGTGGTACAATGGCTGGATGGCGGGGTCCGCGATCGAGACGTTCCCCAACCCCAACCCGGAACGCGACTTCGAGATCGACATCCGGTGCCCGGAATTCACCTCCCTCTGCCCGAAGACCGGGCTGCCCGACTTCGGCGAGATCCGGATCACATACGTTCCCGACCAGCGCTGCATCGAGTTGAAGGCGTTGAAGTACTACCTGCTCGAGTTCCGCAACAAGGGCATCTTCTACGAAGCGGCGACCAACCAGATCCTCGACGACCTGGTTGCCGCCTGCGCCCCGCGCCGGATGACGGTCACCGGCGACTTCACGCCGCGCGGGGGCATCAAAACGACGGTGACGGCCCAGTACAGCAAGTAGGCGTCAGGCTTCAGGCGTCAGACTTAAGGCTTCCAGGAATAGGGTTCAGGGGAAACGGCGCTTGCCTCGCTGAAGCGCGGCCGCCCCTGTTGCGCGCGAAGGCGGGTTCAGGGTTCAGTGCTCAGTCAGTCGGACGACGGTGGCGCCGAGGTGCGACTCCGGCGCATCGTGGAACTCGGCGACGAGCGGATGCGCGCGCAGCAGCCGGTGCACGACGCCGCGCTGGACGCCGATGCCGCGCCCGTGAATTAGCCTGACTTCCCGGAATCCGTTCTCGTAGGCTGCCCGGAGATACTCTTCCACGACCGACGGAATCTCTTCGGGCCTGAAAGAATGGAGATCGAACGTCTGCTCGATGGGAACCTCGTGCACGGGTTCTAATCTAAACCTTGAACCGCGCCTTGGGGCGCATCAGGGCGGCCTTCGGGCAGGCCGGACCTATAAACCCTAAACCCTGAACCTGAACCCTGAACCTGAACCTGATCCTGAAGCCTGAACCCTGAAGCCTGAAGCCCCTCAGAAGACGCCCGGCACCACCCGCCACCGTACACGCTGCTGGTAGGAGAGGTACAGCGGGTCGAGCGCGAGCGTGCGCTCCTCCAGGACGGCGCGCGCGAGCAACGCGATGTCCGCGACGAGGAGCAGCGCCACGTTCAGGGGCGTCAGGTGCGCCGCGAGGAAGGCGACGTGGGTGACCAGGTACCCCGCATAGATCGGGTGGCGGAGGAACCGGTACACGCCGCCGCAGACGATGCCGCGGTTGGCGGGCATCAGCCCGAAGCTGCGCCCGAGGGAGATCTTGCCCGCGACGACGATCGTGAGGCCGACCGCCGAGAGCGCCACGGTGACGCCGTCCGGCACGATCGACGCGCTGGCGGCGGGGCGCACGAGCGGCGGCCCGAGGAGCGACAGTCCGGTCAGGATGCGCGCGCGCCAGCTCCGGTCGAGCCACGACGCGGAGCGGCGGAAGAGCGTGAGCACCACCACGAGTCCTTCGCTGGCCACGAGCAGAAGCCCCGTCACGCGTCCGGTGCGGCTGAAATCGCCGATGATGGCGGTCAGGAACAGCGTGAACAGCGCGACGATGACGGCGCGGCCGGCAAAGTCGGCGAGGCGGTCGCCGCGGCGGCGCGCGGGGGCCGGCGCGACCTGCTCCTGGCGCCGCGACGGCACCGCTGCGTCCGCGATGTCGATTCCTCCGCGACCGAGCAGGCGCGCCCGCATCGCCGGGAGCGTCATGAGGTCATGCCCTCGCGGTTGGCGCGCTCGCTCTTCTGCTCGTCGAGGAAGTAGCTGTCGCACGCGGCGTCCAGCAGCTCGCGCGTGATCATCGGCTCGCGTCCCTGGAACCGGCACATGTCCAGCACCTGCTCGATGATGTCGCGCGGATGGCAGGCGCGCATCTGAAGCCCGCGCGGCTGATAGTAGCGCCGCGTCAGGTATTCGACGAAGGCGGGGTCGTACTCGAGGTTCCGCTGCCGGCAGTTCAACTGGAAGATGCGGGTGAACTCGTCGAGCGTCGGGTTCTTCGCGTAGATCTTGTACGGGATCCGGCGCAGGAACGCTTCGTCCGCCAGCGACTCAGGCTTCAGGTTCGTCGCGAAGATGATCAGCACGTCGAACGGGATCTCGAACTTGCGGCCGGTGTGCAGCGTCAGGAAGTCCACCCGGCTCTCGAGCGGCACGATCCAGCGGTTCAGCAGGTCCCGCGCGGGGATCCGCTGCCGGCCGAAGTCATCCACGACGAACACGCCGCAGTTGGCCTTCCACTGGATCGACGCTTCGTAGAACTTCGCGATCTCGTTGAAGCTCAGGTCGAGCATGTCGAGCGTCAGCTCGCCGCCGACCACGATGACCGGTCGGTGAATCCGCTCCCAGCGCCGGTCGAGCCCCCCCGCCGACGCGAGCAGCCAGCTCGAGGCCGCCGCCGACTCGACGGGGCGATGATTGACGGGGTCGTACATCGTGATGATCTGGCCGTCGACATCGATCGCGAACGGCACGTACACTTCGCCGCCGAGCGACCTGCCGAGGCCCTGGGCGAGCACGGTCTTGCCGTTCCCGGGCGGTCCGTACAGGAAGATCGACTTGTTCGAGTTCGCGGCGGGGCCGAGCTGCTCGAGCATCTCGTTGCTGACGATCAGATCCGTGAAACCGGACCCGATGCGGCTGCGGTCCATGTAGCCGCGGGCGGCCTGCTGCGCGCGCACGTAGTCGTTGTACTGGTCGAGCGGCACGGGCGCCGGCCCGATGTAGCTGCACATGTCGAGGAACCGCAGCGCGCGCTCCCGCCCGAGGTCCGTCTGCGCGTAGCGATAGCCCGCGGTCCCGGCGCCGCCCGCTCCCTTCACCTCGATCAGCTTCTCGGCGCGCGCGTGGTCGATGATCGGTTCGATGAGCGCGTAGGGAAGGCGCAGGCGGTCCGACAGGCCGCTGCCGCTCATCTCGCCGCCGATCATGGTCTTGATCAACAGCTCGAGCACCGCGTCCGGCTTCAGCCCCGCCACCTGGAGGCTCGCGGGCGGGATGGGCACCGGGGCGCGGGGTTTCTCGGCCAGTGCGAGGTTCGTGAGGCTCATGAGGCCCTCCCCAGACTCGCGGCTTCGGCGGCCTGCGCCGGCGCGAGGGGCTCGAACGAGATGCGATGGCCGAGCCGCGTCTGCGACTCGCGCACCGCGCCGGCAGGCAGCTCCAGCACGCCAAGCGTGCCGGGCCGCGGCAAGCGGAGACGCCACGGCCGGAGGTCCGTGACGACGTCGACGACGACGCCCCGCGCATCGAGCGCAACCACGTCGATCGCGAAGCGCATTCCGCAGGTATGCACGCCGCGGCTCGGCACAATCCAGAGCGCATCGCCCGGCGCGAAGCGCTCGCGCCCGAGCAGGCCGCGGCGCCGCGCCGATCGCGTGGCGGCGACTTCCAGGTTCCTCGCCATTAACAGACCGGTGTCTGCGTTGCGCACGAGGAACCCGGAGCCGCCGGACGAAACGCCCCGCAATACGTCAGGAGTCATCGCTAGTCCGCCAGGCCGCTCGTCTTGATGAAGTTGATGAAGCTGATCGCGGCCGGGCCGATCGTCACGACGAAGATCGACGGGAAGATGCAGAACACGAGCGGGAACACCATCTTGACGCCCGTCTTGGCCGCGGCCTCCTCCGCGCGCTGGCGCCGCTTGGTCCGCAGCGTGTCCGAGTGCACGCGCAGCGACTGCGCCACGCTCGTGCCGAACTTGTCGGTCTGGATCAGCATCGTCACGAGCGAGCTGAGATCGTCCACGCCGGTGCGGTCCGCGAGGTTGCGGAGCGCGTCGGCTCGGGGTTTCCCCGCGCGCAGCTCGAGGTTGATCAGTTTGAGCTCCTCGGCGAGGTCGGGGTACGCGAAGGCGAGTTCCTGCGCCACCCGCGAAATCGCCTGGTCGAGCCCGAGGCCGGCCTCGACGCTCACGACCAGCAGGTCCAGCGCGTCGGCGAGCGAGAGGCGGATCCGGTGCTGCCGCCGCTTTGCGAGCCTGGCGAGCAGCATGCCCGGCAGCAGCCAGCCGATGGCCGCGCCGCCGATGGCCACGGCGACGTTCGGCCGCCCGACGACCGGCGAGCTGAGCAGCGCGAAGACCATGAGCGCAACCGTCACACGGATCCCGAAGAACACGGTGAGCGCCTCTTCACGCCGGTAGCCGGCCTGGACGAGCCGCAGCCGGAGGGTGCCCAGCTCGCGCGGCGACTTCGGCGCCCGCTCCCCGAGGCGTTTCATCGCGCCGAGCAGCGACTTGAAGCGGGGGCGCTTCTCGGTCGGGCGCTCGCTGAAGTGAGCAAGCTCCTCGAGGCGGCGATCGATCGCGACCGCGCCGGCGCTGCGGCCCATGAGGGTCATGGCGAGCGCGCCGATGAGCACCGTCCCGGCAATGAAGACGAGCAGCGGAATCAGCATCGACACGTCACACCTCGATCTTGATGACCTGCCGGATCCAGAAGTAACCGATGACCTGCATCACGGCCGCGACGCCCAGGAGCATCTGCCCGAGGCGCTCGCGAAACAGCATGTTCATGTGGTCCGGGTTGATGAACGACAGCGCGATGGCCAGCGCGAACGGCAGCGCGAGGAGCACGTAGCCGGTCAGCCGGCCGTGCGCGGTGTAGACGCGGACCTGCCGCAGGATCTTGAAACGTTCCCGGACCACGTGCGCCAGGTTCTCCAGGATCTCGGCGAGGTTGCCGCCCGTGTCCCGCTGGATCATGACGGCGGTCGAGAAGAACCGGACGTCGAGCAGCGGGACGCGCATGCTGAGGTTGTCGAGCGCGTCCTTGAGCGGCAGGCCGAAGTTCTGCTCGTCGAACGTCTTGCGGAACTCCGGGCCGACCGGCTCGCCCAGCTCGTCGGCCACCATCTTCAAGCCGCTCGAAAACGCGTGCCCCGCCTTGAGCGAGCGCGCGATGAGGTCGAGCGCTTCGGGGAACGTCTCCTCGAACTTGCGGAGCCGGGCGACGCGCTTCTGCCGCAGCACGAGAAACGGCAGCGCGAAGCCCGCGGCGGCGCACGCCGGCAGCGCGTACGCGTTGTGGAGCATCGTCGTCGCGAGGACGGCGCCGAGGACGGCGAGCGCGAAGGCCGTCAGCAGCACGCCGCTCACCGTCGCCTTCTTCATGCCGGATTGCTCGACCCAGCGGCTCAGGCCGTTGCCGCGCGTGGATTGCCCGAACAGCCGATCGAGGACGGGCAGCGGCCCCTCCGCGATGCCCTTGATCAGCTCCGGTCTCGGCGCCTTCTCTTCGTCATCGAACCGGTGAATCTGATCGAGGCGCTCCTCGACGCGCTTCTGCGCGATGGCGTCGGGCAGACGAATGAAGCCGTAGTAGGCCAGGAGCGCCAGGCCGGCCCCGAACAGGAATATCAAGAACAACAGAAGAAAACCCATGGTGACTGCTCCTCCGGGCCGGCGGCCGCCGGAAGCCGGTTGGGGGGACGTCGGACGGCCGTCACTTGACCTCCGTGATCCCTTCGAACATGTTGGGCGGCAGGTGGATGCCCGAGGCCTTCAGGCGATCGCACGCCTTCGGCCGCACGCCCGTCGCGCGGAAGCGGCCAAGCACCTTGCCGTCCTGCGTGATGCCCAGCTTCTCGAAGAGATAGATGTCCTGCATGGTGATGGTGTCCCCCTCCATGCCGGTGATCTCCGAGATGCTCGTGATCTTGCGCGTGCCATCGCTCATGCGCGCGCCCTGCACCACGATCTGGATCGCCGAGGAGATCTGCTGGCGCATGGACCGCTCCGGCAGATGCATGCCCGCCATCGAGATCATCGTCTCGATGCGGGCCAGCGCGTCGCGGGGCGTGTTGGCGTGCACGGTGGTGAGCGAGCCGTCATGGCCCGTGTTCATCGCCTGCAGCATGTCGAGCGCTTCCTCGCCGCGGACCTCGCCGACCAGGATGCGGTCGGGGCGCATCCGCAGCGCGTTGATCACGAGCTGCCGCTGGCGGACCGCTCCCTTGCCCTCGACGTTCGGCGGGCGCGTCTCGAGGCGGGCGACGTGCTCCTGGTGGAGCTGCAGTTCCGCCGCGTCCTCGATCGTGACGATGCGCTCGCGTTCCGAGATGAAGCTGGACAGGATGTTGAGGAGCGTCGTCTTGCCCGAGCCGGTGCCGCCGCTGACGATGAGGTTCAGGCGCGCGCGCACGCAGTGCTCGAGGAACTCGAGCATCGGCCGGGTGATCGACCGGAGGTTCACCAGATCCTCCGCCTTGAGGCGCTCGGCCGGGAAGCGGCGGATCGAGAGCAGCGGACCGTCCACCGCGAGCGGCGGGATGATCGCGTTGACGCGCGAGCCGTCCGGCAGGCGCGCGTCCACCATCGGCGAGCTGTCGTCCACGCGCCGCCCGACGGCGCTGACGATCCGATCGATGACGCGCATCAGGTGCTTGTCGTCCTGGAACCCGGTCGGCAGCCGGTCCAGCTTGCCCTGCCGCTCCACGTACACGTGGCTGTGGGTGTTCACGAGGATGTCGGTTACCGTCGGGTCGCGCATGATCGGCTCGAGCGGCCCGAGGCCGAACACCTCGTCGAGCACGTCGCCGAGGATCGCGTCGCGCTCGGTCATGCTGAGCGGCATGCCCTCCTCGGCGATCAGCTCGTAGAGCAGCGAACGGATCTCACCCTCGGCGCGGCTCCGGTCGGCCGTCGCGAGCGCCTCCAGGTTCAATCGGTTCAGCAGCTTCTTGTGGACGTTCGCTTTGAGCTCGATGTACTGCGGCCGCGGCGCCACCGGCGTCGGTGTCCGCGCGGCCGATGTGCCAACAGGTGTGGTGCTCATTTAGAGAAGCCCCAGGAATCGCGCGCGCTTGCCGGATTCGGCCTTTTCCTGCTCCAGCCCGACGAGCTGGCGCGTGAAGGTGCTGAACTGCTCCGCGAGCTCGGAGTTGTTCGCCGTGGTCAGCGGCACCCCCGAGTTGAGCGCCGTGGCGACCGTCCGGTAGTCGCTCCCGAATGAGTGGTGGATGGAGTAGCCGAGTGCCGTCTCGATCTGCTTCGGCGCGATCATGTGTTGATCGGTGACGCGGTTCAGCAGGATGCGGACGCGCTCGCTGCCCGCGCCGAGCTGCCGCACCCGCTCGACGAGCCGCTGCGCGTTGCGCACCGACGGGACGTCGGGATTGCAGACGAGGAAGATCGTGTCCGCCGCGTACAGCGCCGCGATCGAGATGGCGTTGATGGTGTTCCCCGCGTCGATGACCACGTAGTCGTAGGTGCGCGCGAGGACGCGCAGCAGCTCCTCGACCGCCGCGGCGTCCGAGGCGTTCGGCCGGTCGAACTGCTCGGAACCCGCGAGGATCTCGAGCCCCGATTTGTGCTTCCCGGCGAGCTCCTTGAGGAAGTCCTTGTCGAGGCGGTGGAGGTTTTCGATCGCGTCGAGGATCGTGAAGCGCGGGCGCACGCCGAGGAACAGCGCGACCTCGCCGAGCGAGGGCTTGAGGTCCACGACGATCGTGGCGCGCTTGGTGAGGCGGTGCAGTTCCACCGCGCAGTTCACCGTCACGGTGGTCGTGCCGGCGCCTCCCTTGGCGCCAAGGAAGACGTGCGTCAGGCAGGCCTGCTTGGCGGCGCCCGCCGTGGCTTCACGCCGCGCGGAGGTCCGCCGGACCGCGCCGTGAAACGCCTCCTGCATCGAGCGCGCGGACGGGGCGTTGAAGTCGGTGGGCCACGCAAAGAACTCGTTCGCGCCCGCGCGCATCGCCTGGAGGATCAGCTCCGGGTCGGCGGCGGTCGCGACGGCGAAGATCGCGAGCGAGGGATGCCCGGCGCGGAGCCGCTCGATGCCGGCCATGCCGGACTGGGTGTCGAACCGGATGTCCACCACGGCGACGTCCGGGTGTGACACCGTCCCCGAGCGCTCCTCGAGGATGCCGATCGGCACGCCGCCGGCCCGCAGCAGGTGCGAGGCCTGGCGGTGGAACTCCTCGTCGTGAGAGACGATCAGTGCAGCGAGTTGTGCCATGGCGTGCGGCCCTCCGGAGCCGCGCGGCCAGCGTAGAGTCCGCCCTTCGGGCGGGCCTGGCTTCCTTACGTCATTCGACGATCCGGATCGCTTTCGGGAACATGGCGCCCGGGATCCCTCCGCTCCCGCTGCGGCGGCCCCCGATCGGCACGATCCGCGCCATCACTTCGTTTCCGCGCATCCCCTCGATGAACACACCGATGAAGTTCGCGACGCGGAAGTCGGCATTGCGCCCGTTCTGCTTACCTGTCTCATAGAAGTGCGGGTCGTACAGCGGGATGCCGCCGATGCGCGGGCGATCCGGGTTGGTGCTCCCGACGACGCATTCGCAGTCCTCGTCCCAGCGCGCGTTGCGATCGAGCGCGATGAGGTCCTCGATGCCCTGCTTCGTCGGGCCGGTCATCATGCCGGGCTCCGGCACCATCATGCTGCCCCACGGAAAGGTCGCGCACCGGCCGGCCACGATCGACGCCCGGTATCGAGCGGCGCCGGTCGTGGAGGCATCCAGGGGGCTCGGCACGGTGATCGGGTTGTAGATGCTCGGCGACACCTTGCTCAGGTTGTCCGTCTTCAGGATGATGAGCGATCCCTTGTCCGTCTCCGCGTTGTACCCGAGGTAGCCCTCCTCGCCGACGGGGATGTACCGATCCTTGGGCGAGTCGTCCAGATCGTAGGTGCTCGTCTCGGAGTTGAACGGCGGATCGTTCCGCTCGTCCCACTTGTCCGGAATCGTGAACGGGAAGCACCGGTCGATGATGTCGGCCGGCGAGGCCTCGGCGGTCGCGGTCGCGTGGATGTCCGCCCTGGCGATGCCGAAGAGCGGCGCGATGATCAGCGGAAGAGGGTTGCCCCGCTGCGTCGCCCGATGCACCGTGACCTTGACGCGATTCGGCTCGCCCGTCGGGTCGTTGAGGAACTCGACGTCGGCGGGCGTAACCGACACCACGCTCCTCATGACCTGGTTCGCGCGTGCGCGGGCCAGCGCGTTCTGGACCGCTGGACCCGCGGACGATCGGTTGTTGTAGTCGTCGAACGCGAGCGCCACGGCGCCGGCGTGGGCGCCGGCGTCCGCGGCGTTCTGCGCCTGGGAGCGCGCGGTCATCAGCATGCCGACGTCGATCGCCAGCATGGTCGCGGCGACGAAGGCCATGAAGCCGAGGCCGACGAACACGAGGGACATGCCTCGCTCGTCCCGAGACACGGTGCGCGCTGTGGTGGTCATATCAGCCTCCCGAGGTCACCTCAGGGAATGGGCTTGGGCGGCGTCGTGCGCACGACCGCTTCGTACGCACGCTGCGCGTCCTTCAGCTTCTTCTCGGCGTCGGCCAGTTCCTTCTGGCGCTTCGCCTCTTCGGCCGCGAGCTTCTTCTGCTGCTCCTCGGCCTTCCGCTTGTCTTCCGCGGCCTTCTTGGCGGCCGCCGCGTCGCGCTTCGCCTGCTCGCGCGCGGCCTCCTCGAGGCGCTGCTTGTCTTCTTCGGCTTTCTTCAGCGCGGCCTTGGCCTCCACTTCCTGCCGTTTCTGGTCTTCGGCGGCAGCCTTGGCCGCGGCCTTTTGAGCCTCTTCCTGGCGCTTCGCCTCGATCCGCCGCTGCTCCTCCTCGCGCTTGCGCGCCTCATCGATGCGCTTCTGCTCGGCCTTGCTGAGCGTCGGCGGCGCGGGCGGCGGTGCCGTCACGGAGGGCTGCACCGCCTGCGGCTGCACCGCCTGGGGCTGCACGGCCGGCGGCGACACAGTTCGTGGCGGCGCGGCCTGCTGCCTGGCAGGCGCAGCGGGCGCCGGCGCGGGCGCCGGCTGCTGCGGCGGCTGGATCGACGCCTCCGGGCCGGGCTGCGACGCGCCGTAACGCGGCGATCCGGTGTACGGCGGCGGCGGCGGGATCGACTTGCCCGGCGCGCCCAGGTACGGCTCCACGAGGTTCGGGAGACCGCTCGACGCGCCCGTCGAGTCGCGCCGCAGGATCTGCGGGGTGATCATCACGACAAGCTCGGTGGTCTCCTTCGTGTACGCGCGGCTCTTGAACAGCAGCCCGAGAATCGGGATGTCGCCGATGCCCGGGACCTTGCGCATCGACGAGACCGCGGTGTTGTTCAGCAGCCCCGCGATCGCGAACGTCTGGCCGTCGCGCAGCTCGATCTCCGTCTCGGTGCGCCGCGTCGTCAACGCGGGGATGCGGAACCCCTCGATGATGACGGCGTTGTTGAAGTCGAGCGAACTGACCTCCGGACGCAGCTTCAGGTGGATCACGTCGCCGCCGAGGATCGTCGGCGTGAAGCTGAGACGAATGCCGAACTCCTTGAACTGGATCGTCAGCGACGTGCCTTGCGCCGTGCCCTGCACGACCGGATAGGGATACTCGCCGCCGGCGAGGAAGCTCGCTTCCTTGCCGTCGGTCGCCACCAGGTTCGGCTCGGCGAGGCTCTGGAACAGCCCCTTGCTCGACATCGCCTTGATCAGCGACCCGACGTTGTAGCGGTTGTTGAACAGGAAGATGTTCAGGAAATCGCTGAACGTCATCTTGCCGCCGGTGGCCTCGACGGTGTCACGCCCGCCTCCCCAGTGGTCCTCTCCCTGCCGCGAGATGCGGTCCATCTCCTCGAAGTTCGGCGCGGCGAACTGCTGCGTCGTCATGCGGGCGACGTAGTCACGGTAGCCGCCGGGGCCGGTGAACCACGACACGCCCAGGTCCTGGACCGCGCTGCGGCTGACCTCGGCGAAGCGCACCTTGAGCATCACCTGGTTGGACGGGACCCCTTCCTGCAGCTTCAGCAGGTTGACGACGTTCTCCTTCTTCTCCGCGTACGCGATCGCCACCTCGGCGGCCTTGTCGACGACGTACGGCGTCGAGACGCGCCCCGAGAGCACGACGTCCTTGCCGCTGCCCGTGACGGTGACCGGCTCGCCCGGGAAGAGCTGCCGGAGCTGGTTGGCCAGCACGCCGAGATCGCGGCGCACCGTGACCTCGTAGGTCCGGATCGCGCCGCTCCTGTCCCAGACGAAGAGCGAGATCGTCCCGGGCGTCTTGCCATGAATCAGCAGCTGCTGCGGCGCGGTCACGAGCGCGTCGGCGATGTCCGGCATCGTCAGCGACACGCGGGCGATAGGGCTGCCGACGTTGAGCACGGTCGAGCGGCCGACGAGCAGCTCGATGGCGTCCGGCGCCGCGGTCGACGGGGCAACCGTGGGGCCGTTGTACGAAACCGGTGAGACCTGCGCCTGCGGCGTGGCCACGAAGACGATGATGATGAAGATCGCGGTCCAGAAGGCCCGCGTCCGCGTCCTATTCGCGAATGTCATGGCGGACCTCCCTTTACTTGATGACTTCCTGAGTGCGTTTGTCGCCGCGGATGATCTCGATCGTCGGGGCCGGAGGCTCGGCGGGGACCATCTGCGTTCTCGGGGCCACGCGCGGCCGCGACGACGGGGACACCTGGCGCGGCGCGGGTTTCGCGGCGGCAACGGTGCCCATCAGCGTCGCGGGCCTGATCCCCGGCGTCTCGGGCTCGGTTTTGTCGAGCGGGTTGCGCAGCGCGAGCTGCACCTTGCCTTCGGTGCTCGCCAGCGCGAGGCGCTCCGCCTGCTCGGGGGTGACGAGGAGCGTGACCACGGTCACCTGGACGGGTTTGCCGTCCTTCTGGTCCTGCTCGAGGCGCGTCCCGGCCGTGAGCACCTGGATGTTACTGAGCACCACCTTCGTCGTGGTGTCGGTCCCCTGCGTCGCGGCGTTGACCGTCGCTACGACGTCAACGTGCGTCCCGGGCAGCACGTACCCGGCGACGCCGATCACCTCGTTGACGCGGACGGAGACGGCGCGCATGCCGGGCGGGATGACCGGCGGCAGGCCTGAGC
Source organism: Vicinamibacterales bacterium (assembly GCA_035463475.1). Classification (GTDB taxonomy): domain Bacteria; phylum Acidobacteriota; class Vicinamibacteria; order Vicinamibacterales; family 2-12-FULL-66-21; genus JACPDI01. Next base: position 15,034 of record DATHTE010000010.1, read on the forward strand.
CCGCTTCCATGGGCGCGAGCTTGCCGGGCAGGATCGGCTCGTTGCGGACAACGGAGGCGACGAGCCCGCGGCCGACCAGCTCGCTGGCGTTGGTGAACACGCCTTCAGGCGCCTGGCCTTTCGGCCACTGCACCACGCGGAGGTCGTCCGCCTTCAGCTCGGTGGCCAGCGCCAGGTCCGCGGCGGCGACCACGACGGGCTGCGTCGGTGTGCTGACGGTGCGCACCGGCGCGCTCTGCATGTAGTTGTAGGTGGCGTACGCCAGGCCGCCTCCTGCGGCCACGGCGAGCGCCAGGACGGCGAAGATTCGGTTGCGCATGTTGACATTTCACAGGGCGTCGCCCGCGCGGTGCCGCACACGTCCGAGCGGCGGGACGCGCGAGGGCGCTCGTGCCTCCAGGGCTCCTCGGCTACGGTTCTTCGTTTCGCATGGTCGCCGTCGCGCGCATCGTCAACGATTCGCGGACGTCGCTACCTCCCCTAACCAGCGGTGCAACGAACTTCAGCACCATGAATTCGAACGGGTACGCGATCGTGACGGTGGACGCGTTGCCGACGCCCAGCGGCACGTTGCGGTTCACGGTCACGCACTCCGCGCCGCACGCCGCGAGGCCGCCGTTCTGCATGTACTGCACGGCGATCGCCTGCGCCTGCGCGGGTTGCGCGTTCGGGGTCACCGAGTAGCGCGCCGATTCGCGCGCCGCGTTGGTCAGCACCTGCCAGAACTGGTAGGCGCGGCCGAATTCGAAGATGCCGACGGCGACGAGCAGCAGGATCGGGATGGTGACCGCTGCCTCGACGAGCGCCGCTCCCCGTTCGCCGTGTCTGCGCCTGAACGCCATGTGCATCACCTTCACCGTACGAGCCACGCGGCCAGGAGACCGCCCGCGGCGATCGCTGGCCCGTACGAAAACCTGTTCTGCGCCCCGGCCGACTCGATCTCGCGCCGCGTCCGCGACGGCGCGCGGAGAATGCGCCCGGTCCCGCCGATCGTCCTGGCGAGCCGGCCGCGCCGGGCGGCGATCGCGACGGCGAGCGCGCCGCCCGCGAGCGCCGTTCCGATGAACGCGACGGGCATGCGCTCGAAGCCGACGACCGCGCCCACCGCGGCCATCAGCTTCACGTCCCCGGCGCCGGTGGCGCCGAGGATCCGGCCTGGCGCCATCAGCGCCCGGCCGACGAGGAACCCGAGCATCGACGAGGTCAGCGTGATACCGCTCAACCCCGTCGCCGCGAGCGCGAGCCCCAGCGCGGCGGTCCCGACCGAGAGGGGGTTGGGAATCCGGCGCGTCCGGAGATCGATCGCGGCAGCCGTCCCGGCTCCCGCCGCGACGGCGACGAGCATGACGTCAGAAGTTGTTGGCAATGGCCTTCCAGAAGACGTCATGGATCGTCTGGCCGACCCTGCTCACCGCGGCGAGCGCCACGATTGCGATGAGCGCCATGAGCAGTCCGTACTCGAGCAAATCCTGGCCGTGCTCCTCGCGCGTGAGGACCCGGGCACGAAACCGGTTCATGACGAGCAGCAGCGGACGCATTCACCGCCTCCTTGTGCTCGAACAGGACGGGCCAGGTGCCGGATGCATCCGCGTCCAACACCCGGCCCGCGCGTACCGAACCTGCAAACTACGCGGCGTTGGCCAGCGCGCTTGCGATGTTCTGGAAGATCGTCTTCACGCTGCCGCCAGCGGCGGTCACCGCCAGAACGGCGACGAGCGCGATGAGCGCGACCAGGAGCGCGTACTCGAGCAGGTCCTGGCCCTCTTCGTCGCGAGCGAACGACTTCAGGTACGTCATCAGGTAGTTCATCTGTGTCTCCGGCGCGCCCGCCAGAGCGGGCGCGCAATCGCGGGGTTGCCGGGGTTCGCGCGTTACGCGGCGTTCGCGAGCGCGCCTGCGATGTTCTCGAAAATGGTCTTCACGCTGCCGCCGGCCGCGGTCACCGCGAGCACGGCCACCAGGGCGATGAGCGCCACGAGGAGCGCGTACTCGAGCAGGTCCTGGCCGTCGTCGTTGCGGAGCAACGACTTCACGTAGAGCATCAGGCGGGTCATGGGATCCTCCCCATCAAAGTGCACCGCGTGTGGCGATGCGGATTGCGCGGCGTGTGGGCCGCAAGTTGCTGTACGGCCGCGGCGTCGTCGCAAGCCGCGTCCCGGTGCGGACAAATGGCAACGGCTGTGCCACGGCGAGGGAGCGGATCGCGCGCGCACGGGGCAACTGCTTGTGCCAGCGCGAGATTGAGGTGGAAGAGGGTGAGCAAATGTGCGGCGCGGGCACCCGCCGCACGGCGCGCCGGACCGGGCGCGAGTGATCACATTCGTAACCCTCGCCGCGAAATTGGTGCGCTCGCCGCGCGGCGCGCGCGGCGCGCGTCGCGTGCCGGGGCGTGAAACCGTGCAAAATCCCCGGAAAACAGCGGTATTTAGCGGCGGTTACGGATCGCGACGACGGCCGGGCACACCGCTTGCGATGAGCATCGCGAGCAGCGAGCGAGGTGCGGACGACCATGGTCAGAGGAGCACGCGAATCGGTGACATCCGCACTGAGCTTCGGCATCGTGCTGACCGCGCTCGTCTCGTTCGATCCACGCGTGCGCGTGAGATTCTGGAGCCTGTTCGGGGACTCGGGCGGCGGAGTGTTGTCTCCCCTCGGCGACCGCATGGGCGACCTGGGAAGCGCGCTCTGGATGGCCGCACGCGACCAGAGCATCGAGAACGCCCCCTTGCTGATCTTCTCCGTGGTGGGCGTCATGCTCGTGATCTTCATGCTAAGGAGCTGAGTGCCGCTCGTACTCGCCATCGAGCCTGACGCGCGTCAGGCCTCTATCCTGAGACGCGTCGTGCGCGAGCGCGCGCACGCCGACATCGTCGTCGTCGATTCCAAGGACGCGGCGATCGCGGCGATCCGCGCGCAGACGCCCGACCTCATCCTCGTCACCGCCCTGCTCTCGCCGCGTGACGAGGAAGACCTCGTCACGCACCTGCGCAACCTCGACGAAGCGGACCACCTGCAGACGATCACGATCCCGCAGCTCGCTACCGCGGGCGCGGTTCCGGACGATGAGGAAGGGGGCTTCTTCAGGAAGGCGTTCCGAAGGAAGAAGGCGTCGTCGAGCGGCGTGGGATGCGATCCGTGGCAGTTCGGCGAACAGGTCGCAGGGTACCTTCGCGCGGCAGCCGAGACGCGCGCGGCCAAGCTCGCGCAGCGGGAGTTCGCCGCGCAATACGGCCAGGTGGCAGACGACACGGCCGCGTCCGAGACGCAGGCACAGCGCGCAGCAGACCAGGGCGCGGGATGCCTCTCGATCGCCAACCACGCGTCGGACCTCGCCGAGCTCCGTGAGCCCGCCGAGGGCGCGGCTGGGAGCGCGGCGACGGACGCGATCAGCGACCAGCCGACCGTCGATCCGGACTACGCGTTCAGCTGGAGATCGAGCACTCCGGCGGAGAAGCCGAAGACGAAGAAACCGCGCGCGAAGACCCCATCCCGCGCGCCCGGGCCGGTCGTGGTGCGAGAGCCGGTCGCGGCGCAGGCTCCCGTGCTCACCCGGGAGCCGGTCGTCACCCCCGAGCCCGTGGTCACTCCCGAGCCGGTGGTCCTCCCCGAGCCGGTGGTCCTCCCCGAGTCAGTGGTCGTCCCCGAGCCGGTCGTGACGACCCAGGCGGCTGCCGTTCCCGAGCCGATCGTTGTCACGGAACCGGTTGTGCCGTCCGAGGCGATCGTCGCGCCGGTGCCGGAGGTGATCGCGCCGCCCGAGCCGATCGTTCCACAGCCGCCGGCGGTCGTCGCGCCCGAGCCGGTCGTCGCGGAGACGCCGATGAAGCTCGCGCCGGATCCGGTCGTCGCAGAGCCGGTGATCTCGCCAGCGATGCCACCGCCGCTCGTCACGGGGCCCATCTTCGAGCCCGAGCCGCTCGAAGCGCTGGAATCGTTGTTTGCCGCCGAGCCGGTCAACTGGCCCGAGGCCGTCCCCACGCCAGCGCCGGCGATCGAGTCGAAACCGATGGCCGCAGCCGAGCCGATCGCGGAGCCGGAGCCGATCGTCGCGCCGGAACCCGCGAAGCCGGCGAAGGCGCACAAGCCATCCAGGCTGCCGAAGCCGGCCAGGCCGTCGAAGGCGCCAGCACCTGTCGTTCTCCGTCCGCTCAGACGGCTCCCGCCGCTCGCGATGTGGGCCCGAATCGGCGATTCACTCGCTGAGGGTCCGGCGCACGGGGGGGCGGCGGCGGCCACGCACGACGAAGACGACGTCGCGGCGATGATGGCGTCGCTGCGCGTGCCTGCCTACGTGCTCTCGATTTCATACCCGCACAAGCCTCATATCCGGCGCGTGAGGTCGGTTGGCGGGGAGTTCTGATCTCTGGAGATTCCGGGGAATTGGCCGGTCAAGTATCCCCGGTTCCATTCTGACAATTGCAGCCGCATCACTCGCGAAGCCACCGCCTTGGACGACAGGGATCGATTCGAGAGCCGTTGGAGGCGGCGCGATCACGGTCAGGTAAAACGCGCGAGAGGCGTGACTGCCGTGCAGGGTGACGCCGGGCGCGAACGGGAGTCATCCCGTTCGCGTCGGCAAGTGGGACCCTGCACGGGTCGCGAACGGCGGTGCCGGACGCGCGTTTTTCCGCGCCGCCGACCGGCTCGCGAAGCGAACCCTGTCGGCCGAGGCTTCGCGCTTCGCGAACGCGTCGGACTAAGGACCTGGAAAGACACCAGCCGAGACAACACCTTTGTGCCGCTGCGGTTCTCTGGTGCCGCCACCCCGCACCAGCACGACCGACACGTCGCTTCGATACGCCTCGCGCCAGCCGTCCGCAACCAGCCTGGGAACGACGGGCATTGTGGCCGGCAGCCAGATCGCGTCCGCGCCGATGGCGTCGGGGTAGCGCAGCAGACGCGCTTCGCCGTCGTAGAACGCGAAGTGATCGTCGACGACCTGCTCGCTGTAGACGGTCTCGCGCCGCCCGTCCATCGACACCCTGACGCCAGAGGGCGCCAGGTGCCACAGCGCGTACTCGCCCCAGTTGTACCAGGTGAGGAGCCGGCGCGGCTCCGCGACATCGCGCAGGTACGCGAGCGCGCCGGCATCGAGCTGCAGCCCCGCGCGGAGGTGCACGTGCCTGGCGTTGGCGGCCGCGGCCGCGATGAAGAGCACCGTCGTTACGCCGACGATCGCGAGCTGCGCCGGCCTCCATGCCGGACGCGCGTCCGCGGGCGCCGCAGCGGGATGGCGCGCCGCGTGCAGCGACGGAACGATGAGCAGCGCGAGCGACAGATGGAAGAAGACGTCAACTCGACTGACGCGCCAGGTCAGCGCGGCGAGCAGCAGCGCCACGCCCGCGTGCGCGACCGGCGGGCGCGTGCGCGACCCGATCATCCGCACCGCGACGAAGAGGGGAAACACCGCCTCGAGCAACAGGATGGGCCACGGCAGCGCCGAAAACGGTTGCCAGTCATAGATGACGGGGCGGCTCAGTCCCACCGTGTTCAGGAGAAAGCGCCACAGGCCGAACCCGTACGGATTCACGAGCGTGGCTGCGAGGGACGCGGTTGCGGCGGCGGCAAGCAGGATTCGCCTGCGCGCCGTTGCCGCGGCTGCAACGGTGAACGGCAGCCAGATCGCCACTGCCGCGAGCCCGACGATCCACCCGCCGTGCAGGTTCACCCACACGGCGAACAGCGGCGGCAGTGCCCACTCGACGTGGCGGCGCCCTTCGCGCACGCCTCGCACGATCGTCAGCAGAATCGCGAAACACGCGAACGAGAAGATCTGCGGTCTGATCGGAACGAGCCGGGGCCAGATCGAGATCAGCACGAGCGTCATGAACACGTCGTAGGTCCGCGGGTCCGTTCGGAACCTCCGCAGGCCGCCGTGCAGGGCGAGAACGATCACGGCGATGCACGCCAGCTTCAGCGCGACCAGGCCGGCATTCCCACCGACGCGATAGGCCATCCCCATCGCCAGCTCCGAAAGCCACTCGTGATTCACCCACGGCACATCGGACGTGAAGGAGTAGGGGTCCACGGCGGGCAGCGTCCCGGTCGCGAGCATGTCGAGGCCAAAACGGACGTGACCCCAGAGATCCGGGTCCGCATCCGTGCGCGTCAGCAGCAGAAGCATGGCGCCTGCGAGGACAAGGCGCAGGAGCAGAAGACTATTCGCCGCCATCGGTTTGGGTTATCGGCGGAATGGAAGGCACCCGATAGCAGGTTGGCGGGCCCGGGAAGACCGTTCACGACTGGCATCGACGCCGGCAACCAGATCGCGTCGGCACCGTCGCTAAACCGCGTGTGTCACTTCGAGTGTATCGGTGTGTCCACCGCTGGTGCGAGGTGGTTCGGGTTCGAGGGTGGATATCGTCCCCTTTACTTGAAGGCTCGCTGGACTGGTCAGATGGGCGTTGCCATCTACGGATCCGCCACGTTCAAGATCACGATTGCGATCGAGTACTCACTCGATGGCGGTTACGTGTGGTATCCGTGGGTCCTGCACGAGCACTTCAACCCGCCGTACACCTACTGGAGTCCGGGAGACGCGGTGTGGCCCTTGGAGCTTTCGCAGCCGTCAGAGCTGGTCCAGGTGCGCGGCCGGTACACCGTCGAAACGCTCTCCTGTTACAACCAGTGCAACCCCATCGACAGCTCGAATGCCGGCGGGACCATGACGGTCTACGAGGTGTGGATGGAGGTAGAACGTCCTGAATTGAGGCTGTTCTTGGATGTTGGCGAAGGGGACGCAGGCAACCCGGTGTACGACTTCAATCCCGATGATCCTGCGTCGGACATCGATTGGTATGTTCCCGGCTCGAATCGAGATGGAACCAGCGTAGCCGTTCAGCCAGAAGGAACAGCGTTGCAGAAGGCCAAGATCATCGCAGCCTACGTGAAGCCTAATGGCAAGTTGGCTGCGCCGCCTGGAATTGGAACCGTGCGGTTCTCGGTGCAGGATACGTCACGATTCAAAGGGCTCGCGATGAACGCGGGCACTTCAACGGCGGCCGATCTGCAGTTAGCGGCAACTAACGTGTCGTTCGCCCCGGATCGAACAGCGCGTGTCGAGCTTAGGTGTCTCGACTACGGAGGAATCGCGCGCGTCCGGGCGACGCGTGGAGAGGACAGTGGAAGCCTCTGGGTGCCCAAGGACGAGAATGGCAACTTGATGTCCGATGCCGGTTGGCTGGCGGAGTCCGCCCCAATCGTCGAATCGTACCTCGAGAAGGACCTTGACGAGGACAACGAGCCAACGGGTAGCGGTCCACCCTCGTTGGGCGAGTCTCGGGCGACCGGCTCTCCCGAAAGCTCGAGGAATTGCGCCAACTCGCCGCGCGCAGGTCGCGTGACGAGATTCCTTGATCCCAACAGGGAGGGGTGGCGTGCCCTTACGCGTGTCCTTACGCGTGTGAGGCGCACGCCCGTGTCTTCCACAGCGCGAATCGCAGAGTTGCGTCGCCAGCTCTGAGCTCCAGTCGTAGTTGATCAAGCGCGTCGGAGGTGAGCGAGTACGGGTCGATGGCAGAGAGCCCTCGTGGCGAGCATGTCCAGGCCGGAGCGGACGTGCCTCAGTGATCCGGATTCCGCGTGGGTCCGCGTAACCAGGAGCAGAAGGGTGGCTGTGAGGACGAGCGGCATCAGCTAGTGACTCTGCGCGGTCATCGGCCGGTGTCGGTGGGATGGAGTGGACGATAGAACGGTCGCCGCCGTTTTATCCGACCTAAGATTAGCTGTGCCTCCAACACCGGCGACGCGTCCAGGACGATCACCGCGCGTCCCGCTCGGCGCGAACCACGTCCGCGGGCTTCTGCGTCACGCGCCGCGGCGGCCGTGTGCGAATACGTTCGAGCACCTCTATCTTTTTGGCATGTCAACGTCACGCAGAGGCATTGAGGCATCCGGCATTCACCCATTCGGCCTGAGATTAGACGCTTTCGGCATTCGGCCTTCGTCATCAGGCATTCGCTTTGCCCTGTAAGCGAAGCCGCCCGCGTCGAAAACCCCGGAACTGCGCCGCAACCGACGAGCCGTGATGCAGTTCCTGCCAACGCCGGCGGCCCAACGCGATGCAAGACATGCCAACCGGAATCGTCGTCGCCCGTGCGCGCCGTCACCTGGTGTTCGACGTGATCGACCACGGCGACTGCCAGAGCGTGCGCCTGGCGCCGCTCGGTGCGGGCGCTCCGCTGACGCTTCTCAGGCCGTTCGACCGCATCGACCCGATCGCCGTCGCCGGCACGGCGCGTCGCGCGGGTCGCCGCCGCGTCGCGCGCGCCTGCGCGGCGGCGGCGCGCGGGATGCACGACGCGGGCGAGTGGTGGTCGGCCGTTGACGCGCGGATCGACATCTTCCCGTACCAGCTCGAGCCCGCTCTTGCGGTCGTTCGCGGCGAGACGACACGGCTGCTCCTCGCGGACGAAGTGGGCCTCGGAAAAACGATCCAGGCGGGCCTCATCCTGTCCGAGCTGCGGGCGCGCAACGCGCTGGGGCGCGCGCTGGTCCTCACGCCCGCCGGGCTGCGGGATCAGTGGGCGATCGAGCTGCGCGAGCGGTTCGCGATCGAGGTCACGCGCCTCGACGCGCCCGGGCTCGCGGAGCTGCAGCGCACGCTCCCGCCGTGGATCAACCCGTGGACGCTGCCGGGCGTGGCGCTGGCGTCGATCGACCTCCTCAAGCGTGGCGAGCTGCTGCCGGGCCTCGAGCACGTCACGTGGGACGTCGTGATCGTGGACGAGGCGCACCACGCCACACCCGGGACGCACCGCCACGCGGCGGCGACCCTCGCGTGCGGCCGCGCGCGCGTCGCCGTACTCGTCAGCGGCACGCCGCACACCGGTGACGCCTCGTCGTTCGCGGCGCTGCGCGAGATCGGCACGCTGCCCGGCGACGACCCGCCGCTGCGAACATTCCGACGCACCCGCGCCGACGTGGCGGACAACGGCGCCGGACCGCGGCGCACGCGCATCATCAACGTCCGGCGGAGCGCGATTGAACTGGAGCTTCAGGCGCGTCTGCTCGAGTACACGTCCCGGGTCTGGCGCGAGGCGTCCTCCGCGTCCGAGGCGCGCCTCGCGATGATCGTCCTCAGAAAGCGTGCCCTCTCGGGGCCGGAGTCGCTGGCGCGCTCCCTCGCGCGGCGGTTGGCTGCCCTGCCTGATGCCGGACAGCCCGCGGCCATCCAGCTCCCGCTCGATTTCGTCGACTCGCTCGACGGCGAGCTGATCGTGGACGACGAGGAGCCGGCGGCGGAGTTGCGAGCACCAGGGCTGCCCGATCGCGCGACGGAGCGGCGGCTGCTGGCGGCACTTCTCGACCTGGCGCGCGCGGCGAGCCCGCACGACTCGAAGGGTGCCGCGCTCGGGCGCGCGATCGCACGAAGCGCAGAACCCGCGGTGATCTTCACCGAGTACCGCGACACGCTCGAGGACCTCCGGCGGAGGCTGGAAGGCGTGAGCACTCTCGTCGTCCTGCACGGCGGCATGCTGCCGGCGGAGCGGCGGCGCGCGCTGGCGGCCTTCACCGCCGGACGCGCGCGCGTGTTGCTGGCGACCGACGCCGCATCTGAGGGGTTGAACCTCCAGCAGCGGTGCCGGTGGGTGATCCATCACGAGGCGCCGTGGAGCGCCGTTCGCGTCGAGCAGCGGAACGGCCGCGTCGATCGGCTCGGCCAATCACGCCGGGTCCACGTCTGGCACCTGACGGCGGCCGGCTCGGAGGAGGCCGGCATCCTGGCGCGGCTCGCGCAGCGCGCGTCGCTGGCCGCCCGGGAGCTCGCCGGTACCGATGCCGCCGTCGCTCGAGCGGTGTTCGAGGGTGAGACGTTGGAGATCGGCGCGCCGCGGTTCGGGCTGAACATGGGCGTCGGCGAGGCGAGCGAGCCCGCCTCCAGGCTGGTCAGCGCCGCGCGCGAGGCGGAGCGCATCTGCCTGATGCGATCGCTGCCGCGCTCGGGCGTCGCTTCCCTGCGCCCTGTCGTGGCATCCGTGAAACGCCGGGGAGCATTTCGAGACTTCCGACGCGGCGAAGCGCTCGCCGTCTTCCGCGCGTACGTGTTCGATGCCGCCGGGGGCCGCCTTGCGACGCGCTGCGCGGCGGTCAGGGGACCGAACCTCGAGGCTGCGCGGGCGTGCGCGGAACGTTTCCTCGGGCGATGGGCCCGCCGTGCCATCGCGCTGCACTGTCTCGTGGAGCGCCGCGGCGCGCGTCGCGAAAAGGCGCTCGAGCGAGCGCTCGCCGGTTCGCCGCGACACGCCCTTCAGCCGTCGCTGTTCGATCGCCGTGTCGCGGCCGCGGGTGCGCGCGCGGCCGCCGAGCGGGCCGCTGCGCTCGACGAGATCGGGCGTCGCCGTGACGCACGCGCGCACGCGCTCGGCGCCCGCACGGTGTCCGTCGCGCTGGTCGGCGCGTTCGTGGCGCGATGACGCGCGCTGGCTTTCCGATCGGCGGATCGCTGCTGTCGCGGAGCTTCCTGCAATCCCTGGACGGATCCGCCGCCCAACCCGCGGCCGCGAGCGCCGAGCTCGCGCGCGAACTGCGGCGCATCGGCCGCGCGGGCGCCGCCCTCGGCCCGTCGGCGTCGGCGCGCGCAGTGGCCGACGTGTTCGCGATCCCGCTCGCGCGCCTGTTCGGATTCGACGTTCGCCCCACGCGGTACGACAACGGTGGCCTCGTGACGGCGATGCTGGCCTCGCACGGGCGCGCGGTTGCCTTGCTCGCCGCGGCCCCGGGGGCCGAGCGGCTCGAAGCCATGCGGCTTCCCGCGGTCGCGGCGGCCGCCACGGCCGGCACGCGATGGTCCGTTTTCGCAAACGGTCGCGAGCTCGCGCTGCTGGACGCCTCGAGGCCGCATGCACGGCGCTGGCTCGTCGCCGACGTCGAGGCGTGCGGGAGACATCCCGCGGCGCTTCAGACCCTGCTCGCCGCCCTCGGCGCTCCGGCGCTCGTGCCCGGCGGCGACGGCCGGGCGCCCATCGAGCTGATGATCGCCGCCTCCGACGCGAGCCTGCGCGAGGTGCGGGCCGCGCTGCAGGCTGGCGTCGAGCGCGCCGCGCTCATCCTCACCTCCGCGCTCGCGCGGGCGCGCGCGCCTCGGGCTCGCGGCCTCGACGCGCTCTTCGAGGAGTCGCTGACGGTCGTCTACCGCATCCTCTTCCTGCAGTTCGCGGAGTCGCGCGGGCTGGTGCCCGTCTGGCATCCGACGTACCGTCACGGGTACACCATCGAAGCGCTTTGCGAGGCCATCGAACGCAGAGGTGACTCGCGCGGCACGTGGGACGCGCTGCAGGCGATCGCGAGGCTGGCGCACCGCGGCGCCCGCGCGGGAGACCTCGTCGTCGTGCCGTTCAACGGCCGGCTGTTTTCCCCGGCCCACGCCCCGGCGGTCGCGGGCTGCCGCGTCTCGGATGCCGATGCTGCCGCCGCCGTCTCGGCGCTGGCGTCGGTCCGGTCTGAAGAGGGGCACGCCGCGCGCATTCCCTTCGCCGACCTGGGCGTGGAACAGCTCGGCTCCATCTACGAACGAGTCCTCGATTTCACGCCGGAACGCGACCCGCGCACGGGCGCAGCGACGCTCCGCCGCGGTGGAGCGCGGAAGACGACCGGCTCGTTCTACACGCCGCGCACGCTCACGGAGTTCATCGTCCGGCGCGCGCTGCGGCCGGTCGTCAGCGAGGCTTCGCCCGATCGCATCCTGTCGCTGCGGATCCTCGATCCCGCGATGGGCAGCGGCGCATTTCTGGTCGCGGCCTGCCGTTATCTCGCGGCGGCCTACGAGTCGGCGCTCGTGCTCGACGGAGCGGCGGGCGCAACCGATCTCTCGCCGCAGGACCGCGCCGGCTTCCGGCGCCTCATCGCCCAGCGCTGCCTCTACGGCGTCGATGTGAACCCGATGGCCGTGCAGCTCGGGCGACTGTCGCTCTGGCTCTGCTCGCTGGCCGGTGACAAGCCGCTGACGTTTCTCGATCACCGGCTGCGCTCCGGCAACAGCCTGATCGGCGCGTCTCCCGAAGACATGCTGCGCCAGGCGCCTGGCGCCCGCCGGCGCGGCGCCGAGCCGACGCTCTTCGGCGCCGACGCGCTCGAACCGATCGGACGCGCGCTCGATCTGCGCCAGGCGATCGCGTCCATCCCGGACGACACGCTCGCGGACGTGCAGCGCAAGGAGCGGATCCTCGCCGACCTCGATTCCGAGCGCGGCCCGCTCGCCACCTGGCGGCGGCTGTGCGACGCCTGGTGCGCGGTCTGGTTCCAGGAGCGCGGGGGCAGCGGTGAGGCGTTCGGGGCGCTCGCGTGCGCCGCGCGCGGCGATACGTCCTTCTTTCATCCGGCCGTCGCGGCGCGGCTCGCGCAGTCGGCGGCGGTCGCCCGGACGCTCCGTTTTTTCCACTGGCCACTCGAGTTCCCCGAAATCTTCTTCCCGAAAGACCCGGCGCAGCCCGCCGGGTTCGACGCCGTCGTCGGCAATCCGCCCTGGGACATGATTCGCGGCGCCGACGCCTCGCGCCGCACCGTCAGGTTTACCCGCGACTCCGGGATCTACCGGCTCCAGTCCACCGGCCACAGCAATGCCTACCAGCTCTTTCTCGAACGATCGATCCAGTTGTTGAAGCCCGGCGGCCGTGTGGGGCTCGTGCTGCCGTGGAGCCTGGCAACCGACGAGGGAAGCGCGGCGCTGCGGAGGCGCCTGCTCGACCGCTGCACCCTCGACGATCTTGCCGTGCTGGACAACCGGGACGCCATCTTCCCGATTCACCGCGCCCTGAAGTTCGTTGCGCTCTGCGCAACGGTGGCGGGGCGCACGGACGCGATCCGCTATCCGCCCGCGGTCCGGGACGGGCGTGTGCTGGAGGGCGCGGAGTTCGACGCCGGACCCCACGTTATCGAGATCACGCGCAGGCTGATCGAGCGGGTATCCGGGCCATCGCTTGCGATTCCGTACCTTGGATCGTCGGAGGAAGCGCGGGTGCTGGAGCAGATCTCGCGAGCGGCGCCAGTCGCATCGAGCGGCAACGGGTGGGGCCTCGCGTTCGGACGCGAGTTGAACGCCTCCGACGACAAAGCGCTGTTGACGAGGGACGTGACCGGCTACCCGGTGATTGCCGGCCGCCACATTGAGCCCTTCCGCGCGCATCCTGAAGCGACCGACTGTCGCGTTGCTCCAGACACCGCGGCGCGCCGGCTGGGAGACGCCATCATGCGACACCGGCTCGCGTATCGAGACGTGGCGGGAGCGGGCAACCGCACGACGCTCATCGCCGCGATCGTGCCGCCGCGTGTCGTGACCACGCACACGCTGTTCTGCTTGCGGACGCGCCTGCCGTTCGAGGACCAGCTGTTCGTCTGCGCCCTGCTGAACAGCTACGTCGCCAACTTCGTCGTGCGGACCCGCGTCGGCACGCACGTGACGACGGCGCTCGTGCACGCGCTGCCGCTGCCGCGCCCCGGGCGCGGCGGCGCCGCGTTCGCGCGCATCGTCTCGCTCGCCCGCGCACGCGCGCGCGGACAGGCGCGGCCCGGCGAGATCGCGAAGCTCGAGGCCGAGGTGGCCAGACTGTACGGTCTGGATCGCGACATGTTCGCGATCGTGCTCTCCACGTTCCCGCTCGTGCCCGAGGCCGACCGCCGCGCCGCCCTCGACGAGCTCGAGGGTTAGCCGCGGAGAGTCCTTGGTGAGCTTCGTGGTTTTTTCCGCTTTCAGGTGCCCGTCTTCTGCCGCGGTATAGTGGGCCCTTCATGGCGAACTACGGGTTCGCAATCGACCTCCGCAAGTGCATCGGCTGCCACGCGTGCACGATCGCGTGCAAGGCGGAGCACGACATCCCGATAGGCGTGAACCGCTGCTGGGTAAAGACCGTCGAGAAGGGGACGTTCCCGGACACCCGGCGCTTTTTCTTTCCCGTCCTCTGTAATCAATGCGACGCGGCGCCGTGCGTCCGCATCTGCCCCACGAACGCGCTCTTCAAGCGTCGCGACGGGATCGTCGATCTCGACGGCGACGCGTGCATCGGCTGCCGCGCCTGCATGGAGGCGTGCCCGTACGACCAGCTCTTCATCGACCCCAACACACACACGGCGGAGAAGTGCAACTTCTGCGCGAATCGTGTCGAGAACAGGCTGCTGCCTTCGTGCGTCATCGTCTGCCCGACGGAGTGTCGCATCTTCGGAGACCTGGATGACCCGTCGAGCGCGGTGTCGCAGTTCGCGCGCAACCTGCCGGTGACCGTCCGGAAGCCGGAGAAGGGCACCGTGCCGAAAGTGTTCTACATGTCCGCGGAAGAGAGCGCGATCCGCCCGGAGATCGCGGCGCGGCCGTTCATGTTCCGGGAGGGACAGGTGCTGCTGCGGCCGCCCGGCGCGGTCGAAGAGGATGCAGCCGACCCGGGCCACCCGCGGGTTGACTACGACGTGCCCCACCCGCGGCCGTGGGGGGTTCACATGGCGCTCTACCTGCTGACGAAGGGCATCGCCACCGGGGCGCTGCTCCTCGCCGCCGTGTTATGGCTCCTCGGCTTCCGCGAGGGGCTCACCACCCTCGTCGCGCCGGCGGTGGCTGTGCTGTTCGTCACGATCACGGCCGCCGTCCTGGTGGCCGATCTCGAGCGGCCGGAACGCTTCTTCTACATCCTGACGAGACCGAACTGGCGATCGTGGCTCGCGCGAGGCACCTACATCCTCGTCGCGTTCGGACTGGTTGCAGCGCTCTGGCTGGCGGCCGGCTGGCTCGGGTCGGTCGCGGCGCTCGAGTGGCTCGCGCTTCCGGCCATCGGCATCGCGGTGCTCGCCACGTCGTACACGGCGTTTCTGTTCGCGCAGGGGCTCGCGCGCGATCTCTGGCAGGGCCCCTACGCCGGCATCGACCTGATCGCGCAGTCAGTGATCGAGGGCAGCGCGGTCCTCCTGGTCCTCGCGCCGTGGACGACGCCCGGCACAAGCCCTGACCTCTACTCGGCGCTCAACGCCGCGCTCGTCGCCGGCGTCGCGTTGCACCTGCTGCTGCTCGTCTTCGAGCACCTGACGCCGAGCCCCACGCGGCACCATGAGCTCGCCGTGCGGTCGATCGTGCGCGGCGTCTACGCACGCGTGTACTGGTTCGGCGCGGTGCTCATCGGCGGCGTCCTGCCGATCGTTGCCCTGGGGATTCTCTCGTTGAACGGCGGCGCGCCCCCCTGGTGGACGGCGGTGATTGCCGTCACCGCGCTCGCCGGCGCGTTCGCATGGGAGTACGTGTGGGTCCACGCCGGCCAGGCGGTGCCAAACTCGTGAACGCGACCGACGACCGAGCGACGTACGACTGCCCGACTGACGGACTGCCTGAATGATGGCTGACAACTTCCGTTCTCATCCCGCGCCCTCTGAATGGGACAACTACGAAGACTTCGAGTCACGCAGCTGGCCGAAGCGCGAGCGGCGCCGCTACTGGATCGTCCCGAGCATCTGCTTCAACTGCGAGTCCGCCTGCGGCCTGCTCGCGTACGTCGATCAGGAGACGCTCGAGGTCCGCAAGATCGAGGGCAACCCCGTTCACCCCGGGAGCCGCGGCCGCACGTGCGCGAAAGGGGTCGTCACGCCGAACCAGCTCGAGGATCCCGATCGCATCCTTTATCCAATGCGACGCGAAGGAGCGCGCGGGTCCGGCCGCTGGGCGCGCGTGTCGTGGGACGAGGCGCTCGACGACATCGCGCGGCGCCTTCGCAAGGCGCTGGTCGAGGGGCGCCGCCATGAGGTCATGTACCACGTCGGGCGACCCGGCGAGGACGGATACACGAACCGCGTGCTCCAGGCGTGGGGCGTGGATGGTCACAACAGCCACACCAACGTCTGCTCAGCCTCCGCGCGGCTCGGGCATTTCCTCTGGACGGGGGACGACCGCCCCTCTCCGGACTACGCCAACGCGCGGACGATCCTGCTGCTCTCGTCGCACCTCGAGACCGGGCATTACTTCAACCCGCACGCGCAGCGCATCATCGAAGGGCAGGCAAACGGCGCGACCCTCATCGTCATCGATCCGCGGCTCTCGAATTCCTCCTCGAAGGCCAACGTGTGGCTGCCCGCGTACTCGGGAACGGAAGGAGCGCTCCTCCTCGCGATCGCGAAATGGTTGCTCGACAACGACGCGTGGGACCGGGAGTTCGTCCGCCGCTGGGTGAACTGGCGCGACTACCTGATGGCCGAACGCCCCGACCTGCCGCTCACCTTCGAGACCTTCGTCGAGGCGTTGAAAGAGGAGTACGCGCCGTTCACGCCGGAGTACGCGGAAGCGGAAACGGGGGTCGCGGCGGCGAAGATCGTCGAGGCCGCGAAGGCGGTCGCCGCCGCGGGAAACCGGTTCGCGACGCACAGCTGGCGCGCCGCTGCCGCCGGGAACCTGTGGGGCTGGCAAGTCACGCGCTGCCTGTACCTGCTCGTCGCGCTGACAGGGTCAGTCGGCACCGTGGGTGGCATGAACCTGCACCTCACGAACAAGTTCGTCCCGAAGCCGCCGCTGCAGCCGCCGCCGCCGTCCTTCTGGAACGAGCTGACGTTCCCGCGCGAGTTTCCGCTCTCGTTCTTCGAGATGTCGTTCCTGCTGCCCCATTTCCTCAAGGAACGGCGCGGCAGGCTCGACGTGTATTTCACGCGCGTCTACAACCCGCTCTGGACGAACCCCGACGGGTTCACGTGGATGGACGTGCTGCAGGACGAGTCCATGATTGGACTTCACGTCGCGCTGACGCCGACCTGGAGCGAGACGGCGTGGTTCGCCGACTACGTTCTGCCGATGGGTCTCGGCACCGAGCGGCACGACGTCATGAGCCAGGAGACACACGCCGGACAGTGGATCGGCTTCCGGCAGCCGGTGCTGCGCGTCGCGCGCGAGAAACGCGGCGAAAGGTTCACGGCGACCTACGAGGCGAACCCCGGCGAGGTCTGGGAGGAGAACGAGTTCTGGATCGCCCTGAGCTGGAAGATCGACCCTGATGGCTCGCTTGGAGTGCGAGAGCACTTCGAGTCTCCCTATCATCCCGGACAGCCCATCACCGTCGAGGAGTACTACAAGTGGCAGTTCGAGAATGCCGTGCCCGGGCTGCCCGAGGCGGCCGCGCGCGAGAACCTCGCGCCGCTCGAGTACATGCGCAAGTACGGCGTGTTCGAGGTGCAGAAGCGGAGTTACAGCCGCGGGCACGAGCGCGCGTCAACGGCGGGCGAACTCGAAGGCGCGGCACTCGACGAGCGCCGGCAGCTCTTCACGCGCGGTGATGCCGCGTGCGCCGTCATGGACGACGGCGTGCCGCGGGCCGGCTTCGGGACGCCGTCTCGACGGCTGGAGTTCTATTCGGACACGCTGAAGGCATGGGGCTGGCCGGAGCATGCGCTGCCCCGCTACGTGCCAGGCCACGTGCACTGGAAGGACCTGAAGCGAGACGAGGGAGAGTTCGACCTCCTGCCGAACTTCCGGCTGCCGACACTAATTCACACGCGATCGCCCGTCAAGTGGCTGTACGAGATCTCGCACTCGAACCCGCTCTGGATCGCGACGCCCGACGCGAGACGCATCGGCGTCTCGACCGGCGACCTCGTGCGCGTGCGAACGGCGATCGGCCACTTCGTCACGCGCGCCTGGGTGACCGAGGGCATCCGCCCTGGCATCGTCGCGATGTCGCACCACCTGGGCCGGTGGCGGTTGCAGGAAGACGCCGGCAATGCGCGCGTGGCCTCGGCACTGGTGCGAATCACGCGAACGGCCGATGGAAAGTACACGATGAAACAGGTGCACGGGGCCGCGCCGTTCGAGAGCGACGACCCGGACTCGCAGCGGGTGTGGTGGAGCGAAGTGGGCGTGCACCAGAACCTCACGTTTCCGGTGCAACCCGACCCCGTCAGCGGGATGCACTGCTGGCACCAGCGGGTGCACGTTGAGAAAGCCAACACCGGCGACAGCTACGGCGACATCGTGGTCGATACGGCCAGAGCGCACGACATCTATAAGGAATGGATGGCTCGGACGCGTCCAGCGCCCGGCCCGGGCGATCTCAGGCGGCCGCTCTGGCTCGATCGTCCGCTCCGGCCGTCAGTCGAAGCGTATAAAATGAGAAAGTAGTGCCTTCCCCGCCCTTGATGGAGTCGGTACCGCGGCGCTTTATCTGGCCGCTGGTGGCGACCGGCGTGGTTCTGCAAGGAAGCGCGTGGCTGCTCGTACGCCTCGGGGTGCTGGGTCACGCCACCGGCATAGCGCTCCAAGTCGCCATCGTCTGGGCCCTGATCGTCATCCTGGCCGTGCTGGCCAACCGGCGCATGGCCCGTCTGAGCAGCCGCATCGAGGCGCACCAGCACGAGCACCGGACAGCGCTCGGCCAGATGGAACAGATCGAGGCGCAGAACGCCGTCCTGCAGGTCATTACGCGGACGCCCGACGTGGCGCTCGCGTTCCAGGCGCTCGCCAGGCGGTTGACGAGCATCGTCAAGTGTGACCGCGTGGGCCTCGCGCTCCTGCAGGAAACCGGCCAGCAGTTCCTGACCTACACCGCGCGCGTCGGCGAGGAGGAACGCCGGAAGCGCCCCCGGCCCGAGCTCGAGTTCAGCATCGATCGCAGCATCCTCGGGCAGGCGGTGCGCGAACGGGAGGCGATCGTCGTGGACGATCTGTCGAGCGTGGCGCCAGATTACTTCGACGCGAACGTGATGCACTCGGGAGGGTTCAGCTCCGCGCTGATCGTGCCGTTGATGTCAAAGGGGCGAGCGGTCGGGACGATCAACGTGGTCTCACGGTCGCCTCGCGCCTTCACGATGGATGACGCGGCAAAGCTCCAGCCGATCGCCGAGATCCTGGCCGTGGCGCACGTCGCGCAACAGGCGCAGATGGCGCTCGCGCGCTTCCGTACCGTCGAGGCGATGTCGGACCTGACCCTCTCGGTCGCGAACGACATCAACAGCGCGCTGCAGATCATCATCGGCCACTGTGATCTGCTCGAGCGCAGCTACACCGATCCCACGCTGCAGCGCGACCTCGCCACCGTCATCCGCCAGGCGCAGCGGATATCCGAGCTGCTCGCGAAGATGCGCGACGCCGCCACGGAGCGCCTGCGCGAAGTGGCGGCCTCGGTCAACCAGGCCGGCATTCCCACCAGCCCCGAAGGACTCGTCGAGGAGGAGCCCCTCTGACGGTCCCGGCAGTCAATCGGGTAACTGGCAATCGGGTAATCGGGTCATCGGCCGATCGGTAATCGGGAATCGGGTAATCGGGTGGTTTGATCGGCAATCGGGGCGCTTTCGGCATTCGGGCGCTTTCGGCATTCGTGCGCTTTCGGCATTCGGCATTAGGCATTCGGCATTGCCTTTAGAGCCGCCAGCACGACGCCCGTCAGCAGCACCGCGAGCACGGCGGCGGTCGTTGCCGTGAAGAACCAGTCGCGCATCCGCACGTACTCGACGAGCGACACGGCGACCCGCACGATCGGCGTGGCCATCAGCACGAGCAGGCCGGCACGCAGCAGCGCGTGGGCGTTGCCTCCCGCGACCTCGACGGCGAGGCCGATCGCCAGCACGCTCGCGCTGAGGATGACTCCGCCCACGAGCACGCGGCCGAGCAGGGTCTCGAGACGGTGGAGCTGTTCGGTGTCAGGCATGGACGATCGTCACTTGAGGATGTAAGACAGCGACACACCGACGAGCACTGCGATCATCAGTGCCTTGAGCCATTTCGCCTTCGCGCGCGTGCCGATCCAGAACCCGGCGCGCGATCCCGCCAGCACGCCCAGCACCGTCGCGGCCGCGACGTTCTCGACGATGTAGCCCGAGGAGTAGTACACCGGCACGGCCGCCACTGCCGTGACGCCAATCATCAGCGCGCTCGTCGCTGCCGCGGCCCTCAGTGGCACGCCGCACCACGCGTTGAGCGCCGGCACCTTGAGGATACCGCCGCCAACGCCGAGAAAGCTCGACACGTTGCCCGCCAGGAATGACATGCCGAGCGCCACAGGCAGCCGCTTGACCCGATACGTCACGGTCTGGCCGCTTTCCTCCTCGAAAAACTGTCCGCCGAGCCGTCCGGGATCGGCCGCCGGATCCAGAATGACGTTCCGCTTGTCCAGCCGCTGGAGCATCACGATCGCGATCGTCGCCGTGACGATCGCGAAGATGATCTGAAGGATGCGATCGGAGATGAGCGGCACGACAAGCCCGCCGGCCAGGCCGCCGACGGCAGTCGTCACCTCGAGCAGCATCCCGAGTTTGAGGTTGATGAGCTGTTTCCCCGCCGTGCGCGCGGATACGGCGCTCGACGTTGCGATGACGGTGACCAGGCTCGTCGCCACCGCCTGTTTGAAGGTGTACCCGAGCACGAGGTTCAGGAACGGCACGAGCAGGACGCCGCCGCCGATGCCGAGCAGCGCGCCGAAGCAACCGGCCGTCGCGCCGGCCCCCATGACGACAATCAGCTGGAGGAGGGGTGATATCATTCACGAACCGCAGTTCGGACAATTCTAAGCGACTCAAGCGTTTCAGAATGGCCCTCGCCTCAGGCACCACGCTCCGCCAGTACGAAATCCTCGAGCCGATCGGCGCCGGAGGCATGGGAGAGGTCTACCGCGCGCGCGATTCACGCCTCGGGCGCGATGTGGCCATCAAAGTGCTGCCGGAACACCTGTCCGGCGACCCGCAGGTGCGAGCGCGGTTCGATCGCGAGGCGCGCGCCATCGCGGCGCTGTCGCATCCTAACCTGCTGTCGATCCACGAGTTCACGCTCGCCGGGGACACGCCGTTCGCGGTCATGGAGCTGCTGGAGGGTGAGACGCTCCGGGCGCGGCTCTCCGCCGGGCCGCTGCCATGGAAGCGCGCGCTCGAGATCGCGCAGTCGGTCGCGGAAGGGCTCGCCGCCGCGCACGCCAAGGGAATCATCCACCGGGATCTCAAGCCCGAGAACATCTTCCTGACGCGCCACGGCGTGGTGAAGATCCTCGACTTCGGGCTGGCGTCGCGCGCCGCGGGTGTCGGCGCGTCAGCGGCGGTGACCACCGTCGAGACGGTCTCCGGAATGGTCCTCGGTACGTTCGGGTACATCGCTCCCGAACAGCTCCAGGGGCTGGGATGCGACGGGCGCAGCGACGTGTTCTCGCTCGGGTGCGTGCTCTACGAGATGCTGACGGGGCGACTGCCCTTCGCCGCCGGCACCGCGCAGGAGACCATCGCCGCGACGCTCCGCGACCCCGTGCCGCCGCTCCCCGTGCTGGACCCGCCGGCGCCTCCCGAACTCGCGCGGATCGTGGATCACTGCCTGGCGCGGCCGCTCGAGCGCCGGTTCGGCAGTGCGCGCGACCTCGCGCTCGCCCTCCAGGCGATTCTGCAGGGATCGGGGCCGGTTCCTTTGCTCCCCGGCAGGCGCAAGGGAGTGCGCGGCAAGTCAATCGCCGTCCTGCCGTTCGAGAACCCCGCGAGCCATCCGGCGACCGAGTACCTCGCCGACGGCCTCACGGAGAGCATCATCAACATGCTCTCGCAGCTCCCCGGAATCCGCGTCGTCCCGCGAACGTCCGTGTTCCGTTACAAGGGCGTGACGGTGGACCCGGGAACCGTCGCGCTCGCGTTGAACGCGCGCACGCTCCTCACGGGACGGCTGTCGCCGCGCGGCGATGCCATGCACATCCAGGCGGAGCTGATCGACGCGGCGACCGAGTCGCAGATCTGGGGCGAACAGTACCGCCGCCCGATCAGCGATCTCCAGGCGCTGCAGGAAGAGATCGCGTGGCACATCTCCGAGGCGCTGCGGATCAAGCTGACCGGCCAGCAGAAGAAGAAGCTGCACCGGCAGACGACGGCGAGCAGCGAGGCGTACCAGGAGTACCTGCGCGGCCGGTTCGAGTGGAACAAGTGGACGCCTGTCGGTTTCCGGAACGCGGTCGACCACTTCCAGCGGGCCATCGAGGTGGACGCGAACTTCGCGCTCGGCTGGGCAGGGCTCGGAGACGCGTACGGCGCGCTCTCGTACTATCACTTCATGCCGCCGCGCGAGGGCTTTCCGCGCGCGGAGGCTGCGGCCCGCCGCGCGCTCGAGATTGACCCGCAGCTCGCGGAAGCGCACCTGACGCTCGCGGTCGGACGCCTCTTTTACGGGTGGAACACCGCCGAAGCGGAGAAGAGTTTCAAGCGGGCGATCCAGCTCAAACCGACGCTCGCGCTCGCGCACTCGTTCTACGCCTTCTGCCTGTGGGCGCAGGACCGGTTGCCGGAAGCGCTCGAAGAGGCGCGGGAGGGCCTCGCGCTCGACCCGCTTTCGCTCCCGGCGAACATGACCCTCGGCTGGGTGCTGCTTCGGATGCGCGCGTTCGAGGAGGTCGTGGCGCAGGGACGGCGTACCCTGGCGCTGGATCCGGCGTACATGGAAGGCCACGTCATCACGGCGGCCGGCCTGGAACTGCTCGAACGCCACGCGGATGCCGCACGCCATTTCGCCGGCGTGATGCAGTGCTTCGGCGTCCCCGCGGACGTCGCGATCCCCGCGCAGGATCGCCTCGATCCCTCGACCGCTCAGTCGTACTGGGAATCCAAGCTCGCCGTGCTCAGCGAGCTGGCGGAAACCCATCATGTGCTGCAGCAGTTCTTCATCGCGGCGTACGTCGCGCTGGGACGCGCCGACCGGGCGCTGGACCTGATCGAAGGGCTGGTCGAGGAGCACAGCGGGTCGGTGATCTTCATCGCGGGGGACCCGGTGCTCGTGCCGCTCCGCGATCACCCGCGCTTCAAGGCACTGCTCAAGCGCATCGGTCTCACGTAGCGGGCGGGCCGTCCGCGTGGGGCTTCAGCACGGCGTACAGCGCCGCCATGATTGGCGTCGGGACGCCCGCGCGGGCCCCGCGGCGGACGACAGCTCCCTGCAGCGCCTCGACCTCGATCCGTTTCCCCTGCGACAGGTCAATCAGCAATGATGCCCGCGTCCTGCCCGGAAGCGCGTCCACGTAGCCACGCGTGCGATCTTCCATGTCGTGCGGCAGATCGACTCCCTCCGCACGGGCGACGGCGACCACCTCCGCGACCGCGGCGTGGAACTGGCTGCGGGTGAACGCGTCCTGCCACAGCGGTCCCAGCGGCAGGCGCGAGCCGCCGCTGAAGGCGGCAAACGGCGCGAGAAAGCAGAACTTCTCCCACACGGCGACCCGCGCGTCCGGCACCGACTCGGCCTGGATGTCCGCCTTCACCAGCGCCTCGCGAAGGGCGAGCACCCGGTCGGACAGGCGCGGGGGTTCGCCGAACACCTCGCCGAAGACGATGCGCCGGTGGGAGCCCGTCTGCTCGATCACGCCTGGCGCGGCGAGCGCCGTCGCAACGTAGGCGGAACCGGCGAGCACCTTCCCACGACCCACGCGCGCGGCGATCTCGTCCGCGCTGTCGACGCCGTTCTGCAGGGTCAGCACGACCGTCCGATCGGCAACCAGCGCATCGATCAACGGCACCGCGGTCGGGTTGTCGTAGGTCTTCACGGCATACATCACGACATCGACGGGACCCACCCGTGAGGGATCGTCCTCTGCTTCGCCGTGGACCGTGAAATCACCGAGCGGGCTGCGGATCTGGAGGCCGCGCTCGCGAATCGCGCCCAGGTGCGCGCCGCGCGCGATGAACGATACGCGCTGCCCCGCGCGCGACAACTTCGCGCCGAAGTACCCCCCAACCGCGCCCGATCCGACAATCGCGACGTGCATGTGCCCTCACCCGCAGAGAACGCAGGGAACACGGAGCTGACGGGCATCGCTGCCGGCCTGTCCGCCGGCGCGTTTGCGCCGCCGCCGGCTCCCTGCGTCCCCCGCGGTTCCTAACGGCTCCCGTCCGTCAGCGGTCGCGTCCCACCGTCCCCCGCTGGTGCCAGTACCAATAAGCCGGCAGCCCGAGCGCCAGCAGGCCCAGCCCCGCGAGCGATTCGAACGGCCGCTCCACCAGGGTATTCCAGACGAAGGCGATCGACCCGGCGACGAACAGCGCCGGCACCCACGGGTAACCCCACGCGCGATAGGGGCGCGGGTGATGGGGAAGAAGACGCCTGAGCCGGAACAGCGCGAGACCGCCGAACACGCTGAAGAGCACGGACGAGAACATCACGTACGTGAACAGCTGCTCGTACGTTCCGCTCAGCGTCAGGAGCGTCGACCAGAGCGTCATCGCGACGATCGCGACGTGTGGCGTCCGGAACCGGGGATGCACCTCCGACGCCGAGCGGAAGAACACCCCGTCTCGCGACATCGCGAACAGCAGTCGCGACCCGGCCAGCACGGCCGCCGCGTTGCAGCCGAACGTGGAGACGACGACCGTCGCGGCCACGAAACGGGCGCCGGGCGGGCCGACGAGCGCCACGGCGGCTTCCTCCGCGATCCGCGTCACGCCGCGAATCCTGTCGAGCGGCAACGCGAAGAAGTAAGCGACGTTCACCGAGAGATAGATCGTCGTGAGGAGCATCACGCCGATCGCGAGGGCCCGCGGCACGTTCCGCTTCGGATCCTCAATCTCGCCGGCGGCGTACGTGATGAAGTACCAGGCTTCGTAGGTCCACAGCACGGCGATCATCGCGACGCCGAACGAGGCGAACGGGCGCACAAGGTCGGACGGCACGACCGGCGCGAGATCCGGGGTCGCGCGGTGCGCGAACAGCGCCAACACCGGCAGCGCCGCCAGTCCGGCGATCTTCGCCATGGTCATGACCGCGTTGGTCATGTTGCCGCTCCGCACGCCCACGTAGTTGATCGCCCCGAGGAGGAGCACCGAGCCGCCGGCGACCAGCTGCGCGGCGGACACGTTGACCGGGACGCCACCGAGCGTCATGTCCATCAGCACGTTGGATGCCGACACGGACGGCAGGAAGTAACTGAGATACTCCGCGAATCCCACGGCCACGGCGGCGATGCCGCCGCTGATGACGACCAGCAGCGCGACCCACCCGTACAGAAACGCGGGCAGCGGCCCGTAGGCCTCTCGCAGAAACACATAGACGCCGCCCGAACGCGGAAACATGGCCCCCATTTCCGCGTACGAGAGCCCACCCGCCAGCGCGAACAGGCCGCCGAGCGTCCAGGCGAGCAGTAGCAGTGCCGTTGACGGGAGCGTCTCCGCCATGACGCCGGTCGTCAAGAAAATGCCGGATCCAACGACGCTGCCGACGACGAAGAGGACGGCAGTGGGCAGGCGAATCGCGCGGATTAAGTCGTCGTCGGTGTGCGGCATGGCGACGCGGCAATGTAACACATGGCCTTCACGCCAACGGCCTGCCGAGGTTGACAAAAGTCTCCCTGAAGAGACCTGCGTCGCGAGACGTATGGCGGAAAAATCTGTTTGCCCTTCGCGAATTCAACATAGAATGCGCGGCACCGCGTCAACCTCTGTCTCCCCCGGAGGTCTCTTGGAGTCCTCAGATCAGCGGCGCGTCGCGTGGCGACGCTGCCGTAGCGTTGACATCCCTGTTCCGGCTGCGGCGCCGCGCGCCAGGCTGGCAGCCCGCCTTCCGTACGTTCGGTCCACGACGGCATCGATCACAGGTAGTTCGCGCCGGCTGCCGCGCCGGCAGGAGAGGTCCCTATGAACCCGAATGACCGGCTCGCGCTGCTCCGCCGCTGCGCGATCGTGGCATCGTTCGTCGTTGCGTTTTCGCCGTCTCACGTCGCCGGGCAGGGACAGGCCCCGGTGCCGATCCCCGTCGCGGGGCGGAACTCCAACCTCGCGAGCGGGCCGGCGGAACTCGACATCAGCGTGACCCCTCCGAGGATCCGCGGCGACTTCCTCCTCAAACAGGACAACGAAGGATCGTGCGCGAGGTCCGGGCGGAACCCGAAGAATATCCTCTGCGGCGGGAACGACTACGGGCTCGTCGATGTTCCAGGCGTGGACCCCGACAGCGTGACGCGCGACGCGTGGGGCGGCTACTACCAGTCGGCCGACGGCGGAGACACCTGGGAAAGCACGATGCTTCCCGGCCATGTCATCGATCCCACTCCGTCGCTCCTCAAGGGGTTCAGGGCGGTCGCGGACATCACCGTCCGTTCCGGCGCGGCGGGCGTCGCGTACATGACCGGCATCGCGTTCAAGTCGGTGACCAACCAGAGCATCGGCTTCGTCGCGACGTTCCTCGATCTGAACAACCGCGAAGACGATCGGATGCCGTTCAAGCTCCTGCACATCAACGCGTTCGACTCCGGCCCCGAGCACCAGTTCATCGACAAGCCGTGGTCCGTCGTCCTGCCGCCGACCGGCGCGATGTGCTCGATCTCAATCCCCCAGGCAGATGGCACCACGCTCACCCAGACCATCCCCGACACGCCGGTGGTGATCGGCTACTCGATCTTCGTGGGCAACCAGCCTGACCCGCTGCTGACCCGGACGAAGGAAATGGTCGTGAAGATCACCAACTGCGGCCGGACGATCGGCAAGCCGATGATGATCAGCCAGAGCAGCCGGATCAACCAGGGCATCTCGCTCGCGCGCACGCCGGTCGCCGGCTCGAAGCGCATCGTGGCCACGTGGCGCCGCGACAAGAGCGTCCAGAACGAAACCGAGGCGATCGTGGCCGCCGTGTCCGAGGACGACGGCGCGACCTGGTCGAAGGCCATCACGGTCCGCGATCCGATCTGCCCGTTCGAGCAGGCGAGCACGGCGTTCAGCGCGCGCGTGAATACGTTCCCCAGCGTAGCCATCGATCACACGGGGCGGATTTCGATCGCATGGAGCGATCGAGGGAAGGATGCGAATGGCGCCTGTGCGGCCGACGGTCCCTCGCGCGTCGTCGTGAGCACCTCATCGGACGCGCAGAACTGGTCGGAGCCGGTTGTTGTGGACCAGGGGACCAACGGCGGGCACCAGATCACCCCGTCGCTCACGTACGGCGGCGGGTCGCTGTTGCTGCTGTGGAAGGACCTGCGCGAGACCGCCGCGGAATATTTCGACGGCTACATCAACGAGTTCCCGCTGCTCGTGGCCGCCGCCGACCCCAATCATCCCGTGCCGCCGCCGCGCCCGGTGAAGCACCACACGATCGAGGTGTACTCGAAGATGGCGAACGTCGACGGCGCCACGCCGGAGTGGGGACCGTCCGTGCGGCTCTCCCAGTACAAGGTCGGCAAGGGACCCGGCGAGACGACGAAGGTCCAGAAGCAATGGGAAATCATCAACCTGCGTCTCTTCGCCAGGGGCAAGAAGGTGTTCGACGGCGACTACCTGGACGCGGCGGCCCCGGCGATGCTGCCGCCCGACGCGTCAGCCGGCCGCTCGCAGTGGACGGTGGACACCGGGCAGGCGGGCGATCCCGTGTACTACGGCGTGTGGACGAGCAATCGCGATGTCACCCGCGTCGCGGCGCACACGGACCTGACGGGCGATCAGCCGGTGCCGTGGACGCCGCCGGCGCTCACCGGCCCGAGTTGGAGCGATCCCACGCAGACGCGGCCGCAGTGCGTGCCCGGCACGAACGAGTTCACGAACACGATGGACCAGAACCTGTACGGCGCGCGCGTCAGCCGTGGCCTCTTCGCGTTCTCGCCCGGCAATAACAAACAGGTCAGCGATTTTCAGCGCGCCTACGTGGTCACGGTTCGCAACGACTCGAACGAGGCGAAGACCTACAGCCTGGTCATCCCGTTCGATCCGCCGGGCGTCTTCGCGTCGTTCAGCCAGTTCAACGTGTCGGACAAGAGCCGCGTGCTGACCGTCGCGCCGCGATCGACCGCTTCACGGTCCGTGTTCATCATTCCGAACGAAACCTCACCGCCGACGTCGCGACCGCTGGTGCGGGTGGACGTCACAGAGGTCGGCACGGACACGAACGCGTCCGTGTACATCAACTCCGATCCTTCGGCGCCCGAGATCGAGGCGCCCGAGATCGAAGCGCCCGAGATCGAGGCCACTGAGGTGTACTCGCCGGAGATCGAGGCGGCGCAGATCACGGTCTTCACGTATGCGGCGCCGGAAATCGAGGCGCCGGAAATCGAGGCGCCCGAGATTGAGGCGCCCGAGATCGAGGCGCCGGAAATCGAGGCGAACAGCTTCCAGTCCCCCGAGATCGAGGCCCCCGAAATCGAGGCGCCCGAGATCGAAGCGCCCGAGATCGAGGCCCCGGAGATCGAGGCCCCGGAGATCGAGGCGCAGGCGATCACCGACATCACCTGGCCGCTCACCAACAGCGGCAACACGACCGCGGGCTACCAGGTCAGGCCGACCGTCGAAGGCAGCCTCGCGGGATTCGACTTCCAGCTCGTCGTCAGCCGCATCGTGCTGCTGCCCACGGCCAAGGACTGCCAGCCGGCGTACGCCACGGCGAACAAGGTCGCGGTCAACATCAAGAACGCGAACGAACTGGTCGATCCCAACGCGATCATCCCGCCCGAGGATCTCGAGAACGCCACGATCTGGATCGCGCCGGGCGAGCGGGTGCTGGTCACGCTGCGCGTTCGCGGGGCGGTCCCATTCGATCCCGTTGCGCATCCGACCGTCCTGACGGTCACGCAGCAGGCGATCGACACAGTGCTGCTCGAGAATGGTGTCACCGAGCCGCCGTCCTTCACCTCGGCCGCAACGCCAAACGTCGTGTTCGTCGACGAGCCCGGCGACACCAGCAACGGCGCGGTCCTGACGCCCCCGGTCACCGTCCTGGCGCAGGACAACACCGGCGCGCCGCTGCCCGGAATCGCTGTGACGCTGAGCCTGGGACCTGGAGCGCCGGAAGGAGCGTCCCTGTCCGGGGTCACGACCGCGATCACCAACGAGGTGGGGGTGGCGACCTTCGACGCGCTCAGTGTGAACGGCGCCGGGATGGGCTTCACGCTCGTCGCCTCCGCGCCGGGCGCGCTGCCCGACACGAGCGCCGTGTTCACGGTGCTCGAAGCCTGCGCCGCCGACGGCACCGCCATCGTGGCGCACTCCATCGTGGAAGGCCCGGCAGTGAACTCGCTGCCGGTCGCGACGCGTCTGGCGCGCTTCGACAATGACAGCTACCCCGACGCCGTCGTCATTCACGGGAACGGGACCATCAGCAAGCTCGCCGGAGACGGGCTCGGCAACTTCCAGCGTCGCTTCCAGTTCCCGGTTCCGGGGACGTCCGGCGAGCCGACGGCTGTCGCGGTCGGGGACTTCAACGAAGATGGGCTCAGCGATGTCGTCATTGCGTACCCGACGGCAAACGTCCTCGGGCTCGTGCTGTCCGGGCTTGAGGGACCGCTTCCGTACTTCACGGGATCGACGTCCGCCTTGCCGCTGACCGGCGCGCCGCGCGCCCTCGCGGTAGCGGACTTCAACGGCGACGGCAACGAGGACGTCGTCGTCGCGCTCGAAGCCGATGATGCGGTGGCCGTCCTGCCCGGCAACGGCGACGGTACGTTCGGGGCACCGGTTCGATCGACCGCAGGCAACGAGCCATCCGCCATCGCGGTGGGCCAGTTCAATGCGGAAGGCGGGATCGACGTCGTCGTGACGAGCTTCGCGGCCGACGAGGTCACGGTGCTGATCGGCGACAACCTCGGCGGGTTCACGGCGTCGGACACCGAGGCAGTCGGTTTCCGCCCGGTGTCGCTCGCCGTGGAGGACTTCAACGGCGACGGCTTCGCCGACGTGGCCGTGGCGAGCGCGGGAGACCAGATCGAGTTCATCCCCGGCGACGTGCGGGTGTTGTTCGGGAACAGCACGGGGTCGCTGACGGCCGGGGCGACCATTGCGATCGCCGGTACCCCGCAGTCGATCGCGGCGGCGGACTTCAACCAGGATGGGCGGCCGGATGTCGCGGTGGCGAACCACGCGAGCTTCCTCATCGCCTTCAACGGCGGCGATGGGACGTTCGGCGCGCCGCGCGCCCTCACGGCAGGCGAGGAACCGGTGGACGTGTCGGACGGCGACGTCAACGGCGACGAACGGCCTGACCTCCTGATTACCAACAGGATGTCGAACGCGCTCACGTTCGACACCATTTCGGTGATGGTGAACACGTGCGGCGCGATGACGGCGGACCTCGAGGTCGGTGCGTTCACCGACACGCCGGATCCCGTCAACGCCGGTGAGCCGATCACCTATTCCGCGACGGTGACCAACAACGGTCCGTTCGAAGCGGGCGCCGTGACGTTCACCCAGACCTTTGGGGGCACGTTCGTCTCCGCAACGCCGTCCGTGGGCACCTGCGCGGGAACCGGCCCGGTCACCTGCGATCTGGGAACACTCGCCCCGTTCGCGAGCGCGACCATCCAGGTCGTCGTGAACGCGCCGTCCACGGAATCGACGTTCAGCTCGGCCGGCGTGCGAGGCACGCTCATCGACAGCGCGCCGTCGAACAACTCGCGTGGAACATCGACCGCCGTCAGCAGCCCGACGGACCTGGTCGTGGTCAACGTCCTTGACAGCGGACCGGGATCGATGCGACAGGCGCTTCTCGATTCCAACAGGTTCGCCGGCGTCCAGACCATCCGGTTCGACATACCTGGCCCCGGACCACACGACATCGCGCTGATCGCGGCGCTGCCGCAGGTCTCCGATCCTGTCGTGATCGATGCGACGACGGAGCCCGACTATCCGGGCGTGCCGAACGTGCAGTTGAATGGATCGGGCGCCGGAGCAGGTGGAGTGCCCGGCCTGTCGATTACGGCCGGGAGCACGACGGTGCGTGGGCTCGCGGTGGTGAACTTCAGTGGGCCGGGGATCGCCCTGCTCGGTGGCGGCGGCAACCTCGTCGAGGCGTGCTACATCGGCGTCAGGCCCGCGGGCACGCCCAGCGGCACCAACGGCGTCGGCGTGTCGGTCAGCAGTTCCCCTGGAAATCGGATCGGAGGGACCAGCGCGGCCGCGCGCAATGTGATTTCCGGCAACGCCGGCGCTGGCGTGTTGATTGTCGGCGGCCTCGACTTCGGCGGAAACGTCATCCAGGGGAATCTCATCGGGACGAACGCGGCCGGGACCGCGGCGGTCCCCAATGGCGGGGCCGGGATCTCGCTGGCGGCGCCCACGACGGTCGGCGGCAACGTCGCAGGCGCGGGGAATCTCATCTCGGGCAACGCGGGTGGTGGCATCGTGCTCGGCGGCGACGACCACCAGAGCACCATCCAGGGGAACTTCATCGGAACGAATGCCGCCGGCACCGCGGCGATTCCGAACGCCGGTGATGGCATCTCGATCGGCGATACGGAGTTCAACGTGATCGGTGGTCCGACGCCCGCCGCGCGAAACGTCATCTCGGGCAATACCGGCTTCGGTCTCGCGCTGCGGGGTGATGCGAGCGCCTCGACGGTGCAGGGGAATTTCATCGGCGTCAACGCCGCCGGGGTCGGGGCGATCCCGAACGGCGGCGGGGTGCTCATCAGCGGCACGTTCTCGACGATGCTGGGCGGGACGGCGCCCGGCGCCGGCAACGTCATTTCCGGCAATCTCAGGAACGGCGTGGAGCTGACGGATGCCGTCAACAACGACGTGCTGGGGAACTACATCGGCACCGACGCGTCCGGCGCGCTGCCTCTCGGCAATCAGATGAGCGGGGTGATTGTCACCGGAGACTCGCGCGACAACCGCATCGGGAGCGCGGCCGCGGGAGGGCGCAACGTCATTTCCGGCAACAATCTGAACGGCGTCCTCGTGGCCGGGATCGGCGCGAACAACAGCGTGCAGGGCAACTACGTCGGCACCAACGCCGCGGGGGTGGGGGCCGTCGCGAACCTGCGCGGCGTGATCATCGCGGGCCCCGGCACCACGCTGGGCGGAAGTGCCGCGGGGGCGGGCAACCTCATCTCCGGGAACGGAGGACAGGGAGTCGGCATCACGGGGCCCACCGCCACGGCCAACGTTGTCCTGGGGAACCGGATCGGAACTGTCGCCGACGGCAGCGGCGCGCTGCCCAACGGAAGCGAGGGCGTCTTCGTCAACGCCAGCGCCTCGGGCAACACGATCGGCGGGGTGCTGGCGGGCGAAGGGAACGTCATCTCCGGCAACGGGAACAACGGCATCGCGATCGCGGACGCGTCCGGCAATTCGGTGCTCGGGAATCGCATTGGAACGAACGCGGCGGGAAGCGCGTCCGTGGCGAACGGCACTGGTGTGCTCATCCAGGGAGACTCCGACTTCAACGTGATCGGCGGGGCGGCGGCGGGCGCACGGAACATCATCTCGGGCAACCGATTCTACGGGGTGGCCATCAGCGGCCTGTCTGCGTCCGCGAACCGCGTCGAAGGCAACTACATCGGGACGAACGCTACGGGATCGAGCGCGCTCGGAAACCTGTTCGGTGTGAGAATCGACCAGGCCGCCGCGAACACGATAGGCGGAGCCGGCCCCGGAGAAGGGAACGTGATCTCCGGCAACGGCGACGGTATCGGTATCTTCAACGGCGGCAACAACAACCTGGTGAGAGGCAATCTCATCGGCAGCGATGCGAGCGGGCTCGCCGCGGTTCCGAACGGGCGCGGCGTCGTCGTTGACGGCATCGAGAACGCGTTCGTGGACAATCTGATCGCGTTCAACACGGGCATCGGCGCTGAGGTCATCGGGGGAATCGGCACGACCCTTGGCAACAACCGGTTCCACTCCAACGGGGGCCTCGGCATCGACCTGGCCCCGCGCGGCGTGAACCCGAACGATGCCGGTGACGTCGACGTCGGGCCGAACGAGCTGCAGAACTTCCCGGTGGTGGAGCTCGCGCTCGCGGTCGCTGGCACGACGGAAGTATCTGGCACGGTCAGCTCCGCCGAAGTGTCCACCGTCCGCATCACGCTCTATGTGAGCGCGGTGTGCGATCCCGCCGGAAACGGGGAAGGGGCGCAGGTGCTGGGCGAGTTCACCGTCCTGACCGACGGGGGCACCGGCCCGTTCAGCGTGATCGCGGGGCCGACCTCGCCCGGCCAGTTCATCACGGCGACGGCGATGTCGGGAAATGGCAGCACGTCCGAGTTCTCGGCGTGCGTGCAGGTGCAGTAATGGGGTCAGACCCCATTTTTACGGAGACTTACGAAAACCGTAAAAATGGGGTCTGACCCCATTTTCAC
>DATHTE010000011.1:0-50974 GCA_035463475.1 Vicinamibacterales bacterium
GTCGGACGCAGGTCCAACGCGGTCCTGGACGAGATGCCGGACGTCCGGTGGATCAGGAGCTACATCTCGCACGCCGAGGGGAAGATCTATTGCGAGTACGACGCGCCGAGCTCGGAGGCGATCCTAGAGCACGCCCGGCGCACCGGTATCCCGGTCCACAAGATCTCGGAAGTGAGTCTCGAGATCAGCCCCGCGATGTTCACGTGATCGACCCCAGCGCGGGGTCTCGGCCAGGCTGATCCCCAGCAGCGACTTTCCGACCATCTCGTGCGTGAGCATCCAGTTCGCCGGGTGCATCCGCCCGAGGCGGGCGCCAAGGATGGCGGAACCAGGGGTAGACGCTCTACGTCTAAGGCCGTAGAATGTCTACGCCTATGGCGAAACACTCCGACGAACAGCGCCTGGAACTCCTCCAGGGCACACTCGACATGCTGATCCTCCGGATCCTGCAGTGGGGGCCGCAGCATGGCCACGGCATCGGCCAGGCGATCCGCGCCCAGTCCGATGACCTGCTCAAAGTCGAAACCGGCTCGCTCTACCCGGCGCTGCACCGGCTCGAGAAGCGCGGATGGCTCAGGTCCGAGTGGCACCTGAGCGAGGCGAACCAGCGAGCGAAGTACTACCAGCTCACGGCCGCGGGAAAGGCGCAACTCTCGCGCGAACGGGACCGCTGGGCGCAGCTGGTTACCGCCATCGGCCGGATCATGAACCCGGCGCCGGGGGAACGGTAGCCAATGCGCCCCGACGAACACGAGCTCGACGAGGAGATCCGCGGCCACATCGCCCTGGCGATCAAGGAGCGCGTGGACCGCGGCGAAGATCCCGAAGCCGCGCGGCGCGCCGCCTTCGCGGAGTTCGGCTACATCCCGGCCGCGCGCGAGTCCATGCGGCGCGTGTGGTACAGCCGCTGGTTCGACGCGGGCGACGCCCTTGGACGGGACATCCGATTCGCCCTCCGCTCCCTGCTGCGAGCCAAGGGGCTGACGGCCACCGTCGTGGTGACGCTCGCCCTGGGCATCGGCGCCAACGCCGCGATCTTCAGCGTCGTCAGAGGGGTGCTTCTCCGTCCACTCGTCAATCGTGACGAAGATCGCCTGATTTACATCCGCCAGAGCGGGCCGGGTATCGGCGCGGAGAACATGACGTTCTCGATGCCGGAGATCAGCGACTTCAAGTCACGCGTGACGACCGTCGCGTCGTTCGGCGACTTCTCCACCGTGGATTTCACGCTGACGGGTCTCGGCGGCGAGCCCCGCACCGTGAAGGCGGGGGTCGTCGGCGGCTCGTTCTTCCACGTGATGGGACTTCGGCCCGTGCTCGGGCGCCTGCTCAACGCGGGAGATGACGGTCCGAAGGCGGCGGGTGCGGTGGTTCTCACGCACCGCTTCTGGACCAGCTCGCTCGCCAGCGACCCAACCGTGGTCGGCAGGACGGTTCGCCTCGGCCCGCGCACCGCGACGGTGGTGGGCGTCCTGGAGCCGTCAGTGCCCTATCCGGCCGACACCGAGATGATCGCGAACGTGGTGACCAGCCCGCACCACCTCGGGGCCACCATGGTCACGAGCCGCACGCACCGCATGACGGAGCTCTTCGGCCGGCTGACCCCTGGCGCCTCGCTGGAAGCGGCGCGGGCGGAGCTCATCGCCACCCACGCCGCGATCATGCGGGAGCACAAGGAGGCGTACTCGGCGCAGGCGAATGTCCAGCTGCGCGTGACCAGGCTCCGCGATCAGCTCGCGGCCCCCGCGCGGACCATCCTGCTTCTGCTCCTTGCGGCCGCCGCGGTGGTGTTCATCATCGCGTGCTCGAACGTCGCGAACCTGATCCTGGCGCGATCGGTGCGCCGGGAAGGCGAGCTGGCGGTGCGCGCGGCGCTCGGCGCGGGCCACGGTGCGCTTCGCCGCACGCTGCTGGCCGAGGGCCTGGTCCTCTGCGGCGCCGGCGCTGTGCTGGGGGTGGCGCTCGCGCGGCCGTTCGTCGCGATGGTTGCCGCGTATGCCGCGCGCTTCTCGGTCCGCGCGCTCGATGTCACCGTCGACACGAGCGTCCTCTGGGTTGGCGCCGGACTGGCCATGGCCGCGGCGATCCTGCTCGCGTACGTCCCGCGGCTGCCATCGCCGCACGCGCCCGCCGGCCTTGGGCTCGCCGCCGGTGGCGTCCGAATCACATCCGGCACCAACCGGAGGCTGCGGGTCTTCGCGACGATGCAGATCGCGTTCTCCTTCGTGCTGCTCGCCGGTGCCGGCATGCTCGTCGCGACACTCGTTTCCCTGCAGACCGCAAGAACGGGCTACGAAATGCGGCAGGTGCTCGTGTTCGATATCCCGCCGCCGGCCACGGGGGTCTTCGGCCCACAGGCGACCGCCTTCTACGACGAGGCGACGCGGCGCATCGGCCGCCTCCCCGGGGTCGACGGAGTGGCCGTCGGGAGCTTCGTGCCCTGGCGTGACGCCGGCACCTTCGGTCCGGGCGTCCGGTTCGCCGTCGAGGGCTACAAGCCCGCCGACGGTGAAGAGGATCCGAGGGGGCGCCTGCGACTGGCAGGACCGGGGTTGTTCGCGGTACTCGGCGTGCCGCTGCTCGCCGGCCGCGAGTTCGCGGACCGCGATCGCGCCCGCGCGGAGCCCGTCGCAATCGTGAGCCAGAGCGTGGCGCAGCGATTCTTCCCGAACGGCGAGGCGTTGAACCGGCACATGTGGTGGACCGACCCGTACTTCGGGAAGCCCCTCCCGCGCCGGATCGTCGGCGTCGTTGCGGACGCGGATGACGAGCAGGTCGTGCCTCGTCCGGCTCTGACGATCTACATGCCCGTCGAGCAAATGGGAGTCGGCGGCCGCCTCTTCGTTCGTGCCGGGGGTGACCCGTACGCGCTGGTGCCCGCGATCACGCGCGTCGTCCGCGAGCTGTCGCCGACCCAGCCGGTCGAGCGCGCCGCCACGCTCGAGGACGTGCGGGCGACGGTCCTGTCGCCGGAGCGGCTGAATGCGTTCGTCTTCTCCGGGTTCGCCGGCATCGCGCTGCTGATCGCGGTCGTCGGTATCGCGGGGGTCCTGGCGTTTTCTGTCAGCGCCCGCACCCGCGAGTTCGGCGTGCGACTCGCCGTCGGCTGCGCGCCGCGCGCGCTCCTCGGCGGGGTGCTCTCGGAGGGCGTGCGGATCGCCGCGATCGGCGTCGCGGCCGGCGCCGCCGGCGGCTACGCGCTCGCCCGCCTGACGGCGCAATTCGTCCCGAGCGTGCAGTTGCCGGGCACCGTTCCGGCCGTTGGCGCCGCAGCCGTGCTCGTCGGCGCCGCGATCGTCGCGTCGCTCATGCCCGCCGCGCGCGCGGCGCGCGTGGACGTGCTGCAAGCGCTGCGATCGGAGTAGCCGCCGTGACCGGACGACTTCGCGACGTGTCGCCGCGTGTGAAGGCCCGGATTGCCGGCGCCTTCTGGCTGATGGTCTTTGTCGCGGGATCGCTCGCGCTCGCTGTTGGCCGCGGGGCGGTCCTGTACGCGGCGAACGTCGTTGCGGCCTTGTGCTATGTCGTCGTGACGCTCCTCCTCTATGACCTGCTCAAGCCGGTGAACAGGTCGATTTCCTCGCTGGCGGCATTCTTCGGCCTCACTGGGTGCGCCGTGAGTCTCTTCGGTCTCACCAAGTTCATTCTCCTGAGAGACCTGGTGTTTTTCGGGGCCCAGTGCCTGCTGATCGGCTACCTCATTCTCAGGTCGACCTTCCTGCCTCGAGTGTTGGGTGCGCTGATGGTGTTCGCCGGTCTGGGTTGGCTGACGTTCCTGTGGCCGCCGCTCGCCAGAAGCCTGTCCCCGTACAATCTGGCCCCCGGCATGATCGGGGAAGGTCTGCTACTCGTGTGGCTCATGATCATCGGCGTGAACGTTGATCGATGGAAGGAACAGGCGGCCTGATGACTCGAACAGCCAACGCCCGAGTCGCCGGCGTCACGCTCCTTCTGTACATCGGGATCGGTGTCAGCCAGATGGTCCTGTTCGGCGGGGCGACTGCCGGCGAAAGCGCCGGTGCGCGGCTCGCGAGCATGGCCCGCAACGCCAGTGACGTTCGCGTCAATCTCATGCTCGGACTGGTCACCTGCTTCGTGGCGCTCACTCTGGGCGCGGCGCTCTACGCGATCACGCGCGAGCAGGATCGCGATCTCGCGGTGCTGGCCCTGAGCTGTCGAATCGGCGAGGGCGTGCTCGGGGCGATCTTCACGCCGTTGACGCTGGGGTTGCTGTCGATCGCCACGGCCGGGGGAACGGATGCGCCGGACGCGGCGGCGGCGCAGGCTCTCGGCTCGTTCATTCTGACGGCGCGAAGCTGGAATCCGATCATCGCCGCGACCTTTTTCGCCGTGGGGAGCACGCTGTTCTCCTGGCTCCTCCTGCGCGGCCGGATGATCCCCGTCGCGCTCGCGTGGCTCGGCGTGCTCGCGTCTGTCCTGCTCGTCGTGGGGCTCCCGCTGCAGCTCGCCGGCGTGCTCCGCAGTCCCGTCACTGAACTGATGTGGATACCGATGGCCGCCTTCGAGATTCCGCTCGGCCTGTGGCTGATCGTCAAAGGCGTCGCCGCGCCGGCGCGCAGTCAACCGGCGTGAGGATTCTGCCGCGATTCCATCCCCCACACGCGCATCGATCGCTGCGGCGCGGGAAGCGTCACGCGGTCACGGTTTCGCCTTCGAAGCCGTCGCCAGGAATTCCGAAATCTGTGCCGAGGTCGCGTTCCCCATGAGGAGCTGGCCATTCGCCTCCAGGACCGGAACGCTGCGAAGCCCTTTGGCCCAGATGATCTCTGGCCGAAACGTCACGTCGATCTCCCGCAGGTTGAATCCCTGCTCTCGCTGCAACGCGGCGAGACGTCGCCGGACGATCGGGCAGAACGGACACGCGTTGGCCGTGTACAACGTAACGTCGCTCGGTCGTGTCGGCACCGGGGCGGGTGCGGCTGGCGTGTCGTCCACCGGTCCATAGCCCATCCAGCGAGACAGGTGTGGGAACCAACGGATGTAGAGCACCTGCGCGACGATCCCAATCCCGAGAACGAGCAGTCCGGCGAGCGCGTTGGTTCGAAGACCCACGAGAACCGCGAGCAGCGGCACTCCGAGCCACGTCAGCCAGATCATCGCGAGGTGACAACGCTGCTCCATCTCTCCTCCGTGGGCTGGAAGGCGTGATCGGCGACCGCGGCCGTGACGTCACGGCCGACTGCGAGGCGGAGTCGACGCGGCGTCGATAAGCCTCTCGAAGTGCTCGACCACGGGCTGGTACGCGGGCTGCGTACGCTGCTTCTC
This sequence comes from Vicinamibacterales bacterium, assembly GCA_035463475.1. Taxonomy (GTDB): domain Bacteria; phylum Acidobacteriota; class Vicinamibacteria; order Vicinamibacterales; family 2-12-FULL-66-21; genus JACPDI01. The sequence continues at coordinate 5,287 of DATHTE010000011.1, forward strand.
TTTGAGGTCGGCCAGGACCTTCTTCGCGCGGTCGTAATCCTGGTATTCGAGCAGGCCGGACAGCAGGAACACCTCGGGCGTCACGTCGTCAGGCGCGGCGGCCGCCCGGAAATCAGCATAGTCCTTTTCCAGCTGATCCAGCGCCTCCAGGTCGTCCAGACCGCGCACCATGACCATACCCGTCTTCCCCTGCTGCCCCACGGCCGGCGTCTTCGTGAGCTGTTTGAGAATGAGAGGCGGCAATTGGGACGCCTGCGCCTTGAGGGACGGACTGCGCCCCTCCTTGCCTCCGACCACAACCTCGCCGCTGCCTTTCCAGATCTCCTGGCGGCCAACCGCGAGATAGACCATCTGGACGCGCGCATTCTCCCCCAGCGTCAGCTTGTCCCCCTCGTAGACTTTGAGGAAGGGAACCGCGGCGCGCGCGCCTGCCTTTCCCGACACCCTGACCGCTCCGGCCACCTGTGTCAGCATCACGTCCTGTGCCCACGCGGACCCGGCCAGCGAGCCGGCGATGAGCAGAAAGATTCCGGTTTTCCCCAGCATGGTTGCGCTCTCCTTACGATCGAATGTCGACGACTTCATGAACCTCGATCGGCTCCCCACGGCCCTTCACGTTGATCGTCTGGTGAAGGCCGGTCTCAACCGTCGCGCCGGCTTCGCGCACCACTTCAGCGCTGGCGGCAATCGCGTAATGGAGGCGCTTCGTCTCGCTCTCCAGCCGCGACGCGACGTTCACCGTGTCGCCGATCGCCGTGTATTCCATCCGGACTTCAGACCCGAGGTTCCCCACCACGGCATCGCCCGTGTGGACGCCGATGCCGACGGCGAACTCGGGAAGGTCCCGGCCGGGAAACCGGGCGCGCATCCAGTTCTGGAACTCCTTTGCAGTCGCGCGCAAGCGGACCGCCGCGCGCAGGGCGCGCACGGCGTGATCCGGGAACGGATACGGGACGCCGAACTCGGCCATCACCGCGTCGCCAATGAACTTGTCGATCCTGCCACCCTCCTCCAGGATGACGGCAATCGCCTTCGCGAAGTACGCATTGAGGAATTCCACCGTCTCGCGGGCGGTCAGCTTCTCGCTGATCGTCGTGAAGTTGCGGATATCCGAAAACAGCACCGTGACGCGCATGGACTGGCCCGCGAGGTCGAGGCGGCGGTCAGAGCTGAGCAGCATGTCGACCACGCTGTCGGAGACGTACCCTTTGAACATCGTCTTCACGCGCGCCTTTTCCCGCTCCTCACGCGTCAACCGCGCGCCGAACGCCATCACGTAGGCCGTCAGCAACCCGGATTGCAGGTGCGCCGCGGGCACCTGCCGGAACTGGTGGAACGCGACGAAGGCCACCAACAGCGCGAGCGCCGCGGCCCCGGCGAGCACGCCCAGACCCGTCCAGGGCGAGCGCTTTTGATAGAGCGAGGTGGTGGCGCCGGCGAACACGAAAAACAGCAGCCATCGCACCCAGGCCGGCACGGGCTCGGTCGCTCTGCCCGACAGCAGCGTCTCGACGATGTTGGCTTGAATCTCGACGCCGGTCATCAGCCCGCCCGACTTCCCAATCAACCAGCCGCTGTACGGGGTCGAATGAACGTCGTTCATCCCCTGGAAATCGGCGCCGATGATCACGACCTTGCCGCGGAGGGCGCGAACCCCCGGATCGTTCGCGGCCCCTTCGGCCAGCACCCGGGAGAGCGACACACGCGGGATCGTACCGGGAGGACCCGTGAAGCTGATGGGGCTCACACGGTCCGCCCCAATCGTGCGGTTCCCGATCTGCCATTCACGGGCACTCGCGTCGAGGCCCGCGGCCCGAATCGCGAGCAGTGCCCCCAGCGCGACCCGCGGCGCGCCGTCCGCCAGGTCCGCGGGCAGGTTGACGCGTGGGACTACCTGATAGCGCCTCATCCCTCCGTCCTGGTCGGGCATGAGATCGGCAAACCCCACGTGAGACACGAAGTCCGTGTTGGGCAGGGAGAGCAGGTAATCGGTGTGCGCCAGCAGAAGCCCGTCGGGCTGGCCCTCGCCGCCGCGGACAACGGCCCCGACCAGCACGACCCTTCCGCTGTTCAACTCCTGCCTGAACGCGAGATCGTAGTCCCGAAGGCCGTCAGTGCCGGCCAGATTCAGTTTGCGAATCCAGTCTTCCGGGGTGATGGCAAACAGGAAGTCGATGCCGACGACCACCGCGCCGACTTCGCGCAGCGTCCCCGCCGCTCGCGCAAACAGCGGCGTCCAGAACACCATCGGGTCATCGCCGTGTTCGGCGAGCGACTTGTCATCCACGACGACGAGCGCGACATGCTCTGGCGAATAGCGGACGTCGCTCGCGCGATGCCACACGTCGGAGTAGAGATACTCCGCGGTGTTGAGCACCCCGAAACGGTAGCCGACCTCCGCGACCAGCACGGACACGACCGCGACGACCAGCTGGAATCGGTACCGCTTCAGCCTCGCCAGATGGCCTTCGCGGTGCGGTGCGCCTGTCACGGCTGAGTCCCTACCCTGATGAGTGCGAGATTCCCAAGGACCTGCGGCACCAGGATCTGCGGCGTCTGCGCCCCTGCCGACCTGTCTCTGAGCTTCTCGACGATCGGGATGGCGTGCGTGAAGGCTTCCTGAAGAGACACGAGGAGGTCGCCGTCGGAATCAGACTCCGGCGTCAGGGCGTTCATCAGTGCAAAGGTGAACAGGCCGTGCTTCGCCGGCGGATATTCCTGGGACTGCTCATCACCTTTGGACGCAACAATCAACGGGAACAGCGACGACGCGGACCGCTTCAGCAGGGAGTGCGTATCGAAGCGTCCCTGGGCGCGCCCGGCGTGACAGGTATCCACGATCAGAATGCGCCTGCCCGCCGCGCCCCGCAGCGCATCGAAGAACGCGGTCCACGACACCAGCGACGCGCCGGCCTGGCCCCGCCGAACGGCCACGATGTCCGCGCGGACGACGTCGCGCGGCACGAAGTAGTAGTTGCCTGCCTGGTCGGTGATCCCGTGCGACGCGAGGAAGATGACGACCGTGTCGTTCGGTCCCCCCTGCTTCACGAACTCCAGTGCCGAAACGATGGCGTCGCGGTCGGGTTTGATCGTCCCTTCGTCGGACAAGACCCTCACGTAGCTCTGACGGTAATGGCCGGCACCCCGTCTCTCCAGCGTCGCCGCCATCGCTTCAGCGTCTCGCGCGGCAAACGCGAGGTTCAGGCCCGAGGGCAGATCGGGAAACGTATTCACGCCCACGGCGAGCACGTAGAGGTTGCCCGCAACCGGGGAGACGCGGACGTCGGCGGGCACTTTGATGTACGTCTCCGCTGTCCCCATCGACACGCCGTTGAATGCTTCCACTCTGATCTCGTTCGACTGCGCTGGCAGGTCGATCTCCACCGTTCGCGAGAAACGCTCGACGTCGCCGCCGGACAACAGCCGCTCTCCGCTCGGCGTGACCGGAACGCCGTTGACGAACACGGCGTAGTCCTTGATGGCGAGGGCGTTCTTTTCGCCGTCGAGCCGCAGCCTGGCGCGCGGCCGGCCATCGGTGAGCCCCTCGATTGCCGCGAGCAGCAGCCTGAGCCTCGGGGGCGCGATCTCACGCAATTGCGCGATTCGGAATGTCGCGTTCGCGAGCGACGAGGACGCAGGCGACTCACCGGGTTCCAGGGCGAGGCGGAAGCTGTCGGCCACCACGTCCGGACGATAGAGGATGCGGTCGAACTGGACGGCGCGGTAGAAATCCGGAGCGAGGTCCCGGCCTCGATTGAGGTGCCAGCCGACGAAGTTGTCGCCATAGATCGAGGACGTGTAGTAGCCGTCCGGCGTCCACGCCATCCAGTCCTGGCCGTTGGCGTGTGGGAAGTACGCCAGTATCTCCTTGCCGTCGTCCATGCGGTACCAGCGCACCGTGCCGTCTGACAACGCCGCGAGCGCCATCTGCCCGTTGCGGCTCACGTTGACGCTCCACGCCACCGCCGGGAGGTGCTGGCTCCAGATATCCTTCGCGTCGAGATCGAGCCGTCGCAGGGCCCATTCGGTCCCAAGCAGCACGCTGCGTCCGTCAGGCGCGATGGCGTACGAACGCGACATCTCGTAGTCGTCCAGGTCCGGCCTCCTGCCATTGATGGTCAGCGTGAACTCATCCCGCCAATTGGCGACCTTGACTCCAGGAGCGGAAAGACGCGGCAGGAACACGGGCGCGGAGGGCTCCGCGGCGGTTGACTGGTCCCCTCCCCCGAGCGCGGCATACGTGTGTCGTACCGTGCCGTCGGCGGCGAGGGGATACGTGATGACGGCGCCGTCGGCCGACACGTGCAGCCCGGTGCGATCGGCGCTGAAGTTGACGATGTCCGGACCTCTGTAGGCCGCCACCTTCCCGCTCGGGTCCACGATGCCAAGGCCGGGGTCTTCCGCGGCGAACGCGATGTACCCCCCGGGCATCTGCTGAATCTCCGTGATGCGGTTCCGCTGCAACGGGAGCGTCTGGGGCTGACCGCGCCCCTTGTCGGGCCAGCGATACAGAGGATTGAGGCCTCGGCCCCTGTAATCACCGCCGCCGTACAGGTAATGGCCGTCCGAGGACCAGACCACCGTCAGGAAGTTCGCTTGATCGGTGAGGCCGGACGTGACGGGATGATACAGCAACGACAGATCGCGACCCGATGCGACGGAGATGACGGGCGCGTCGGCGTAGCCGATGGCGAGCAGTTCGCCGTCGGGCGAAAACCGAACGGTATTCGGCTTGCCGGCGCCCGGGATCACGCGCCGGCCGATCAGGCGGAAGTCCCTCTCGTAGAGCCGCACCATGCCGTCGAGCGACACGGCGACGATGCGGCCGTGCGGGCTGAAGTCGAGGTCCTGCAGCTTGTCGTTGTACTGAGGATCGTCCACGACGACGGCGCCGGTATCTGCCCGCAGGACACGAAACCCGCCGCGGCTCTGCAGGCCGACTGCCAGGTGCTGCCCGTCGGGCGACCACGCCAGCGCGCTGATGGTTTCGTTCAGTCCGCCGAAGCGCCTGACCAGATCGCCGCTCGCGACGTCGAACAGGTAGATCGACCCCTGGCGTTCCCAGTCCCAGCCGGTCCAGCCCGCCGCCGCCACGGTCTTCCCGTCGGGGGACAGCGCGAGCGCGAATAGCTGCCCTTCGTGCCCCGCGTCCATCGGCACCCGCAGGACGGTCAGGAGACGAGCCTCCGGCATCTGCCACACGCGGATCGTCTTGTCGTCGGACGCCGTGATCAGTCGGTTGCGCGGCAAATCGACGACCACCCGGCGGATGAGGGTCGTGTGCATGCCGGTCTCGACGCGCAGGATCGGTTCGGTGGCCTGACCCGCTGCGACGCTCAGCGCACCGGCTGCAACGGTCGCGACGAGCCATGCCAGGGCAACAACGGCAGCTTTCACGCTCGCGGTCATACGCCGCCCAGGCGGAGTCGTGTCGGCACTAGTGGCTGCCCCTGATCGGCGCAGCGGGCGCTCCGCCGCTGAACGCGGGAGCGGCAGGGGCCTCGTTCGCGCGCTGCCCTCCGGAGTCCGCAGGTGGGCACGCCGCCTTCTGCTTGTCGGATTCTTCGCCGGATGTCGGGGTCACCGCGGCAAGCCCTGTCTCGCGATCCGAGCCACTCTCTTCGCCGCAGGCCAGTCCGGCCGCGCGCACAGCGTTGCCCGTGTCGAGCGCGGCCGGGTCTGACGAGCCCGATGGCTGCGTCGCGGCCGAACCTCCCGTCGGTGCGACCGGCTTGCCAATCGCCCCCGCGATCCCCGCGGGCGTGCCCGCACTGCCCGGTGCGCCGGCAAAAGTCACGGAGCCGCCCGCGGCTCCGGGTGGGGTCACGGATCCGACGTTCTGGTCCGCGACCGCGACCGGTATTTCCGCGAACACCGGCTGCCCCGGGGCGGCCGCAGAGATCAGGCCCGGCGGCGTCGGCAGCCCCGCCCTCGGGCCGGCTGGGACAGCTGGTGCGACCGCACCAGGTGGGGTCAGTTGGTCCTGGGTGCCGATGGGAACCGCCGACAGGTTCGCCGTGCCGCCCGTGGCGATCGTCACGGTGCCCGACACCGACGTGATTTCTTTCGCCGCGGTCAGGCTGCCGCCGGTGGTGATCACGACGTCGCCTTCCGCCCGTGCCCCCTGCATCGTGATCGTGGCAGTCGCCGCCGGCGCCGAGATCGTCAACGCCGCGACGCCCTTGTCATCGGGGTTGAAATCGGGCCGGTGCGGGTTGACGGTGTTGTTGACGATATGCGGCCCGATGTCGTTGTTGAGGGTGATGCTGCCCGACGCGGCGGAGATGCTTACCGGCCCGAGCGTCTCGATTACGTTCAGAAGTACATCCCTGCCGGCGGCCAGCGTCAGGCTGTCGCCGTTCGAGACGTGGATGGGAGCGGTGGGGGCGGTGACGATGTCCCGTCCCGCCGTCAGCGACAGCGGCGACCTGGCAATCCAGAGAATGTCATTCACGTTGACGTCACGGCCGGCGTCGGCGGTCAGATGGTCGGCGAGTGTCTCACTCAGCAGATTGACGTCTCCACTGCGCGCGGTGAGAAACAGTTGCGCAGGCGGCTCGCCCAGCGACCAGTTGACGGCTTCGGTCTTCGAGAGATTGACGCTGCCGCCCGCGTTCAGGACGACGTCCGTACCGATCAAACCGCCCGTGTTGATGTCGCAGGTCGGACAGTCGGTCGTCCCCGGGGTGCCGGTCGTGATCCGCAGGCTGCCAGGCAGGAGGACAGCCAGGGTGATCGAGCCGCCGGACGATGTCGCGGACACGGAACCGGCAATGCCCGTATTGAACGATGCGATTCCACCGTCGGCGATGAGCACAACCGACTGCGGGCGCCCGGGGCTGTTTCCCGCGCTTCCGTTCAGGATCCGGCCGCGGGTGTCTATCGTCAGCGTGCCGCTCGTGGCGATGCCCCTCGTGTCGAGAATCGACACGTCGCCGACCGAGTTCAAGGTGAGGTCAGCGCTCCCGCTGTTGACGGGCGAGGTCCCCGTCTCGTCATAGTCAACGATACTGGAAACCGTAATGCCGCCTGCGCCGGCGTTCAGCACGATGGGCTGATCGTCGCTCTTGACCTGGTGGTTCACGGTGATCGCGTTGGCGGCCGCGATCGTCACCGCCCCCGTTTCGTCTGTTATTGGCGCGGCGATGGTCACGCTACCGTTGGTCGACGTGATGTCGAGGGCGCCGGTGGTCACGACCGGAGAGGTCAAGGAGAAATCAGCGCCGGTGGTGATGCTGACGGGCGCGGTGCCCGCGGACACTACCCACTCCATGGGCGTATGGATGTCGTCTGTGGGGTGCACCGGGTCCGGGTCGGGGGCCCCCTCGTCGAACGTCTCCACGCCGATTGGCACGGTGACGGTACCAGCGGTCGCTGTGAGACTCACGGCACCATTGTTGGTGGCGATCGGCTCGGTGACGTTGAGGCCGTTGCCTGCCGTCATCGTCACGGCGCCGCCCGCTGTCCCGCCGCGACCGTCGACCTGCGCGAGGACGTTGATGTCGGTGCCCGCCGCGATCGCCAGGTCACTGCCGCTCTTGAGGTTCGTGATTGTCTCGTTGAGATTGACCGTGGTGGCGGCGCCGATGGTGACCGCGCCGGTCGTGTCGGCGATCGCCGTGTTGACGTTCACACCGCCGTTGGTCGACGCGATGTTCAGGGCGCCGGTGGTGGTGAGAATGCCGGTGTCCAGCGTGCCGCCCGACGTCACGGAGATCGTGCCGCTGCCCGCGAAGAGCCCCTCGCCCGCGGCAGTCGTAATCGTGCCGGCTTCCGCCCTCAGCGAGATCGCGCTGTTGTCCGCGACGATGCTCTCGTTCAGACCGATGTCGTTGCCGGCGGTCATCGTCACCGTGCCGCTCGGCCCCGCCAGGACGGCGTCGACGCCGTCGATTGCGGCGTTCACGTTGATGTCGTGGCCGGCGGTGACGGTCAGCGGCGCCTCGCCGCGCGGGTTCGCGATCGCCTGACTCACATTGACGTCAACCGCGGCCGCGATCGTCACGGCGCCGGTCTCGCCGCTAATCGGCGCGTCGATGTTGACCGAGCCGGCCGTCGAGCGCAGGGTCACGGCGCCCGCCGTGGCGATAGTCGGAGTTGAGAGCGTCAACCCCGACTCGACAGTCACCGGACCCGATACCGCGAAGAGGCCCTCGCCGGCGGCGGCGGTCACCTGCCCGTTTTGCGCGGTCACGGCGATCGCCCCGCCTTCCGTGACGACGCTGTCGTTCAGATTGACGTCTTGTCCGGCCGTCAGGGCGATCGCACCGCTGGCGGCCCCCTCCTCCGCCCGACCAATCTGGGCATTGAGGTTGATGTCCGTGCCTGCTGTGATGGTGAGAAGAGAGTCGACTCCCGGGTTGGTGATCGAATGATCGATGTCCACCTGGCCCGTTGCGCCGATCGTGATCGGCCCGCCGACGCCGCTGATCGGCGCGCCGAGCGCGATCGAGCCGTCACGCGTGGTGATGTTCAGAGCGCCGCCGCTCAACGCGCCAGCCGTGATCGTGCCAAGGGAATCCAGCGAAATCGCGCCGGCGCCCGCGAACAGGCCGGCGCCCGGGGTGAAGGTCGTCGTGCCGTTCCCGGCGGAGAGCCGGATCGCTCCGTCGGCGGTGGTGATGGAAGCGTTCACGTTGATGTCGCGATTCGCGTCGAGATTGACTGCTCCGCCTGCCGTACCGCCAGTCGCATCGATCGGGGCGTTCACATTGATGTCCCGGCCGGCCGAGGCGTTGAGCATTGACCCGGTGCGGAGGTTCAGCACTGCCTGGTTGATGTTCACGTCCCAGCCCGCCGCCAGATCGACGCGTCCCGTGCTGCCGTCGATCACGCCATTGACGAGCACCGACCCGCCCGTGGCCGTGGCCGCCAGGGAGCCGCCGCTGATACCCTGGGTCGTGATGTCGCCGGCGGCGGTCAGGGTAATCGCGGCATTCCCCGCGGACAACGCCGTGCCAGACGCCATCGTCGCGGAGCCGGCCGACGCGGTGATGTCGATCGAGCCACCGTTGGTGACCACGGAGTCGTTGATCGCGACGGCGCGGGATGCTGTCAACGTCACGGCTCCCCCGATCGCGCCCCCACGCCCGTCAATCGGGGCGTTGACGAAGATGTCGCGGCCGGCCGCGGCGACGAGCGGACTGCCCGTGCGCAGGTTCAGCACCGGCTGATCGATGTTCACGTCCTGTCCCGCGCTGAGATTGACGGCACCGGTGCTGCCGTCGACCACCCCGGTAATCCAGACCGAGCCGGCGGTCGACGTCGCCATGAGCGACCCGCCGCTGATGGCGCCCGTAGTGAGGTCCCCCGCCGACCGCATGGCAATCGGCGCCTGGCCGGCAAAGAGGCCCTTGCCGGCGGCGACGCTCACGGCACCGTTCGTCGCGGTGAGATCGATTGCGCCGTTGTTGGTGGCGAGCCAGTCGTTGGCGTTGAGGTTCCCGGCGGCGGTCATCGTGACCGTTCCGCCGGCCACCCCGCCTCGCCCGTCGACCGGTGCGTTGACGTTGATGTCGCGACCCGCGCTTACGCCGAGGTCGCCGCCGCTCTGCCCGTTGATGATGACCTGGTTGATGTGGACGTCCGTGCCAGCGGTGATGCTCGTATCGCCGGTCGCGCCGTCAATCAGACCGTTCACGGAGACCGATCCCGCCGTCGAGACGACGCTGAGCGCGCCGGCGCTCACCGGGCCGGTGGTGACGTCACCTCCGGCGCGGAGCGCGATGGGCGCCGTCCCGGCCAGCATGACGGCGTCCGGGGCCACGTTCATGGCGCCGTTGCTGGCGCTGAGCGAGACCGCACCGTTGTTGGTGACGATGGCCTCGTTCACGTTGAGGTCGCCGATGGCTGTCATCGTGACCGCGCCCCCCTCGGGTCCGCCGCGGCCGTCGACGGGCGCGTTCACGTTGATGTCGCTGCCGGCGGTGATGGTGAGCGCGTCGGCGCTCGAAAACAGGTTCACGATTGGCTGGTTGATGTCCACGTCGCCGGCCGCGCGAATGCTGACCGGGCCGGTGTGGCCGTCGATGAACGAATCGACCAGGACGGAACCGGTCAGCGACGAGATCGACAGCGAGCCGCCCGTGAACAGCCATCCCGTGCGCAGGTCGCCGCCGGCGTTGATCGTGATCGGCGCCGAGCCGGCGAAGACAGCGGTCCCCGGCGCGAAATTCACCGTGCCCTGTGACGCGAACAGGTTGACCGCGCCGTCGTTGGTCACGATGAAGTCATTGATGTTGATGTTGTTGCCCGCGGTCATGGTGAGCCCGCCGCCCGTGTGCCGGTCGCCGCCGAAGATCGCGGAGTTCACGTTGATGTCGATGTCGGCCTGGAGGTTCGTGCTGGTGCCCGTGCGCAGCACCCGCGTGATGACGCTCGCCTCCTCCGCGCCGATGTCGAGGAACGCGGGGTCGAGGAGCAGCGATCCGGCCTGGCCGGCTGCCGCCGACGCGTCTGCCTGGCCGAGGAACTCGAGCGTGCCCTTCCCCGACACTTCCATCCGGCCGCCGTTGCCGCCGGCGACGCCGCCCCGGGCTTCAACGCTGCCGGCAAAATATGTCTGGCCGTCCGACCAGACGACCACCTCGCCGCCGTTCCCCTGGCCCGTTGCGTTCGCCTTCAGTGTGGCGCCCGCGTCAATCGTCGTCTCGGCCGCGCGGTAGGTGCCTCCTTGCCCCTGCCATGCGCCGCCGACGTGAATCGTCCCGCCGCCGGCCGCGCCGCTCGAATCAAGGGTCGCACCCGACGAGAGATGCACTTCATCGCCGAGCACCTCGATGGTGCCGCCCGTCGCCCCCTGCGCGGTCAGCGCGCCTCCGACCTCCACCTTGCCACCCTCGCCGAGGAGCAGAATGTGTCCGCCCTGCTGGACCGCGAGGTCGGCCTTGATCGTGCCGCTCGTGTTAATGAGGTTGTCGAGCACGTTCTTGGCGGTGCGAGCCGTCATCAGCACCGCCTGGCCGCCGGAAGTCTCGATCCTCCCCGTGTTCGTGATGAGACTGGCAACCGGATCGCCGTTCGCCTGGCGCAACTGGCCTGCGTGGGCGTCGCTCAACGCCAGGTTGATGAGCGCGTCCCCGTAGAGATCGACGGTGAACGTGTCCGCGGCGCCGAGCGCGACCTTCCCGAGGCGCGCCACGATGACGCCGTCGTTGCGCACGTGTGGCGCCACCAGGGCCACCAGCCCGCCCTCCCTCGCCGTGATGGCGCCGGCATTGAGGACGCCGGCCCCGGCCCGCCCCGGCTGATCGAACACCAGGCGTCCCGACATGAAATTGGTGTCGCTGACGTTGGACGTGGTCGCAATCAGGCTGCCGACGTTGATCTCTGCTCCAGCACCGAACACGATGCCGTTGGGGTTGATCAGCAGGACGTTTCCGTTCGCGTCGAGCCGTCCGAGGATGATCGAGGCCTGTTCACCCGTGACGCGGTTGAGGATCGCCGACTGCACGGACGGCTGCAGGAAGATCACCTCGTCGGCCGCGCCGATCCCGAAGCTCCGCCAGTCGATGACCGCCCGGTCGCTGAACTGCTCGATGCGCGTCGAGGACGTCCCCTCTCCGGCAATGCGGACGTCTCCTGCACGCACAACGGCGCCGACAGGCCCCTGCGCCTGGAGGGCAGGGCCCCCCATCCCGATCGAGAGGATGATGACGAGCGCCGCGTTCACTCGCTTTGGCGTCCGGCGGAAATAATGGAAGACGGCGACGGGCTGGTGCTCTTTCACGGGGCCATCCTGTTCTATTGCACGGAAAGACCGGCGTAGATCCTGCCCTTCCGGTTCTTCTCCTGTCCGATGGTCTTCGTCAGCGGCTTGGCGAATTCGACGAAAGCGGACAGCTGGTGCCCAAGGCCCAGGCGGAAACCGCCTCCGGCCGATGCGGCCGACTGGCTGGCATCCAGTCCGGGGAACCGGGTGCGCTGCCACACCTGGCCGAAGTCGACGAAGGCGTACGGCATCAGTGTCGCCGGCCTCCGCCCGGTCCATGCGTGGCTGTACCGGAGATCCAACTTGGCGGCGATGCCGTGGTCGTTCAGGAGCTCGGCGAAGTCGTACCCGCGACCGAACTGCTCGCCGCCCACGGCGAACAGCTCCGGCGACAGCAGATCGGTCAGCGCGTACTGCGCGTTCAGCACCAGCGCGATCGACCAATGGGCCGGGAGCGACTGCAGGCGCGCGGCATACAGGGTCGCCTTGCGAAAATCACTTCTCCCCGTGGGGCGTGAGAGGTACTCGTCACCGTTGGTCGAAGCGCCAAGCGCGTCAATTCCCTGGCTGAATTCCAGATCGGCGAGGCTGATGCCCCCCAACCCGTCGCTGGCGTCGAAGGTAAGGCCGAGGCGCACGGCACGCAGGCGATCGGCGGTGTCTTTCACGCCGAACACTTCCGTCCTGCTGTCGAACACCGACACGACCGCGCGCGCATGGAGATTGCGGGCACGGCTGCGGACCAGTGGGTGCGTCACATGCAGCGTGAAGGCCTGCGACGTGGTCGTCAGCTCGAGCGGGATGAACGCGAGTTCCTGCGGCCGGGAATAGACGTAACTCCCGGCCACCCCAATCATGGCCCCCCCAGATCCGACCAGCTGATCGTGGGCCGCCGCGAAGTAGCCCAGTTCCCGGTCCGCGGTGCTGACACCCCGCAGCTCCGTGAGCGACGCGCCACCGAAGAGCGAGTGCAGCCCCACGTCGGCGAACACGCGTTGCCGCCCCTGCGCCCGGCTGCCGCGTGTGTCGACGCTGAGTCCGGTGGCGAACGGGCGCTGCGACACCACCAGCACAAGATCCGCGGCGCCGGGAGTGCTCGAGGGCGTCAGCACCGCGCGCGCCCACACGCCTGGAATGTCGTTCACGAGCAGCACAGAGCGTTCGAGCGCCGCGGCAGTGAGCGGCCGGACTGCCCGCAGTTTCTCGATGTACCGGCGTACGCGCGCGTTCATCGCTGCGCTGCCCCCTTCGACGCGCACGCCAGCGATGTAGCCCTCGATCGCCTGCAGACGCACGGCGCCGTTTTCCACGGACTGGGCGGGCACGATCACCTGGGAGAGGATGTAGCCGTCGTTGCGATATCGCGCCGTGAGGGCGTCAACGATGCGATAAACATCGGCCAGCGTCACTTCCCTGCCGAGGGAGCCAGCGTACAGGCGACGCAGTGCGCCATCCTGGTAAATCGTGACGCCGTCTACTGTCACGTGATTGAGAACGAACTGGATGCCGGCCGCGTTGGGCGGCGGAGTCTGGCCCGGTTCGGGAATGGTGATGACGCCGGGCCTGGCGGATGGCTCGCGCGGCTTTTCGAGCTGGCGCTCGACCTGACCGGGCTGCACCGTCCCGGGCCGCGTCTGTCCCCACGCGTTGGTCAGCGCGAGAACGACGCCGAGCAATGAGCCGACCGAGAGTCGCAGAGCAATGCCGGCGCGCTGGCGCCGACCGCCGACCCTGGTGTCGGCGAATCGGCCAGCCGGGAGTCGCGCGGACCGATGACGGACGCGCATCGTGTGTGCCCTTTATTGGCCGGATCTCCAGCATTTTCGAGCGGCTGAGGGGGATCGTCAAGCCGAGAATGCTCGCCGAGCGGTGCCGGAAATCCGGCAGGACAGCAGCGTGGTCACACCTCGCGGATCGTCGGACGTGCCGTTTCGTGTAGCCGTGGGCCGGAGCCGGACCTGAGAAACGTCGTGCGAAGAGAGGGACCGAGCGCAGAGCGGCGCGTCACGCCGCGGTGACGATGATCTTGCCTTTGTGATCGCCAGTGCCGAAGAGCCGCAACGCGTCTGGCACGTCCTCGAGCTTGTACACCCTGTCTATCACCGGCACCACCCTGCCGGCTTCAAACAGCTCGTTCAGGTAGGCAAGGTCTTTGTTCGGCTTCAAGAAGACGATGCGCAGGTGTTTGTTGAACAAACGGGATAGCAACGGACTGAAGACCAGTAGCTGTAACAGGCGCGGGATGCTGCCGCCGACGGTGGCATAGGTGCCGTTGGGATTCAGCGCACGCGCGCAGCAAGGCGAACGTACCGACGCCCCCTCCTGCCCCGTTCACGAGCACCTTCTGTCCGGAGCGGATCCCGCCGACGTCGATGAGGCCCTGCACCGCCAGCATGCCCGCCTGCGGGATGGCCGCCGCCTGCTCGAAGGTCATGCCGGGAGGTTTGAGCGCCAGGCTCGCTTCCAGTGCGCAGGCATATTCCGCAAACGCACCGAACCCGCTCATGCACAGATCGCCGTAGACCTCATCGCCCGGCCGGAACCTCTTCACGTCTTCGCCCACCGCCTCGACATGCCCGGCGATGTCCCCGCCGATGATCCGCACCTTCGGCGCGAAGAGACCATGGAGAATGCGGATGACGAACGGCGTGCCCCGAAGCAGCCCCCAGTCCCAGTCGTTCACGGACGCGGCATGGACGCGGACGAGCACCTCATTGGCCCTGGGTGTCGGCGTGGGCACGTCCCGGAGCTCCAGGACCTCGGGCGTGCCGTAGCGTTCCATGACAACGGCCCTCATGACGGCAGTCAGCCCTTCTCAGCTCTCTTCTTCCGCGATGAGGATGACCTTCCCGCAGGTCTCGTCCTCGATCATGTGCCGGAACGCCTCGCGAGCCTGACTGAGGGTGTACGTGCTGTCAATGATCGGCGTGATCTTCCCGGCCTGCAGGAGTTCCCTCAGAACGGCCATCGCCTCCTTCTTTGCGGGCATCGGAACGCCGGTGCCCCGCAGTTGCCTGACGAAGCGCGCGAGGACCATCAGTTTGAGGAAATGAGGGATGAGGCCGAACACACGCTTGCGCGACGCCCCGAAGCGGTCGTGCCCGATCAGCACGTAGCGGCCGTCTGGCTTGAGCGCGCGTCTGCAGGCGGAGAAGGGGTGATTTCCCGGGATGTCGAAGATGAGATCGTAGAGAACCCCACGTCTTGTGAAGTCCTCGCGGGTGAAATCGATCACTTCATCTGCTCCGAGCGAGCGCAGCATGGCGAGTTTGCGCGTGATGTCCACGGCCGTCACGTGCGCGCCATGGGCCTTCACGATCTGCAAGGTGAGGGCACCCACGCCGCCCCCGGCGCCATTGATCAGCACCTGCCGCCCCGGCCCCAGTCGGCTTCGATCCCCGAGGTTCAGCAGGGCGATATAACCAGACGTGGGGACCGATGCGGCCTGCTCGAACGTGATGTTATCCGGCTTCAGCGCGAGCAGGTCTTCTGGAACGGACGCCAATTCGGCGAAGGCGCCGCCGTTGACCCACTGCATAGCGGCAATGGTCTCGCCGAACACCGGGTCCCCGGACCGGAACCGGCTGACGCTTCTGCCAACGGAGTGGACGATCCCGGCTATGTCCGTGCCGGGGATCGGGCTCCTCGGTCTGCGAAGCCCGGCTCCCATCAGGCGAAGGACATAAGGCTGCCCTGTCACGACATGCCAGACATCCGGATGGAGCGACGCCGCGCGCACTCGAACCAGCACGTCGTGGTCGCCGACCAGGGGTTTCTCGACCTCTCGGAGCTGGAGATCGTCAGGAGACCCGTACCGTTCCTGGACGATCGCTTTCATGATCTCCTCAATTCCCCGCCTCCGGCTCCGGGGCCGTCGGAAGAGATTATGGCAGCTCGTTCGCCCGCCGGCTCACAGTTGTGCTCGGTTCTCGTCGATTCTCCCCGCCTTCACCGCGATCTTCCGCACCACGCGCGAAGGGATTACTCCCAACTCCCGACGCCACCCTGCGACATGATCGTCCTGGGCGCTGGCGTTCGGAAGTTGGGAGTGTGACGGACGGCCTCGCTTGCTACTTCTTCCTGTAGAACAGGTAATCGGCTGCGTAAGGTACGAACCTCCTGTTGCCGATGTCCGTCGGCAGATTGCAGCCCGTCGAGGGCGCGACGCCTCCGACGGTATTCAACCGTTGGATGAATGTGGTGACCGCCAGGGTGTTGCCGCCCAGGGGACCAACCTGCTTGCCCACCGCTTCCAGAAGAAGCCAGGGAATCGCGCCCGCCGCGACGAAGTTCGGGTCCGACGAGGGAGTGTCGAGCCGGGCCCACACCCTGCTCGTGTCCCGGGAATCCTGCCAGCTGACGCGTACGACGCCGTCCTCGTCCGGGTTGGGACTGGAGAAGTGGGTCGTGAGCTGCTCCGCCTCGTCGCTGAACAACGTGGCCTGCGGCGTGAACAATGTCCAGGCCACGTGGCCGATCGTGGTTGCGGGCACGCAAATGTAGTTCTGAGTGCCGACGCCGCGGCCAAGGAGGAACGCCTCGTTCGCGTCTGATACCTCGAGGCCCGCGGGCACGGGCGGCGGCGTGATGATGTCGTCCTGCGCCGCCAGCGGCAGCGCGATCGTGAAAGCCGTGACGAGAGCGGTGACGCACGCGACGAGCCAGGTGCGCCGGGTAGCCTGCTGTTCCTTCGTGTTGTCGTTCTCCATACGAGTCTCCTCTTTCGGATGTGAATGCGAGCGCCGGTGCCGCTGCGGACATCGCAGACGCTTCCACCGCCGGCTCGCCGTACCTCTTCGTTCCGTCCACGCGGCTTACGCCAGGACCGCGTCTGCCTCCTCTTCTCGAACGTCCGTCCTCGCTGAATCGCGGGACGGTTTCAGCTCGCTACGCAGAGCGCCGCGGAGCGCCTGGCGGGCACGCGACAGGCTCGACATCACGGTGCCCATGGGGATCCCCAGGACGTCGGCGAGTTCCCGGTACGAGAGCCCCTCGAGCTCGCGCAGCACGAGCAGTCGATGAAAGCGATCCGGCAGGTTGCGCATGGCCTGCTCGATCGACGTGGCGCCACGGGCCTGAAGCAGCAACGCCTCAGGATCGAACGCTGGCCGACCGCCGCGGTGTTGCTCTTCGTCGAACGGGTCCGTCAGCGCTTCGAAGCGGCGGTCGTGCCAGCCGGCGCAGGTGTTGCGCACGATCCTGAGGAACCAGGCACGGCCATCGCCGCCGGCAAAGGTCCGAAAGTATCGAAAGGCCCGGAGGGACGCCTCCTGCACGACGTCTTCCGCGTCGTGCTCGTTCCGCATCAACCAGCGCGCCAGACGATGAGCCGCGTCGAGGTGAGGCAGGACGACCTCCTCGAAGCTCGCACCGACCGCGTACGTCGTCTCGGGCCGATGGAGTCCACTATTCATGCGAGCGCTCCGACCACTTGCTGGAGTCCCTCTTCGAGCGTGGGATACCGGAACTGGAACCCGATCCCGCGCAGCCGGATGTTCGAGAACACGGCGTCGGCCTGCACGCCGCCGGCGAGGACGGAACCCGCCCCGAACCGTGCCGCGGCCTCGGGCATCCGCCACACGTGTAACGGGCGGTTTGCGACGCGTGCGAACGTTGACGCGAATTCGTGCATCCGGATCGGTTGACTGTTGACGACGAAATACCGACCGCCGGCCTCGCCGTGTTCGGCGAGATGCACCAGCGCGCGCGCGCAGTCGTGAACGTGGATGGGTGACACCCACGGTCCGCTCTTCCCAAACTGCAGCACCCGGCGGCCAGCCATGACCGGATCGATCACACGGTCGCGGAACCACGAGCCATCGCCGTACACCTTTCCCGGCAACGCCGTGACGATCGGCAGGCCGGCGCCGACGTAGCTCTCCACGCGATCGAGGGCTGGCGAGAGATAGCGGCCGCACGCAGAGGGACGCGGCGGTTCGTCCTCCGTGATCGGACGCGGCCCCGTCGGGCCATAGCAGCACGCGTCCGCGACGTACACGATCCGCCGCGTCACGCCTTCTGCCAGGGCGTCGAGGAGCAGCGCGTCCATCACCACCCGCGCGCGGGCCAGGGACTCGGCACGTCTGCGCGTCAGGCCAGGTCCACGCGCCGGATGCGGCGGAACATGGAAGACCAAGTCGGCTGCCGCCTCGTCCTGCCACAGACCGGATTCGGACAGGTCGCCCATGACGGGAACCGCTCCGGTCCGACGCACGCGGAGCGCCGCCTCCATGGACGGCGCGAGGCCGAACACCTGATGGCCACGGGCCACGAGGATTCTGGCCAGCTCCGTGCCGATGTATCCGTCCGCTCCCGTGATGAACGTGGTTGGCGCCGCGTCACTTGCCATGCGGCCAGTGTGGGGTGCGGGCGGACCGGCGACCACCCACAGCGGTCCTACAGGACCCGTACGATGCCCGTACACCCGCGGGAGTAGAATGAACGCCCCATGAAACCTGGCGCCCCGCGGTCATTCGGCGCGCAGCTCAAGGCGCTCCGCGAAGCTGCAGGTTTCACGCAAGAAGAGCTAGCGACCATCGCCGGCCTGTCGGTTCATGCCGTGAGCGCGCTGGAGCGCGGGGAACGGCGTCGGCCCCACGTAGACACCGTGCGCGCCCTGTCGGCGGCCCTCGACCTGACCGGTGCGACCCGCGACGCGCTCGTTCTGAGCGCGCGGGCGGCCGCGCGCGACGCGACCGCCGACGAACTGAGTAGCGCCTCGCTGCCGCTCGCGCTGACGCTCCTGCTTGGACGCGACACGGACCTGCACGCGCTGCGGCAGTGGCTCGCTGACCCCGCCGCGCGCCTGATTACTCTCGTCGGCCCTGGCGGAGTCGGGAAGTCCCGCCTGGCGGTCGAGATCGCACGTACGATCGTCACGGAGGGCGCGACCCGCGTGGTGTTCGTGCCCCTGGCGGCCAGTCAGAATCCCGCCTTCGTCGCGTCGGCGATCGCCGAGGCATTCGGACTCTCGGATGTCACAGCGTCCGATCTGCCCAGTCGTGTGCGCGCCGCCTGCCAGGATCGCCGCACGTTGCTCGTGCTCGACAACTTCGAGCACGTCCTGGATGCGGCACCGCTGGTTGCGGACCTCCTGACATCGATTGCATCGCTCCAGATCCTGGTCACGAGCCGCGCTCCGCTGCGTGTGCGGGGGGAGCGGGAGTACGGGGTCGGACCTCTCGCGTTGGAGGTGGACGCGGAGGACATGTCCCCGGCAGATCTGGCGCGCTCTCCCGCGGTTCGGCTGTTCGTGGAGCGGGTTCGGGACGTCCGCCCCGACTTTCGCCTCACGTTCGGGAACGGCCCGATCGTGACGGCGATTTGCCGGCGGCTCGACGCCCTTCCGCTCGCGCTCGAGCTCGCCGCGCCGTGGATCAAAGTGCTGACGCCCGAGGATCTACTCCGCCGGCTCGAACACGATGTCCTGCTCTCGACCCTCGGCCCGCGTGATCTCCCCGAACGCCAGCAGACGATGAACGCGACGGTCGCGTGGAGTTACCAGCTCCTTGATCCGGTCGAGCAGCGCGCCTTCCGTCGTTTCGGTGCCCTGCCGGGTCTGTTTCCGATCGACGCGGCTGCGTCGGTCCTTGCCGGTCGCGAAGGCGCCCCGGTCCGGCACGACGAAGCGCTCACGGCGGCAGCCAGTCTGATCGACAAGAGTCTTCTTTTGCGGGCGGAGACCTCGGTGGTGTCGACGTGTCCGCTGTACTACATGCTCGAAACCGTGCGGGCGTACGCGTCCCTGCAGCTCATCGCCTCGGGGGAGCGCGACGACGCCATGGAGGGGCTCGTGCGCTACACCAGCGCCGAGGCCTCTCTGGCGGCGGAGGGACTGCTGGGGCCCGCACAGATCGAATGGCTGGATCGGGTGCGCGAAGATCTCGAGAACTATCGCGGCGCCCTGACGTGGCTCATCGAGCGTGGCCGTTCGGTCGAAGCGGCCGACATCGCGTGGCAGTTGAAATACTTCTGGCTGATCCGCGGGCACCCGGCCGAAGGTCTCCAGTGGTATGAACAGATCCTGAACCTGGCGTCCCTGCCGGCCCGCGCCGAGTTGCGAGCGCTCGCCGGAGCGGCAGTCCTGTGGTACACGAAAGGAGAAGTGGGGCGCGCACGCGCGGCGCTGACTCGCGCCCTGACGCTTGACCACGGCGCCGACGACAGCGGTGTGGTCGCGCAAGCCGAGTATCTGTCCGGGCACGTCGAGCACGCCGCCGGCAACTTGAACGCCGCGCGCGATCGGTTCGCCCGCAGTGTGGAGCAGTTTCGCGCGCTGGCGATCCCGGCCGGCATCGGGAATGCGCTGAGCGGGCTGGCGGTGGTCTCGCTTGCGAGCGGCGACGCGGACGAGGCGGAACGCCTGCTCGACGAGGCGACATCAGTACTTCGACATGCGGGCCCGTGGTTCCTGACGTGGGCGCTGTACGTTCGCGCCATCCTGGCGGTGCGGGGCGAAAAACCGGACGCGGCGATCGCGCTCGTCCGGGAGAGCCTCACACATATCCGGGAGCTCCATGACAAGTTCGCGTTCGTGTACGCGCTGGTCCCTTTGGTCGCCGCCGCGGTACTGAAGGGGGACGACGCATGGGCCGCGCGGATCCTGGGTGCCCGCGACGCCGTCACCGAACGCACCGGCGTCACGGTTGTCGATCCCTCGGTGCACGACCTCAGAGAGCACGCGGAAGACAGGGCGCGTGCGCGCCTCGGCCCGGACCGATGGGGCCGGGCGCATGCGGCTGGGCGCGTGATCTCGATCGACTCGCTGATCAAGGACATCGACGCCGTCCTCAGAATCCGTCCGCGCGCTTAGGGCAGTCGCGCGCACCTGCTTCCGCAGTTCCCAGCCTCTCTCTTCTACTCATCCGGGAATATTCAGGGGCGCCTGAGGATTAGGTGATCTTGCAAGCGCCGGAGGCGGGCCGCCGGCGCGGGCGTCACCAGGGTCCGGAACGCGCTCGCATCACCCGATTCAGTCTTGGAGGATCAGATGTTGTCTTTTCGTCTCGCCGCCGTGTCGGCCATTTTGACGTTTGCGGTCGCCTGCGGAGGCAGCTCCTACGAAGCTCCGACTTCACCGGAGTCGCCCTCACCGGCGCCGGCGCCGGCGCCGGGCGGCCCGTCGGCATCCGTCGCAATTCTCGTGGGCGCCGAGGCGCTGGCGAACAGGGCCTACTCGCCCGACCCGCTGGACGTCGCCGTGGGCACGACAGTGACGTGGAGGAACACCGATCGCGAGTCTCACACGTCCACGTCCGACGCCGCCGGTTGGAACTCGGGAATCGTCGGCCCAGGCCGCGATTTCTCCGTGACCCTCCAGACCGCCGGGACCTTTCAGTATCACTGCGACATTCACCCGGGAATGGTCGGGACGGTCGTCGTGCGCTGACGAGAGATCCGCAATTTCTTCCGGCGGCAGGGTAATATGCTGCTGGCCCTGAGAGAGACCTGATGTCGGACGTGACGCTCGTTCCCGCAGCGACGCTCGATCGGTTCGTGGATGTCGTGGGCGGCACCCCAGGAGTGGATCTTCGCCAGCTCCCGCCGTTCACCACGTTGCTCTTTCGAACCATGAACTCGCTCTACCGCATGGTGATCATCCAGGGGTCGGAGGTGTACGTTCAGGGCGGCGACTTCTTTCCCGAGCTGACGTCCGCTGTCGTCAATGGCGCGAGCATCGGGGGGTGTTGCCTCAAACGCGGCTGGATCGGTATCGGCCTGCGGGTGGAGATTCGCTCGGAAGGCCGGCATATCATCACGTCCACGGTCAGCGGTATCACCGCCGAGCAAGGAGCGCCTGGCGGCCCGCATGCCGGATAGTGGGGCTGTGAACGGGTCTCCAGATCGCCTTCGAGCACAATTGGTGCGCCTCCTCGACTGGGAAGAGGCCCACGTCGGCTTCGACAAGGCCGTGGAGGGAGTCCCTTTCGAGCAGCAAGGCTCCCGCCCCGCCGGTTTCGAGCACTCTCCGTGGCAGCTGCTCGAACATGTACGGCTGGCGCAGAAGGATCTGCTCGACTTCTGCGTCAACGCTCAGTACGAGCAGGTCCTGGAATGGCCGGACGACTACTGGCCGCGGAAGCCCGCGCCGCCAGACGCGGACGCCTGGAACACGAGCGTTGCGGATTTCAGGACGGATCGTGAGAAGCTGGAGCGGCTGGTGCGCGACGCCAGCGTGGATCTCTTCGCTCTGGTCCCCACCGGGAAAGGTCAGCAGACATACTTGCGCGCGATACTGCTTGTGGTCGATCACAATGCGTATCACGTCGGCCAGCTGGTCGCCGTCCGCCGGGCGCTCGGTCTCTGGCCCTGACGCGACTCGAGGCGATCGCAACGCCAGAGCCCTTTCGCGCCCATGCTCGTGCAGTTTGAGAACGTCGAGTTCCGTTATCCCGCCCGCGCACCGGTTCTGCGCGACTTGAACCTCTCGCTGGAGCCAGGCCAGGTGGTCGCGCTCGTGGGTCGGAGCGGCGCGGGCAAGAGCACGCTGCTCAAGCTGATCAACCGACTGCTCGTGCCCACATCCGGAAGAGTCATCGTCGAAGGGCATGACACGCGGGAATGGGACGGCATACGGCTTCGTCGCCATATCGGATACGTCTTCCAGAACGTAGGCCTGTTCCCCCACATGACGGTCGCGCAGAACATCGGGATCGTGCCGCACCTGGAACGCTGGCCGGCGTCGCGGGCGCAGGACCGCGCCCGCGAACTGCTCGAGCTCGTGGGACTGCCGGCCTCCGAGTACGCCGGCCGTCGGCCACACGAGCTGTCCGGCGGACAACGTCAGCGGGTGGGCGTCGCCCGCGCGCTCGCCGTCGATCCCCCCATCCTCCTGATGGATGAACCGTTCGGCGCGCTCGACCCGCTGACGCGGGCAGAGGTGCGGGGAGAGTTCCTGCGCCTGCAGCAGCAACTTCACAAGACCGTCGTCATCGTCACTCACGATCTGGCGGAGGCATTTGCGCTGGGGCAGCGTGTCGGCGTGCTCGACCAAGGCGAGCTGGTTGTGTACGACACCCCGGACCGGGTGGCCGCCTCGAACGATCCGCGCGTGCGTGCGTTCATCGATGCGGCGCCCGCGCCACCGCCGCCGCCGCGCGCCTGATGTCGGTCATCCATTTCTGGCTGGCGCACTGGACGGAAACGGCGTGGCTGATTCAGCAGCACGTCGTGCTGGTCGCCGTCTCCACGCTGGCCGCGATCGTCGTCGGCGTGCCCGGCGGCGTATTCGCCGCGAGACGGCCGCGCCTCGGGCGGGCGGTCCTGGTCATCGCAGGCGCCGCTCAGACGGTGCCGAGCCTGGCGCTCCTGGGTTTCCTTCTGCCCATCCCGTTCATCGGCGGCGTGGGCCCCCGGGCGGCGCTGGTCGCGCTTTTCGTCTACGCGCTGCTTCCCATCCTGCGGACGACCGTCACTGGAATCCGGAACGTGGATCCAGACGTGATCGAGGCGGGCGTCGCAATGGGGATGACCAGCCGCCAGTTGTTGTGGCTGGTCGAGTTCCCGCTCGCGTTGCCGTCCATCATCGCCGGCGTCCGTATCGCGACGGTGATCGGCGTCGGCACCGCTACCATTGCCGCAGCGATCGGGGCGGGAGGGCTCGGCGAGTACATCTTCCGCGGCCTGGCCATGGTCGACACGACGACCATACTGGCCGGCGCTGTGCCCGCGGCCGTGCTGGCGCTCCTGGCGGACGGACTCCTCGCCTGGCTGGAGCATCGGATCCGCGCCGGGCGCGCGGGCGCCGCTGGAATCGCGCAGGCCGCGGCTGCGGCGGCGTTGCTGGCGGTGATCACCATCACCGGCTACGCCGCCGCGGACGGGGCCGCGGTGGTCGTCGGGTCCAAGAACTTCACGGAGCAGGTGATCCTGGGCGAGCTGGTGGCGCAGGCGATCGAGTCGGAGGGTGGCGTGCGCGTCGCGCGGAAGTTGAACCTCGGTGGCACGTTCGTGTGCGACCGCGCGATCCGCTCCGGCGACCTCGACGCCTACGTCGAGTACACCGGTACCGCCGTCACGGCGGTGTTTCACGAGCGGGTGCCGCATGACTCGCGTCGCGCGTTCGAGCGGACGCGCGAGCTTTACGCGAGCGCCGGCGTGACCGCGCTCGACCCTTTGGGCTTCAACAACACGTTCGCGATCCTGGTGCGAAGCGCCGACGCACGGGCGCTCGCGTTGCGCACCATCGAGGATTTGCGAAAGGTGGACGCGTGGACACCGGGGTTCGGGTACGAGTTCCTCCAGCGCGAGGACGGCTACCCCGGGCTCCTCCGCGCGTACGGACTGCGATTCAAGTCTCAACCGCGGGCCATGGATCTGGCGCTCATCTACCGGGCGCTCGCGGAACGGCAGGTGGATGTCATCGCCGGCGATGCGACGAGCGCTCTGATCGAGCCGCTGCGCCTGACGGCGCTCGAAGACAACCGCCGCTACTTTCCGCCGTACGACGCGGTCCCCCTCGTCCGCACCGCGACACTGCTCCGGTATCCGGCCGTCGGGCGGGCGCTTGCGCGACTGGCCGGCCGCGTCTCCGACCGCGACATGCGCGCGCTGAACGCCGCCGTGGACATCGAACGTCGCGACGTGAAGACGGTCGTCCGCGAGTTTCTCGCCCACGTCGCAGGCTCGTGAGCGGCGGCGCTCCAGAAGGCTGGTGGGCGCGAGCGTGTTAGGGTGATCGGATGTCTGTCCGGGTCGCCAGCTCATCCATTCCGCGTCAGTCCACCTTTGTTGACTGGTATCGCCGCAATCGCGAGCGCTCGCAGGCGATCTTCGATCTGCTCGCCGATGATGCGTACTACAGCCAGCCCATCGCGCTGCGGCATCCGATCGTTTTCTATGACGGACACCTTCCGGCCTTCAGCTTCAACACGCTCGTGAAGAAAGCGCTCGGCGAGCCGGGCATCGACGCGTACCTCGAGCGGTTGTTCGCGCGTGGCATCGATCCTCATGAGGCCGGCGCGTCCTCGACGGCGCGCGAGACGTGGCCGTCGCGCGATGCGGTGCGTGCGTTTGCCACCGAAGCCGATCGCCGCGTCCTCGAGGTGCTGGAGCGCGCCGACCTCGACCGCCCCGGTCATCCGTTGCTGGATCGGTCGGAAGCGGTGTTCGCGATCCTCGAGCACGAAGCGATGCACCAGGAGACGTTGCTCTACATGTGGCATCGGCTCCCGTTCGAGAAGAAACGGCGGCCAGGCGGGTACGCGCCGCGCGTGGGCGAACGCGTGCCCGCGATCGAATGGGTCGACGTCCCGGCCGGGCGGGCGACGCTCGGCGTCGATCGCGGAACGATTCCGTTCGGATGGGACAACGAGCATCCCGCGCACGGCGAGGACGTCGGCGCGTTCTCCATCGAGCGCCACGATGTGACGAACGCCGCATTCCTCGAGTTCGTTGACCGCGGCGGGTACGACGACGAGCGCTGGTGGCGCGCGGAAGACTGGGAGTGGATCCGCCGCGACGGCGTGAGTCATCCGCTGTTCTGGGAGTCTGTTGACGGCGCGTGGTACTGGCGCGGGATGTTCGAGCGCGTTCCGCTGCCGCCGGCGTGGCCAGTGTTCGTGAGTTTCGCCGAGGCGGCGGCGTACGCAAAGTGGCGCGGCGGGCGGTTGCCCACCGAAGCGGAATTCCAGCGAGCCGCGTACGGAACACCGCAAGGCTTCGAGCACCCGCATCCGTGGGGGGACGCGGTCGCATCACCGGCCCATGGCGTGTTCGACTTCTCGACGTGGGATCCGGAACCCGCCGGCACGCATCCGGCCGGGCGGTCGGCGTGGGGTGTGGACGATCTCGTCGGAAACGGGTGGGAGTGGACGAGCACGTCCTTCGGACCGTTCGCCGGGTTTCGACCGTTGGCGTCGTACCCGGAGTACTCGGCCGACTTCTTCGACGGCGAGCACTTCGTCATGAAAGGCGCGTCGCCGGCCACGGCGCGCGAGCTGCTGCGCCCGACCTTTCGGAACTGGTTTCGCCCACGGTACCCCTACGTCTACGCGACGTTCCGTTGCGCGAGAGACGCCCGGTGAGCGGCGGCGTCGAGTACGCGGCTCACGGCGTAGTCCCGGCAGGCGCCAACCCGGCAACCGCGCGATTTGCCGCTGATGTTCAGTACTACCTGACGCTCGATCCCAGGCAGCTTCCGTCACGCTACCTGTACGATGCGCTGGGCTCCGCGTTGTTCGAGGCGATCTGCTGCCTGCCGTGGTACCGCATTACGCGAGCGGAGTGCCGGCTGCTTGCCGCGCACGGCGCCGAGCTGTTCCGGCTCGCCGAGTCGCCGTCCACGCTGGTGGAGCTCGGACCGGGCAACGGCACGAAGCTGCGTCTGCTGCTCGACGCCGCCGGTCCGCTCAGATCGACGGTACATGTCCACCTGGTCGACATATCGTCCACGGCGCTCGGCAGCGCGGCGGCTGCCGTCGGAGCCGCTTCGGATGTCCTCGTCTCGGTTCATGCCGCGTCGTACGAGGAGGGGCTCAACGATGCGCTGCGCGCATCCAGCCCCGGGCGAACCCTGGTGCTTTTCCTCGGGTCCAACATCGGCAATTTCGATCCGCCGGCGGCCGCGGCATTCCTCGACTCGATCCGACGCAATCTGCGCGACGGCGACGCGCTGCTCCTCGGCACCGATCTCGTGAAGCCGGAGCGCGAATTGCTGCTGGCCTACGACGATCCGCTCGGTGTCACGGCGGCGTTCAACCGCAACCTGCTGGTCCGCGTCAACCGGGAGCTGGACGGCGACTTCAAGGTGGAGCGCTTTGCGCACCAGGCTGTCTGGGACCCGGTCGCGTCGAAAGTGGAGATGCACCTGGTCGCCCGGCGCGCCCAGCGGGTCCGGATTCGCGCGGCGGGCATTGACCTCGCGATCGGATCGCGGGAACGAATCTGGACCGAGAGTTCATACAAGTATCGGCAGGACGAGGTTGCCGAGTACCTGCAGCGTGCCCGTTTCCGTGTCGCCGCGCAGTGGACCGATCGTTCGGACCAGTTCGCCCTGACGCTGGGCGAGGCGGTTTAACGTCTACGCCTTGTTCCTCTGCCGTTCGACCTCGAGGCGAAGGCGCTCCTCTTGCGCGCGCAGCTCGGGGGTGAACTCCTCGCCGAAGTCATCGGCTTCGAAGACGGGACGAATCTCGAGTTCAGCCTCCTCGCCCGGCATTGGATCAGGGCAGCGACGCGCCCACTCGACGGCCTCCTCCATCGACCGGACCCGCCACACCCAGTAGCCGGCGACGAGCTCCTTTGTCTCGGCGAACGGGCCGTCTACGACGCTGCGCTGGCTCCCCGAGAACTTGATGCGCTTGCCCTTCGCGCTCGGGTGAAGGCCTTCGCCAGCCAGCATGATGCCGGCCCTGACGAGCTCCTCGTTGAACTTGCCCATCTCGGTGAGCTGCTTCTCGCTCGGCATGACGCCGGCCTCGCTGTTTTTCGTTGCCTTCACGATCACCATGACCCTCATCGTCGTGTCCTTTCGCGACGGCGCCTCAGACGCCGGGGGTTGTTCATATAGACGACGAGTGAGCCCGGGCGAGATCGACGGGGCCGGGCTCATCCGGAGGTCCAGTACTTCTGAGCCCGCCCCCAAGGGACCAAAGTACCCTTGCCCGCACCCGGCGCCGCCACCAGACTCTGCCGTAGATGGCGGCCACTGCCGCCACCTGACGGCACTGTGGGCGACCGCATGAGAACGCTGCGCACCATCACCGTCTGGCTGCTCATAGCCGCCGCAAGCGGGACGGCCCCGTTGGCCGCGTCGTACGCCGCGATTTCGAGCGACGGCAGTTGCGGGGAACTGTGCAAGCGTTGCATGTGCAAGCAGCACTCGGAGAGGGGCAGCGTCAGGGCGCCATGCCCTTGCTGCCAACCGCCGAACGGAGCAGCGGCAATAACGCTCCTCCCCCCGGCAGTGCTGCCTGAAGACACGCCGACGCTGCTTCCGCCGCCGGACGCCACGCGGTATGTGGGCGTGTCCGCGCAGCCCGTCCTGGTCGATCTCTCTCGTCTCGATCCACCTCCGCGTCCCCGCCTCGGGTTCTGACCTCCTGCGACTGAGTACCGCCGCCCCAGGGCCGCGTCGCGCGCGTCATCTGCCGATCGTGCGCGGACGAATGGCCGGCGGGCGATAGCACTCCTCTCGTCGGACGAGTCAGGACGAATCCGGGCTGTTTCATTTCATGACTCTGTTGCGGACGGAGGTGTCCCGTGACGCGATCGTTGTACCTCTTGATAACCGTCGTTGTGATCATCACCGGCCACGCTGCGCCTTCGGCAGCGCAGGGCCGCGAAACCGCACCTGTTCAGAACCCGACAGCGGTCATCGAGGGCAGGCTCGTCGACCCCGATGGCCTGCCCGTTCCGGACGTCAGCGTGCAACTCGAGGGAGAAGGCCTCTCTCACGCCCTCGAAGCGGTCAGTTCCGCCGACGGGCTCGTGCGCTTCGAGGCGGTCCCCCGGCCGGGGGCGTACATCGCCAGAACTCCCGCGGCAGGCGCCTACCTGCCGACGGCGACTCCTGTCGAAGTCGGCCGGCAGCAGATGACCGTGACGATCGAGGTGAAGCTGACGCTTGGATTCGCGGAAGAAGTGCGCGTCACGGCAAGCGCGATTGACGACCGCTTTGCCGACCGGGACGAGCTCGGCAGTGTCACAACCATCACGGGCAAGGCGATTGAGGACCAGCACGTCCGGAACGTCGTGCAGGTGCTGCAAGCCGTGCCGGGCGTCACACCCGATCTCTATGGAGGGAGCGACACGGTCAAGATCAAGTTCCGCGGCGTCGAGAACCAGCGCTTCTACGGCGAGAAGCCCGGAGTAGCCATCATCGTGGACGGCGTCCCGGTGTTCGAGCGCACGGGCCGCGTCAACCTCGATCTCGACAACATCGATTCGCTCAGGGTCGTGAAGGGCGGCGCTTCGTACCTGTTCGGTGACGACGCGCTGTCGGGCGCCATCATCATCACCACCAAGCGCGGCGTCGGCAACCGTGGCGTCAAGCTGGACTACGACGCTGGTTCATTCGGCTACAACCGCAAGCTCGCGCGGGTCGGGTTCGGAAACTCGTGGGGGACTGGCTACATGCAGGTCGTCGGTCGCGGCAGTGACGATTACTATTTCCAGTCCGCATACGGAAATACGGCCGTCACCGGCAGCGCGCGGTTCTTCCCCACAGCGTCGAGCGACATCACCGTTGGATTCGAACGAACCGACCGCAAACGGGACAAGCACGGCGCGGTCACCGGCGTGACGCAGGCGGCGGAGGATCCCCGGGCCGTCGAGGGGCGCGACTACACACGCAACTACGATGTTCTGCTGGACCGGCTGAACGTCACCTACGCGAACGCGTACACGCGCACGACGAACCTCCTGCTGCTTGGGTATCAGTACCGCGACCATACGCAGTTCTGGTCGGCGCCGCAGCGCTATACCGCCACGGGAGCCGCGGTCACGAGCCCCGACGCATATCAGCAACTGAACGACTATCGCCAGGTGCAACGCGGCGGCAAGAGCGAACTGCGAACCGCTGCGGGGCCCTTCGGCCTCATGGCTGGTGGCGAGTTCAAGCGCAACACATACGACAGTTACGACACCGCGCTCACCAGCTACCGTGCGAGCCTCTTCAGCCCCGCCGTGCCGCAGGGCGCGTTGTTGAACGACGACTACACCATCGAGACCACGACGGCCGCGTATGGAGAGCTGAAGTGGGCCGCCAGCCCGCGTTGGACCTTGACGGCCAACGGCCGGTACGACCACATCGCCCTCGACTACACGGCCGCTCCGGTTGCAGCCAACGGGGCACGGTCGATCGCGGAGACCAAGGCCTTCGACGTTGGATCATGGCGAGCCGGCACGACTTTCACGTTGGCGCGGGGCGTCGCAATCTACGGCGGGGTGTCCACCGGATTTCGTGCGCCTTCCGTCGAGCAGCTGTATCGAGGGTCGCTGTCGGTTGTCGCCACGGTCGCCAACAACCCGGACCTGAGCCCCGAACACACGCGTAACGTCGACCTCGGCCTGCGAGCGCAGTTCCGCGCGCTCGGGCTGCCGACGGCCCTCGAAATCACCGGATTCGTGCTCGATCGCCGCGACTTCATCCTCGACTCGAACGGGCAGTACGCGCCGACCAATCCGACCGTCATCGCGCGTTACGAGAACATCGGCGGCGCGCGGCACCGGGGAGTGGAGGTCGCGCTGAAAACGGGCGCGCAGGAGCTCTGGTCCCTCGAGGTGGCGTACAGCTTCCTCGATGCGTACTTCACGGACTACGACCGGGCCTTCCACGCGGTCGGAAACCAGTTCGGCGCCTTTGTACCGAGCCTGGCCGCCCTGAGGAATCCGAACGCTCAATATACCGCCGTCGCTCACGACAACACGGGCAACAAGATTCCTCGGGTTCCGTCGCATCTCGTCAACGCGCGCCTGAACTGGATCCCGGTGACGGGCCTTCGCGTCACGAGTGAGATTGACGGCCGATCGAAGTCATTTGCGGACGAAATCAACCAGGTGGTGTGGCCCAGCAGGACGGTGCTCAACCTCCAGGCGAGCTTCGCCACACCGCGCGGGCGGGTGCCGGGCCTGCCGCGCGCCGTGGTATCGCCATTCATTCGCGTGGACAACGTGTTCGCAACCCGGCACTGGCTGACCGCGCGCGGGGCGAACGACTCGGCGAGCTACGGAACGAACCTCCGCTACGACGGCGTGTACGACGCCGAGGATGTCTCCCTGATCGTGGCGCCGGGGCGAACGTGGAACGTCGGACTGTCGGTGAAATTCTGAGACGCTCCCATGGCGACTGTGCGATCGCTCCTCGCTCTCGCGCTGTGCGGTGTGTTCCTGGCCCCACCCTGCCTCGCGGCGGGGCGGCCGAAGATCGCGATCCTGTTTACGGACTTTGTCCTCGCGCGGAAGTTCCAGCAGATGCAGGACATCGCTCGCCAGCAGGATGTCGAGATGGTGTACGTCCGGGTTGACGGGGCTTCCGCCGCGGACATCGGGCAGGCCCTCGACGGGGCGGATTTCATTCTCCTGGACATGCCGCGTCAGGAGGACCAGGGGCTCGTCGAGCGCACGGCCGGCGAACGGATCCGTGCGTGCAAGGTCCCCACGCTCAGCGTCATGAGCTATTCGCCGGCCCGAAGGATGGCGGGCGTCGGCCTGGACGCCGATGCCGTTCGCACGTTGTACGACTATTACGCGAACGGGACGGACGCGAACGTCACCCGCATGCTGCAGTACGTCAAGCGCCGGATTCTGAAAGTCGAACCTGGCGACGTGCTTCCGCCGGTGCTGCTTCCCGCCATGGGGATCTGGCACCCCGATGCCGAACTCGTGTTTCCGTCGCTGTCGGCGTATCGTGACTGGCTCGCGGGCCGCGCGCCCGGAACCACTCGGGACAAGCCGCCGGTGATTGGGATCGAGATCGCCTCGTCGTACCTCGCCGACGGCCAGACCGGCATGCTCGAGCACTGGGTGCAGCGGATCGAGGCTGCCGGGGCGACACCTTTGTTGTTCTATCGCAGCTCCCGTGGCGGCCGGCCGGGTGGTCGGCCGCCCGCGGGAGACGCCGGCCGAGCGTCCGAGAGAACCGTCGATGTCAGCGCCCGTCAGGCAAGCCCGGGGCCGCTCGCTTCTGTTGGCCCGTTACTGACCGACAACGGCGAGCCGTTCGTGGACGCGATAGTCAATCTGATGTTTCTCGGCTCCGACCCCGAAGGACGGAAAGCCGAGTACGAGGCGCTGGGCGTACCGACACTGCAGGCGCTCGCGTACCGCGAGGGGGACTTCGCCACCTACACGAAGGACAAGGCTGGAGTCTCGACCTACTCGCTGCCGTTCACCCTCACGACCGCCGAGTACGTCGGACTCATCGATCCGATGGTCGTGAGCACGAACGAAGGCGGTGAGCTGGTCCCGATCCGGGCGCATGTGGATGCGGTCGTTCGCAAGGCGATCAACCTGGTGACGCTCCAGCGCAAGCCGAATCAGGCCAAGCGCGTGGCCCTCTTCGTCTGGAACACACCGCCGGGCGAGGGGAATCTCTCCGCGTCCAACCTCAATGTGCCGCGAAGCATCGAGTTGCTCGCCAGCCGGCTGAAGGCGTCCGGCTACGCCGTGCCAGCGGTGAAAGCGCAGGAAGTGATCGACGCGGTCAGCGCGATGCACCGGCCGGCGTATCGAAAGAACGCCCTGGAGGGGTTGATTGCGGCCGATCGCGCCGCCGTCCTGCCGGTCGCGCGGTACAAACAGTGGTTCGCCGCGCTTCCCGAGCATGTGCGCGCCGAGGTCACGTCCTTCTGGGGATCGCCCGAGGAGAGTGCATGGGTGACGACGGTCGGGGAGGACCGCGCGTTCGTGATCCCGCGGTTCGCGGCGGGCAACCTCCTCATCATGCCGCAGCCGCTTCGCGCCGAGGTGGCCAACGACAAGGGAGAGAAGCTCTCCCATGACACGAAGGTTCCGCTGAACCACTTCTATATGGCGGTCTACCTCTGGGCGCGGGAATCCTTTCTCGCCGACGCCATCGTGCACTTCGGCACGCATGGCACGCAGGAGTGGACGCCGGGCAAGGAGCGCGGGCTCTCGATCATCGATTATCCGAACATCCTCGTCGGCGACACGCCGGTCATCTACCCCTACATCGTCGACAACATCGCGGAAGGCCTGCAGGTGAAGCGCCGCGGGCGCGGCGTCGTCATCTCGCATCAGACGCCGCCGTTCGCGCCCGCCGGAGTGCCCGAGGACCTGCTCGCGATCAACGAGCGCGTCCGCGATTACGCCTCGCTCGACGAGGGGCCGGTGAGGCGGCGCGTGCGGGACGAGATCCTGGAGCATGCCGCGAGGATGAAGATCCTGGAGGACTTGAAGTGGACGGCCGAGGATGCGCGCGCGCGGTTCGACACGTTCCGCCAGGAACTCCACGCCTATCTCGACGAATTGAGCAGCCACGTGCAGCCGCTTGGGCTGCACACCCTGGGCGAAGCCGCGTCGGACGACCACCTGGCGTCCACGATCGTGCAGATGCTCGGCAGGCCGTTAAGCGAAGCACTGAAGCTGACGGCAGCCGAATCGGCGTTCGCGGGCGACTACCGCGCGCTCAGGAGCACCAGGCCGTATCGGTTCGTCGAACGGCACGTGATGCGCGACGGGCCCCTCGAGGACGTCGGCGACCCGGCGCTTGAACGGCTGGCGCGCCTGGGCCGCGACTATCTGGCTCGCCTGCGCGACATGAGCGAGATGGACGCGGTGCTCGCCGCGCTCGACGGGCGGTTCGTCAGGACCGGACCCGGCGGCGATCCCGTCCGCAACCCGGAGGCGCTGCCGACGGGGCGCAACGTCTTTGCCTTCGATCCGGCCCGCGTGCCGACGCCTGCCGCATACGAAGCTGGGCGTCAGGCCGTGGAGGACCTCGTCAGCGAGTACCGAAGGACCCACGGCAATCGATTCCCGGAGAAGCTCACGTTCTCGCTCTGGTCGACAGAAACGATGCGGCACCTGGGGATGCTCGAAGCTCAGATTCTGGCCGCTATGGGAGCAAGGCCGGTGTGGGACCCCGGGGGGCGAGTCACCGGGATCGAGGTAGTGCCCGCGATCGAGCTGCGACGGCCGCGCATCGATGCGGTCGTCTCGATCACGGGGCTGTATCGCGACCAGTTTCCGAACGTCATGGAGTGGCTGAACGTCGCCATCGGCAAGGTCGCGGCCGTGGACGAACCGGACAACTACGTTCGCCGCCACACCGAACGGGTGCGCAGCCAGTTGATGGCGCGCGACGTCCCTGACGCGCTGGCCGACGAGTTCTCGAAGACGCGCATCTTCGGCAACGAATCGGGAGACTACGGCACGAAACTGCCGGACGCGACGCTGGCGTCGGACACCTGGGAAGGCGACGAGCAGCTGGCCGCGTTGTACTTGAGCCGCATGTCCTGGGCGTACGGCCCGAACCCCGAGCACTGGAGCATGAAGCTGACCGGCCGCGACGGCGAGGAGGTGAACGCGTACGCCGAACACCTGAGAGGCACGAGCGCAGCCGTCTTCTCCCGCTCGTCGAACCTGCACGGACTGCTCTCCACGGATCACCCGTTCGAGTATCTCGGCGGCATCTCGCTTGCCGTGCGCCACCTCGACGGCACGAGTCCGCAACTCTATGTCTCGAACATGCGCGACCCGTCGCGCGCGACGCTTCAGACCGCGGAACGCTTCCTGGCTACCGACCTTCGCACGACGTACCAGCATCCCGGCTGGATCGCCGAGATGAAGAAGGAGGGGTACGCCGGCACGCTGGCGCTCGCCAACGCGGTGAACAACTTCTGGGGCTGGTCGGCCGTGGACCGCAGCGTCGTTCGCGACGATCAATGGCAGGCGTTTCACGAGGTCTACGTCGACGACCGCTACGACCTTGGGCTGCGCGAGTGGTTCGAGGCCGCCAATCCGGGGGCGTTGGCCGGCATCGCGGAACGGATGCTCGAGGCGGTTCGAAAAGGGCACTGGGACGCGGATGCGAGGACAGTGTCCGAACTGGTGCGGATCTACACGGACCTGAGGGACCGGCACGGCATCGTGTCGGGGAACGCCATGTTCCAGCAGTACGTGTCCGCGCGTGTCAGCGGGTTCGGTTTCGGCGGCCGGAGGAATCCGAACGCGACGGGTGCGCCGTCCCAGCCGCTTCCTGTCGCGTCCGGCAGCGTCGAACGCTCCGGGCCGGCGCTCGTGCGAGGGCAGCGGCTTCGGGCTGTCCCCGCGCAGCCGCCTGCCGCGCCGCTCGCGTGGTCCTACGCCGCCCTGGTTCTCGGAGCGATGTTGGCCGGGATGTTCTGGGAGGCGCGGCGTCACCAGAGGTCGAAGCGATCTCGGGGCGCTCTGATCGATTCGCTCAACCGATTCGGAGGAAGTCATGCAAGCTCTTGAAATGGTGTTGTACGAGATTGCCAGGTTGTTCATGGCTCCGGTGCTGATCGTGCTTCTGTGCATGTTCACGTACGCGTTCTTCGCGCTGGGTGCGTTCGCCTGGGACAGCGTGCGCCCGACCGCCAGGCGCAGCGCGCTGATGTCGTATCTCCGGCGGAACCCGGGCGCCACGTTGGCGGACATTGAGCTGCAGATCCTGCGCATCCTCGAGCCGCTGCGCCTCACCAGCCGGACCGCCCCGATGCTCGGGCTCGTGGCGACCATGATTCCGATGGGACCGGCTCTGGTGGCCGTCACGTCGGGAAACGCACGCGGCGTCTCCCAGAATCTTGTCGTCGCATTCTCGGCGGTGATCATCGCGCTCTTGTCTGCGGCAATCACGTTCATGGTGTTGAGCGTCCGCCGCCGGTGGCTGCTGACGGAGTTCGAGTCGCTTCGGGCGCGGCTCGAAGCGACGGAGGTATGACATGGCTGGACCCCGACGATCGCTGCTCGAGATCGAAGCAGAAGACGACGACCCGATCCTGTCGGTCGTCAACATCATCGACGTGTTCCTGGTGGTGATTGCGGTGCTCCTGATTGCCGTGATTGAGAATCCAATCAATCCGTTCGTGACGGAAAACGCCGTGGTGATCACGAACCCCGGAACGGATCGGATGGAGATCGCGATACGGCGCGGGCGGGAGATGAAGCACTACAAATCCGCCGGCGAGATCGGTGAAGGCGAGGGCCGCAAGTTGGGGACGGCGTACCAACTCGAAGACGGGACCATGATCTACGTGCCCGAGGACGACGCCCCGGCAACCGGGAGAAGCGCTTCGAGGTAGGAACGGCCGACCGCCTCCGCCTCGAGATTGACCGAGGTGCGGAGGAGGCGGGCGCACTTACCCCGGCCGGGCGCGACGGCCGGTGAGCGTTAAGTGCGATCCATGGGTCGTTCGAGCAATGGCCGATCCCAGCCGGCGAGGGTGGCGGCGCGATCGTACGTGCTGTCCAGGAATGCGGCGATGGCTGTCTCGGGCGACGCTGCCCTTCGAACGGCCTCGTAGGGCAGGATGAACTCGTTGAGCTCAGGGTGGTAGAACGCTCCTTCGGGCTGCACGCGTGACGTCTTCAGGCCCAGCGGTTCGGGAACCGCGTAGGCGTAGAACGCGGGCTCGAGGACGGGGCCGCTCCCGGGCCAGAACCCGTGGCTGATCACCTCGTGCGAATACGCGTCGCGCATGAAGGCGGGTCCCTCGCGCGGCGGCGCGGGCCTGCCCGAGAAACGGGTGACCGCCAGGTCGAAACTCCCCCAGAAGAAGTGAGCGGGGCTGCTCTTGCCAATGAAGCCGCATCGGGACGCGGCGAACACGCGGTGCACCCGCGCCAGGAGGCGCCAGAAGCGCTGCACGTATTCGGGATCGTAGGAATGATGGCCCGTATCGCGTTCGAAGGGGATTGGCGAAGGGATCTCCACGGGCGTGGACCAGATCCGCACGGGCAGACCCATCTCGTCCAGCGTGGCCATGACCTCCGCGTAGAACGTGGCCACCGATCGCGGCGCCAGTGGCAACGAGCGCCGGACGCCGTCCGACGTGTCGATCACGAGCTGGTGATCGATGAAGTCGAACTCGATGGTGAACGAGCGATCGCCGTGCGGCAGTATTCCCGTTCGAAGGCCCCGCGCCGTGAGATGGAGCGCCACCGCCCAACAGTGGTTGAGCGGCGCCGCCTGGGCGAGCGCGACCTTGCCGACGATCTGCGACCACATGTGCAGCGTGGCGTATGTGTCACTCCACGCCTCGTACGGCAGCGACGGCCACGGATCCTGCGAAGCGGCTTCAGTATTCGGCGAACGCATCGTCTGGATAGCAGTACAGCCAGCGCTCACCCTCTTCTGCGGATGCGACGACAGGGTGCCCGCTGCTTCGTGCGTGCTTGCTGGCGTGCTTGTTGGGCGAGGAGTCGCAGCAACGGGTCCCGCCGCAGCTTTGACACGTCCGCAGGTGCACCCACCGCGAACCCATCTTGACGCACTCCTCACACTCGCGCCTGGCAGGCTGCTTGACGGTTCCGACGGCCCCGAGGTGCGTGCATGACATGGGCTCGGGAGTCATCGTCAATACCTCGAAGGGTTGCGGAAGCAAGTCGAATTGCTGCCAGCGAGCATACCTTAACCGCAACGCCCTTGCCGCGGGGAACGGTCGGGTCGCAGGCGTGGCGCGCAAGACAGATGAGCTATGGGAGGGAACATGTTTTTCCGTTATAGTCTGCGGCCGGAGGCTCCATGCTGACGCGCCGCTCGCTCGTCTTTGCTGTTGCACTGCTCGGCGCAGGTGTTCTCACTCATACCCAGAGTCGCGTCGTGGCGATCGTCGGAGGCACCGTCGCGGACGGCAACGGTGGTCCTCCCTTGCCGAACGCGGTTGTCATCATCGACGGAGACCGGATCGCGCAGGTCGGTTCGACGAGTGCGGTTGCCGTCCCCGCCGGAGCGCAGATCATCGACGCGAAGGGGAAATGGATCGTACCCGGTCTGGTCGATACCAACGTTCATCTGTCGCTTTATGGCGGGATGAACGAGCGTTACGAGACGCTCGTGCGCTATCAACCCCGCGCGAGCGAGATCGTCCTGGAGGCGGCGCAGATCGAGCTGGCGCACGGCGTCACCACGGTGCGCGACAGCTACGGGCTGCTCGGTCCGCTACGCGAAGTCCGCGATCGGATCCGTGCGGGCAAGGCGATCGGGCCGCGCATCCTCGCCGCGGGCAACATCGTCGGTTGGAGCGGCCCGTACTCAATCACCTTCAGCCTGACGCGTCCCGGCGGCCTGACGCTCTTCCAGGAAGAGATGAATGACGAGGTGGCGCAGGGTGCCGGCCAGGAGCTGATGTCGATGCCGCTTGACGAATTGCGCGCGGCGATCGACGCGTACCTGGAGAAGGGACCTGATTTCGTCAAGTACGGAGCCACCAGCCACTTCGCCGACCCGACCTTCATCGGCTTCTCGCCCGAGGCCCAGCGGGTGATCGTCGAAGAGGCCCACAAGCGCGGCCGAGTGGCCGAAACTCATGCGACGAGCGTCGAGGGGCTCCGCCTGGCGATCGCGGCCGGAGTCGATCTGATCCAGCATCCTGAGGTCATCGACGGGCGGGAGATTCCGGACGCGCTCGTCTCCGCCCTTCGTGACCGCAAGATCGTCTGCTCGATGCTCGTGAGCACCATCACGGGCGAGGCGTGGCAGAAACACCTCGACGACCGCAAGGCCGCGGAAAAGAAGCGCGCGGAACAGGTGAAGAAAGGACAGCTCCCCGAGCGCGCGCGCACGACGCTCGAACAGCGGAAGATCGACGAGGACCTCGGCACGGCGCTGGAGCTCCGGCGGCGAAATGCGGAGAAGCTCATTCGCGGCGGCTGCATCACGACCGTGGGCACTGACAGCTACTGGGCCGCGGCGCCGGAGTTCACGCGGACGCCCAAGCCGGAAGCGCAGAATCACGGCATCGGGACGATCCTGGCGATCGAAGGGCTGGTCGAGCTCGGCATGACACCGGCGCAGGCAATCACCGCCGGCACGAAGAATGGCGCGATCGCGTCCCGTCAGGCGGACGAATACGGCAGCGTGGAACGGGGGAAAGCCGCAGACCTGGTGATTCTCGGCGGGGACCCGCTCGCCGACATCCGCGCCCTGCGAACGGTCGAACGGGTGATCAAAGGAGGACGTCTCATCGATCGCACGGCGCTGCCGGAAGTGCGGGTGCTGTCGCGACCCGCGTCATCGTCCAAAGGCACCGGACAGCCGTAGAAGCGCGAGGGCAACTGTCGTCCGGACACGCAGGGTCATCTGCGCGGCAGGCAGTTTTCCCGGATTAGCGTCGCCTTGGCCTCGTCATCGCCGACGGACGTGACCTGCACCTCGCGTGTGACCCGACCGGACGGACCGAGACACGACATCGTCGCGCCGCTTGACAGGTTGCTGACGGAATCCAACGTGTAGGCAAAGACGATAGGCGCCGCGCCGCCGGCGTCCAGAGTCTCGGAGAGGACGTAGTGCTGCTTATTGTATCGATACACGGTGACGCTGTCGCAATCGTCGAAATGTGACTCGACGATCGAGCCGCCTTCCACGACGCATCGCGTTGACGCCGAACTGCCGTGAGAAGGCGTCGGCCGAGTTGTACGTCCGCCTCAACACGATGGGCAGAGGCGTGTTGACGACGAGGTCGTCGTCTTCGCGAATGTAGGCGCCCGTTGAAAGGTCGGCTCCGCCCTGATGCAGCGGCCGATGCGTGCGCGGCGGACGAAGGGGAAAGCTCGACGCCTTGTCTGCCTGGCCGGCCGACCCTGGCGGGAGTGCCGTCGCGGGGCGGCCGGCGCCGGCACAAGCCGTCGACAGGCTCGCGGCAGCGAGACACGCGATGACCAACCGGTTGATCACGACTCAGCCTGCGGAAAGACCTGATTCGGACGTCGCGTGCACTGGTGGATCCTTGAATCGGCCTGCAATTCGAGAGCAACCACTGATGTGCACGAGCCTGCGCGGATTTGCGCGATTCGCGCCACGTGGCCGTGCCACGGTGATTACGATTACGTGAGGGCGACTCCCTCTTCGTCGGCGGCATCATAGCCGGCGGTCAGCTCGACCTTGATACGTGCGCCGGCACGGTCGCCGTCATTTGGGGAACATCGGATGCGCCTTGATCTCGCGAATCTGCAGGATGTGCCGCTGCTCGTGCGTGGAAATGAGCAGGGCCCATTGGTACGCGTCACACGCCTGCCGTTCCACGACGTGGCTGCGAAGATCGTCAGTCGTCGTCTTGATGTACTGCAGCAATCGCGCGTGATGCGCGCGATACGCGTCGAGCGCGGCGCTCACATCACGCAGTTGCCCTTTCGGCGCCTCGGTCGGAACCGCTTTCTCTCGCCATGTTCGATCAATTCCGTACCACAGCACGTCGGCGTCGGTCATCCGACTGGCGCGCGTGGTGGCGGGCGCCTTGACGGCGGTCTGGAGATTCTGCCAGTAGATTGGCGCGACGACGATCAGGTGATCGATCACCTGCATGATGCTCCAGGCATCGGGCGAGGACCTGAAGTCGCGTTGCGCCGGGCTGATACTTGACGCCTCATCGACCAACCAGCTTGCGGTCATCTCCAGATGCGCGATGAGCCGCTGGCGCTCCGACGCGGTGAGCGGAGGCGTGGCCGCCGGTGTGGCAGCGACGGCGAACGCCACCCCGCCTGCCACGCCCAAAACCACCAAGCGCGGGCCGATGTCGACGTGCATCCGACGTATGAGCCACCACATGCCGACCTCCTTGTCCGGAGCGCAGGTAGTGTAGCCCGGTCGTGTGTGAGCGGGATTCACCGCTGAGCTTTATTCCCTCCTCTCATCGCCTATAATGCGTCTCCTCATCACGCTAGCCTTGTGAGCCGTTCCGACCTCGTCGTCCTCCGTCGGAATTTCGCGCTCCGTCGGGATTCTCGCGCTGCCAGGAGGTGACGCATGCTGGCTGTTCGATTCCGAGTGCTCTTTGCCATGGGACTCGCGACGACGACGCTTGGTCTATGGGGCGCGCCGCAGAGCAAGCGCGTCGACGCCGCGCCGTTGACGCCGACGATCGCGTGGAGCCCCTGCTATCGCGAGTTCGGGCTGCCATTCGAATGTGGGACGGTGCAGGTGCCGCTCGACTACAGCAATCCGGGTGGCGCTGCCATCTCGATCGCGCTCGTCCGGCTCCCCGCGGCCAATCCGGCGCGGCGAATCGGATCGCTGTTCGTCAACCCCGGTGGGCCGGGCGGTTCGGGAGTCAACATCGTGCTGTTTGCCGGGCCGATTCTGTTCCGCGGCGAGCTCAGAGAGCGTTTCGACCTCGTTGGCTTCGACCCGCGCGGCATCGCGCGCAGCACGGCCCTGCGGTGCTTCGGGACTCCCCGGCAGTGGTTCGGGTACTTCACACCATTCGCGTTCCCGATCACTCCGGAGGAGGAGGGGATTTGGGCGGCGGCTGACCAGTTCCTCGTGGATGCCTGCGACCAGCGCGGGAGCCGGATGATCGACCATATGGCGACCGCGGACGTGGCTCGCGACCTCGATCAACTGCGCCAGGCGGTGGGCGACGAGCAGCTCACGTTTGTCGGTTTCTCGTACGGCTCTTTCCTCGGCGTCACATACGCGAACTTGTTTCCCGACAAGGTGCGCGCCGTCGTCGTCGACGGCGTCCTCGATCCGGTCGCGTGGTCGACCGGCGCGCCCGGCGAGGGCATGCTGCCCTTCTCGACGCGCCTTCGCAGCCACGCGGGTGCGCAGGCAACGATTGAGGAGTTCTTCCGGCTCTGCGACGCGGGTGGTTCGAACTGCGCCTTCTCGGGCGGCGCCGCCGACCGTTTCGCCGCGCTGGCAGCGCGGTTACAGGCGCAGCCGATCGAGCTCGTCGACCCGGCCACGGGGGCGACCGTGCCGTTCAGATACTCGGATCTCATCGCCAATGCGCTGGGCGCGATGTACGACTCGTTCTCCTGGCCCGCGTTTGCCCGTTTCCTTGCGTTCCTGGAATCGCAGCCCGATCCGACGACGCTCGGCCTCGCGCTGCACGCGCTGTGGGAGCAAGAGGGCTTCATTACCAAGCGAGGCTTCCCCACGTACCCGAATGCCGTTGAGGGATTTCCAGGCGTCGCCTGCTCGGACTCAGACAACCCCGACTCGTACGCCGCCTGGTCTGCGGCCGCCGGCCAGGCCGAGGCGGAAGCCGTCTACTTCGGACGCATCTGGACGTGGGCGTCCAGCATCTGCGCGAACTGGCCCGGGATTGACCGAGACCGCTACGTGGGTCCGTTCGATCGCCACACGAACAATCCAGTACTCGTCGTGGGCACACGGTTCGATCCCGCGACCCCGTATGAAGGGGCGGTGACCGTCAACGGGTTGTTGCCGAATTCGAGCCTGCTCACCGTGAACGGCTGGGGGCACACCTCGCTGTTTTTGTCTCAATGCGCCGACCAGGCAGTCGCGATCTACCTCCTGACCGGAATCGCGCCGCCGCCCGGCGCCGACTGCTCACAGGATCTGGTGCCATTCACCGTGGCGCAGGCGTCGGCCGCTCCAGCGAGTGCGGAACTCGCGGCGAGACAGTACGTGCGATCCTCGCTCGTGCCGGCAGCGGTGCGGCCCGGTCCGCGGCGGTGATCTGGGAAGAGGCGCGTCGCGGCTGAACTCGCGCTCAGAGGCGTGCCCTTCACTCGCGGTCAGATCTGCCCGCGCGGCACAGTCGTGCGATCGACCCGGGAGGCGAACGCGTACGCGGGACCGGCAAACGTAAGCGCGCCGACGAGCACGCGATCGACGATACATCCCGCGTCCGCTCGTCGAACGCTCGTCCACCTTGCCGTCGCGCCGCAGCGGGACCTGCTGCGCGGCGACCCGAGATTCGAGGACCACGGCGCGGATGCGGCTAACGCTCGGCGAGCGTCACGGAGACAGTCAGCTCCTTGTC
This sequence comes from Vicinamibacterales bacterium, assembly GCA_035463475.1. Lineage (GTDB taxonomy): Bacteria > Acidobacteriota > Vicinamibacteria > Vicinamibacterales > 2-12-FULL-66-21 > JACPDI01. The sequence continues at coordinate 47,371 of DATHTE010000011.1, forward strand.
CCCGCGTTTCACCACGACAGTCACGGTCTGGCCGGGCTTCAACGTGCGCAACAGGCTCGCGTACTCCTTGAGGTTGGCAATCGGCTGATCGTTGATCTGCAGCAGCACGTCGCCCGGTTGCAGACGTGCGTTTGCCGCCGGCGATCCCTCGGTGATGCCCTCCGCGCGCACGCCTGGCCCGGCGAACGCGAAATCCGGAATTGTGCCCAAACTGGCACGCCGTGCTCCACCCTCGCGCTCCGTGCTTTGGCGCGACGGGCTCGACCCTTCAATCGTGACGGTCAGTTTCTCCGGCCGCTCCCCCAGGTACGCCACGGCTTCGCGCACGAGCGCGGCGACCTTCACGAGCCCGTCCGCATCAATCTTGGCGGCGGTATCGCCCGGGCGATGGTAGTCCGCGTGCGCGCCAGTGAAGATCTGCACCGCCGGAATTCCGCGCTCGATGAATGGCACCTGATCGGAAGACTGGATCGCCTCCGGAACGTTCCGGCTTTCGACACCGACGACAAAGCTCGCGCCGCGGAAGATGTGCTGCCACTCGCTCGCCGTGCCGGTACCCAGGATCGACACGCGCTGGTCGAACAACCGGCCGACGGTGTCAAGGTTGATGACCCCGATCACGCCATCGAGCGGAAACGGCGTCGGCTCGCTGACGAAATGCCGCGATCCCGCCAGGCCCGCCTCTTCGCCCGCGAACGCGATGAAGACGACGTTCCGGGACGGCTTGTCCCCGGCCGCCATCGCGCGCGCGAGCTCGAGGAGCACGGCCACCCCGCTCGCGTTGTCGTCGGCGCCGGGATGGAGCTTCCCTTCGTCGCCCGCGTGCACGTCCGGCCACCCGCGGCCAAGATGGTCGTAGTGCGCAGAGACGATCGCGGATTCCGCCTTCCAGTCCGCGCGCGTTCCGGGCAGATACCCGATGACGTTGGCCACCTGCTGCGGCGTGCCGTCCTGGCCCTTCGCGATCGTAAACGTCTGCAGGTACTTCCCTCGATCGCCGCCCGGAACGAGCCCGTACTCCTCGAAACGCTTCGCGATGAACGCCGCCGCGCTCGCCAGGCCGTTGGTGCCGGCACCGCGTCCGTCCATTGCAGGCGCCGCCAGCGCTTCGATCGTCTCCGTCATGGTGGTTCGCGAGAAGACCGGTGGCAGATCGGCGAGCGCCTTTGCGGGATCCGGTGGGAGCGGTTTCACGGGCGCGTCAGCGGCGCCTGCGATCGAGCGCAGGTCCACGCGCATCGGCGAGTCGGCCTGCTTCCACTCGCCGGATAAGGTGTTCGCAGGCTCGGTGCCTTCGAACGCCACATAGGAGTACTTGCCGTAGTGCGGCAGCTTGCGCCCGAGGCCAGCCATGGCGTCCAGCGGATCGACCGCGATCCAGCCGACGACCTTGTCTGCCGCCGACGGGTGGCGCACGATCGCGACGACGGTGTGGTCCGCGGCCGGCAGCAACTGACCGTCGATCTGCAACCGATCCTTCTCTATCGCGAGGCCCGTCTGCTTCGAAAGGTTCGGCTGCGCGAGGCGATTGTCCCGGCCGAGCAGCCAGACCGACGTTCCGGCTGGCAACTCGCGAACCTCCGAGTCGAGCTTGACCTCGATCGCATGGCTCGGCGTCTCCCATCCCTTCATCAGCTCGCGATAGGCGGACTGCATCGCTGGTGGCGCCGCCGACGGCAGCACCGCGAGAATGCGCGGCTCGCCGAAGATCTGCGAAATCGACGGGGGCGTCTCGCGCGGATCCAGCCGCCGGAACACGTCGAAGTACGGATCGACGTGCAGCGTCAGCGGCCGATCTCGCACCGCGAGGTCCATCTCTGCGGTCGGCGCGCCGAGCGACACGACGAACGTCTCGAACCCCCGCTCGGTTTCGACGACGACGGGGACGTCCACCCGGTAAGGCTGCCCATGCTGTGCCTGCGTCAGCATGCCGCGAACCGCGTAGCCCGCCCCGGCCGCGGTCACGGACTCGACGCGCGCCTCGAGCGCCGGTGCGCCTGGCCGCGCGATCCACTGGTCGAAGAACGCGTCGACGTCCGCCCCGCCAGTGGCCTTACTGACGCGCCGCACGTCGGCCCAGGACGTGCGCTTGCCCTTGCGGTCGCGATAGAGCTCGGCGAGCAGCGCCTTGAAGCGATCGTCGCCGATGCGACGGCGCAGCATGTGGAAGGTCATCAGCGTCTTACCGTAGCCGACCGCTTCGGTGGCCGCGCTGTCGCGACCGCGGAAGTCCGTCAACGTGAAGTCGCGGCCGTCTTTCACGTAATCGCGGTACTTCTGGAGCACGGCGCGCCGGTGCTCCGGCCCGCGCTTCCGCTGCTCCTGCACGAGATGGTCGGCCAGGTAGGCCGTTAGCCCCTCGGCCCAGTTGCCCGAGCTGTAGTCGACGAAGACGGAGTTGCCCCACCAGTTGTGCAGGATCTCGTGCGGGTAGGACGAGTGGAGAATGAACGGGAACCGGATGATCTCGCGCCCGAGCAACGCGAACGAAGGCATCCCGTAACCCGTTTCCCAGAAGTTCTCGACGAGAGCAAACTTGTCGAATGGATACGGGCCGATCAGCTTCGAGTACATGTCGAGGTACTGCGCCGCCGTCGTCAAGTACTTCGATGCGAGCGGGGCGTTCCGCTCGTGGAGGTACACGAGCGTCTCGACGTTCCCCGCGCGATCGCGCGTGACGGTCAGCGGCCCGCCAACGAGGTAGATCTCGTCCATCGGATCGAGCGACGTCCAGCGCGCCTCGCCCTTGTCATCGCGCGACGTGCCGGACCCCTCGCTGATCGCGTGCCATCCGTCGGGCGCGCGTACGGTGAGGTCGAACGTGAGCAGGTCCCGCCCGAAATGCGGATACCAGAAGCTGCCGCCCGCAAGGTACACGCCGTCGTTGGAGACGATCCCCGTCGTTTCCCTGAACCCACGCGTGTACTCCTCCTTCTGCGCCGACAAGCCGAAGTCCATCGTGCCCGTGTACTCGAGCGTAAGTACGCCGTGCGGCGGAGCGCCGCGCAGCCGGTATCGCTTCACCGGCAGTGTAGACGCCACCTGACCTGCGTTGATGCCGAAGAACGGCGCCACGTCGCCCACGGGCATTTCCTCGACGGCCGGCGTTGCCTTGGCGATTCGCAGGCGCGAGTTGAGCAGGAACTCGAGGCGCGAGCCCGACGGGATCGTGACGCGATCGGTGACCGTCAACCGCTGGGTCGCCGGTGCGAGCTCGACGCGCAGGAGATGATGACCGGGAGGTGCTTGCGGCTGGACCGAGCTGGCTGGAGGGAGGAGCAGGATCGCGAGCAGAGTCGAGAGGGCTCCGCCCAGGCATGACAAAAAGTCCATACCGCATTGTATCGGCGACGCCGGGCGGCACAAGCGGCTGCCTCGGCGCGTCCGCCGGTGAGGCTCCGACCGATCCCATACCACCCGGACAACCTCCCGTATGATTCTCGACCACGAGCTGTGATTGCTCGATTGGGACGTTGGTGCCCGCTCTGGTCGGTGGTCACGAGACGGGCGCCGGGAATGGTGGACGCTGCTTCGCGCGCAACTGGCGAATGGCGTTGGTCGCAAACGGCACCTCGCGCGCGCGGGAGTTGCGAGTTCTTCCCGT
>DATHTE010000012.1:0-11246 GCA_035463475.1 Vicinamibacterales bacterium
CGCGGGGAGCATCGCCACAAGCAGCGCGATCAGGCCGTAGGCCGCGGCGGGCAGCGCCTGCGGTAGCAGCAGCCCGACAGCGCCCAGGAGTTCGAGTGCGCCGGTTGCCGTGACGAGCAGCCCAGGCGCGGGCAGACTCGCGGGCACCATCCGGACCAGGTCCGGCCGCGTGCGCGGATGGAAGTGCGACACGGCCGTGAAGACAAACATGGCCGCCAGGGCGATGCGGAGCGCGTCAGTCCACGAATCAGCGTAGAGCCACAGACCTGTGGCCCCAATCGATCGAGCGACCAGCCACGCGACGAGCATGACGATCAGCGGTGCCATGTGCGATCAATCCTGAGTACCGGCCGACTGGTGTCGGGTCCATGTTTACCGGCCACGCTACGAATGTACGGAGTCCACCTCTGGCTGTCTTGAACGAACTGGCTACCTTCGATCGCGGCGTCCGTAGCGAGCGCCCCATGCGAAAATGCCGCCATGCTGCTCCCGGCGCCGCAGTACGTGGGCACCTCAGCATTCAGCTGGCCGGCGGCGCTGTTTCTGTGGGGTCGCGGCTCGTGGACCGACCTGCACCGGCATCACTGCGTCCAGCTCGTCATGGCGCTCGACGGAACCCTCCGGTTCCGCCAGCGTCCGCGTCAACGCTGGACGAGGTGCGGTGCCGTGCTCGTGAGACCGGACGCGCCGCACGAAGTCGACGCGCGAGGCAACGACGTGCTGATCGCCTTCGTGGACGCGGAAAGCGAGCTCGGCGCGGCGTTGGCTGAACGCACGGCATCGGACGTCGCGCCGATTCCGTCGGCGACGGTTGCCGAATGGCGCGCGCAGTTGGGTGACTCGGCGCCGCTGACCGCGGCGCGTGTGGAGCCTTGGGTGACCGGAATCCTGCTCTGCGATCGTCGATCGCCGTCGATCGATCACCGCGTCAAGCGTGTCCTGCGGGATCTTCCGAACCGGCTGGCGGAAGCCGATTCGGTGTCATTGGATGCGGTCGCCGCGAGCGTCGGACTGTCGCCCTCCCGATTCCTGCACCTGTTCACGGCGTCTGTCGGCGTTCCGCTGCGTCCGTATGTCCTCTGGCTGCGCCTGCAATGCGGGGCCCGTGAGCTCGCGCACGGCAAGTCCGTCGCGGACGCGGCTTATGCGGCCGGCTTCTCCGATGCGGCACACTTCACGCGCACGTTTCGTCGCATGATCGGCGCCACGCCTCGCCAGGTCCTGCAGCGCGGGCTCGCGGCCCGCGATTTTCATCTGAAGGGTTGAGAAGCAGTCTCCATGGCGAACAGCTGTCCGTGCGCCTCGGTGAACATCATTCCCAGGAATCGGCTATGACCTGCAAATGTGCTAACGCGAGCCGTTCTGTCGTAATCGCGATCGCCATCCTCCTGGCTGTAGCGTCTCCGGCCACGAGCCAGGCCGTACGTGCTGCCAATACTGCCGACAAGGAACAGATTACAGCCATCGTCGATGCATGGGAAAAGGCCTGGAACAGTCATGACATGCGTGCACTCGCGCGCTTGTTCCACGAGGAAGGGGTCTGGATTCTATGGACGGGCGCGGTGTGGAAGGGAAGAACCGCGATTGAGGATGGGCACGCCGCAGTGCACAAGACAGTGTTCCGCAACAGCATTCAGCGAGAGCGGATTGAAGAGCTGACGTTCCCTGGCCCAGACGTGGCGGTCGTGAGGTTCTATAGCACGCTTACCGGAGACGAACGAGCTCCCGATAAGATCATTCGCAGCCGCAAGATTCTGATCGTGACGAAGCGCGATGGTGCGTGGAAGGTTGGATGGGGACAAAACACGCGGCTCGCCGACTCGACGCCCAATTAACTACGGAAGCACAGGATGGTGTCTGAAACGGAATTCCCAAACGGCACGTCGCCATTCAGGAACAGCTCGATGGCAAAGTGGTCGACTGGACGGAACACGTGACCAACGAACAGTACCGGGCCCGCTCGGGCGAGGAATAGCGATAGGAAGTGAGCGATCTAATCATGCGAGGAGCAGTTCTCTACGGTCCGCGCGACGCGTTTCGAGGAGCGCGCGGCGCCAACGATTCTCGAACCCACGGATGCCGTCGTCAGGCTCTCGGCGACCTGCATCTGCGGCTCCGACCTGTGGCCGTACCGCGGCATCAGCGCCACCGACGGTCCGACGCCGACGGGGCACGAGTACTGCGGCATCGTCGAAGACGTCGGCCGCACGGTCAGGTTGATCAAGCCTGGGCAGTTCGTCATCGGATCGTTTGCCGCCTCCGACAACACGTGCCCGCATTGTCGGGCTGGCTACCAGACGTCGTGCGAGCACCGGCAGTGGATCGTGGGTGCGCAGGCGCCGATGCTGCGCGTGCCGATGGCGGAAGGCACGCTCGTCGCGACGCGGGACGCTCCCTCGTCGAACCTTGTTCCCAGCTTTCTGGCGGCGTCCGACGTACTCGGCACCGGCTGGTTCGCGGCCGACGCGGCGAATGTGCAACCGGGCGCGACGGTCGTCGTGGTGGGCGATGGTGCGGTGGGTCTGCTCGGCGTGCTCTCCGCGCAGCAGATGGGTGCCGAGCGGATCATCGCGATGAGTCGTCACCCGGCGCGGCAGACGCTCGCACGCGAGTTCGGGGCGACCGACATCGTGACCGAACGCGGCGACGAGGCCGTGGCCCGCATCAAGGAACTGACGCGCGGCGTTGGCGCAGACTCGGTGCTGGAGTGTGTGGGCACGCACGAGTCGATGATGCAGGCAATCCGCTCGACGCGGCCCGGCGGTTCGGTCGGCTATGTCGGCGTCCCGCACGGTGTCGAACTGCACGGCGAAGCATTGTTCTACTCGCACGTGCGTCTTCATGGCGGGCCGGCGCCGGTGCGTCGATACCTGTCCCAGCTGATCGACCTTGTGATGACGGGCGCGCTCAATCCCGGGATGGGGGGCCCGGCGGGGCGAAGCCCCCGGTGTAGTAACGAGGTGAAGCCATGCAGACACGTCTGTTGGGAAGGAGCGGACTGGAAGTCTCAGCCCTCGGTTTCGGGTGCATGGGCATTAGTTTCGGGTATGGCCCCGCAGCCAGCCGCGAGGACGGCATCGCGATCATCCGTGCGGCCGTTGACGCTGGCGTCACGTTCTTCGACACCGCGGAAGCCTACGGTCCGTACACGAACGAGGAGCTCGTCGGCGAAGCGCTCGCGCCTGTGCGCGATCACGTGGTGATTGCGACGAAATTCGGCTTCAAGTTCGAAGACGGCAGGCAAGCGGGCCTCGACAGCCGGCCCGCTCAAATCAAGGCGGTCGCCGAAGCCTCCCTCAAACGGCTCAAGACGGATCGCATCGATCTCTTCTATCAGCACCGCGTCGACCCGAACGTCCCGATCGAAGAGGTCGCCGGCGCTGTTCAGGATCTGATTCGGGAAGGCAAGGTCAAGCACTTCGGCTTGTCGGAGGCCGGCGTGCACACGATTCGTCGCGCCCAAGCCGTGCAGCAAGTAACGGCGTTGCAGAGCGAGTACTCGCTGTGGTTCCGGGAACCGGAACAGGAGGTGCTGCCGTCGCTGGAGGAGCTTGGTATCGGCTTCGTCCCATTCAGCCCGCTCGGCAAGGGCTTCCTGACGGGGAAGATCGACGAGACGACGACGTTCGACAGCACCGACTTTCGCAACGTCGTCCCGCGCTTCACCGCAGGGAACCGGAAAGCGAATCTCGCGTTCGTCGAGTGGCTGACCGCATTCGCCGAACGGAAGAAGGCGACGCCCGCGCAGATCGCGCTCGCGTGGCTGCTTGCGCAGAAACCCTGGATCGTCCCGATCCCGGGGACGACCAAGCGTCATCGGCTCGAGGAGAATCTTGGCGCGGTGGCGATCCAGCTGACGCCGGAGGACCTGGCCGAGATCGATCGCGCCGCGGCGGCGATCTCGGTGCATGGAGCGCGATACCCGGAGCATCTGCAGAAGCTGGTCGGTCGCTGATAAAGGTCTCGGCGTTCAACAAGGAGCGATGATGCGGATCGGAATTCTGGGCTCCGGGCTGATGGGCGGCAAGCTTGGAACGCTCTTCGCGCGCGCCGGCCACGACGTGGTCTTCAGCTACGCGCGGAGCGATCAGAAGCTGAAGCGGCTTGCGCGCGAGGCGAAAGGCAACGCGCGCGCAGGCACTCCGGCCGACGCGGCACGCGACGCCGATGCGCTCCTGCTGGCCGTGCACTGGCTGCGGGTCGACGGCGTCTTGCAGCAAGCGGGGGATCTGTCGGGAAAGATCCTCGTGACCTGCTCACTGCCGATGAACGCCAAGAACACCGAACTTGTCGTCGCTCACACCTCGTCGGGGGCGGAGGAACTGGCGAAGAAGGTCCGCAAAGCCAGGGTGGTCTCGGCGTTCGGCACGGTGCCAAGCGAGGTCTTCTTCGGAGTGTTTGAAGCGAGGCGCAGAACGAACCGACCGAGCATGGTCCACTGCGGAGACGACGAAGACGCGAAACGTGTTGCGGCCACGCTGATTCGCGACGTCGGTTTCGAGCCGGTCGACGCGGGCGCCCTGCGGGTCGCCCGCTACCTGGAGCCGTTCGCTCTGCTCATAGGGGAACTCGCGTACGAAGGTGACGGCGGCCCAGAGATCGCATACAAGTTAGAAAGATTCGGGCGATGATTTGATCCCTTATTTTCGATTGCCTGAGGTACCGTATCCGCGCGCCGAGCTGAGAGGGCCTGGAAGCCCACGCCACCACATTGAACGTCGAGCTGCAAAGACAATAACGCACGCAGCGCGTCGGGCACCTTTCGCTGTATAGGTTGAAGGAAGTGTGACCATCAGTGTCGCTGCGGTCTGGCATGTTCGAGACGCGCGGATCGACCGTGAATTCGCTCAGCTCTCGATCGGCCACCCGAAGCCATTCAGTTTCGATCCTGGGATGTGGAAGAAACGATTGTTCATCACGCACGAGAAGTCTGTGCTGAGCACGTCCATCGAGTAAGGGCGCTCACCGGGAGTTACCGCCGCTCGCTCGCGTCGCCGTCAAATTCGCGCACGGGAGGGGCTTGATCCAACCCTACTCGGCCCACCGCGATTCGCGCCCGCGCGTAGCTCTCGGGTCGCACCGGCGCACCGGCCATGCCGCGCAGTATGGCGAGCTGGCCGACATGGGTAAGCGCGTCGGCGAGTGGCCCCTGAATCAGCTTCTCCGCCGAGCCGGCAAATGGCGCGTCGCTCCCGAGCTCGCGATCGAGCGATGACAGGCCGGCGAAGAACCGCTGCACCTCGGCATCCCAGTCATCGCCGCCTTCTGCCTTCCAGACGTAGTCGCCGCGCGCAAGTGTGATCGCCCATGCCATCAGATCGGCCATATGGGCGATGATCCGGACAGGGCGCCGGGTAGCGGGTCCAAAGGTGACGTCGCCGAATCCGGGCGGCACATCACGCAACACCTTGGCCGCGCGATAGGCCAGCGTCGCCACGAGGTGGCGGAGGACCGCTCGACCTGTGTCGAGCGCCGGCGACGGATCCGAAGACTGTGCAGGTTGCATGGCGGCAGTCTACCCGACTCCTGAATTGGGCACGGGAATGCGGCCGGTGGCGCGAGGGCCAACGCATTTCCGCATCGCCGCATCGCAATGTCGCGTAGCCCTGAACAACAGGCCGTCGATCGCCGTTCCTACCAGCGCATCAGCTGCGTGACCTGAATGAGATTGCCGCAGGTGTCGTTCAGCTTGGCGATCTTGGAGCCGGTCACGTCCGTTGGTGGCATGGTGAACTCGGCGCCGCGCGCTTTCATCCGCTCGCAGTCGGCCTGCAGATCGTCGGTGAAGAACATGGCCGCGGGCTGGCCTGCTGGAACATGGCCTGCTGGTAGGCTTTGGCCGCCGGGCTATCGTTGAGCGCCAGCTGCAGCTCTGTGCCGTCCGGGTCCTCTGGTGACGCCACCGTGAGCCAGCGAAACGGCCCCTGGCTGAAGTCGGCCTTCTTCACGAAGCCGAGGACCTCGGTAAAGAAGCGCAGGGCCTTCTCCTGGTCGTCGACGCACACGGTGGTCAGTTTGATTCTCATGGTTCCCTCCTGTCTTATCCGCGGGGCTTTGCCCCTCGGACTCCCCTACACGCTCTCTCGCGCGCCGCTCCGCCGGGGGCGCGCTCCGTTCGCGTGGCTCACTCGCTCTCGCTCGTTCGCACCCTGCGATCCGGGCGCTGCCTCTCCTCGTCACATTGTTTGCCTTTCGTCCGTCAGTACCATGACGGAGCGCGACGAGGAAGTGTGACCGATGAACGAACGCGAGTATCTGGCCGAGCGATTCGAAGAGCACCGAACCCACCTCCGCGCCGTGGCTTACCGGATGCTCGGCTCGTTGAGCGAGGTGGAGGACGCCGTTCAGGAAGCGTGGCTGCGACTCAGCCGCGCCGATGCCACGGGCATCGACAACCTTGGCGGATGGCTGACGACGGTCGTCGCGCGGGTGTGCCTCGACATGCTGCGGTCGCGCCAATCGCGGCGCGAGGAGCCGTTCACCCCGGACGCGCCGGAGCCGGTCGCGACCGGCCCGCGCGGGAGCAACCCCGAGCATGAAGCGCTCCTCGCGGATTCGGTCGGGCTCGCGCTGCTCGTCGTGCTCGACCGGCTGACGCCGGCGGAACGCCTCGCCTTCGTGCTGCACGACATGTTCGCCGTGCCGTTCGAGGAGATCGCGCCGATCCTCGGCCGTTCCGCGGAGGCGGCGCGGCAGCTCGCCAGCCGGGCGCGACGGCGCGTGCGCGGCGGCGCGGCGCCCGACCCCGATCTCGTTCGGCAGCGTGAGATCGTCGAGGCCTTTCTTGCGGCACTACGCGGCGGCGACTTCGAAGGCCTGCTCGCCGTCCTCGATCCGGATCTCGTGGTCCGCGCGGACATGCCGGTCCCATCCGGCGCGCCGGGCGAGATCCGCGGCGCGGCGGTCTGGGCGAAGGGGGCCGTCGCCTACGGGCACCTCGCACAGCTCACGCGGCCCGCGCTCCTGAATGGGGCGATCGGCGTCGTGGTGGCGCCGCGGGGACGATTGGTGAGAGCGCTCCGGTTCACGATCGCGAACGGCAGGATCACCGAGATCGAAGTGATCGGCAATCCGGCGCGGCTCGGCGAGCTCGACGTGTCGATCGTCGACTGAGAATTGGAAAGGCAGCCGCGATGCTGAAGTGCCGGCTGAGGGGTCAACGCTGCGCGAGCGCTGCGCTGCGAGATGAAGTTAGCCGGCCCGCTTGCTGCTCGCCCGCCGGGACTGCGGCTTGCTCTTGCCCTTGAGATTGAGCGTCACTGCAGCGCGGATGAGATCCTTCAAGGCCGCCTCATCGATCTTGTCGCCTTCGTGGATGTCGATGGCGCGCCTGGTATTCCCCTCGAGGCTGGAGTTGAATAGACCTGCAGGGTCCTTCAGCGCAGCTCCCCTGGCAAATGTCATCTTGACGACGGTCTTGTACGTCTCTCCCGTGCAGACGAGGCCGCCGTGGGACCAGACGGGAGTTCCCGGGGAAGACGCTTTCCTCCACTTCCACTCTTCGACAATCTCAGGGTCTGCCTTGTGGATGATGTCGCGCACTTTCGCGAGCGTCTTCCCGCGCCAGTCCCCGAGTTCGGCGATTCCTTTCGAGATGAGCTCCGATGGCGACGGGCCTTGGCTCGCGTCCGACTTCTTCATCGTCCGATCCTCGCGTCCCACGGTTCTACGCCCATACTACACTTGAGGCACGTTGCGCAGCGCTCGATCCAGGTCGGTCCAAAGGTCCTCGACGGCCTCGATACCCACGCTCAGCCGCAGCAGCGCCGGAGGCAGGTGCTCCTGCCCAGGAATGCTGGCCCGGCGTTCGATGGTGGACTCGACCGCGCCCAGGCTGGTGGCGTGTTGGATGAGCTGCAATCCGGCGCACACGGCGTCCGCGGCAGCGCGATCGCCACGAATGTCGAACGAGATGATCGTGCCGAAGCCCTCGAGTTGGCGGCGCGCGGCCTCGTGAGTCGGGTGGCTCGCCAGGCCTGGATAGCGCGTCAGCGTGACGTTGGGATGGCGCGCGAGGCGCTCGGCCAGTGTCATCGCGTTGTGCTGTGCCCGCTCCAGCCGTAGTGCCAGCGTTCTCGCCCCGCGCACCGCGAGAAACGCTTCGAGGGTGCCGGGTGTTGCGCCCGTGAGCTCCCGGGACTGCCGCAGCGCGGCGAGCAGGTTCGCGTCGCGCACGGTCACGACCCCGCCGAGCAGGTCCGAGTGCCCGCCGATGAACTTCGTGACCGATTGCACGGACACGTTGGCCCCGAGCGCCAGTGGACGCTGGTTGAGCGGCGTCGCGAAGGTGTTGTCCACGCCGAGGATCGCGCCACGCTTCCGCGGCGCGGCGCAGACGGTGTCCAGGTCACCCACCGTCAGCAGCGGGTTCGAAGGCGACTCCAGCCAAATCAAGTCGGCCACGCCGCAGATCTCGACCCAGCGTGCGGTGTCGGCGACGGCCACGCGATGCACGGTCCACCTGCCGCGGCTTTGGCCAGCTTGAGCGAGTCCCGCGACACCCTGGTAGCAGTCGTCCGGCAGGGCCACGACCGAGCCCGCGGGGAGTTGATCGAAGATTGCTGCGATTCCAGCCATGCCCGAAGCGAAGGCGACCGAAGAGCCACCTTCGAGGCCGCCGACGATCTCTTCCAGTGCCTCCCAGCCCGGCGTGCCGTCGTCGCGAGAGTACGCCCGGCGTTCGCCCAGCACGAAGTTCGACGCCGGGATTGGCGGCACGTTTAGCGGCGAGCCCGGGCGCCGGTCCCGTCCTGCCGAAACCAGCCACGAGTTTACCGAACCTGGATCACCCGCGTTGTGCCGTGTCGTATCCCTCGAAGTCATGGCTCGATTCTAGACTGTGGCCAACAGCTTCATGAGGATCAAGCCGGCCATGATGGGCACGGCGGCAACGACGCGCCCCGTCGTCAGCGGCTCGCCGAGGACAACGACACCGACAACGAGGCGCCTCCAGGTGAGCCACGGAAGCCGATGCTCACCGCGCGTTCAGGCGCTCGTCGGCGCGGACTGCACGCGGCGCCAGAAGAAGTAAGAAAGCGCCCAGAGCACGCCGGTACCTGCCGCCCAGCTCCACACCTCCGGGCCATCCCCCAGCGAGAAGTGGGCGACGAGCGCCGAGGCGAGGGTGATGGCGAAGCCGGCGTAGGCCCACTCCTTGAGCCGCCCTGGCACTGGCGCAAGCAACAGCATCACGCCGAGGAGCTTGGCCCACGAGAGCTCCACCCGGAAGTAGTCGGGGAAGCCGAGGTGGGTAAACATCTCCGCCACCTGCGGCAGGCTCAGTTGCGCATAGACGGTGAAGCTCATCTGCAGGCAGAAGAGCGCGGTGGCGATCCAATAGACGATGGTGTTGGCGTTGGGGGCGGTCTTGGCGACAACGAGGGCCGGGTTCTGCAGGGTCGATTCCATGGGTTTCTTCCTCTCCTCTTCTGTCACATCATCGACGTTTGGTCCGTCACTACCATGACGGATCGCGACGGAGGAATGTGACCGATGCCCACAACCGAGCGGCTCGCCGAGCAATTCGAAGAGCACCGGGCGCATTTGCGCGCGGTGGCGTATCGGATGCTCGGGTCCGCGAGCGAAGCCGAGGATGCGGTCCAGGAGAGCTGGATTCGCCTCGGACGGACCGACGTCAGCGACGTCGAAAACCTGCGCGCCTGGCTCACGACCGTCGTCGTGCGTGTGTGCCTGGACATGTTGCGGACGCGGACATCGCGCCGGGAGGATCCCCTTGATCAGACTATCGAGAATGCCACGCACGTGCCCGATCCCGTGATCACCCGCGCTCCCGCGGATCCGGAGTCCGATGCGATCGTCGCGGACTCGGTCGGACTCGCGCTCCTCGTGGTGCTGGACACCCTCGAGCCGGCGGAGCGCCTCGCGTTCGTGCTGCACGACGTGTTCGGCGTGCCCTTCGACGAGATCGCGCCGATCGTGGACCGCTCCGCCGTTGCGGCGCGTCAGCTCGCGAGCCGCGCGCGGCGTCGCGTCCGGAGCCAGGCGCCGGCCTCAGACGCGGACCTGCGGAACCAGCGCCGCGTCGTCAATGCGTTTCTCGCGGCCGTCCGGGACGGCGATTTCGAGCGCCTGGTGGCCGTGCTCGATCCGGATATCGTGCTTCGGGCTGATGGTGGAGCGGCCAAAGGTATGTCGCGCCTCGTTCGCGGCGCTCAGGCGGTGGTCGCGCAAGCGGCGTCCTTCTCGAAGATCGGGTTGTCCAATCAGGTGGTCCTGGTGAATGGCAACGTTGGCCTCGTATGCCGCCTTCCGGACGGCCGCCTGTTTTCCGTGGTCGGCTTCACGATTGCCGGCGGGAAGATCGTCGAGATGGACATCCTGGCCGATCCAGGGCGTCTCAGCCGACTCGATCTGTCGCCGATCGCGGGCTGAGCGCCTTGCACTCGCGTCGAGAAGCATCAATTGCAGCGTTGGAGGTGAACACAATGGTCGGCAAGACGTTCAAGAAGTCGGCGAAGGTCGCAAAGAAGGCCGCCGCCAAGGCACCCCACCGCGCAGAATCCGCGCGGCGGGGACCCCGCAAGCGGATCGCCGCGAAGGCGTCCAGCCCGCGCAAGACCTCACTGAAGTCGCAGTCGCGCAAGGTCGAAGAGCCGGTCCTCCTCGCAGGCGGCAACCCTCAGATCGCGAAGGGCGACGGCGACGCCCCCGTGCAGGCCTACATCGCGGCCATGCCGGGCTGGAAACACGACGTCGGGCGCCGCCTCGACGCGCTCATCGTGCGCACCGTTCCCGACGTGCGCAAGGCGGTCAAATGGAACTCGCCCTTCTATGGCATCGAGGGCCAGGGCTGGTTCCTCGACTTTCATTGCCTCACCAGGTACGTCAAGGTGGCTTTCTTCCGCGGCACGTCACTGCGTCCTCTTCCCCCCGGCGAGTCCGAGCACAAGGAAGTGCGGTACCTCGACATCCACGAGGGCGATCAGCTCGACGAGGAGCTCGTGGCGAGTTGGATTCGGCAGGCATCGGAGCTGCCCGGCTGGGTCCCGTAGCGCCGGCAGGGAGCCTTCGGACTCCAGATTGACGAAGGTCTCGCACGACCGTAGCCGATGGCGACCCAGTCCTTTGTCGCGGCTTGCGTTGATCGCAGACTCACTGGCTGATCGCGCCGTTCGGGGAGATCGTGAACGCGAATCCAGGTTCGTCGCCGTTTCCCGGTGTGGTTGCGTTCTGGGCGAGTCGAATGTCGTTCACGAACACATTCCTCGTGACGGCTCCGGTGGGGT
>DATHTE010000013.1:0-26839 GCA_035463475.1 Vicinamibacterales bacterium
GAGCAAGTAAGGAAGAGGGAGAGGTGAAGGCCGGGGCCGCTCAGCCCCGGCCACGCCTCGAATCTAGCGGCGCTTCCCGCCCTTCCGAGAGCCCGTCCTGGCGCCTTTCGTCTGTCTGGCCTGGCGCCGCTGCTTGTTCACTGGGCCGCCGCAATCCGCTTCGCGGTCTGCAGGCAGGATGGGGACTCGCTACCGGTTCAGCACGTTCCTGACGACGAACATGACGTTCGCGGGACGCTCAGCGAGCCGACGCATGTACCACGGAAACCAGTACTCGCCGTAGCTGATGAGCACCCGCAGCCGCCGCCCGGACGACACGAGCCGCTGCTGGAGCGAGCGCTGAATGCCGTAGAGCATCGCGATCTCGTACGTTTGCGGCGGCACCGTGTTCAGTGCGATGAACCCTTCCAGGCGCTCGATGAGCGCCCCGTCGTGGGTGCCGATGTGCGCCAGCGTCCCGTGCTTCTGCCCCTCCGCGCCGAGCAGCCGGCACGCGAGCCTGTAGAAGTTCTCGTCCACGTCGCGCTTGACGGGGAACGCGACGGAGGCCGGCTCGAGGTAGGCGCCCTTCACGAGCCTGATCGCGCATCCGAGCGGCAGCAGCTCCTCGAGGTCCTTCGACGTGCGACGCAGGTACGCCTGGAGCGCAATCCCGACCTTCCTGGAGCGTGCGCGCGCCGCGCGGAACAGCTGGAGCGTGGGATCGACGTACGGGGAACTCTCCATGTCGATCCACACGAAGTTGCCGAGAGCGGCCGCGCGGTCCACGAGGTGGTCAAGGTGCCGCTGGCACAACGCGGGATCGAGATCGAGCCCGAGCTGCGTCGGCTTGACCGAGATCTGTGCGTCGAGGCCCGACGCGCTGACCCGCTCGATCAGTGTGAGGTAGTGCTGCGCGACCTCCTCCGCCTCGCCGACACGCGAGAGGTTCTCGCCGAGGTGCGTCAGGATGGTCGTGATCCCTTCCTGCTTGAGGCGCGCGGCGGCCTCGAGCGCGTCCTCCATCCGCTCGCCCGGCATGAACCGCGAGACGGATCGGCGCACGAACTCCCGGCGCGTCGCCTGCCGGCGCAGCCACGGGCTGGTCGATCCGGCGAGCAGGGCTTTCCGCATGAGCGACATGATGGCGGGCCTCCCGGGGAATGCTAGCATGGCCCCACGACCGTGCATCGCCGCCGAACCGCTCGCATCTCCGACGGGACCCGGGCCGTCAGCCTCCCCGAGGTCCACGGCTCCGTCCCGATCCCGGAAGGGAGCTTCTGGCGCAAGCTCTTTGCGTTCGCCGGCCCCGGTTACCTCGTGGCCGTCGGCTACATGGATCCCGGTAACTGGGCGACGGACCTCGCCGGCGGCGCGCGCTTCGGTTACCGGCTTCTCAGCGTCATCCTGATCTCGAACTTCATGGCGATCCTGCTGCAGGCGCTCGCCGCGCGTCTCGGCATCGCCACGGGGCGAGACCTCGCCCAGGCGTGCCGCGATCGCTATTCCCGGCCGGTCACGCTCGCGCTGTGGCTGCTCGCGGAGCTGGCGATCTGCGCGACCGACCTTGCGGAGGTCGTCGGCGCCGCGATCGCGCTCGACCTGCTGTTCGGCATTCCGCTCACGTGGGGGGTGGCGCTCACCGCGCTCGACGTCCTTGTCGTGCTGTACGTGCAGCGGCTCGGCTTCCGGTACGTCGAGGCGATTGTGGTCACGCTCGTCGTGGGCATCGCGAGCTGCTTCGCGCTCGAACTGGCGATGGCGCGTCCGGACCTGGCCGCCGTCCTTGCCGGGTTCGTCCCGACGGCCGACGTCGCGCGCGATCCCGAGATGCTCTACATCGCGGTCGGCATCCTCGGCGCCACGGTGATGCCGCACAACTTGTACCTCCACTCGTCAATCGTGCAGACGCGCAAGTATACGGACGCGCCAGACAGCCGGGGAGAGGCGGTGCGCTTCGCGACGCTCGATTCCACGATCGCCCTGATGTCGGCGCTCCTCGTGAACTCCGCGATCCTGATCATGGCCGCCGCGATCTTCCACGGCACCGGACACGAGGACGTCGCGGACATCTCGGACGCGTACAAGCTGCTCACGCCGCTGCTCGGGACGGTCCTCGCGAGCAAGCTGTTCGGCGTCGCGCTGCTGCTCTCCGGGCAGAACGCGACACTCACGGGCACGCTCGCGGGCCAGATCGTGATGGAAGGCTTCCTCCTGCTGCGGCTGCGGCCGTGGCTGCGCCGCCTCGTGACGCGTCTCGTCGCCGTGGTGCCGGCCTTCCTCGTCGTCCTCTACGCCGGAGACCGGGGGGCCGGGCGGCTGCTCCTCCTGAGCCAGGTCGTTCTCAGCATGCAGCTCCCGTTCGCGGTCTTCCCGCTCATCCGCTTCGTGTCCGATCGAAAGGCGATGGGGCCGCTGACCCCCGGTCGCACGATGCTGGCGCTCGCCTGGATCGCCGCGCTCGTCATCGCGGCCCTCAACGTCTGGCTCCTCTATCAGACTTTCGCGACGTGGGGTGACTGAACATGGCGATGTACTCCCGAATTCTCGTCGCCGTCGAGCACTCCGCCGCGGACCGCACGATCCTCGATCACGTCCGCGGGCTCGCGCGCCTGTGCGGCGCGGAAATTCTCTTCGTCCACGTCGCCGACGGCTGGGCCGCGCGGAACATCGACCAGCTCGATCTCCGCGAGTCCGAGGAGATCCGTGGCGACCGCGCGTATCTCGACGATCTGGTGCGCGAATTCGCCGCCGAGGGGCTCAAGACGCGGTCGCGGCTGGCCTTCGGCGATCCCGCGTCCGAACTGGTGCGGGTCGCGCGCGAGGAGGGCGTGGACCTGTTGGCGATGGCGACGCACGGGCACCGCTATCTGGCCGACCTCGTGCACGGCGTGACGGCCGACCGCGTGCGCCACGCGCTGGCGATTCCGGTTCTGATGCTGAGGGCCGGGAAGGAGTCTGCATGATGACGAGAAGGTTCATCGGCGGCGGATTGCTCGCTGCGGCCGTCGTGGCGCACACGCCGGCCGCGTTCGCTCAACCATCGCCGTTCCGCGTCGGCACGGTCGCGGCAGCGTCGGGGCAGACCGCCTTCGGCGCGATAGAGGTGCCGGCAGGATCCGATCCCGCGCTGTCGATTCCGGTCGCCGTCGTCCGCGGCGCGAGACCAGGGCCCGTGCTCGCACTCGTCGCGGGGGCGCACGGGACGGAGTACGCCTCGATCGTCGCCGTGCGGGATCTGATCGGGACGCTGAATGCGGCGGAGATCTCGGGCACGGTCATCCTCGTCCCGCTGGTGAACGTGCCGTCGTTCGAGCAGACGGTCCCGCACCTCAACCCGGTGGACCAGAAGAACATGAACCGCTTCTACCCGGGGCGTCCCGACGGCACGCAGACGGACCGCGCGTCGCACGCGATCACGCGTGAGATCGTCGAGCGCGCGGACCATCTGATCGATCTGCACGGCGGCGACATCGACGAAAGCCTCCGGCCCTACACGTACTGGACGAAGACCGGCCGGGAAAAGCAGGACGCAGTGTCGCGCGGCATGGCGCTCGCCTTCGGCCTCGATCACATCATCATCTCGACCGACCGGCCCACCGATCCCGCCGCGTCGCGATACCTCGAGAACACGGCCACGACGCGCGGAAAACCGTCGATCACCGTGGAGGCTGGCCATGCTGGCACGGTGGAGCCGCGCGACGTCGAGGCGCTCGTTTCGGGCTCCCTGTCGGTGATGCGGTACTTGAAGATGTTGCCGGGCGAACCGACGGCGGTCGAGTCGCCCGTGTGGATCGAACGGCTCGCCTCGATTGTCAGCAGCGCGACCGGTATGTTCACGCCCTCGGTCGTGCGCGGCTCGTACGTGCAGAAAGGGATGAAGGTCGGCTCGGTGCTGGACTACCTCGGCCGCCCGCTGGCCGACCTCCGCGCGCCGGAATCGGGGGTCCTGCTCTACATCCGCGCCGTGCCGTCGCTGGTGAAGGGAGAAACCGTCGGCAGTGTGGGGGTCGTGCAGCGGTAGGGGCAGAGGCCAGAGGCCAGAGGTCAGAGGCCAGAGGTCAGAGGCCAGAGGCCAGAGGTCAGAGGCCAGAGGCCAGAGGCCAGAGGTCAGAGGCCTGGGGCCAGAGGCCAGAGATCAGAGGCCAGAGGCGAGCGATCGGAGGCCAGGGTTCAAGGGTCAGGGTCAGGGGCCAGCGGTCTGAACCCTTTGAACCCTGAACCTTGAACCCTGAAGCCTGACCCCTGACGCCTAGTAGATCACCGCCCCCGTCGCCCTGATGCGGTACTTCGGGACGGTAGCCACGCCCGTCGCTTCCTTCGCGTGCTCCGCTTCCTCCGCGCCGGCGGCGCCGATGGCCTCGAACGTGCCCTCGGCCGACGCCTTGCGACCTTTCGCGTCCTTCGGGAAGACGATCACACCATCGTCCACCTTGAACTGGATGCCGTCGCTGTTGTCCGCGTCCGCCAACTGGATCCAGCAGCCCATCGTCTGGCAGACGGCGCGGATGACGCCGTCAACGCGGACTTTCTTGCCCAGGTACTTGTCGGGCGCGGCGAGCATGTCGGCGACCTTCACGCTCGACTCGAGCGTGACGCCGTCGCCGAACTTCGTCCCTTTCTCGCCGTCAGCCAGCGCGGGCAAGGCAGCGACCGCAAGCGACGCAATCAGCAGCAGTATGCTTTTCATCAAGACCTCCTGCCCTGGAATGAGACCGACACGATCATACAGCCGGGCGCCCGTCATCACCCCGCGGCGGGTCGCCTGGGTTGCCGCCAACATCGCGGCTGCCGTGTTGCTGCCGATGGCGTTTGCCTGGTGGCTGCATGGCCAGGTTTCCGGCAGCGAGGAGACGCTGCCAGAGGGGTTCTCCACCCGCACCCTGGTTGCCGCGGTCACCGCCGCCTGGCTGTTCTTTCTCCTGATGCTGAACGTGTCGATGGCGGTGTTTCTGTGGCTGAAGAAAAATGGGGTCTGACCCCATTTTCTAGAACCCCACGCGCAGCCCGACGCTCAACTGGTGGGCGCGGTAGCCCTCCAGGGGATCGCTCGAGGCGTTGCGGAACCACGAATAGCGGGTCAACGCCTCGAGAGAGGCCTTGACGCCGTTGACGAGCGGCGTCACGACTTCGACGCCGGCACGCGTCAGCGTGTCCGCGCGAGTCAGGCCCGCGTACGATCGATCGCTGTAGCTCACCCAGCCGCTCACCTCGTCGCCCCGTTCGAACAGATGCTTCGCCCCGGCGCGCCAGGTCTTCGCGTCGATCACGTACGGGTCGTCATACACCCCGTCGTCGTAGAACAACGGCGGCGTCCAGACGATTGCGGGCGGTAGCTCCCCGCGGGTGCGCCGCTCCTCGCGCTCAATCCACACGCCAGTCCGATCGTCGAGCGACTGCGCAAGGCGGGCCGCCCACGTCCAGGAGGTGCGCGCGCCAGGCTCACCGGTCACGTCGATGCTGACCGGCACCATCAGGCCCTGCCGCCACCCGCGGCCGATGTGCGTCGGGTCTGTGACCCCGCTCGCCGGCAGCGTCTCGTCGACGACGATTACTGCCTCGCGGCCATCATAGGACTTCCGGCCGAGCGAGACCGCGCCGACGAGCGTGGTGTGCGTCGGGAAGTTCGCGAGCCAGCGCACGGACCCGAAGTGCTCGATCTGATCGAGCGCCGGTTCGTCTGGAAAGGCCCTCGCATAGAGCCCGTAGGAGCTCGTCATCATGAAGACGGGGCTGAACCGCGTGCGTGCCGAGGCCATCACGTTGACGCCGCGAAACCCGGCGTCCGCCCAGGCTCCGTCGTTCGCCCGCCAGAACACCGAACCTCCGAGATCGAGCGCGCGGTTTTCGCCTCCGAGCGTCGCGACGACGCCGGCGTTGTGCAGCCACGTCCGGAGCGCGTCGGGCGCGCCGAACGAGTCGAGCGTCATCTCATAGAAAACCTTCCCGCGCTCCTTCGCAAAGAGGTGATCCAGGGCAACTTCGGCGCCGATGTCTTGCCGCTGGCTGGAGGCATCGGCCGCGGGAAGCGTCCACTGGATGGGGACGTCGAACGTGAGACGCCCGGACGGCTGGGCCGCCACGGGCGTCGTGATGAGAATGGCGCCGACGGCGATCGTCGCTGCGCGCATGATCGTTCAGCGGTTACCCGCGGCCTCGACGAGCGCCACGCCCCTTCGGACCGGTGCCATCGCAGGTGCCACCGCCCGCCGACGGTCCGGGGCCCATGCCCGTGCCGTCCTGCGGCCGCGCGCCCGTGCCATTACCGTACCGCTTGCCCTGCCCGCGCATCTGGCCTGCCTGCCCCGACTGGAAGCGATCGCAGATGCCGTCGCCGTTCGCGTCCACGAAATTCGGTCCGACGGTCGTCGGCGCGCCGGGCGCCGGTGAGGGGGTCGTCTGCGCCGTGCTGACCGCGGCGAACGCGAGGAGCAGCCCCAACGTGAGGAAGAGTAACCGTTTCATTGTGACCTCCTTGGTCTCTGAGGCGGCTCGCAACCGCCGTCGACCCACCGTAGGGCAAGCAGGACGCCAACGCGCGCGCGACCGGCTGAAACTGGTATCTCCTGCTGGATCAACGTGTTGGCGACGGAGGCACCGGAAGGCAACCTCGCGAAGTTCGACGATCTGGTCGAAGCGCTCGACGGGCTGGTCGAAGGGCAATGCCGAAGGCCGAAGGCGTCAATGCCGAACGGGTCGAAGGCCGAACGCGTCAATGCTGGATGCCTCAATGCCGGATGCGTCCATGCCGGATGCGTCCATGCCGAAAGTACCAATGCCGGAAGTGTCAATGCGGAACGGTCGAAGGCCGACTCGCGCGGACCGCGATCGTCGAGACACCTGGGTGGGCGGCGTCAGTCGTCTACTGTGTCGGAGCCTTTTCCGTCCGCGGCGCCCCGGCCGTCGAGCGCGTACTTCTGGAGTTTGTAGCGGAGGTGCCGCTCGCTGATGCCGAGCATTCGCGCGGCACGCGTCTGCACTCCGCCCGACTGCGCAAGCGCGTCGGCAATAAGGCGGCGTTCGAGGCGCTCGACCTGCTCGGTGAGCGATCCGCCGGTGGCATCCTCGGCCGGCAGTCCGAGGATGTAGGCAGGCAGGTCCGACGTGCCGATGAGGGAGGAGCGCGCGAGCGCGACGGCGCGCTGGATGATGTTCTCGAGCTCGCGGATGTTCCCGGGATACGAGTACTTCAGGAGCGCGTCCATCGCCTCGCGCGAGACCTGCGGCCGCTCGATGCCCTTGGGGGCGTATCGGCCCAGGAACTGTTCGACGAGCGCCGGGATGTCCTCGCGGCGCACCCGCAGCGGCGGGAGCTCGATGCTGACGACGTTCAGGCGGTAGAAGAGGTCCTCGCGGAACTCGCCGGCGCGCGCCATCGCGGCGAGGTCGCGGTTGGTGGCGGCGAGCAGGCGCACGTCCACTTCGATGCCGCGGCTGGATCCCAGCCGTTCGATCGTGCGCTCCTGGATCACCCGCAGCAACTTCACCTGCGTGCTCTTCGGCAGGTCTCCGACCTCGTCGAGCAGCAGCGTGCCGCCGCTCGCCAGCTCGAAGCGGCCGCGGCGCTCGCGATCCGCCCCAGTGAACGCGCCCCGCTCGTGGCCGAACAGCTCGGACTCGAGAAGCGTCTCCGGCAGCGCGGCGACGTTCACCGCCACGAACGGCCCGCGCGCGCGGGGGCTCGCATAGTGGATGGCCCGCGCGAGCAGTTCCTTGCCGGTGCCGCTCTCCCCCTGCACGAGCACGGTCACGTCGCGCTGCGCGGCGCGCGCAGCGACGCTCAACGCCTCGCGCATGCGAGCATTCGCGGTCTCGAGCCCCTGGAGCTGGTGGCGCTCTTCCACCTGCCGCCGGAGCTCGGCGTTCTCCGACACGAGCGCGCGGCGTTCCAGCACGCGATCGATCAGCAGGTCGAGCTCGTCGAGATCGATCGGCTTCGTCAGGTAGTCGGCGGCCCCGCGCTTCATCGCTTCCACCGCGGTCTTGACGGTGCCGAACGCGGTCATGACGATGGCCGGCACTTCGGGGTTGATGCGCCGCAGCTCCGCGAGCAACTCGAGGCCGTCCCGGTCGGGCATCCGCAGGTCGGTGAGGACGAGATCGAGGGTGCGCTCGCGCGCCTGCGCCAGCGCTTCGGTCGCGCCGCCGGCCTGAATGACGTCGAACCCGCGCTTGCGCAGGAATCCCGACAGCACTTTCCGCTGCGCTTCCTCGTCGTCCACGACGAGAATCGTTCGATCAGCCACGCCCCGCCCCCTGCAGCGGCAGCCTGATGATCATGCGCGTGCCCGATCCCGGCGCGGACTCGACGTCGATCGCGCCACCGTGCGCCGCGACGATCTGTTGGACCACGGCGAGCCCCACCCCCGTGCCCTCGCGCTTTGTCGTGAAGTACAGATCGAAGATCCGCGGGAGCGCGTCGGGCGCGATGCCGGCGCCGGTGTCGCGCACCTCGATGACCGCGCCGCTGCCGTGTCGTGCCGCTCCGAGCGTCACCACGCCGCCCGGCGAGGAGGCCTCGATGGCGTTGCGCACGAGATTGTCGAGTGCCTGCCGGAGCTGGTCCGGGTCCGCGGTCAATTTCGGCGCGCCGGCGGCCTCAGTCTCGATCCGCACGCCGCGCGCGCCGGCCAGCGCGGCGGCCGCGTCGGCTACCTCGCGCAGCAGGCGATCCAGCCCGATCTCGCGCGCATTCAGCGGCCGCGGTCGCGCGAACTCGAGAAACTGCTGCACGGTGCCGTTGATGCGCGATGCCTCGGCCTGAATGACGCCCACGAGCTCGGCGGCGTCCGAGCCAGCGCCCGCAGAGGCGAGCGCACTCCCGTACTCGCGGCCCAGGCGCTGCGCGCTCATCGCAATCGCGTTGAGCGGGTTGCGGATCTCGTGCGCGACGGTCGAGGCCATCTCGCCCATGGCCGCGAGCCGGTCGCGCCGGCGGAGCGCTTCCTGTGCGCTGGCGTGACGGACGGTGAGCGCGCCGTACCGGTGCTGCAGCGAGCCGAACGCGGCACCGAGCACGAGCAGCGCGCCGATCGCCGACAGTCCACCTGCGATCCGGATGAGCGCGCGCCGTTCCGCGCGGCGGACCTCGTCGAGCCTCATGCCGATCCGCAGCTCCGCGGAGCGCTCCTTGTCGAGCGAGATCGTGCCGCGCCGCTCGAGGACCGGCACCGGACCCTCGGCCGTCTGGATCTCGCGCTCGCCGCGGTCGCGATCGCCCTCCAATCGCGCCCCCGAACGCGCTTCCTGTTCGGCGAGCGGCCCGCGCGCCACGCGGCCACCACTGTCCTGCAGCACGACGTAGCCGATCGCCGGCGTCGCCCCCGCGATCTGCGATGCCAGCACGTCGAGCGAGTAGACCGCGTCCAGCTCGCGCGCGAGCCGGTTCGCGGCGTTCAGGACAATGGCGCCCCCACCCGCGCGCCGCACGCCGGCCGCGAGCCGCTCGGCTCCCTCCCGTGACACGTGCGGCGGCGAGACGATCTCTTCCGCTTCGCCTGCCAGCAGCCGTTGCGCGACGCGCGACGCGCCAGCCGGAGGCCCCGCCCAGGGGCCGCGTCCCTCGCCCCCCAGCGGACCATGTCCTTCGCCCGCGGCCAGCGGACCGCGTCCTTCGCCGGGTCCCTGCCCTCGCCCGCGCCCCGGCCCGAACCCGCCGCCGGGCGCGCCGCCGGCACTGGCCGCGCCGGGGCCGCCACCCGCATCGGGACCGCCGGTCGCGCCGGGTCCCGCGCCAGGCGGCCGCTCGCCCGCCAGGTACGCGCGCCGCCCGTCTGCATCGAACACGACGATGCGAAACAGGTCGGAGCCTGCGGCGATGGCGTCCACGGCAGACTGGTCCAGCGCGCCGCGGCGATCCATCGCGGCGAGCAGCCGGGCGTGTTCGAGCAGCCGCTGCCCGAGGGCGCGCTCGGCCTCACCGGCGGCCGCATGCTGGACGCGCGCCGCGGCGGCGATCGTCGCGTGCAGCGAGGCCGCTTCCGCCTCGAGTGCCGACCGCAGCTCGCCCGTCGATGCGCGGTAGTCGAACCAGCCGACGAGCGCCAGGATCGCGGCCAGCGCTGCGGCGGCCGCGAACACACGCCTCCCGCGGGGTCTCATCTGGAACAGAAGATTCGGGCCGCGGCCCATTCGTGACACGCTTCCGGGTAAAATACCCGGACCGCAGCCATTCCAGGGAGGAATCTTATGCTCGCGCGTTCCGGGATATCCGCGCTCGTGTGTCTCGTGCTCGTTTCGCCCGCATACGCGGACGTGACCGTCCGCCAGAAGAACACCGGGAAAGGAGGCATGGGCGGCGCCATGTCCGGCGAGACCGTGCAGTTCATCAAAGGCACGCGCATGCGGATGGACCAGACCATGGGCGGCGACCAGACCTCCACGATCGTGGATGCCGGGTCGCAGAAGATGATCGTGCTCAATCACAAGAAGAAGGAAGCCGACGTCTACGACATGGCGAAGATCGCGCAGGAGATCTCGCAGGCCACTGGCGCGGGAGACATCGAGGCGTCGATCACGCCGACGGCGCGCACGCGCCAGATCGCCGGCGCCACCTGCACCGACCACGACGTCAAGATGTCGGTCCCGATGAAGATGGGCAACGACACCATGACCATGGTCACGGCCGGCGTCGTCTGTCTCGCGAAGGGCGGGCCCGGCGCGGATGATTTCGCCGCGTTCTACCGCGCCGCCGCGGAGAAAGGGTTGTTCTTCAACGACCCGCGCGCGGCGAAGGCGCAGCCCGGGCAGGCGAAGGGGATGGCGGTGCTCTACCGCGGGATGGCGGATCGCGGGGTCGCCTACGCGACGGACATCCGAATGTCCTTCGAGGGCACCGGGATGATGGCGAGCATGATGAACAAGATGGGGGGCGTCTCGATGTCGAGCGAGGTGCTCTCGATTGCATCCGATGCGATCCCGGATGCCCACTTCGACGTGCCGGCCGGATACAAGACGCGCAACCGCTGAACGTCCGTCGCGCGCGGCCGGACGCCTCGTTGCGGCTGGCCGCGCGCCGGGTCCCTCAACGCCCTCATTTTCACAATTCGACCCGGATGCACGTTCATTCTCCACGACCGTTACCAAAGGACTATGGCCATCAGTACGGCCGGGGTGTACGATTTTCAGCCTACAAGGCCCGGCTCCCAGGAGGCTCTGTAATGACGTCTCTCAAGTGGGTTCCCGCATTTATTCTCGCTCTCCTGTTCGCTTCCTCCGCCGCATACGCCGAACGCGTCATCGTCAAGTGCGCCCGCCCCTGCACGAGCGTGGAGCAGGCGGTCGCGGATGCGGGGGGCACCGTGACGTTCCGCTACAAGTACATCGACGCGATCGCGGCGGACATTCCCGACAACCGGATGGCGCTCGTTCGCCGCCTCGTGGAACCCGGCGCGATCCGCAAGGACGTCATCGTCGATCAGCCGATGGCAGCGCGCGATCGCGATGAATCGCGGATGCAGGTTGAAGCCGAGGTGGATATCGCGTCCGCCGCGGCATTCGATGTCGCGACCCTCAGACAGCTCGCGGCCGAGCAGCCAGAGGCGTGGAGCATCAACAACGCGTTCTTGAACCTGACCTCTCTGCACGGTGAGGGCAACTTCGGGCAGGGTGTGAAGGTCGCGGTGATCGACTCGGGCATCAGACCGGGTTTCCCCCATCTCTCGCTGGACGGCTCGGTCATCGGCGGCGAGGATTTCGTCAGCGACGGCCTCGGGTACAGCAATCTGGCGAACGGCGGACATGGGACGTTCGTAGCCGGCATGATCTCGGCAAACGTCACGTTCAACTTCACAGGGCACCCATGGCTGCCCTCGATCGCCGCGAACTGTGCGTCGTGCGTGACTGCCACCAACCGCGTTCCCGTGCTGGGTTCGGCGCCGCTGTCGAGCATCTACGCGCTGCGCGTGTTCGGACCAACCGGCGGCGCACCGGAGTCGCGGATCATCGCGGCGATGGAACGCGTGCTGGAACTTCGGGACAACTTCGAAGCGGGAGCGCCGGAAACGGCCGATAGCACGGGCAAGTACCAGGCCCTGAACATCAAGGTCTGCAACATGAGCCTCGGCGGCCCGACGCTCAACGCCGGGCGAGACATCGAGGACGAGCTCACCAACGTGTTCCTCGAGCACGATATCGTGCTCGTGACCGCGGCATCGAACGCAGGGCCGAGCGGCTCGACGGGTGGGAGCCCGGGCACCGGGTTCGGCGCGCTCACGGTGGGGGCCGCCTCAACGGCCGTACACGAGCGGATCCTGCGCGGGGTTCAGGGCTACGGCCACTTCGGAGCTGACGTGCGGCCATTCCCAGGCACGATCATGGCCTCCTTCAGTTCGCGGGGCCCCAGCGCTGATGGCCGCGCGGACGTCGACGTGGTAGCGAACGGGTACGCGAACTTCGGCCAGGGCCTGGGATCGACCACCGGCTCAATCAGTATTGCGAGCGGCACCAGCTTCGCCTCGCCCACGGTTGCCGGCGTGGCAGCTGTCCTTCGGCAGGCCAATCCCGATGCAACGGCGCGCCAGGTCCGCAACGCGATCATGATGGCCGCGAATCCTGACGTCCTCGGTGACGGTTCGACCGAGGTGGATCGCGGATTCGGCTTTGTCGATGCGGGGACCGCACACGCCTTGCTCGCCGGTGCGCCGGATACACCGGGTGAAGAAGGCGGCGACAACGTCAACGTCAAAGTGAACCTCAACCAGGGCGCGGGTGTGCGCACGTGGGAAGGCTATGTCACCCGGACCGCCACGAACCTGCTTCCTGGACAGCGGATGGAAACCTACTACCGCGTTCCACCAAATACGGCGCGGGTGTTGGTCGCCCTCACTGGCGTGACGCCCGGACCAATCCAGAACCAGCTCTTTGGCGATGACATCATTCTGGCTGTCCACAGCGCCAAGACCAGCGGACATGGCGAAGGCGACTACCTTTTCTGGGACAACGTGAAGAACGGCGCGTGGAGCTTCGACCGCCCCGAAACCGGCTTAATGCGTATCACCGTCAACGGCGACTGGACGAACGCCAGCCCCATCTCCGCAACCGTGCACATCAAGGCCATTGCGGATCCGCTCTCGGGCCTGACTAGCCACGGGAAAATCCAGGATGGCGACTCCAGCCTCGTGCCGTTCGTCGTTCCCGCAGGTGCGAAGGCGCTGGAAGTGCGGCTCGAGTGGGACGGCGACTGGTCTTCGTATCCGACGAATGATCTCGACGTGGTCCTGTTCCCGCCGTCGGGAGCTCCCAATCTCGACGGGGCCAGCCTCAGCAGCCCGGAGTCAGCGTCGATCAAGGACCCGCTGGTGGGCAACTGGGTCGCGCTCGTCGACGGCTTCACCGTGAACACCAAGGGCGGAGACAACTACACGCTCCGTATCGTCATCGATGGCAAAGTAGTGAAGTAGCTCCCGCACTCCTTGGCCCTGCCGGCGGTCGATCGGGCATCGGCCGCCGGCGTTTCTTTTTCTCCCTCCTCCCGGATTTCTGCCCGCTCCCCGAACGGCTGAGGCCGACAATTCTCTGCGTCTTTCACGCCTTTCGACCCCTTCACATCTGTCCGCGTGGACTTTCCCGCCAGTAATCGCCGGTCCCGTTTGGCACGCGTCTGGCCACGGGCGTGCACGCCGCTGCCCGTTTATGCGCACGACCGCCGGAGGAGTGCTGATGCGTTTCGTTCTACCGTGGAGCCCGCGCCGTGACCGCGCCGGTCGGACCGACACGGTTGCCATGCCCGCGAAAAAGAAAGCGCCCGACAGTCCGCTGAGTGCGTTCTCCTCCGAATTGGAAACTCCGGCACGCGGAGATCGCCGCGTGTGGCCTCCTGCGTGGCCGCGCGATCGCTGGCTTGCCGCGGCCGCTGCACTCGTCGCGCTTGTCGAAGCGGCGCTTCTGCTCCGCGGCGTCGCGCCCGTGGCCGCGTCCACTCCAGCCGAGGGCCATTTGCGGGTGGACGCCACGTCACCCGGCTCGGAAGTGATCGTCGACGGGCGCGCGCGCGGCGTCGCCCCGCTCGCGCTGCAGCTCGCTCACGGGCCCCACCGCGTGGAAGTGCGGCAGGGAGCCGCGGTTCGCCGCTTCGTCGCACAAGTCCCCATCGGTGGCGAAAGCCATCACTTCGTCGACATCGACGCTGCGAGGCCAGCCTCCGGCACCGGGCCCATCCCCCCCGCGGGGGCGCGCGGGACGTCACTCGCGATCGCCTCTGAACCCGCGGGGGCCCGCGTTGCGATCGATGGACGGCCGCGCGGCGCGTCGCCGATCGTTGTGCGGGACCTCGCGCCGGGCCTGCACGACATCGTCCTCACCGGCGCGGGAGGTAGTGTCACGCGCCGCGTCCGTGTGGAGGAAGGAGCGGCATCGTCCGTTGTGGTGGTGATGCCGAAGCCGGGCAGCGGCGCCTCCGGCTGGGCAAAGGTGAAACTGCCCATCGTGGCCGAGATCTACAAGGACGGCGATCTGCTCGGCACGACCGACGTCGATCGGTTGATGCTGCCCGCCGGCAGCCACAAGCTGCGATTGGTGAATCGTGACCTGCGCTTCGAGTTGAACCAGGTGATTCAAATCGCGCCCGGACAGACTCGCGTCGTCGAGATCGCGGTGCCGAAAGGCCTCCTCAGCGTCAACGCGCTGCCGTGGGCGCAGGTCTGGATCGACGGAGAAGCGCGTGGAGAGACGCCGATCGGCAACCTCGCCGTGCCAATCGGTGTCCACGAGATCGTGTTGCGGCATCCCGAGCTCGGTGAGCAGCGACGGCGCGTCACCGTGCCGGTCGGAGGGGTCACGCGGCTGGGCGTGGACCTGCGGCGATGATCATCGACACGCTTCTCCTTCTGCTTGCCCTGGGTCCATCGCTTGCGGGCCGCGCGCCCGACGCGCGGGACGCGCTCGCGTCGGCGCGGGAGTTGTATGCCTCCGCCGCGTACGAGGAAGCCCTGGCCACTCTGGCGGGCGCCATTCCGTCGGACCGCGGCGTTGCGGTGGAGGTGGAGCGCTACCGTGCGCTGTGCCTCTTCGCCCTGGGTCGCGCAGACGACGCCCGCGCCGCGATCGAGAAGCTGGTCGAGCAGGATCCGGTGTACAGGCCCGCCGAGGCGGATGTGCCGCCCCGCATGATGGCTATGCTGCGCGAGGTGCGCCGCGCCGTCCTGCCGGGAATTGCGCGAACGACCTACACCGAGGCGCGCGCGCACCTCGCGGCGAAAGAGCTGACCGACGCGGCGCCGGCGCTTGAGCGCGTGGTCCGGATCGCGGGAGACCCCGACCTCCGCGACGTCGAAGGCATGGAGGACCTGCGTCTGCTCGCCGACGGCTTCCTTGCGCTCGCGCAAGCCTCGGCCGCGCCGGCAACGTCCGAACCCGCGGCGCCGCCATCCCCGTCGGCGGCTTCCCCGGAGAACGGGGCCGGTCCGTCTCGGGAAGCCGGGCACGGTTCGACCATCTTCAGCGGCAACGACGCCGACGTGATCCCGCCAGAGGCCATCGAACAAACGATGCCAAAGGTGGCCCCGAGCCCGGCGCTGCGTACGCAGAACGGGTTCGCGGGATATCTGGGCGTCACCATTGACGAAACCGGCAGGGTCGAATCGGCGCGCCTTCTGCGCTCCATCCATCCCCTGTACGATTCGGAACTCCTGCGGGCGGCTGGCGCGTGGCGCTTCGTGCCGGCCCGCAAGGACGGCCGGCCGGTGCGCTACCTCAAGATCATCCGAATCGTCGTCAAGGGCATGTAACGCGCGCTCAGTTGCGCGTGCCGCGGGCCGTGGTCCCGCTCGTGGCGCGCACGAAGCGCGCGACGTCCTGGGTCAGCCGCCGATGCTCGGACGGCCGGATGTACATCATGTGGCCGGCCTCGTAATACGCCAGTTCCACGCGATCGCGGTACGTCGGCTCGTATCCGAGGTGCGCGAAGGTGTGCTCCGTGCCGCCGAACGGCGTCGCGAAGTCGAAGTACCCGTTCGCGACGAACACCTTGACGAACGGGTTGCGCGCCATGACACCGCGCAAGGTGTCCGCGAGATTGAGGTAGCGGTTCTCGAACTCGTCGTAGCTCCACGGACGGACGTTGCCCGACGTGGGATACGCCAGGTCCGTTTCCCACTTGAGCTCGTCGCGCGCGTAGTCGTTGAACGTCGCCGTGAACGCGCCTTTGATCGCCAGGTCGGACGGATCGTACTCCTGCCGTTCGCCAGCCGCGTCGGCGTCCATGCCGGTGAACCGGCCGTCGAGCCGCCCCACGGTTCGCCGCTCGGCTCGTAGCAGTTCCGTGCGGAACCGCGAGTCGCTCACCCTGAGGTTCGATCGCTCGATGTAATCGGCGGACAGACCGGTGAGCCGCGCGAGCTTCGCCGCGATCTGCTTGCGCGCCTCCGCGGTCAACCGGTTCCCCTGCACCAGGGCCGCGAGGTACTCGCCCGTGGAGAACTGCCGCGCCTCGTCCACCGCTTTGGTGAGATTGCCCTGGAGATCCGGCGCGAGCTTCCGATGGTACCAGGCCGTGGCGGTGTACGTCGGCAGGAAGATGACGTAGGGCAGGTCGTTGCCGCTCGCATATCCCTTCGTCAGGTAGTCGAGCACCGACGAGATCAGGACGACGCCGTTCAGCTCGATGCCATGCCGGCCCTGCAGCTCGCCCGCGAGGCCCGCTGATCTCATCGTCCCGTAGCTCTCGCCCATCAGGTACTTCGGAGATGACCACCGGCTGAAGCGCGTCAAGTACGTGCGGATGAACTCGCCGAAAGCCCTGATGTCGCCGCGCACCCCGTGGAACTGTTTCGGGTCCACACCGGCCGCGGGGCGGCTGAAGCCGGTGTCTATGGCGTCGACGAACACCAGATCGATGACGTCGAGCAGCGAGTGCTCGTTGTCCACGAGCGTGAACGGTGGCGCAGGCTGAAGGCCCTCATCCGCCATCCTGACGCGGCGGGGACCGAACGAACCCATGTGCAGCCAGATCGATGCGGATCCGGGGCCGCCGTTGTAGAGGAAGGCGATCGGCCTCCTCGCCGCGTCTTCTCCATCGCGTGTGTACGCGACGAAGAACATGTTCGCCGAGACGGCGCCCTTGTCGTCGCGCACCGGGAGCGTCCCGGCGACGGCGGTGTATCGCACGTCGTGTCCGTCGACGCGCACGGAGTGGCCGGTCGTCGTCGAGAGGCGTTCGGTCTCTACCGCGGGCGGCACAGCGGAGGGCGTCGGTAACGGCCGTCCGGGTGCAGTCTGCCGCGCGGGCTCGGTCGCCTGCGAAGGTGTCTGCGCGGAGGGGGCCGGACGCGCGGGCTCGGCGACGGCCGCCGCGGCGCTCACGACGAGGACTGTCACAACAGAAAGGAATCGACGCATCACCCGGTACCTCCCGTCAGGGTCTTGAGCAGGACGCGTGGGATTATAGCGGACGGAGTTCGCGGTTCGGGGTTCGGGGATCAGGGTTCAGGGTTCGGGGTTCAGGTCGAGCGTGCGGTAGCCGCGCGTTCGAGTCCACTGCACTCGCCTGAAGGCGAGCCGCGGCTGCGCGTCCGGCGCGAAGAAGAACACGAGGACCTCGTCGTAGTCTTTCTTGTAGGGCTCCGTCAGTTGCTGGGCAATCGCGAGCGCCTCGGCGGGCCTGGCGGTCTCGACTTCGAGCACCATCATGCGCTCGGCGGAGGTCGCCCCGACGAGCTGCCAGGCGAACGCGCTTGGGCGCGGCGCTTGCGGCGCGGGGGCACGTGCCGGGGCCGCCGGGGCGGCCGCCTGCTCCCGTCCTGGCACGACCATCAGCACGGCGAATGCGGCTGTCCCTGCGAGCACCGCCACGGCAGGCACGAGCACGAAAGAACGACACACCATCGGAATCTACCAGCCTCAGCGGATCGCGACCACTCCGTCGGCGGTCGCGGGGAACCGCTCGAAGACCGTCGGGTCGTGACCCGGCACGATCAGCTCGGGCCTGGTGGCGAGCGACCTGATGCGGCCCTGTGCCCTGAGATTGCTCTCGGCGTCGAGCGTCTGCGCGATCGGCGCGCGCCTCTCGAGGTTCTCGTACAGGTAGACGTTGTCCGAGGCGAACACGGCGGTGCCCGTGCGCAGCGGCGCCGACACGTACTGCGATGCCCACGTGTGCCGCCCGCCCGTGTAGCAGCGGACGCCCGGAACCGTTTCCTGGTCGTCGCCGCTCACGAACCGGAGCCGGCCCTGCGTGTTGATCCGGAGCAGCGTTGCCATGTCATCCGGATCGATCCCGCCGTGCGTCTCGCGCGAGTGCCAGGCTTCGCCGGTGTAGTACGTGTATTCGTCCCGCTGGATCCACACGTCCGCCTTTGGGAACAGGTCAACGCCGCCCACGTGGTCCCAGTGCGCGTGGGTCACGATGATGTCGGTGACCTCTTCCGGCTGGACGCCCGCCGCGCGCACCGCGTCGGCAGGCGACCGGAAGTCGCGCGGCCTCCACCGATCGATGAACTTCTTCGCATAGAAGCCGGCGTCGATCAGAACGATGCGGCCGTTAGATCCCTTGAGAAGCCAGATCATCACCGGGATGTCGAGCGTGCGCGCCTTGTCGGCCCCGGCGACGAGGCCCGACACGGGAAAGGCCGGCAGCAAGCCGTACCGGATGGCGAACGCCTCGTACGTCACCGGTTCGGAAGCGGGTGTCTGCGCGAGGGCGAGGGCGATGAACAGGTGAAGCATCCTGAATGCACCTTCGGTCGAGGCGACTGTCCTGCGCCAGCTGAATGCCGGGGGTGGGATTCGGACCCACACGCCCTTGCGGGCAGGGGATTTTAAGTCCCCAGCGTCTGCCAGTTCCGCCACCCCGGCCTGGGGCGGCTTCGATTGTACTGGCAGCCGGCCTCAGCTCATCCCTGACCCGCAAACCTCCGCGCACACCGTCCCGTCTAAGAGAGCCATGAGCTTCTGGCCGGGCTTCCGTTCGGATCTCTCGCTGTCACTCCGGCGGCTCCTGGAGGCGCCGGCGTTCACGCTGGTCTGCGTCGTCACGCTCGCGCTTGGCATCGGCGGCAACACCGCGGTGTTCACGCTGATCGACCGGGTCGTACTGAAACCGCTGCCCGTGCAGCGTCCCGAGGAGCTCTACCGGCTCGGCAACACGGACGACTGCTGCGTGAACTCCGGCCTCGCGGGGTCGTTTTCGCTCTTCTCCTACGACCTTTACACGCACCTGCGCGAAGCCGCGCCCCAGTTCGTCCATCTGGCCGCGTTCCAGGCGAACACGCGCGCCGTCACCATCGGTCGCGTGGATGCCAGTGCACCCCCCGAGACGATGAACAGCGCGTTCGTGTCGGGCAACTACTTCCAGATGTTCGAGCTCGTGCCCGCGGCGGGCCGCCTGCTGCAGCCGTCGGACGACCGTCGCGGCGCGCCGCCCGTTGCCGTCATCAGCTACCGCGCCTGGGCAGAGCGATTCGCGCGGCGCACTGACATCGCCGGGCATCCCGTCCTGCTGAACGGCATGACGGCCACGATTGCGGGCGTGGCGCCGCAGGGTTTCTACGGGGACACGCTGCGGCCGAATCCCGCGGAGATCTGGATCCCGCTCTCGAGCGAGCCGCAGCTGCAGCCGGCTGCCCGGCTGCTCGATGCGAAACCGTCGCACTGGCTGTACATCATCGGGCGTCTGAAGCCGGGCGCCGACACCGCGCCGCTCCAGGCGCAACTGACCGTGCAGCTGCAGCACTGGCTCTCCTCGACGCTCGACCTGTCGGCCGAGGAACGCAACCAGGTCCCGAAACAGCACATCAACGTGATCCCGGCTGCGGCGGGGGTCAGCAATCTGCGAGACGAGGTCGCTCCGGCCCTCCAACTGCTCCAGGCGCTCGCCGCCGCGGTCCTCCTCGTCGCGTGCGCCAGCCTGGCGAACCTGCTGCTCGCGCGGGGCCTGGCGCGGCGGCTTGAAACCGCCGTGCGCGTCGCGCTCGGCGCCTCCCGCACCCGGCTGACCGCGCAGTTCCTCCTGGAGAGCACGCTGCTGGCCTGCGCCGGCGGTCTCGCCGGCCTCCTCGTCGCCGTCGGCGGCGCCCGCGCGATCATCGACCTGGCGTTTCGCGGCGCCACCCACGTGCCCGTCGATCCCGCGCCGTCGCTGGTAGCCGTGGCCTTCGCGTTCGGCGTCTCGCTCGTGACCGGGGTGGTGTTCGGCACGGCCCCCGCGATCGTCGGGTCCCGATCCGACCCGATCGACGCGATGCGCGGCGCGGGCCGCGCAACCGGGGAACATGGCGCAGGTCTCCGCCGATCCCTCATCGCCCTGCAGGTGGCACTCTCGCTCCTGCTCATTACGTGCGCCGGGCTGCTGGGCCGGAGCCTGCGGAACCTCGAAGCGCAGGATTTCGGGTTCCGCACCGACAACCGCTACGTCGTCACGCTGGCACCGTCGCTTGCGACGACGCCGGCGCGGGAACTGCCTGAGATCTACGCCCGCATGCAGGAGCGCCTGCGGCGCATCCCCGGCGTGGTCAACGCCGCGCATTCGCTCTACAGCCCCATGTCGGGCGACAACTGGGCGTCGCTCATCACCGTGGACGGGCACGGCGAGTCCGAGCGCCTCGTGGCGTCGTGGAATCGCGTGAGCCCGCGGTATTTCGAAACCGTGGGGACGCCGCTCATCCGCGGCCGCGCCGTTGACGAGCGGGACGGGCCCGAGTCGCCGCTCGTGGCGGTCGTCAGCCTGGCGTTCGCGCGCAAGTTCTTCGGGGATTCGGACCCAATCGGCCGGCGGATCGGATTCGCGAACAGCAAGGGAGAAGGCGCGCGCGAGGTCGAGATCGTCGGCATCACCGGCGATGCCAAGTACCAGGACGGGAGGCGGCCGCCTTACGTGACGTTCTTCCTGCCGTTCCTCCAGCAGACGGCCGCCAGCCGCGCCCGCGCCGCTGCCGCGGGGGTAGAGATCGACCGCTCCCATTATCCGCAGGCGATCGAGATCCACGCCGCCGGACCCGTGCAGGGCCTCGAGGCGGAGATCCGCCGCGCCCTGGCCGAAGTCGACCGGCGAATCACCGTGCGCACCGTCATCCCGATCGAAGAGCAGGTCGCGCGCGCGTTCAACACCGAGCGCCTGATCGCGCGACTCACGGTCGCGTTCGGGCTCGTGGCGCTGCTGCTCGCCTGTCTGGCGTTGTACGGCATCACCGCGTATTCGGTCTCGCGCCGGACGCGAGAGATCGGCATCCGGATCGCGGTGGGGGCGTCAGGTGCGCGCGTGCTGCGCACGGTCCTCAGGGGCGCGCTCGGGCAGGTGGCCGTCGGATTCGCGGCCGGGATTCCGGCGGCGTTCGCGGCGGGGCGACTGTTGCAGGCGCAACTGTTCGGCGTCAGCGGCCACGACCCGCTCGTGCTCGCGGGGGGTTCGCTGCTGCTGGCGCTTTCGGCAGTCATGGCCGCGGCACTGCCGGCCCGGCGCGCGGCCGCCACCGACCCGGTTCGCGCCCTGCGCGTCGAGTAACGCATGGAGCCTGAACCCTGAAGCCTGACGCTTGAATTCGCCGCCCGATTGCAGGAACGTGATGGCGCGCGGGGCCGCATCCGAGAAAACCTCCGCCAACTCGCGGCTCCTCCGGCGGTATGGCCTTTGCCCCTGCCCCCCCCACCGGAGGTATGCATGCTCGGCCATTCGATCCTGATCAAGGGTGACATCGTCGCGAACGAGGACGTGACGATCGCCGGCCGCGTCGAGGGGAGCATCGAGGCGACGGGCCACACCGTCACGCTCGCGCCCGGGTCGCACGTCGTCGGCAACGTGGGCGCGGCCCAAATCGAAGTGGGCGGCCGCATCCAAGGGGGGCTGGTGGCGTCCGACTGCGTCCGCGTCGGTCCCGACGGCGAGGTCGAAGGGGACCTGCACACTACCCGCCTGGCGATCGCCGACGGCGGGCGCATCCAGGGACGGGTCGAGATGTCGCAGCCGCGCGCTGCCCTCAACGCCGCCATGGCTGGCTGACGGGGCCTGGCGCCGATTGTCCGCTATTCAAGACAATTGGTGACAGGCACGCTAAGATGGCGCGCATGATGGATTTTTCTGCCCGCTCGCGCGCGTCCGCCCTTTTCCTGTTCTGGCTTGCGCTCGCAACGCCCGCCTTCGCGCAAGGCGCCGGCGCCTCTGCGCTCAGCGAAGCCGCCATCGACGCGCTGATGTCAGAGGCCTACCCCGCCGACGGGCCGGGTGCGGCGGTCATCGTCGCAAGAGGGGGACAACCGATCTACCGCAAGGCAATCGGGATGGCGGATCTCGAGCTCGGCGTGAAGCTCGAGCCGGACATGGTGTTCGAGATCGGCTCGGTCACCAAGCAGTTCACGGCGGCGGCGGTGCTGATGCTGGTCGAAGAAGGCAAGCTCGCGCTGTCCGACGACATCACCAGGGTGCTGCCCGACTATCCGACGCACGGCAAGACAATCACCATCGAACACCTGCTGACACACACCTCAGGGATCAAGAGCTACACCGGCATGGCCTCGTGGGCTGCGAACGACCGCAGGGACATGACGGTCTCAGACATGATCGACGTCTTCAAGAACGAGCCGCTGGAGTTCGAGCCGGGCAGCAAGTGGAAGTACAACAACTCGGGCTATTTCCTGCTCGGAGCCATCATCGAGAAGGTGTCCGGGCTGAAGTACGAACGATTCCTGGCGACGCGGATTTTCGAGCCGCTGGGACTCCGCCGGACTATGTACGGGCACCCCGACACCATCGTGCCGCGTCGCGTGCGCGGTTACTCGCTCGGGCCTGCCGGGCTGGCGAACGCCAAGTTCATCAGCATGACGCAGCCGTTTTCCGCCGGCGCGCTGCTGTCGAACGTGGACGATCTCGTGCGCTGGTCCGCTGCACTGCACGGCGGCAAGGTCGTGCCACCGGAGTCGCTGCGGCGGATGCGATCCGCCTTCGCGCTCACGAACGGCAGATCGTCACGGTACGGGTACGGCCTCTCTGTGGGAGAGTACGAGGGGCACGACGTGGCGGAGCACGGCGGCGGGATCCCCGGGTTCTCGTGCATGCTGGTTCACCTGCCGGAGGACGATCTGACGGTCGCCGTGCTGTCGAACCTCATCGCGGAGCCGCCCAGGCCGCCGCTGCTGGCGCGGCGCATCGCGGCGCTCGCGATCGGCAAGCCGGTCGAGCAACCGGCGCGCATCACCGTTTCGCCAGCCGCGCTCGAGCCGTTCGTCGGCACGTACGAAAACGAGCAGGGAGAGCGGCGCGTCATCACGCGCGAGCGGGCCACGCTGCTCCTGAAGTTTCCTGAGGACCTGCCGCGCGAGATGCATCCGTCGTCGCAGAACGCCTTTTTCTCTCCGGCCGGGTTCGGCCGGTTGATCTTCGAGCGCGCGGCGGACGGCGCCGTCACCACGGTCACCTATTCGAACTGGACCCAGCGCGAGACGTGGCGGCGCGTGCCGAAATCGCCCACGTCGTAGCCCGCCGATGTCCTCCGCGAACCCGATCACCGAGTTCCTCGAGGCGGCGGAGCGCGCCCGCGCGCACCAGATCGACACCGCGCCGGTGTCGCTGGCGACGGCGGACGCCTCCGGGCGCCCGTCGGTACGCATCGTGCTGCTGCGTGGCGTGGACGAACGCGGGTTCGTCTTCTTCACCAACTACGGCAGCCGCAAGGGACGCGAGCTCGATGCCAATCCGTGGGCCGCGCTGTGCTTCTACTGGGCGGAGCTCGACGAGCAGATCCGGGTCGAGGGGCGCGTCGCGCGGGTGACCGACGCGGAGTCAGACGCCTATTTCGCCACGCGGCCGCGAAGCAGCCAGCTCGGCGCGTGGGCGTCCGACCAGAGCGCCGCGCTTGCGTCCCGCGAGGCGCTCGAATCGAGATACCGCGAAGTCGAGGCGCGCTTCCTCAATCGGGATGTCAACCGCCCGCCCTTCTGGGGCGGCTACCGCCTTTCGCCGGAACGCATCGAGTTCTGGTACGGCCGTCCCGATCGGCTGCACGACCGTGTGTTGTATACCCGCTCGGGAGCCGGCTGGACGATCGAGCGGTTGTATCCGTAGCTGCCCACCCAAAGCCCATCCTCGCCGGTGCGGCCGCGGCCTCGCCCCTTCGCTGCGAGGCAACGTGCTACGATCGGGCGTTTGTTTTCGGATGGAGGCGTGATGCAGGGACAGAAGCGGGTCATCGATCACCTGAACAAGGCGCTCAAAGAGGAACTGACCGCGATCAACCAGTATTTCGTCCACGCCGAGATGGCGCACAACTGGGGCTATCACAAGATCGGCGCGCACATCCGCAAGCAGTCGATCGACGAGATGCGGCACGCCGAGCTCCTGATCGAACGCATCCTGTTTCTCGACGCGACGCCAACCATGGAACCGATGCCACTCACCATCGGTCAGAACATCAGGAAGCAGCTGGAGAGCGACCTCGACCTGGAACGGGGAGCCGTCAAGTCGTACAACGAAGCGATTGCCGCCTCGCGCGAGACCGGCGACAACGTGTCACGCGCGCTCTTCGAGCAGATCCTGAAAGACGAGGAAGGGCACGTGGACTGGCTCGAATCGCAGCTTCATCTGATCGGCGAGATCGGCTACGAGCGCTACCTGGCGCAGCAAGTCCAAGAATAGAAGGCAGAAGGCAGAAGACAGAAGGTGCCCCCGCCCCGATCATGGCAGGGGCTCAGCAGAGAGAGATGGGCCGCCTTCCGCCCACCGCCTTCTGCCTTCTGCCTTCTGCCTTCTGCCTTCTGCCTTCTGCCTTCTGCCTTCTGTGATACAGTGTCCTCCCTCGCAGATACGCCCATGCGAATCCCGCAGTAGCTGTTCCACCGCGCACACTCCGGCCGGGCCGGGACCTCTTTCAACCTGCAAGTGTGTCGTTCCGCGGCGACGCGGATGCGACGGATGGTGTCATGTCCGACTTCGCCATCGAGGCGGAAGGCCTCGTCAAGACGTTCGGCCGCCGCTCGCGCGCCGTTGACGGCGTCACGTTTTCGGTCGCGCGCGGCTCGATCTTTGGCCTGCTCGGCCCGAACGGCGCCGGCAAGACCACCACGCTGCGCATCCTGACCACGCTCATCCAGCCGACGGCGGGTCGCGCGCGGGTCGCCGGCTTCGACGTCGTCGCCAGCCCGCTCGAGGTCCGCCGCCGGATCGTCGTGGTGATCCAGGAGAGCGCGGCGGATCTGTTCCTGAGCGTGCGCGACAACCTGCTCACCTACGGGCGCTTCCAGGGCCTGGACGGCGGCGCGGCGCGGCGGCGCGCCTCCGACGTCATGGAACGGTTCGGCCTGCTGCCGGAGGCGAACCGCAAGGTGCTCGATCTCTCGGGCGGGTTCCGCCGGCGCGTGCAGGTGGCAAAGGCCTTCATGGTCGATGCGCCCGTCGTCTTCCTCGACGAGTTCTCGACGGGAATGGACCCCGTCCTCAAGCGCTCGATGATGGAGATGCTGCGCCAGCAGGCCGCGCAGGGACGCACGATCGTGCTCACGACGCAGATCCTCAGCGAGGCCGAGGAGCTATGCGACGACATCCTGATTCTCCATCATGGCCGCGAGGTGGCCCGTGGCGATCTGCACGCGCTCAAGTTGCTGTCGCAGAACGTCTACGAGGTGACGATGACGTTCGACCAGGTGCCGGCGGGTCTCGAGGGAGAGCTGGCGGCACGGCGGCCGCTGCGGCTGAACGTCACGCAGAACACCGTGGAGGTGGCGCTGCGCGAGGACGAGACGCGCGTGCTCGCGCTCGTCGCCGACCTGGCGCAGCGGGCGCGCGTGCTGCGCGTCGAGGTCAGCGGCGCGAGCCTCGAAGACGTATTCGTCGAGCTGACGACGCGGGGAGGACGATCGTGAACGCGCTCTCGGCGGTGATGTACCGCGAAGCGAAGATCCGAGCCACCAACCTGACGTTCATCTTCTGGGACATCTGCTACCCGCTGGGGTACCTGCTGGTGTTCGGCGTCGGGGTGTCGAGTGCGCTCAGTTTCACCGGCCCGGGGGCGGCGCTCGACTACAACGCCTTCTTCCTCGGCGGGGTGCTGGCGATGGCGAGCTTCGGGATCGCGGCGAACACGTCGTGGTCGTTCTTCCTGGACCGCGACAACGGCATCTTCTTCGAGATGCTCACCTACCCGCTCAGCCGCGCCGTGTTCCTGCTCGGCAAGGTGCTGTTCAACGTGCTGATTGCCGTGGCGCAGGCCGCCGTGACGGTCGGACTCGCCGCGCTGCTGCTGGATGTGCGCGTCCGGTGGGACCTGACGCCGGCGCTCGCCGCCGCGGTGGTGGTCGGCACCGCCGGGTGGTTCTTCTTCTACTCGATCTTCGCGCTGTGGATCCGCCGCAACGACGCGTTCAACACCGTGACGTCGATCTTCTATTTCCTGTTCCTGTTCGTCAGCTCGATGTTCTACCCGCTCGAGCCGCTCCCCGCTCCGCTGCGTCTCGTCGGGTACGCCAACCCGGTGACGTGGCACACCGACGTGCTCCGCTGGTCCACCGTAGGACTCGGCGATCCCGCCACGATCGCCCTCGAGGCGCTCGGGTTCGCCGCGTTCAGCGCGCTGTCGTTCGTCGGCGCGTTGAGGGTCCTGCGGCGGCAGGAGTAACCGTCGGGCGCCAACCGCGAGGGGCGCTGGGCCAAAGCGAAGCCGCAGAGGACGCGGAGGACGCAGGGGCCCTCTTGTCTAATCCCCGACGGCGCCCGACGGCACTTGTGGTGACGTAGCCGCGAGGCGAGACCGGCGAGTCGATGGCCGCGGTGAGCGCCCTTGTGGAGCGCCGCGAGCGCCAGGCGAAGCCGGACCGCGCCGCGCAGGCGCCAGAGTCCGGCTTGGGGTCTCGGCCGCCTTCGCCAAGGCTTCGGCGGCGGGCCGTAGCTTCAGCGGAGGCCCGGGGACCCAAGCCTGCCAAGCGAGCGGCCGGAGGGAACCGCCGC